>CAUTSA010000001.1:0-313612 GCA_963540965.1 uncultured Candidatus Saccharibacteria bacterium
AATTATTTATTATGTTTTTGCGAAAGAAGATTGATAAACCTTATAAGCAAAAATTAATCCAGACCGTGCCTGGATTTGGCTATAAGATTGTGGGTGAGAAGACGAAATAAGCTGTTTTGAGTCTTTATGTCCCACAGAGCAGGGTTAAGTAATTTTGAAAATAAGTTAGAATAGAAATAATGAGAAAATCTGAAGTAAATCGTTTGACTTTGAGCTACCTGGCAGTAATCATGACCCTGTCCTTGATTTTTACGGGAATTATTTATCTACTTTCGACAGCGAGCTTGAATAGGCCACTCCTGCCAAGCGAAGAGGAGAACTCGAATGTCAGTGTGGAGGCGCCAGAATTTGAGGAACATTCTTTTGAGAATACTTTTCGCAAGCGATTAGAGAGGCGAGACAATACGACACGGATGACGATTATTTATTCCCTGGCGGGATTTAATCTTGGGATTTTTGTGATTGGAATTTTTGTGAGCCGAAGTTTGGCAAAATTAACCTTGGCGCCAATTGAGAGAGCAATGATGAAGCAGACACAATTTATCTTTGATGCGAGTCATGAGCTAAAAACACCACTAACCGCAATGCTGGTACGAAATGAGGTGGCACTGAGGAAGAAGAGTTTACCAGAGGAGAAGGCGCGCGAAGTGATCGAGAAGAATATTGAAGAGATTTTGAAAATGAAGGAACTGACAGCTTCTATGCTGGATGTGGCGCGGGAGAATGGCGAACCCGAGAAGTTGACCGAGATTAGCGTGCCTGAGGTTTTAGCTGACTTGCAAGAGAAATTGGCACCAGTAGCGAGGGAGCGAGGGGTGAAGATTGAGACGGAGATGAATCTTGGGAAAAATTTGCGAGCGAGTGCGGCGAAGAATACACTGGAGCAGATTTTGACGATTTTTGCAGATAATGCGATGAAGTATTCAGGGGAAAAGATTATTTATTTGCGGGCAGGGCGACGCGGAAAAAATGTGGCATTTAGCGTGAAAGACAATGGGGCAGGGGTGAAGAAGGAGGACCAAAAGAGGGTTTTTGAGCGATTTTATCAGGTTGATGCGGCGAGGACTAGGACGGAGGACAAGACGAGTCATGGGCTGGGGCTGGCGATTGCGAAGAATTTGGCGGAGCGACAGGGGTACAAAATTGTACTTCGAAGTAGTGAGGGCCGCGGGGCGGAGTTTGAGGTGGTGGTGTAGGAGGTGTTATAATAAAATATATTACAACATAAAAGACCATTTTCGCCAAGCAGCAAAAATGGTCACTGTAGATAGTGGGGCAAAGAGAGAGTTAATAAATTTTGAGCTATCTGGGTATGCCCGTTATCTTATTACTCAAAATGGTGATCCAGATAAACAAGAAATTGCACAAGCACTACTGTAGCCACTCAGCAACAAATGATATACAGTATAATAAAAATATATTTCCGTGCAGCGCTAGTAAATGCACGGATATTGTCAGACTAGTTTTTTCAACATATATCTAACCTGATAAATGAGTATTAAGATTCGGCTTGTACTGGGTCCTTTTCATCTTCAACCCAAGAATGGATGAATCCTCCATTCTTTAGATAGATGATCTTGATATCCTATTTCCTGCATAGTCAATTCACTCCAGACTACCATTCTATCCATAAGACTTTTATTTTCTATTTTTTTATTTTTTTTAATTTATAGTCCTTACGTGCCGAGCGCAAGATAGTTACTGTTTCCTCCATATTTTCTCCTATGGTTTCTCGACAACTAGTCAAGGCGACTGTGTTTTTTATGGTTTTTTGTTGATAGATTTCTTTGTTGGATTAATTTTTCTTGTTGACTTCATAGTGGTGCGTTTAGTGTCAAGTTCACGCTCAAGCTTGCGCTGCATAATTTCTGTCTGTCTTTGACGAGCACTTTGCGTCAGCTCTACTACTTGATCCATAAACGATTTATTTAAACTGTTGTCGGTCGCAACATATTTTGTAGTATATGGTAAATTAATCATTTTTTACCCCTTTCTCCCTTTGTATTTTTGGGTCGTTGTCTTTCACTACAGAAGAGGATGATATACTGCTTATTGTGATGTCTTGTGCTTTTTGATAATTTTTTTCAATCTGCGTCCATTCAGATAAATTCGACAGGTCTTCGACTGCAAGTCCTTTTGAAAGAGCTTCATCTAGTGTTATAGCATAGCCATGGAACATATAATTATTAGTTAAATCACTACTAATGCTGATAGCCTTCGAGGGATTTTCTTTTGTCATCCGCATCATTAGTAACCTAGCACCATACATGGAATTTAATTCTGAAACACGCACACTCTCGTTTAAATGGTATGGATCAATTTTGCTGGTAATCGGCTGGAATAACTTGACGGCAGAATCAGTGGCTAGTTTTATGGCTAATGTTTTAGGCATACCTACTTCAAGATTATCTTGTAAAATTATCCTAGTAGCAGCTGCTGTCTGTGCGGCAATGGTAGATATTGCATCTCTGATGTCTAGCGTAGAAATCATAGTATCGTCTTCAGGGTGAGGCTTCTGAGGGTCTAGCGGCCCCATACAGGAGTCTGGAAACATATAAATCTTGTCTGCACCTAACGCCATCAACGTTCCAGCACTCATTGCCATATCCGGCACAATCACATATACGGGCTTATTCTTATACAGATTGTCTAGATATTTCATAGTGCGATAAGCATACATTTGATCACCACCTGGAGTATCGAGTACTAGAAATAACCCGTCTGAAATGGGGTGTTTGTCGAGAAGATTACGAATAGTATAATACATACCATTGTTTACTCTGGTTTTTACTATTAGGACTTCGAATGTCATTAATATAAATTATATCACATACTTCCAGCAGCTATTTACATAAAAACATATCAAACTCGTTGGTTTCCTATGTAAAAAAAATGGATTCATTTATATAATGCTTATGTTCGTTTGATATCATTTTTACTCATGTTGATTATAAGGTCAGATCGTTTAATTTGCAGGGCTTAAAATTCCATAAAGCACACTATAAGATCAATGATTTTATGGTGATTATATATATTTATTGTATTCTGTACTATACAGCATATTTTTTATAGAGGATAATCAGCTTGTTGGTCATATTTTATCTATAACTTCGAAATATTCTCTCCCATTATGCTTGCAAACTATGGGGTTTGTTGTATATTCAGAGTAATAGAATTTAATCTTCAGGAAATTTCGCTATGGCGGAAGGAAAAGAATTAAATAAAAAACCAGTTTACAAAAAGTGGTGGTTTTGGGTTATCGTAGTTATTGTTATTATCGGAATTTATGGGCAGGGGAAGAATAACGATAGCGGAACGCCAATGCATAGCACAAAACAAATTACAGTCATTGATTTCAAGGACATGAAATATAATGATATTGCAACTTGGTGTGAGTAGAATAAAGTTAACTGTGTTGAATCCAAAGAGTACTCAGACACAGTAACTAACGGTGGATTTATTAGTCAATCCGTAGCAGCTAATACTGCCACGAGTGAAGGTAGCACAATTAACGTAATCTATTCCAAGGGTAAGGCCCCTACTGTTAGTCAACAGAATGCAGTTAAAAAGGCTGAGAGCTATCTATCATTCACCGCATTCTCAAGAGATGGTTTAATCAAACAGTTAAAATTTGAGAAATTTCCAGAAAGTGATGCTATTTACACGGTCGATCACATTACTGTTGACTGGAACGAGCAGGCGACTAAAAAAGCCAAATCTTATCTTGACACTACTTCTTTCAGCCGTGATAGCCTAATCAAACAGCTAAAATTTGAGAAATTTACTCAAGGACAAGCCGAGTATGGCATAAGTAAAGTTGGGCTATAAAATAAATATTTTAGTTGTGAGCACTCTAAATATTCAGAGTGCTCACATTTTTTGGGAACCAATCAAGAAAGTAAAACCATGAAAAAACAAAGATAATCATTATTATATCAATATTTATTGCTATAGTTATTTGTTTGCTATCCTTCATTAGTCAAAATCCAAAACCAGAAAATAAGAAGATCACCGCTATAAACCTAGCGGAAGAGCTTTTTCACGAACAATATAAGGATCAAGTTGGTTTTTATGTGGCGCGAGGAGAGATTCGATTTGTTGGCTACTTAGGATTTTTTGCTGAATAAAGAATTGTTTGAGAAAGTTGAGACGGATGCGGCACCTATGAAGACGTTTTCGCATGCCGCGTTTTTCACGACGTGGAGTGGCAAGAGAATGGCCATTTTTAGGGTTTTCTGCGCCTTCAAAGATACGAACTCCGAGATCTTCAATACGTTTTTTATCTAAATTAATCACGGACCAACCACAGGATGTGGTGCCGATATCCAGTCCTAAAGAGTACTTCATATTCATGTTATAGCACAACTTTTTGTTTTGTCATGCAAAAGCGGAATGGACGAGTGATATGAGAAAAATATAATAGCTAGAAAAAATAAAGTATTTCACTAGTATGAAAAAAGATAAGGTATTTCACGAGGAAATACCTTAGAGCTTTACATAGATTATTAGAAATCTATATTATTATAGAGGCCCAATAAACTTCGATAGTAGCATAATCCTTACTTAAGGGATTATGAGTATTATATATACCAGTTGAGTTGATATGTCAAGAAGATAAGTTTTTATGACTGAGGGCGCCGAGACTGGAGTTTAGGTTCTAATTTAAATAAACCGTAGTTAATAAAAAATAAAACCTCCTAGTCCCGAAACAATATCGGGGGGAGGTTTTAATACTTATATGTTATCACTAGAAAACATGGGTGTCAAGTAAAAACTAAGTGTGGTGACTGCTGAATTTAGAATCCGTGTGAGAATATTAATCTCAGGAAGAATATTAATATCCGGAACGACTACAGTGCGGTCACAAATGTCAGGAATCCGAGCACGACACCAGCAAAGTTTGGAATAATGAGGATGTAGTCCTTTTTTGGCTCCTTAGTCCAACCGTAAATGACCCAGATGAGACATGATATTGAAGCGGTGAGTGGTTGCCATGGTTGGGCTTTATTGCCGCTGAGATTAGCTATGATTTGTGGGATGTAGGTTATAAAGACAAAAACTCCGATAAAAGCTCCGACTGATCCGACAATTGTGTTGATTTTTTGTTTATTCATGATTTATTTTCCGTTTAGGGTTTGCGGTTGGTATTTTATCAGAGCTTCGAGTAGGTAGTCAATAGTTACTGTCTTTTTATTGTAAAGGTCCTGGATCTTAAAGCATATCTTTCAGAACTTCTTAAAATATAGTACAATTATACTGATTATAAAATGCTTATTATACCGATAAGTAAATATTATTAAGGAGGTATAATTTTGAAAAAGGCGGTAATTGTCGGACTAAATAACTATCCAGACTGTCCACTATTATGGTGTAATAATGATGCTATTGCAGTTAAAGATTTGATAGAGTCTAATGGTGATGGTTCTCCGAATTTTGAGGTAAAATCTATCATTAATAGTTGTTCAAAATCAACTTTACGTTCAGCTATTGAGGAACTTTTTGAGGGAGATTCCGATATAGCTTTACTATATTTTTCAGGACATGGTACTAATAAGGATGGTGGCTATTTATGTACAACAGATTCTTCAAGCGGAGACTATGGTGTCAGAATGTCAGACATTCTAAACTGGACAAACAACTCAAAATGTAAAAACAAAGTTATTATACTTGATTGTTGTTTTGCTGGGAAGATGGGAGAATCCTTATTGGTCAACAATGATTCGATTCTTGGAAAAGGAGTTACTATTATAGCTGCAAGTCAAAGTTGGCAAACGTCTGCAGAAAATGGAGATATTCATCATGGAGTGTTTACAGATTTGCTTATTCAGGGATTAAAAGGTGGAGCTGCGGATATAGGTGGGAATATTACACCAGCAAGTTTATACTCATTCATTGATCAATCGTTGGGTGCGTGGCAACAACGTCCAGTTTTCAAAACTAATATTTCACAATTTCTTCCGCTGAGAACAATACAAGCCAAAGTTTCAAGAGCTATATTAAGAAAATTAAGCACGTATTTCAAAACACCATCGGACGAATATCAGCTTGACCCATCATTTGAATATACAAACTCTCCAGATATAGAGCACAATGTAATAGAACCCTATGCAGATTTATCAAATGTTGCTATATTTAAGGAATTACAGCTTTTTGAGAGTGTTGGACTGGTTGAACCTGTAGGTGCAGATCATATGTACTTTGCAGCAATGGAAAGAAAAACATGCAAATTAACTGCATCAGGCCTACACTATTGGAAACTATCAAAAGATAAAAGACTTTAAACAATATAATTGTCAATATTGCATTAAAGAAAGGAGAAAATAAATGTCAAAAACATATCATATTTTTATAAGTCATTCTTGGTCATATTCAGACGCTTATGAGGGATTAATCAAATTGTTAGATAAAGATCCAAATTTCTCTTATTCAGATTATTCAGTTCCCCAAAATGATCCGATTCATAATGCCGGAACCAGTAAAGAACTATACAACGCAATTAAAGCACAAGTTTCAAAAGCAAGTGTAGTTATAATAATGGCTGGTGTATATTCAACATACAGTAAGTGGATAAATAAGGAAATTGAGATTGCTCAAACGGAATTTTTAATTCCAAAACCTATTATTGCGGTAGAGCCATGGGCTTCAGAAAAGACTTCTGCTAAAGTCAAAGATGCAGCTAATAAAATCGTAGGATGGAATAGTTCATCCATCATAAACGCAATAAAGGAGCTTGGATAATAAAAAAACGGAAGTAGCGACTATAACATAATTGCCACGTCCGTCTTTATTTTAAAATTTTTCCTTATGCCACTTAGTTAAAGGATGATTTTGAAAGAAAAAGCAATTTTCATTACTTTGTCAAAACCGCCGCTGTGAAAGCCTTATATATCAAGCCTGTATATGTCTCAATTTCGTAGCATGGGCAAAAAAGCGGCGTCTTTATGCTTCCTTTGACAGAAGCGAAAGATTACCGATTTTTACGATTTCTTGTTTAATTTTGACCACCGTAATACATTTTTCGTATCTATGGCAAAATTCTTTTATCTGCAAGAGTTTTTACAGTAAATTAAGGCTTTTTCTCAGAAGTAGTAAATTGGTAGCAAATTCAATCCATTCTCTTGCAAATATCCTTGTCTTTCAAAGATTTTGAGGGTTAATTATTAAAATTTAGATTAAAATACTATATTAAAATCTCTCAGTTTAATCAGAAAATATTACGTTGCTCATATTAAGATCTTGTTTTTTAATCTTAATATTTTATAGTTGACCATAGAAGAATAAAAAAGAATAATCTAGTTTTGCCCTACTGTAGAGAATGCTTATTCCGAATGGTTTAAGTGAAATTTTTGTGTTTTTCATTTTATGTCTCATATTATTGTTCATATTTTGTGATTTTTTTGACTTATTTTTTTACGAATTATACCTAAAATATACCTTATATTATTTTTATTAATTAAGATAAATGATACAACCGCAAGTATTGCAATGACGATTTTAATATATATATTATCAATGTAATTAATCGGGTAAAATACTACCACTAACAATGCTAGATTTATAATAAGACTGTGTTCCAGTTGTACTTTTAGGTATCTTTTCTTTATGTCTATTAATCTATATATAAACAAAATTAAGTATGATATTAACGTTGAAACTACAGCAGAATAAACGCCTACAAACCCAATTAAAGCTAAGTCTACCAGTATATTGATTGTAGCAGCAAAGAATGATGTTAATGCTATTGATTTTGTATTCTTTTTTGCAATATAAATAGTGCCAAACATTGTAGATAAGATCTGGAAGATCGAAGCGACCATTGCAATGGGGATTAAGCCATAAGAATTGTCAAACTCACGATTAACTAATACCTTAAATATAAAAGGCATAAATGATATCGAAATTATAGTAAATGAAATAAACAGATTACCAATTGAATTGTATATTTTATTAAAATAATCTTTAGTATCATCTTCATCTATATGCAGCGATATGGACTCTGTTAAGCTCATATTGAAGACATTATATAATGTAATTCCGATACTTGATATTTTGTATGCAACAGAAAGGAGTCCTACCGATGACAGTCCAATAGTACTGGATATAATAATTGTATCAGAAGAAGAAAGAACCCACCATGATAAAGTGTTTGGAATTATAGGTATAGAATATTTTGCTATATCTATTATTATCTTTTTTTTAATACATTTTATTGATAGATAATTATAAATTTTAAGATTACAGAAAAGATATATTACCCCCAAAATATACCCAACGATAGATCCATATAACAAACTCAACACTTTAAAATTAAATATTATCAATAAAATTAAACTAGATGTTATAGTTGCAACTGTCATTACAATAGATGCTATAGAATATTTTTTATTATCTCCAAAGCCTCTAGATATTTGTAGCATTATCGATGATAGGTTACAAAGAAAAAGATTTAAACAAAGCAACCACTTAAAATCATAGCTTATTATTGAACTCACTAAGAAAAATATTAGAAAACAAAAAATATTTAGAGTGAGTGTAAAAAAGATAGAACTAGATATTAATTCTTTTTTTCCAATTTCATTTCTTCTTTCATTAATTAAAAATCTAAATAATCCATGCTCTATTTGCAATCCAATGACGGGGACTATTAAGTAAGTCAGATTATTAAAAAGCTCAACAGTGCCAAATTCTGATGAGCTTAAATATCCAGTATATATCGGTAACAAAAAATATTGGACAGATTTAGTAAAAAATGTTCCTATAAATATAATCGCCGTGTTTTTTGCTAGCTCTCTATTTTTTGACATATATTACCCCTTTGATCTATCACTAAAAAGTTTGCTATATTTCATTAATGAAGCCAAAGTAGGGCCGACTGACCATGGATAACTACCGTATATTTGTGGATATAGCCCCAAACCGCGACATTCTGCGGAACAATTTATTATTTTTCCATTAACTTCGTTGTTATTTAAACAGTTCATCATTTTGTGAATATATTTATCATACTTATCATCAATCAGATTTCTAGTTTTTAGAGTTAAAAGTGACAATAATATCATAGCAGTTCCAGAAGTATCAAGATGTCCATCTTTTGTTATTATTTGCCACGAATATCCTCCGTCTTCTCGAATATATTCTATAGTCCTTTCAAAAATCATATTATAATAATTTAATAATTTGGAATATCTTGAATCCTGTTTTTCATATAAACAGTCAATACACTCAGAAAGTCCAAATAGTATCCAACCAAGACTTCTTGACCAACCTACGATTCCGTTCTTGTCTTTGCTTTGTAAATCATATGAATGAAATGGTAATCCAGTTTCCTGATCAATCCCGTATTTAATAAAAAAATCAAACTGTGATACACTCCAATCAATTATATCTGTTTGACTATTATTGCTATAGATACATAAGAACGGTGTAACCATTCCTAATAGATCTATGAATATATCATTAGGGTCAGTCTCTCTATATGGTATTATTTTATTTTTGTATTTTTTAATTTCTAAAAACATTCTTTCTTTAATTATATCAATATCTTTCACATCTAATAATGTTCTATATTTAATTAAAAGATAAATCATTAATGCGTCATCAAAATTTGTGATTTTATATTTTTTCCTTCTAAACAATTCTACTTGTCTATTTACTAAGTAAATAGACGTCTTTTTGTTACACAATATTAGACCATAAACAATTAGGGCATTAGGCCAAAATATATAATCTTTTTTTATGCTTTTTCTGTTTAAAAAATCTTTTATTAAAATTTTAAATTTAACTTTATTGTTATTCCTTAAGCTTCTCTCTGCTTCCTCTATAATTTTTTTCTTATTAATCATATTTTTTCTACTCCTGGTTAATATTAAGTGCCTTTTTTAAGAATTTTTTGCTTTTTTCTCTTTCTTTATCTAAAATTCTATACGTTTCACTATAATCACACAAAAGTTGATCTGGCGTTATATAAGATCCATTATATCTTCTTGACTCAAGCCGAAATTTCTGTAGTAATGTGCTTATTCTGCTCCCCATGTTTTTCATCTTTTTCTGCTCTCTATCATAGACAATAAATGGTGTATTTAAAATTATAGAGAATACTGATGAATGAAAAGAATCCGTACATACCAACATAGCATTATCAATTAGCCATATAAACTCAGACGGTCCACTACTGTAATATTTATCATTTTTGTCTAATAAATTAATTACTTCATACGATTTATTACTTGCGACCCTATTAATTTCATCTTTTCTTTCCTCACTATTATCTCCCAAAAAATAACATAGTATGTATTTCTTATTAGGCTTCATTATTGGTTTTTTTGCTATCCTCCTCCATTCATCACCAGATAATAACATAGTTGGATCAACTAGAACCTCAGCATTCTTTCCAGACATATCCTTTATAATTTTCTGACCTGATCTTTCTCGTACAGAAAGATCATCAAATTTCGATATGTCTCTTCGGATTCTTTTCTCATATTTTCTTTCTATTTCTTCAACACCAAATGATGCTGCATAGGAAATCTTTTTACTTTTTTTTACATATCTTAAGACATCCAGATCCCTTAATCTTCTAAAATTCGGGTTCCAAACCTGATCAGAACCTACAATAAGATACTGGAACTTATTTAGGTTAGAAAATGCACAGACCCTACTCTTAAAATATTTAATATTATTATCAAAAATTTGAAAATTATTTTTTCTATCAATATTACACTGTTCATTTTTATCTATATTAAAATTATAAATAAAATGCTTACAAACCCTAGCAAGAAAAAACTTCCTATTATTCATATAATCATAATTCTCTAGCGTAAGAGTATTTATCTTTAATTTTTCATTACAATAATAAGACAGTGCATAATTTTGTAGACGATTCCCAAAGTTATCCTTATCTATTATCGTGATTATGCCTGCTTTTTTTGAAGGTAATTCTTTTTTAGAATGAAAAAATAAATATAATTTTGGAGAGATAAAAAACAATAGGGATTTCATTTTTGTTTTTATAAAAAAAGAGTTTTTCATTAATATATTCCTTTTATTCTTCTTATTATCATTAATAAAATTAGGTATTTTCCAAACTGCTTGCAAAAAAATGTTAACTGCCTTATCCCTTAGAAAACGTAGGTCACATCTACCGGAATTATCGTATATCTTAAACAACTCATTAGCCACAAAAAAACAGCTAACTCCACTTTTTATTAAGCTAGTTGAATGCATTACTGATTCGTTTCTCATGTAATGATAGTATATATTCAAATTAGAGTAATATATATTATCTGCTTTTATTAATAATTGCGGAATCCATAGTTCATCCTCATGAATTATGCCTTCATGAAAATATATCTTATTTCTCAACAAAAAATCTCTTTTTGCAATATAATATTGTGGTGCAAATATTACGCTATTTGGATTTTTTTCTAATACTAGCATAAAATCACTGCTTGAATATTGACCAGGATTAATACTATATTTACACTCATCTACAATTTCTCCAGATTCTGTCACCTTTTTTGAACTGCAAATAAAGACATCTGACTTATACCTATTAATTACTGACATGAGTTTTTCAAGTGAATCTTTCTCTATTCTGTCATCGCTATCAATAAACCATATATATTCCCCAGAAGCATATTTAAGACCAAAATTACGTGCCGAAGATGCGCCTCCATTATTTTTATGAAATGTACTTATAAACTTATATTTTTTAGAATAATCCTCACATATTTTTAATGAATAATCAGTAGATCCATCATCCACTAGAATAATCTCTAATCCTACACATTTCTGATCTACGATAGAATTTAGGCATCTTTTTAATAAAATACCTACATTATAAACTGGAATAATAATACTTAACTTATTTCTCATTTCACTATCCTAAAAGTATTGTTTGATACGGGAATATTCCACTTCCATTGCCAATTAACTCTACAAAAAATACATATACTGCAAAGATCATTATTAATATAAAATTAAGAGAACGATTCTTACTATTTTTTATTAAAAATCCCCAATACACTACTTCGTAACACATATAGTATAACCCAATCCTATTCATATAACCAAAAAACATACCGGTAGATGAAAATAACAAACCAATTAGATAAAAAATAGATATGTATTTAAAATTAAAATCGTCATCATTATGGGCTATAGTAATATCGTTATTCTTGAATGCATAGCTATTATTTACGACAATCTTTTTTCCACTTTTATAAAATAAGTATGAAATAATAAATATAATGGCTCTATATATAAATGTAATATTTAGATTATTAATACTATTATTGACTGAAAAATAATTACTAATATGATCATCTTCAAATTCAATTATGTAGACTAAGCTTATAGCTGTCATAATGAATATCGGTATCAATGATAGAACTTTTTGTTTTCTTGTTAAAGTCCCCCAATAATATACTAAGATAAAAATAAGAGATAAAAATGCTGTTTTATGTATTAGACTAGTTAATAAAACTATTGCAAAAAATAATATATATTTCTTTTTATCCAGTAACTTGGTTGAATAAAAAATAATCGATATTGCAATAAATTGGCGCATTATATTCATAGGGAAAAATATATATATCAACAAATATAACGTAATCATCATTGGAAAATTACAATGTTTTCTAAAATCCCAGAGTCTTAACATTAGTAATCCATTAGTTATAAATGAATATACTAAAATAACAATAGTCGCATTTTTAAAAATATCCATTAAAACAGTTGAGATATACCTAAAACCAATCTCTTCAAATTTCCACTTAATTGGAAATCCACTATTTATAGCATCGTAATATTGCACTGTATCAATACCTACGTTTACTCCTCTAAGGCCTACTAGTAGCGATAAATATACAATTGAAGTATATAGATATAATTTCTTTTCTGTTTTATTTGCAAGTATACATAGCGCTATCACTGGTAAAATCAGTAAAATGAAATAAAAATTCTCCATATTATGCACCAATTTTTCCCTTTTTTAGCTTTGATGCCAAATATATAATAAAATAGGCTCTTAGCTTAATTAACATAGCTATAATATTAGTTGTATAATCTAGGTCTTTAGTTCTTATATCAAAAATATCAAAATTGTCCGAATATTTTTTTATTATCTTTTTATATTTTTTTCTTGCAACAGAATATTTTTGTACACACGAGTGCCTATATAATGCTATAGATAAGGCCTTTAAAGCTAAGCTATTCAGTTCCTGATTATACTTATAATATTCACCACTCTTGATCATCTCTTTCTTCATCATAAAACATAGTTCATTCCATGGATCAAGTCCACCTAGAGTATGTTGACCTTTTTCATTATATACATAATGGTATAATGTGTTATCAACAAATGAAATATTTTTTGCTATCTCTAGTGATTTTACACTAAATAGCAATTCTTCCCCTACGTCTATTTTTGAATATAGACATTTTTTTGCTATTTCTTTTTTTACAACCTTAAATACGCCACCCCATGGGATTATTCCCATAATTTGAAGTCTTAAAATTTGATCTATATCCTTGTATTTGTATTTTTGAAAATTATATTCACCACATTTTTTTCCATTGTTATACTCATTAACGCCGTTGACAAATATGATATCTTGTTCCACCTCTACATTCTTGGCATTTACTTGTTCTAGAAAATCTTCTTCATAATAGTCATCAGAATCAATGAATGCTATGTATTTACCTGAACATTTTTTTATTCCATTATTTCTTGCAACACCAGGCCCCTGATTTTTCTGAGAGTATACTTTTATTCTGCAGTCTAATTTTGAATACCTATTAAGAATATTCTTGGTATTATCGGTAGAGCCATCATCTATAATGATTAACTCCCAATTAGCGTACGTTTGATTTATTACACTATCTATACTTCTTCTTAATCGCTCGCCGGTATTGTATGTTGGCATAACTATTGAATATTTCAGCATATCAACTCCATATCATTAATCAGTAATAATCTATTAATATATTTCTTATAAAATCGATGGAATTGAGATATTTTCTTCATAGTATTATCCTATCTATAATTCTATTGAGATTTTGAGAAAAAATAATAGAATTATTATTATTATTCACATTTCCTTTTATCGTCTTGGCTAGTTCTATTTTCTCTACCATTTTCATTATGTTTTCCAGCAAGATAATTCTATTGGGGAAAGTTGTATTATATCTCTCGCAAAATTCAACTTGATGGTCATTAACATGCTCATCATATTTCTTCATGCGCGGAACGACTATTGGAGTTTTTCCATATTGAAGCGGAAGTATAAAGCTGGATGGTCCACCATGCGTAATGACTATCTTGGCGTCTTTTATCTTTTGAATCATTTCTTCATAAGATAAGAACTTCTTCCAATCGCAGCTTTCTGGAATATAGTCAGAAAAACCGGTCTGAATAAAAACATCATCCTTAACATGTCCGTCTTTTTTCAACTGATCTATTTTCTTTATTAACCGGTTAAACTGTTGTTCGTGAGTTCCTACTGTAACAAAAATCATAATACTCCTAAAAAATGCTTCCCAGATTAATTGAGTTCTTATAGACTTTAGTCATTTCCTCCCATTGCACGATAGTTTTATCACACACTGGCTGGACTAATTTTCCTGTCATTGTAGGTTTGTCTACCCTATCAAAAACTTCAATATAAATATTTTTTGTTTTAAATAGTTTTCCAATATAAAAGAAAGGTACCGCAATAGCAGCTCCATCTGAAATTATTAAATCTGGTCTTTCCCTTCTTAATACCTTAAATGCAAGAAACGTGTTTTTAATTAGATTCGGGATATTCCTATTTGTAGGAAAATGACAGTGATAAAGTTTTTCATCTTTGAGGAGACTATTTGCGTCTTCCTTATCAAAGGTTACCCAAAAACGTTTTTTATCCCGCCAAAAAGGTTTTAGTTGGTACAGCTGCGCAAGATGGCCGCCGCTTGAACAGGCAAGACAGATTTTAATTTCTTGCAAATTTTTCTTTTCTTTCTGCATCAATTTCAGCGGTCCAATTATTTTACTATTATTATACTTATAATACCTTATTTTTGACAGTTTGTCAATTTGCTGTGGTAGTTGAGTGAGGATCAGCTTAACTTAGGTCATGCATGAATTAATCATAGATTAAAACCTAAAATTTTTGACATTAAAAAGGGAGGCCTCTGCCTCCCAAAACATACTAAAACTCTTGTTTGCTTTTTCTTCTCATACCTTCTAGCTAACAACTCCATCACTCTTAGATCCCACAACATGGATCTTGCGATTTGAGTTATTATGCGTTAACGACTTTGCCTGCATTGTGTCTGGTTTTACCTGCTCCCTGAACTCAGGATAGATCGACTCCTTCTTTGCTTGTGGTGCCGACTTAGAGCCACTTCCCATGAGTGCCTTAAGTTCCTCCGAGGAGAGCTGTATAGTCTCTGAAGGATTGGATGATCCCATCTTGAAATTCTCCGGGAGAGACTGAGTCCCCCTCTTTAGCATCTCAAAAATCTGCAGGTTGCTCTTCGCGCCGCGCCATAATTCTGACGACTCCTTATTATCTAAAGCCTTAACAATCAATCGCAAATTATGACTTAGTTCACTCGCAACCTTCACACATAGCGACTTATTCTCAAACTCCTCTTTGATCTGAGTCTCGAGAGTAAGCAACTTACCCTTCAGCGAAGCAACACAGTCGCTGGCACACTCAATGTCCTGATAAAACTGGTGCCCAAATTCAGCGTGTTTCTTAAAAAACAGCTTGGCAAATGGATCATCGATCAGCTCCTGGAAAAGTTTCAAAATCCATTTTTCCTCATCGAAGATATAAATACAGATTGAGGAGATGATAGTAGCCGCCGCATAATCTGGATGATTATGATAATACTCCAAGACTTTTAGAATTTTCGCTCTTAAAAGCTTCTCATAATACTCAGTTGCCTGCAATAAAATCTGCTCAAAGGCCATATATTCGACTCTCTGAACATCAATCATGTTCAAAGGAATATAAGCCTTAATAGTGGCAAGCATCTGACCAGTCTTCCCCACCAGATCCAGCTTAGCCTTTACTAACTGATCAGCGTAAGTAAAAAATAACTTTTCGCATTCACTGACTTGGTCAGACTTAGTATGCTCTGCTTCTGTTTTAGCTACTGTAACCGTTTTTACGTCAAACTCATTTTTCTTCATTTCTTCTCCTTTGTTGTGTCTTTTGACACGGAAACTAAGATGGGAGTGCCATCTTGACATGCTCTTTGGAGCGGGCTTCTCGAGTTTTAGTATTTTAAAATACTTTACTTTATCACTGTAACATGTTCTATTAAACCATAAATAATATATAGTGCAAGAATAAACGTTTTGAGGGTATGATTTTATGTTTTGAGAGTATTTTGTGTTATGAAGACATAATTTTGTGAGGGTATTATTTTTGTGAGGATATTATTTTATGAGTATGAAAAAGGGAGCCGCGGCTCCCATAAAATCGTTAAGACTTGCAGTTTTGTATATAATGATCCTTATTCAATTGTATTTTTGGTGTATACGACCGGGATACCCAGTTATACACCCGGTGTCTCGTTAAGATGTATATATTAAAACCCCAAAATTACTCAGTTTATCCTAGTTGCTCATTATGATCTCTTTGTACGGCATGCCAATGACACAGAAGCACAGGAGGAAGATCCGTTTCGTCGAATCCATAATAAGCCTCGGGCCCCATAAACATGTCGAGCAAAATTGGGATACTTTTGTTATCATTCGGCTTCAGTTTGAGACGAGAAATTCGCAACACCAGCTCAGGATATTCATAAATGAGTCTATCGAAGAACCACTCATTTTCCCTTGCCTCATCGCCGAAGTAAATCAAACCGGTACTTCTAAAAGAATTCATAAAGCGCAAGAACTTCTTCTTTGTACCATTAATCTTAAACTGGCTAAGTCTGCAGAACGGACTCTGTGTCGCTTTTTCTGGTTGGTCCACTTGATCATGCTTAGCCTTTAAAAAACCAAATATCATCTTTTCCTCCTTGAAAGGAATTTTTGCTTAACGATTTTTAATGTGCATTTGTTGCTGTCCTAGGATGCAACAGGAGTATTATAATCTCTTTTTTAATTTTAGCAAGGGGGAGAGGAGGAGACGAGTGAGTAGGGGGGACAAGAGGAGCGAGGATGGAACGAAAAACAAGGATGACTACAATTAAAAAAGGAGCCCTGGGGCTCCTTAGATAATATACGTGCTGGTTCTATAAGCCTTAAGTATACGCAGCAATTCCGATTTTTTTGATAGCATACGGCCGACTTATAGAATTCTTAACCCTCATTTGGATCGCAGAGGTCTTTGAGAAAATCATAGAGAGCACCTACGGAATATTGCTCAAGGGTAAGGGCCTCATTCCTTAAAATCCAATTTATCTGGATAATTAGAGAGTCAATATCCTTGTAGAGCTCTGGATGCTTGCCTCTGATAAGATAGAGTGACTGCTGACAGCCAGCCAGAATCTCACGATATTTTGTCAACTCATCCCTGCTCTTATTCATAGCCATCAGATACTGCTCAAACACGTGCGGCCTAATACTTGCGTAAAAGTTGACAAATTCACTAGACGCAAGCGCCATAAAATCCTGATAGACCAATCGCTCGTCCTTTAATAACTGAACGTAGAAGTCGGCGACATTATCAAGATCATTTAACGTGAGCTGAGAAACCTCCTTTTCGTGAAGCTCCTCAATGACCGACGACTCGTTGAAAATATTAAAAACATCATAATCCTCAGTGAGATCAAAAAACTGATACTCGAGAGTACAATATTCCAGCTTATCATCATTCGCCTGATCGAAAGAAATTAAACTTTTGATGTTTGCAAACAGATTGTAGATACAGCTGATGGTCACTTCCCTTTCGGTAGCACTGGCGTCGATGATCTTAATGATCGTAACAATAACATCAGTGAGTTCGCTTGATAAAATATGGTCATCGTATTCAATTAGCATATTTTCCCCCTTTTCTTAAGACGAGATTATAATCTCAAATTTAGCACGGTATTAAATTACTTTACCGGGCTGGTAACGAGCATATTATAACATTGATTTATGATTTTTCAAATTGAGATTGTTCGGGGAGAATCTGCGTGAAGGCTTGTTCGAGCGCGGTTTTGGTCTTGGCCGGATCTTTGACATGTCCATCATTAATGCAGAGAATATGATATTTTTGTTGTTTAATATATTGTACGATTTTTTGATTATTTCGTTCGTCGCTGCTTAGCATAGTGTGATGAGAAAAGCGTGGCGATCGGGAGGCAAAGTTTCCTTCCAGGAGCTGCGTATAGAAAAATATCAAATGTGAGATATCTTGACTGGAGCGGAATCGATGTGCCGAAGTCTCAGCGAGAATGTCGCCTGAACTTTTCCAGGTTTTCTGGAAGGTGGATTTTAGATAAGAGGTTGCGCAGTGCGGATCGTAAATCAGGGAGAATTTTTTCCATGGAGAAAGAAGAAGATTTCTAAAATTGAACAAACCATATTTGAGATGATAGGCTTTAGAAAAATGCTGGCGATAGAAATCAGATTTGCGATATTTTTGATTTATTAAAGCCATGTTATTCATTTGGATATATGGAAATATATCACGTGACGGATTATTTATTAGAACATTTTCAGCAAAAAAAGCGCGCGGCAGATAAGTTTCTACTGAGGTTTGAGAGTGGTTTTGACTTTTGGCTGGTTTTTTAAAACTAGTTTTTACAAAGAAATCAGTTGGCTTTGTGGCCTTTAGCAGATAGAAATCATCATTAAAATAGACGAAATACTCCGAGAGCCCGGGGATTAGGTGGAGGTAGTTTTCAATGGTGTGAGAATTAAAAGTAGGGAGAAATTCATGAGGAATAAAATCCTCATGGCGAATAATTTTAAGCTTGGGATGAGCTAAGTTTAGCCAGTTTGGCGTGTGCCCATAGGTGACAAAGAAGATTTGATTAACCCATGGGGCGAATTTTTCGACACCACGAAACCAAAACCGAAGAAAATCAAAATCATTGCGGAAGCGAAGATCGGAGGAGTCGGTTTTTTGAGCTTCTAAAAAATCTATCTCTTGAAGAGTTCGCAATTTCTCAGCCAACCATTTAGGATCAGTGCCGTCGACCCAAGTGATGACGAAATCTATTTTTGGCTGAGACATCTTATTCTCCCTATTTAGTGTTATTCGAAGAGCCAGACTCTGCTTTCTTTAATGCGGCGTCGATCATTTCATGAACAGTCTTTTTGAAAGTGGATTCATTGACAGAGATGGTCGGAAGTTTTTCGCCGTTAATAATAATCGTTGGAGTCTCTGTAATATTCACGAGTTTAGCGACCGCCATATCGGATTTAACTTTCTTTTTGACGGCCTCACTATTCATATCGGAGAGGAACTGATCTGCGTTGCCCTGGCCTTTCGAGACTTCTTCGAAATAAGATTTGAACTTAGCATCACGCTTCCCCGCCTCTAGGTCTTCCCATTCGGCCTGATTTTTAAAGAGAATAGTGGCGTAGGCTTGCCAGTAGCCCTGAAGAGCAGCAGCGTTGGCAGCATGGGCGGCCGCAGTACCATTTTTATGATAGCTAAGAATAAAGCTACGAAAAATTAGACCAACCTTACCTTTATATTCTTCAACAATTTCAGAAAGATATGGAAAAGTAGTGGCGCAGCCTGGACACTGGTAGTCCGCATACTCCACGATGAGTACTTTAGCGTCCTTATTCCCCTCATAGTTATCGCCAAGGTTGCCATTGCGCTCCTCTTTATCGATATATTTCGAACGATCAAGGGAGGCAATCCACTGATCATACTGCTGGTTCTGATTATAAGAATAAATACAGAGAGCCAAAAAACCGATGATCAATGCGCCGAAAGCAATAATTGGTAATTTTTTCATAAACCTCCTAAGCAAAATCTATCGCTTAATTCAATAAATTTTTGTATAATATAGATATTAGCATATTTTAGCGTGTTTGTGGGCAGTGCGACGAAAACGGAGGTAAAAATGGACGATATGAGTGCGGGCCAAAGTGCGGATTTAAACCAATCTTCAGGGATTTTTGGCGAGGAGAAAAAAGGGATTTTTGCTCAGATGAGTGAGAAGCTTGGTGGACTCTTTCGGGGGATAGCTAGGACTTTAGGCAAGATCGCTGTTGAGAAAAAATCACCTGGTGATGAAAATTTTGATGATGGTAGGTCTGATGGCGATAGGTCTGATGGTGACAACAGTAATTTTGAGTCTACCTCTAAGCATGAAAATATTAGTGAACCAGCAAGCTCGGTCGATTCTTCTTTTGTGGGGCCAATGAATCGAAATATTTTCACCGACAAAGATGCGGCGGAAAATCTAGTGCGACACAAAGCAGAGATGAGCGAAATTGAAGGAGTAAACGAGCCCGACGCGGAAAATGACGCGAACCGAAGTATCTCATCCGAAAATCTTCCTGAAATATTCTACCCGGAAACAACTGAGGATCTGGTGTGGTTGATCAATAAATTGCCTGAAGAAGTAATCTCGAAGCAGCAAAGAAGAACGATGGCGGCGGCGATGACTTTTGATAGTAAGCTGGTGAAGGAAGTAATGACGCCAAAGAACGAAGTGATCATTATTCATGAAAATGACTTCATGGGACCTTTGACTTTATCTCGACTCTACCAATCTGGTTTGTCACACTTCCCTGTGGTGGGAGCGAGAGGCGAGATTGTTGGTCTAATTCATACTAAGACATTATTTAGTCTAAGTGTCAAAGAGACAGATCGAGCTTCGGCATTTCTAGACAAGAATGTCTATTTTATGAGCGAAAATTACACTTTAAAGGAAGCACTTTTGGCATTTATTCGTACAAGTTGCTATTTCTTTATCGTGGTGGATGACCACGGAAAAGTAACGGGACTGATGAGTTTTGATAAATTAATCGAGATGATTGTGGGTGATTTGCCGGAAACAGATTTTGACATGGATCAAGATCTGATGTCGGTGGTGAAGTACGCTAGGACTTTGAAAGAACCGAAATAGGTTCGGAAGGGGCGAAACTTCTATTTTTTATTAAAATCTACAAGCTGCCCAACCTACTTATAAAAAGGAGAAATTAAATGAGCTTTAAAACAATTCACAAAACAAGACGAGCGATCACGGCGCTGATTTTAAGTGGTGCGGTGATCCTGACGATTATCGCAAACCCAAACGCCTGGCAGAAGAAAGCCGAATCAAGCGCGAAGGAAGTATCGAGTGCTGATTCGGTAGAAAAAGGTATTGTCGGTAGCGGCGAACAGCGAGCCGAAGGAGTGCCACTTGCGACGGAGCTACTAGCTAAGCTTGAAGTAAAAGGGCGGGCGCCGAAAACTGGTTATAAGCGAACAGAATTTTATAATGGTTGGCCTGATATTGAGGGCTGTAATTTGAGGCAGCGAATTCTGAAACGAGATTTTGGCGAAACCGCGAAGGTGGATGAGAAATGCAATGTGGTGGCTGGAAAATTTTACGAGCCATATACTGGCGAGGAGATGGAGCTTCATTCAAGACAAGAGATTTCAAAACAGGTGCAGATAGACCATGTGGTGGCGTTGTCGGATGCTTGGCAAAAGGGAGCACAGTATAAATCTGCCGATGAGAGATTCAAGATAGCGACTGATCCTTTAAATCTAATTGCAGTACAGGCGGCCGCGAATCAGCAAAAATCAGATGGAGACGCGGCGACATGGCTGCCGAAGAATAAAAGTTTTCGTTGCCAATATGTGGCGAGACAAATTTCAGTCAAATATAAATACTCACTCTGGGTGAATGAGGCGGAAAAAAATGCAATGTCGCAAATCCTCGCGGGTTGTCCAGAGCAGAGGACGTACTAACAATGACCGTGCCAGTATTAAGAAGTATTGTCTTTTTGAACAAAATGGTGTATAATCTATATATCACCATGACCGGACTAGCCTAAGGTTCTTGCACCGAACGCGAATTCCGGTTATTTTTTCTCTATTTGATTCTTTATCGTTTTTATTGGTAGAATGTCGGCCACAAAAGGTTTTAATAGTTTTGAATATCTTTCAGTTGGAGTGATTATCTTTCTTAGTTTGTTATTCTTACTTAAATATTGTATTAAACATGCAAAATCACCATCTGAAGTTACAATAATCGCCTGGTCATACCTATCATATTCTATAGCTGAGGCATGCAGTACAAGTTCTGCATCAACATTACCTTTCATCGTTCGATTACCTTTTTCGTCCTCAAATATAACCGTTGGTTTAAAAATTAATATATAACCATGGGTTTGTAAAGTTGAATAAAGCATAGTATTGCGGGGGTCATATCCGATAAAGAGGAATACCTTTTCGACATCGAATTTATTACGTAAATATTTACGCAATTTGCCATAGTCTAAATTTATATCTTGGGCCTTTGTACCGAGATATAAATTATTACCGTCGATGAATGCATAATTTTTACTTGCCATTTGTTCTATTATACTGCATGGATGAATATTAGATTGTGCCATTTTTCCATTAAATCATCTTACTATTAACCCTACTTAGTTTTTGGTCAAGCTAAAGTTTACCTTAATTTATGTTAGAATTTAAATAATTTGTTATGAAAATTTATTCATATTCTAGCTCTGCTAATTATACACACATTCATATGTATGTATTTTTTGATTCCTTCACTAAGGCCCTGAAAGAAAAAGGACTAGAGGATTCAAACTATCAGATTGACGTAGATATTGATGGCAATGTGGCAAAATGGACACTTAATACACCTGAAAAAAGAATTTCAAACATTTTTAAATCTATAATGCAGGATTACGTATTTAATGACGAAGAGATAAAAATGGCCATATCAAAGATTGAACAAAAGAACGGCTTTATATCAAAAATCAAAGATATGGATTTACTGCGAAATGAAATTGCTAAGGTTGATTTTACGAAGAAAAAGCCTGAGCCTACCGACGATTCAATGGAGTCGCCAGCGATTGACTTCTATAATCTAGCCTAGGCTTAGCGGATCCATCGGTTCATGGTATAATCTACAGAGATAGATAATATTTGGAGAACTGCTTTGAATCTAAAAATTGGAATTGTGGGATTGCCAAATGTGGGGAAATCAACATTATTTAACGCATTAACAAATGCGCATGCTTTGGCGGCGAATTATCCTTTTGCGACGATCGAGCCGAATGTAGGAATTGTGCCGGTACCTGATGAACGATTAGACGTTCTGGAAAAAATGTATACAGCTGAGAAGAAAATTCCAGCAACCGTGGAATTTGTGGATATTGCGGGGCTTGTCGAGGGGGCATCGAAGGGCGAAGGACTTGGCAATAAATTCCTGGCACATATTCGCGAGTGTCAGATTATTTGTCACGTGGTGCGTGTATTTAAAAATGATGACATTATGCATGTTTCTGCTAACGCAAACACTCCGGCACCAGTTGATCCAAAGGCAGATATTGAAATTATTCAAACCGAACTGGAGCTTGCCGATTTTGAAACCCGTGAAAAAGTTGAGGCTAAGCGTAAGAAAAACAAGGATACAGCTGAAGAAAAAATTCCATATCTAACAGAGAAACCAGTAATCTACATGTTTAACGTGGATGAGACTGAACTAACAAATGAGTCTTTAAAAAATGAACTTAGAGAACTTGTTGCTCCAGCTCGTGCGGTTTTTGTAAATGCAAAACTTGAGGAAGAAATGACTGGTATGAGCTTACCAGAAAAAATGGAATTTCTTGAGAGTTATGGTGTGGAGGAAGATGCTCTTGGCGAACTCGTAAAAGCAGCCTATGATACTCTGGGACTGCAATCCTTCTTGACCGCGGGTAAAAAAGAAGTGCGCGCCTGGACAATCAAGAAAGGGGCGACTGCACCAGAAGCGGCAGGCACAATCCATACTGATTTTGAGCGTGGTTTTATTGCGGCAGAGGTGATGAAATATGACGACTTAGTGAATCTTGGTAGTGAAGCGGCGGTGAAAGCGGCTGGAAAATTGGCGACAGTTGGCAAAACCTATATCATGCAAGATGGCGATATTGTAGAATTTCGCTTTAATGTTTCAAAGTAAGACTCAGCTTCTTGAGGGCGATCGATTCCCTGCTATAATCAGAGTATGATTTTAGGCATTGATGAAGTTGGACGGGGACCATATGCAGGACCACTAGTAATTGGTGCCTGTATTTTGCCAGATGCCGAAAAAATTAAAGAGGAACCCGAAAAATATCATTGGATATCAGAACTTACCGACTCCAAGAAACTAACAGCTAAAAGACGTGAAGCTCTGTATATAAAAATCAAGGAAGGGGCCGTGGCGACTGCGACAGGTTGGGTCTCTGCGAATGAGATTGATGAGATCGGACTTTCTGAAAGTTTAAGGTTGGCTTGCCGAAGAGCGGTGAAACAGATACAAGAGACTCATGTGCCTTTTTCTGAAATCATTATTGATGGGACGATGAACTTTTTAAGCGGAACACCGCTAGAAAAATATGTTTCTACATTACCAAAGGGCGACCTCTTAATTAAGGAAATCTCGGCAGCAAGTATCTTAGCAAAGGTGGAACGAGACCGATATATGGTGGAATTGGCGGAAAAATATCCTGAATATGGTTTTGAAAAACATGTGGGTTATGGGACGGCAGCGCATCAAAAAGCGATGGAGGAGTTTGGTTTGACGCCTGAACATCGTCGTTCATTTCGACCAGTACGTGAAATTATGTCTAAGCAACTTGGGGCCGAAGAAGGTAAAGAGCAACAAAAAGTTAGGAAGGTGGGCACAAAAAATGGAGGTGCAACATCGAGAGAGATCGGTAATCTTGGCGAAGAAAAGATAGCGGAGTTTTTGACTTCAAAAGGACATGAGATTATTGCTAGAAATTTTAAAACAAAATATTTTGAAATCGACATTATCTCAAAACTAGACAATTCCCTATTTTTTACAGAGGTAAAATATCGTAAAACCACAGATTTTGGGGAGGCTATTGAGTTCGTCGATCAGAAAAAACAAGAACAGATGCAGTTTGCGGCAGAAAGTTATTTGGCAATGCATCCAGAATTTAAAGATTTTACAGCCAAGCTTGTGGTGGCAGGGGTGAGCGGTAGGGATTTTCAGATTGAAGACTGGATAATTATTGAATAATTATCTTATAGAAAGGTAGCGACCAGATTTAGTCGATAAATGTCATAAAAAATAAACCTCAATTGAGGTTTATTTTGAATTTTCTAGTCTTACGCAGCTGCGACTTCTTCGATCTTTTCAGCTTCGGCAGGTGCTTCTACTGGAGCTTCAACAGCTACATCTTCTTTGAGGGTATTGACTGCAACACGGTCAAAGTCCTTAGCAACGAGACGGGCAGATTTACCAGAACGGTTGCGGAGGTATGAAAGATTGTTGCGGCGAACCTTGGCACGTTTAACAATTTCAACTTTTTCAACTAATGGGCTGTGCATTAAGAAAGATTTCTCAACGCCAATACCAGAAGCAATTTTGCGCACAACGATGCGTGCAGTGTGAGACTCTTTGCGGTCTACACGGATTACGACACCTTCGAAAACCTGAAGACGGAATTTCTCGCCTTCCTTAATTTTCTGAGTTACCTTAACGGTATCACCAGAGCGAACATCAACGATGGCTTTCTTTTTCTGGGCGTCACCAATTTTTTTCAACACTAGAAAACTCATATTTTACCTTTTATTACTTAAAACTTGACCTATTTTAACATAGTTTTATGGAAAATGGAAGAGGTGAGACGATTAACTAGAAAACAGTAGTATCAAAGCCAGCCTGCGGATTACCGTCCTTGAAGGTCTTACAAGAGTATTTCATATTAGGGTCAGATTCATATTTGTTGAGAACCGTAACAGCGGCCTTCATTTCCTCTGAAACATTTTTGCATTCGATCACACCCATACCATTAGCGGCATAGACACCGACAAATTGCCAGGCGCCGCTGGGGAGTTTGCGACTATAGACATTGGTCTGGGCAGCCATACCATGATCGACATAGCGAGGCATAGCTAAGCCATTAGGATCAACTACTTTCTCCATCTTTGAGACATTGAGTTTTGCAATAACCTTTGTACCATCCTCGTTTGTGACGATGCGACCCCCCGTAATACGATAATCGTCGCCAACAATAGTAGTGAGCTGAGCAAAATTAATATTTAGATCATTCCATTTGACAATTTGCTTCTCGGCCTTTTGTTCTTTTTTCTCCTCGGTTTTTGCCTCGTCCTGATCTTTGGTGTCGACTACTTTAGTTTTAGTTGCTGATTCATACTCAGCAATGACGGTCTTACTTTCAGTTAATTCTTTTTGGTATTGTTTGACTAAATTAGTTCCCTCGTCGATTTTCTGATTGCTATAAAAGTAGAGGAAGCTAACAACAAGAAGGAGGATGACAGATAGAATAGAAGTAACAATACCAATGATCTTCCAGGGGTTGCCTGGTTTCTTTAGGTCTTTAGTATTGTCATAACTAGAAGTATCAAAACCGGATTCTTCGGCGAGCTGATCAATATAATTAGGGGAAGTGGCGGATTCAGCCTGGGCGAGCTGTTCGACTGATGCTTGTGGTTCGGTCGGGTTTAACTCAGCTGAAGCCTGCGGTTCGACCTGATTTAATTGCTCAGCTGAAGTTTGTGACTCAGTTTGAGTGAGTTGTTGATCTTGATTATATTGTTCGTTTTGGTCCATTTTTTACCTCTTATTTATATCACTCTTGATATTTCATCTAATGTAGTTTCACCACGTAAGCAGGCTAAAATGCCTTTCTGTTCAAGCGTGATGAGACCAGCTTTTCTGGCGGTTTTCTCGATGGCGTCTGTATTAATATCTTCAACGTCGCCACGGATATATTTCTGAACTTCCTCAGAGACGGTGAGCTGTTCCATAATCACCTTACGACCTTTATAGCCGAATGGATCATCAAGGCCAGACGGAACCGCTTCAAAAAGGGTAAAATTATTCGGATCGAGATTAAACCCGAGCTGGTCATAAATCACCTCTTCAGGAAGACCCTCAAGTTTCGAAAGAACAAATTGGCGAGTAGTCTCATCAGGGGTAAATTCACGTTTATTCTCTGATAAACTACGCACAAGACGCTGAGCCATCACCATGCGGATGGAGCTAGAGAAAATCGGGTTGGTGCCAATTAGGTCGATCATACGAGAGAAGGCAGCGGCGGTGGAGTTGGCGTGGAAAGAACTTAGGACGAGGTGGCCAGTAATAGAGGCCTGAATTGCAGTCTTTGCAGTATCGCCATCACGAATCTCACCAACCATCACAACATCAGGGTCGAGACGAAGAATGGAACGCAGACCGTCGGCAAAGGAGCCGCCCTCTGTAGTATTGACTGGAATCTGAGAAATACCAGAAATACCATATTCGATTGGATCCTCGAGAGTAATAATCTTACGATCGGTGGTATTAAGAGCGTTAATCATGGAATAGAGAGTAGTGGACTTACCAGAACCAGTAGGACCAACCATGAGAACGAGGCCGCGAGGGTGCGAAATGACTTCGTTGATTTCAGATAACTCATGTTCGGAGAGACCAAGAAGATTGAGATTGAGGAGCGATTCATCGAAGTTGAAGAGACGCATGACGGCATCCTGGCCATACATGGTCGGAACAGTTTCGACACGGATATTCAAGAGATGAGATGAGCCGTCACGAAAAATATCTTTTTGCATGTGACCAGACTGCGGGGTCTTGGCGGCGGAAGAGATGCCGGCGCGAGAACCAAGCTCGCCCATGAAGACGCGATAGCGATCACGCTCAAGATTGGCGACTGGATGCAAGATACCATCGACGCGCATGCGAATGCGGATGGATTCGCGCAGATTCTCGATATGGATATCGGAGGCGCCAAGCTTATCTGCCTGATCGAGAAGGAAGTCAAAAACTTTATCGGTACCGACGGAGTTAAGGGTTTGAGAGACCGAAGCTAAGGTTTCGGAATCACCATCGCTAGCGATACGAATGTCGTCATAATGAATCTGCCTCGGTGGATCATAGCGGAGCATGAGGACTTGATAGGCGCTGTTTGAAATGAGGAAGAAATCAATACCATCACCATTAATATTGAACTTCTCACTGAATTCCTTGATGGTACTGCGGGGAGTTTGGCTGGTGACCATGAATTGATAAGGAAGGCCGTTGCCGCCTTTTTGGAGAGGAAGGATGTAGTCGCTATGCATTCTTTGGATATCGATGATACCAAAAAGTAGCGGTAGAGTTTCCTCGATGGGGCGGGTATCAAGATATGGGAGGCCGAGGGTCATAGCACGTGAAGAAGCGGCCTGCTCTTCATTTGACCGACGTTGCTCCTGAATTTGTTGCTCGTTCATTGAGTGTATTATAACATAAGCGAGATGTGGTGAATTGATATTTATACATAAACGAAATGTTAACATTTCTATGGTATATTATTGATAGTATGAAAGAGGTCGAATTCCAAAATAGAAATACAGAGACTAAAGCCAATAACTATTGGGATGAGCTTAGTGATCAGAAGATGAATTTTAACGCAAATGAAGAGTTAGATCAAAAAAAGAATTCTGGAGTGATTGGAGAAAAACAAGACGATTTAATTGAAGTGGCTAGCCGAGTACGAGAAGCATATTGTGGTAAGGATAGGAATGACTTTTTACTTTCAACTAATGAGACACTTAAAGTAACTCCAGATTTAACGACTTTAGAATCTAAAGATGAGGATTTTAAATATAAAGATAATAACAATTATTCTTTAAGTGAGACCGAGCAACCAAAAACTTCAGATCAGAAATCTTCTATATTGTGGACGAAGAAAATATCTGAAAATTATAATAAACATGAGAGGTCTAGGATAGATAGAATAAAAGCAGGTTTTTCTAACAATATGATGCGATATGATGCGGAAAGAAAACAAGTCTCTGCTAAACCTAGCCTATTCAAACAAGCGACACGACTTGTTATGGATAAGATGGGAATAAAAACCCCTGGAAGTGAAGAACGACGGAATCGGGAGGCGATGCACGTAGCTTTAGTTGAATATAATGAAGAAAAGCTTTTACGCGAGAAAGAATGGGAGGAAAATAAAAAAATAGAAGAGGCTCAAGAAAGAGAGCGGGAAGCAATAAAAGAAGCACAAAGAAGAATTGAAGAAACTCAGGGAGAACAAAAAGTACTAGAAAGAGATATGCAGGATGCACGATCTGATGCAGAAAGGAAAAACTGGATAGACTTAAGACGCAAAGAGTACAAGAGATTGTTGAAAAAGATTTAAATTCTCGGCTATTAAAAGTTGAGGCCTTAGAGGCGGAGACGTTTTTTGACAATCCAGAAATTCAGAAACATATAATGGTTTTTAGAGGATCAGAAATTCCAGTTTATGACCTTAAGGGTTTACCATTTACATTACTTTCTCATACTGTAGACTATCGTAACTCTGGGGGTCCCACATTAGATGAGATTGGGCAAGAAACCTACCTTAAAGTAATGGAAGATCCAGGAGTTTGGGCTGAACGACAAGACAAAGTCATGGAGGCGAGTGGGTACGGAACGAGAAATAAGGATGCTAGAGGAAATACTATATCCGCATCTTTCTGGAATTCTAAAACGAACATCGAGAGCTATAAGTCTGGTGAGCTAATTTATGGCTTTGAACAAGTTAGCGCCAACTCAATAATTAATATCTTTGACGAAGATGGGAATACGAAGAATATGTACGGAAAAGAAGATGCCGGATTGAGTAATCCAAATAGATTAGATGAAATTTCAAGACCACAAACAGGTGGTCAATATAACGAGGTGTTGCTAAGGCGTTATTCTGAGAACGGGATTCCTAAGAATCCTGACTATATTATTACAGAGGGTACAGTTTCCGAAATAGCCTTAAAGCATGCTAGTTTCTTTAATATCCCAATTATCAATATCAACAAAGGCGTTTACAAAGAAAAAATGAAGACACGTGGCGAAGAGTTGCTCAATTCTATTGATGAAAATAATACTTATCTTGAATTAAGTCAAAAACTTGAAGAATTACTTTCGATGAATGAATTTACGAGAAAGTATAGGTTCTTAAACACGATAGGTCGCAACGATGACGTGCCGACTTTACCAAATAATGCTGATGTACTAGAAGAGAGATTATTTGAAGTTTCAAAACTGGAGCAACAGAAGCGGTTAGAATTTATTGAAGGTCTTTTAGAAAACTATATTTCAGACATTGAACAGGCCACGAGAGAGAATAAGCTAGCACCGAGACCTGATCAAGTCAAGGATTTAGAGATACAAATTTTTGATGCAAGCCAATTAATCAGTAGCTATGAGGACGTAGACAAATATGATGATATTCAAAATAGTGCTTTCAATTTTGTAAAAATTCTTTTTAAACTTGAAAATGGATTACAAGCTCCTGAGACTATAATATACGACGGCGAGAATTACTTTAATCGTGAAGGAACAATAAGGAATGATCAAGTAAAACCAGAGGAACTTGGGAAAGAAGATAGTAGTTTTTACCATAAGTTCGAGCCGCTGGTACGCAGGTTTTTTGAGGCATATAGAGAAAATCGGAAGATTAATAAGGATAACTGATAACCCTAAACTAATGACTTGGATTTTAATTTTTAGGCAAATTCATTCGGAAACCAGGGGAGGCAGCGATTAACTTTCTTACAGTATTCAAGGTAAGCTTCGCCATAAAGCTTGGTGAGCCATTTTTCTTCTGTGCATTTCATAAGGATAGTTAGAGAGAGCCAGAAGACAAGAAAAAGAATGAGGGCGAGGTGCGGGCTTCCATAAAGAAAAAGGGCGCCAGTACAGATAAATAGCCAGGCGGAATAGATAGGGTTACGGACAACGGCATAGATGCCATGAGTAACAAGAGTGTTTTCTTTAATTGAGCTAGTGATTTTGGCTTTGATGGCAAGAAAATAAATGAGAAGTCCAGATAAGATAAACAGGAGGCCGACGATGAATAAAAATATTTCTAAAAGAGCGGAGGTGGGGCGCGGGAGATGAAGAAGGGTTGTGTCAGCAAAGATGGAGAGACTACTTAGTAAGATAATACTGATGACGTAGGCGGGGCCAACCCCCATGATTGGTAAGTGGGGCCTTGATTTAACTACGGAGTCTTTTGCCATAATGAACCTTCTTTTGATAGTGGTTTTTCTATTTAAGCTCATTATAACGCCAAAAAATGATATGATGAAGTCATGAAATTATATCTTGTTCGGCACGGAGAAACTAGTTGGAATATTGGGCGAAAGGTGCAGGGCCAGACAGATATTCCACTGAACGAGACGGGGGTGCGACAAGCCGAAAAGGTGCGGGAGGAACTAAAGGACGAGGTTTTTAATGCTTGCTACTGTTCCCCACTGATGAGGGCGAGGCGAACGGCGGAAATTGTGGCGGATGGCCGGGTCGAAATTGTGATTGATGATAATTTAAAAGAGCGGAGTTTTGGGGAGCTGGAGGGGACGGACTCAGCACACTGGGAGATTGACGGATTTAGCCGAGTGTTGAATACGAATGAATTTGGAATTGAGCCGGTGCGGGACGTTTTGGCGCGTGCTAAAAAATTTCTGGAGCGAGTGAAGACGGAAAATTCCGATGACGCGAAGATTTTGGTGGTGGGGCATGGGACGCTACTGAAGATGCTACATTATAACATTGTCGGGTATGACGATGAGACGGACTTTCGCGAGTTCTATATGGAGAATAGCGAGATCGTGGAGTATGAGGTGTAAGGGTGACAAATAAGGTATAATGTTGATATGGAAGATGTCAAAGCGGCAGTAATAAAATTCACAGAAGAGAGAGACTGGGACCAATTTCATTCCCCAGCCAACTTGGCAAAATCAATTGCAATTGAATCTGGTGAACTTCTTGAATGTTTTCAGTGGAATGATGACTATAATAAGAATAATGTTTGTAATGAGCTAGCTGACGTAGTAAATTACGCAATACTTTTAGCTAATAAGCTTGACGTTAATCTTGAAGAGATTGTAATGAAGAAGCTAAAAGAAAACGCTATAAAATACCCCATACATAAAGCCAAGAGCAATAGTAAGAAATATACGGAATTATAAGATGCCAAAAAAATCCCTTCAAATCAGAAATTACTCCTTTGATCAAAGTACGATTAATAACTTGGCTACAGCAGATCATTTGGAAGAAAACTGGCCAGTGGTATACCAGATTTATAATAATCAACAGATTTACATTGGCGAAACAACAAACCTTAAAAACCGCATGAGTCAACACCTTGCGAATGCTGAAAAATCAAGTTTAAAACATGGTTCTTTAAAAGTAGTTTTTGATGAAACATTTAATAAAAGCGCCGCGCTTGATTTAGAATCTTACTTAATCCAGTATTTTAGTGGAGACGGAAAATTTAGGGTACTAAATCGAAATGATGGAATGTGTGATCGTGATTATTATGGTAGAGAGAACTACCGTAAAACTTTCGAAGAGATCTGGAATAGGCTACGTGAATTAAAAATAGCTGACAAGACTATTTCTGAAATTAACAACTCTGAATTATTTAAATTCTCCCCATACAAAAACCTAAACTTTGAACAACTAAATGTGGTGACCGAAATAGTTCAAAATATTGATGAGGCGATTACTGGCAACACAAAAAGTCTTTCAGTTATAGACGGCGATGCGGGGACCGGCAAAACGATTGTCATTATGTATCTTGCAAAATTACTGGCTGACCTTCAATCATTCGACAATAAAAATGATGATATTGATGATGAATCCAATTTTAATATCTTCTTTGAGCTCGAAAATATTAATCAAAAATTTAAGAATAAAAGTATTGCCTTGGTGATTCCACAACCATCACTTTGCGGAAGGATTCGGAAAATTTTCGACAAGATTGATCTTGGTGACGCTAATATTAAGATTTTTTCACCAATTCAATTTGGTAAAAGTAACGATGATTTTGACATTACACTAGTAGACGAGGCCCACCTTCTAAAGGTTGGTGTGACTGGAACGTTAGGCAAGCAAGTTCATGAAATAGACCAGAAAATATTTGGCAATACCGACATACACTCGGAACTAGAGTGGATTATGGCAAAATCCAAAAATGTTGTTATGGTTTTTAGCGATCAGCAGCGAATTCGCCCAGCTAATATTAGCAAGAGTGATATTTTAAAATATTCTGACGAATACAATATGCGCGAATACTGGCTCAAAACTCAGATGCGCTCGCTTGGTGGTAAAAAGTACATAGACTACATTCATGATATTTTATCTAATGATCTTAGGCCAACACAAAAGGAAATCTTTAAGGATTTTGAAGCTAAAATATTTACCAATATTCAGGATTTTGTCGCTGCGATGCAAAAGAGAGAATCCGAGTATGGACTTTCACGCATGGTTGCAGGCTTTGCTTGGAAGTGGAGTTCCAAAGAAGACAAACGCGAATATGATATCAGAATTGATGGCATGGAATTTCGTTGGAATAGTACTCAAAATAACTGGATTGGCTCAAAAAACGCACCAGAAGAAGTCGGTAGTATTTATACGGTGCAGGGTGATGATTTAAATTATGTGGGAATTATTATTGGAAATGACCTGCTGTATCGTAATGGAAAACTAATTTTTAATCGTGAAGCCTGTGCAGACTCTGGAGCCATGAAGAGAAGTCAGCGCCAAGTTGCGAACAATGAACAGATTAGCGAAGACGATATGCTCGAACAGATCCTAAGAACATACCGCATTCTAATGAACCGTGCTGTAAAAGGCGTCTATATTTACGCATGCGATGAAGAACTAAGCAAGTATTTAGCAAATTATTTTGATAAAATATAGCCTTATATGTACTAAACGGTTCGCCTAAAGACACTTATCGATTTTAGATTTGTGGTATGTATTTTGTAGAACAGGGGCCAGTAGCCTCGTATTCTCGATCCGTTATATTGCCCAGGCGAATCCGGATATTTATGATGACCGTTTACTTGTAAAAATTGTTCCGTAAAACGAACAATATAAAATGCCAAAAGAAATACCCTACAAGAACGCAAAGTTAATGTATTTCGTTGAAGATATCGATAGTAAAGAAAAGTTAGTCGAAATAATAGAAGCGACCGTAATAGGACTAGATAGTGAATAATACGCCTGGAGTGCATCTCTAACTGGAAAGAGGAGTATAATAAAATCACTAAACCGAACCACGCTTATAACTTATAGCACACCTCTAGATTAAAAGAAAAGTATAATGAAATGCCCCCGTATTTAAGAAGGCTAGAACCCGACGAATAGATACCGATTATTGCTCGATAACTTGAAAATTGAATAAGAGTGGAGGTTTTGACACAAAACGATGAAATATTTAAATATGACCATTTTTCATATTATTTAGCACGTATTAAAATTATGTTAAAGACTCATAGCTTTAAAAAGGAGTGAATTGATGAAAGAAAAAAGAGAGACCACAAGATGGCCGTGAACAAATATAGACAACGTCGATTCAACGACGATGTGAATATACAACGAAAAATAGAAGAGAAATTATTCGAAGAGTACGCAGGTGGTCAGAAAATCATGCCAATGCCATCACTGAATGAGGCGTTAGCTTCCCAAGATATGGAAAAAGATAGCCAACTCAAAGACGCCATGTTTAAAATGATAAACTACTTTAGTGATGATCTGGAACAGATATTGAAACATCAAAAAAATATAAAGTGTTGCCTTCCAGATAACGCGGTCTCTTTCATAATTCCATTAGATTTTTATATACCATTAGCTAGCCCTTATAATGCTGTTGCGATTAGACTAACTAATGATGAAATAACTTATGCTACATGTGTTTCGATTATTTCGAAAACTACACCAGTCGGTGAATCCGCCGTAAAGACTTCATGTCTTATATCCACCATTTGCAGTAATGATGCATCTATAGCGTCGAAAAATGAAGCATCAAAAGAGTTCCTAAAAATATATGAGGAAGCTATTTCTGCTTGTAATAACATTATTGCAAGTTTCCAAGCCATTCCATCAAGACATAATCACTATTTTCATTCCATAACATGCCAATCAGCGCCATCTCGCATTAATTATTTCTCGTTTAGTAGAAGAGCTAAAAAAAATATTAAAAAAAATGACTCTCTATATCCACGGTAATGTGCATGGAGAAATATTTCAATGCCACAAGTTAGATGAACAAGAGCTAAACTTTTTTAGAAACCTTCATTTAAATAAATCTTTCTCAGACGATAAGATTTTCCAATTAGTTAATAAAATAAACGAAGCAGTAAATACACGATGTTTTGGTAATAATAATGCGGCGATTGTACTTGCTGACAACTTCGTAGAATTATCATTAGGATATCTATATTGCGAAATAAGAATAGCAAAAGAAGAAGATTGTACCAAAGTTTATGAGGACTACTCCAAAATAAAAAGTATGAATGAAATTTGGGATGCATTGGTAAACCTTTTAAGCTATAGTAGTAAAACTAAACTAAAAAATGACATAGGATTTAATGATTGGATGCGCGATTGCAGAAATAAACGTGATGATTTGACCCATAGATTTTTGACTAGCGATTTTACAAGTAAAGAATCACTTGAAGCGATTTATTTTTCAGGCGAGTTAATACGCAAATTATGTATAATTATAGACAATAAAATAAAATGTCCTGATTACCCAATTTCTGACAAAATGCATTTATTAGCCAGTTCAACGTCATTTATAAAATGGATGCGAGAACATGACGAGGCCGAGAGAAATGGCAAAAAATATCCTCACATAAATTTAGCACAAGAAAATGGTGATTTAAAACCATAAGTCGCCATTTAGTTTATTATTTCAATTATGAATTCAAAAAATTCGAAGTGATGAGTGATATGTAGCGATACTTGCTCGATTATACATAGTAATTAACTGATGCCTGAATCACCCTGAATATAAGTCTAAGATTAAATTATATTTGAGAAAGACCACCCAACACTAATGCCGTGCGAGTTCTAGGGTAAAGATATGCAGATAAAGGGATTCGAACTTTTGGGAGTTTATAGGTCTACTAGAGCCGTAGGGACTCAAAACAGTGGCAATGAAAAAATAAAAGAGATACAAATATCAATGGTGCTGTCTGAATAATGCAATTCGTCAACAATAATAACAATTCGTGCGAGGCAAAACGAAAAAAGCGTGGTTTTTGTGAGGAAGTGTTGATTTTTGAACATTTTGGGGTATAATAGTAGTATATGGAGAATTCAAAGCACTTGTGTCAACTATTAGAAATATCGATTAGGAATTATCGATCTTTCTACGATAAACAAACTATCTCACTTTCTTCTAACGGGATGAACGCAAACCCAATCACCATTTTACTAGGCGCAAATGCGAGCGGAAAAAGCAATTCAGCAAAAGCTCTCGTGTCTATGTTTAGCTACATCACAACGTCACTCAGACCAGATTTTATTCCACCATACAATCCATTCGCATTTTACGAAAAAGCATTAACGGAGCCGACTACGTTTGAAATAATATTTAGACATGATAAAAATTATTATATCTATGGGTTCTCTTATGATGCTACACAGATAGTCGAGGAGTACTTACGTGAGAAAAGCGATTCTTCAAAATATCATATTATATTTCATAGAGAACAAAAGAGCGAGCTAAACTCTAGAGCAATAAATTATGGTTTTGGGAAAAAGTTATTATCAGAAACCAGGAAAGAAACGCTTTTGATAACTAAGGCGCGTGAAGAAAACAACAAGTATAGCAATATAGTTTTCGATCTTGTCCGCTCAGTTGCATGTTTAATGGGTACGCCTCAAGATCTCAAGGCTATAGCCATAGGTATCATTCAGAATAATCCAACTATAAAGGAATCGATAAAAGCATATCTAAAGAAAGCTGATTTTTCTGTAACCGATTTCTTTATTCGTCATGCAATTATTCCAGAAGAAGCTATAAAACAAATGCCACTCAGTGAAGAGCTTCGCGATGGATTTCGAAAAAATGGAATTTGGTCTATTGGTACAGCTCACTATGTCAGAAATGATGAGAAGAGCGTAATAAACCAAACCATCTTAGATATAGACGATGAGTCTACAGGTACACAAGAATTTTTCTATGTAATGACACTCATAATCGACACTATCCAAAAAGGAAACACTTTATTTATTGACGAATTTGCCTCATCGCTACATCCAGATTTAGCTATGGCCATATTAGATATTTTTAAAGATGACAAACATGGAAAGCTAGTAATCAATACTCATGTCCAACAATTACTATCTGCTTCAGTAGCAGCAAATTCTCCAGAACGTGTAATGTTAGTAGAAAAAGATCATATACTCGGAAATACTAAAATAGTTTCCTTAAAAAGCAGAATAAAAAGAACCGATGAAGTCATCGAAAAAAGATATAGAAATAAATTATATGGTGGCGTTCCAGATCTACAAGATTTTTTGCAAGAGGTAGAATGAAAAAGACACTCCCTACAATTCTATTAATAGGTTGCGAAGGTAAAACCGAAAAGCTTTATTACGATATAGTCGCTAGACTATATAATATGTCAAACCGCGTAAAGACGTTTGAAGAAGTGGGCGAATTAAAGGGAGTTATAGATTTTTGCTGTGACAAGAAAAAAGAGATCGCAAGAAATCTAGATATAGAGGAGTCTGAAATTGAAGCTTGGGCAGTATGCGATGATGATGGTAGAAAAACCAAATATAACGAGCTATTGAAATATGCGCAGGAGCATAATGTAAAGTTAGCGTACTCCAGACCTCAATTTGAATATTATCTAATTCAACATTTTGAGCAATCAAACGAGTATAGAAGGTCTGAAATATTTAAAATACTTCGCAAGAACATATCAAACTATAATAAAGGGACTATTGGGGACCTCGAAGAAATAATGACATTAAAACCTGTGGTAATCGAAGTCGCTATATCAAATTCTAGAATAAGATCCAAGAAAACAGATAAAGTATTCGTTACGGCACACGTGCTCACGTCGCGCATTATTGAACTAGGGGGAGCATGGTAAGCAACCAGTTAGGTGTGACCGCTCAAACTAGCGTACTTCTAACCGAAAAGGGGCAATATGGCAAAAAACGTCGCCCACTCAAGAAAACTAAGCTCAGCGGGCCAGTACCGACTACCGCTCGGTAACTTGAAAGCCTCATAATTGAATATAATGATGAGTTTAATTCTCGTGACAATAATAAGTTCAAGTGTATGAAACTAATGGAATCGCTCGTTCGAGACGCGATAGGTCGTGTAATTATAGCCAATAAAAATCTTAGCGACTTTTTGCAGATTTACTAAAGCTGACAAAAATAGCCGGCTGTGATTTTATTTTCGATCATAATCGGATGATCTTTCTAGAATAGATTCATATTTTGCACGCCACTTACGATTTTTTGTACGACGGCGACAGTGTCTTTTAGTTCAATAGCTAAAGGAGATCTCGTCGAAAAGGGTATTTTGGCACGAAGTATAATTTCGGACCTCGAAATTAACTAACAAAAAAAAGTCCTCTTATAAATGGAGAGGACCTTTCAATTTCATCTTTGAACAATGTATTTTGAAGAAAAATACTTTTGGTGAGCCGGGTGGGACTCGAACCCACGACACCAAGCTTAAGAGGCTCGTGCTCTAACCTGCTGAGCTACCGGCCCGACTCTTTAATATACTACCACTTTTTTGTGGATTTGTCTATAAAATTTCTGGCCGATGCCTCAGTTGTTTTTTTTAGAAACCACAACAAAAAGCGGCTCACGCCGATCTGGTACACCCGGAGGGACTCGAACCCACGACCCTCTGTTCCGAAGACAGATGCTCTAATCCACTGAGCTACGGGTGCAACTGGTTCAAGTTTACCACATCTTGCTCTAGTTTTACAAAAATAAGATAGAATAGAATCATGAATGACTTCTTTCGCTTGACACAAACAATCATCACAATCATCATGGCCATTGTGATTATCTTTGGGTTAACGGTGTTCTTTGGAGCGCCATACGTCCCCAGTTTATCTCGCGAACTTTTAAAAATGTTTAAAAAGCTCTATCCATTATCCAAGAAAGATCTACTAATTGACATGGGGTCGGGCGATGGGGTTGTACTTAAAGTAGCGGCTGGATTTGGCGCAAAGGCGATCGGGATCGAACTGCACCCAGTTCTCTCATTCTTGTCTCGGATTAGACTACGAAAACTTGACCAGTCTACGAAAGTAGTCTGTCAAAACTACCTAGATTTTCCTTTTCCGCCAGAAACAACCGTAGTCTACACTTTTAGCGATTCAAAAGATATCGAAAAAATCTACACAAAAGTAAAATCAGAAGCAAAGAAACTAAAAAAAGATCTCTATTTTATCTCCAATGGTTTTGAAGTGCCTGGAGTGAAGTATGAAAAAACATATTCCTCATTTTACCTTTATAAAGTTACGGCAGAAAAATAGTAACATAACAAAAAAGTCCCCCAATCGGGAACTTATTTGTTGTGTTTGCGTTTCTCGCTGTGCTTATGGTTATTGTTACGATTAAGCTTGGAAATCACAATCTTCTTTTTCTTAACTGCCATATTAGCCTTTCTTTAATCTGTTATATTTTAACATAAACTTACAGCGGTGACTAGTCTTAGCTTGAGTTGAGCGATATTTTACCTTAGCTTGGGCTAAAAGTGGAGACTGATTCTAGTAAATACGTATCATAAAACAGAAAGCCCCAGCACGAAGCTGGGGTAAGTTTTAAATTGGGTTATGATCTGGGATCATATTATGATATGCCCAGGTAATGTCGTTATATATGCCATTATACATACTTTGACACTCTGGGGAGTCCCACTGACCATAATCCTCCTGCTTTAGACGCTGAATCTCGATATACAACTCAACAATCTGGTCGATTGTGAAAAGAGCAGACCATGCTTTTTGTTGAGCTATCTGACCGTATCTTCTTCTTATATCATCTACCGCAACCTGCCACTCGCTCTGCATCACGAATAATGTGTTTCGCACACGAAATGACTCGCTACTACTAAAGATACTCTTGATCTTTTTTAGGCCCACAGACTGTTGTATCTTGCTGTCATTTAATGCAATGACAAAGAACAGATCCGATTCGCTACGTTTAAGGCTGGTAATAATGCCGTCGTACGGCCTCGCCTCATGATTTTTGAGCGACCTAATTGAGATCCGATCCCCCACACAGTAGATATGTTTTCCCTTAGCAGTGTAAATTGCGACCAGATCATCCTGTCCGTCTATTACATACTTAACGCCGTCAATGTTAGTTGTTTCTAACTTCATAATTCCCCTTTCTGGGTTAATTAGAGCCCGTGGCTTACGATGGGGTTTCCCCATACTCTAATTATTAGCCAAGAAAATTCTTGGACAGAAGTTAAGCTACATAAATAACCTAACTACTATCCAAGAATAAAGACAAACACGACTGTAAGATCTTTCAATTATATGGCATTTGGCTTTTTGTAGAATTTGATCGGAATTTAAAGTGCATAGCAGATGCTATATTTATATATTATATAATTCTTTTATATGTTGTCAAGCAAAGTTGTTCGGGCGATATTAGGAGTGACAGCTGGAAAACTTAAGCCTTCCCTGTAATCTAATTAGTAAATTAGGAATATTTTAATTAATAAAGTGAGTGTGTTTAACTTTCCACTGCTTGAGACGAATATTAACCCAAAAACCGTAGATGCCGAAGGTAATAATTGTGAGGCAGAGCCATTTTAGCCAGTTGCCAAATAACTGAACAGCGGTACCATCAAATTCGAGACGACGTCCATTAATGACCGTATGTTTTGTTTCCCAGCGATAGATCATACAGTAGGCCCAAGGCAAGCAAATACCCAGAGTACAAACTGTGACTAAGATGCCAAGAATATTGTAACCGATTAATTGTAGAAGTCCGCCATCGAAATAGGATTCTTGATTTTTCATATATTGTTCCTGTTTATGGCTTAATTATAGGAGAGCATGAGAAATAGTCAAGTAAACAGGTATGTGTTAAAATTAGGTATTAATACCAACTGTTAAAGCATGGTTATGAAAGGAAAAAATGTTAAAAATTGAAGAAAATGTAATGATCAAAAACCTAGTAACGATGCGAATTGGCGGTCCGGCGAAGTTTGTGATCACGGTGACTGATAAAGAAGACATTCCAGAGGCTTATAAGTTTGCAAAGGAACATAATCTGCCAGTCTGGGTACTGGGAGGAGGCGCAAACACCTTTTCAAAAGATGAAGGATTTGACGGAGTAATTATTCTTGATCGGATTATGGGAATTTCTCAAATTGAGACGCCAGCTGGCGAAGAAGAAAAAGAGGGTGTGGCGTATTTTAAGGCTTATGGTGGCGAGCAGTGGGATGATCTTGTGACTTTCGTATCGGAACGTGGTTACTCAGGAATCGAGGCGATGGCTGGGATTCCTGGCACTGCAGGAGCGGCACCAGTACAAAATATTGGCGCTTATGGCCAGGAAGTAACACAGGTGATCGCCTCTGTGGAAGCCTATGACACTAAACTAGAAAAATTTGTGGTAGTGCCAGCAAGCGACATGAAGATGAGCTATCGTAAATCAATTTTCAACTCGGGTGAAAATGTGGGGCGTTATTTTATCTACTCGACAACAATACGTGTAGAAAAAGGTCAGCTAAAACCTCCATTTTATCGTTCCCTTCAGGCCTATGTTGATGAGCATGGAGAGACTGATTTTTCACCTCTAAATATTGCACGCATGGTCAAAGAAGTGCGAAACAGTAAGTTACCTGATCCTGAGAAGATTGCTAGTGCGGGAAGCTTCTTTAAGAATGTCTATTTGACAGATGAAGAAGCCGACGAAGCTGAGGCTCGCGGAATACAGGTTTGGCGAAATGCAAAAGAAGTGGGACCAGATTCTCCCGAAAAACGCACCAATTTAGTAAATTCAGGCTGGTTGATCGAAGAAGCAGGTCTTAAAGGAAAAGTGTTTCATGGCATGAAGGTGAGCGACAAGGCGGCTTTGATTCTAATTAATGAATCAGCTGAATCTTATGCAGACCTTGCGGCGGCACGTGAAGAAATCGCTAAGATTGTATTTGATAAATTTGGTTTTAAGATTGAACAGGAACCAGACGAAATTGAGGCCTAGGAGTTAATATGGTAAAAGAACTAAACGGCCGAGAACTAGTGGGGTTTATTAAAGAAAGACAGGCGCACCTAGTGCAGATACTGAGAAGCAATAAGAAGCGTGCGAAGCTTGTGATTGTACGAGATTCTGATAATCCAGTGATTGCCAAATATGTGGGACTGAAGTGTCAGTATGGGGAGGATATTGGAGTTGAGGTGGTTGACCTTAAGGTGGAACCGACGGCCGAGGCATTGAAGCAGGCGATTCGTGGAGCCAATGAGGACAAAACGGTTTCTGGAATTATCGTGCAGCTACCACTTGTAAATTCAGAGATAACTGAAGAAGTATTAAGCGAGATTGCACCTGAGAAGGACGTGGACGGACTTTCTGGAAAAGGCGCCTTTGATAGTGCAACCGCAACGGCAATTAACTGGCTTTTGACTGGTTATAATGTTGACCTAAAACAAAAAAAGATTGCAATTGTGGGACGGGGGAGACTCGTAGGAAGACCATTGGCCTCGATGTGGGGAAATTCGGGCTTAAATGTCGAGGTTTTTCATCGTGGTTCAGATTTTTCAAAATTACACGACTATGAGGTGATCGTGACGGCAACTGGTGCGCCTGATCTAATTACTGACGAGATGATTCGAAGCGGAGCGGTGATTGTGGATGCTGGCACGGCGAGCGAGGGAGGAAAACTGGTCGGGGACATCTCCGATGAGATCCGCGAGAGAACAGACATCTCGGCGATCACGCCAAAGATTGGCGGCGTGGGGCCATTGACGGTCGGGGTGCTGTTTGAAAATGTGTTAATGGCGGCTGAAAGAGCTGAGTAACCTGCATAATTACGTTTTTTCCTCTGTTGTTAGTTAGAGAATAACAGAGCACTAAAAAATATGAGCGTTACGCTCATATTTTTTAAGACTTAGGTTAGTAACTTTATGGGGTTGGACCTCCATTTTGGCTACTATTATTATTGATTGTTGTTATTGTTGTTATTGTTATTATTGTTACCAGGTCCATTTTTAGCCCATCTCATAGTTTGAATAAGTTGGCCATTATTATCGCGAACCTCCATTACACGATTACCTAGATTATTCAAGTTAGTGCCAGAAACATTCGTAATGAGATCACGCAGATTATCATTGTAATCTCCGAGCCTAGATGGATCATTAGACACGACATTGACAACCTGATCAGATAGCTTCTTAAGTTTATCGCTAGAATCTGAGTCCAAAATAATACTATTTCCATTATCGTCTTTTGTCGCAAGAGCAGTATTCAGTTCTCTAGCATCAGCCTTACTAAGATTTTGCATATCAATAGAATCCATAGTCTGAACATACTTATTAACTGCCATTGTACGATCATTAGACATTATCTGGCTTGCATCAGCACTACTCTTCATACCCTCTAGGTCGCCACTACCTTGCATCGATTGCATCTGGGTATATGTAACGCCAAAATCTTTCTTAAGGTCTGAATGTTTCGAGACAAAGTTTCTTGCAAGAGTCGCTTTTGCGCGAGTCGAAGATTTTTCGGCGGAGACGATTTTTTCCCCTCTTCCAATCTCTCTGCCACTCGCATCCGTCTCATATCTCTCATAAAGAGCTCCATCAGACAAATATCTATTGTAGGCCTTTTGCCCTTCTTTAGTAGATAATAAATGTCCCTGTAAGGCTCGGAGTTTACGATCATTTTCACGACTTGCTTCATACGATGCATTTGCATAATCAAAACCCTGTGCTTCTTCTAGCATTGCAAGCGCAGATATATGGTCGAGGTTTTGTCTAGCATACTCAGACTGCAAGGACTCAGCCTGTCTATCGTCTTCCTGGTCCATAGCAGTGCGCGCCGTTCTTGCCATACCTGCCGTGCCGGTATCATGCTTAAATTGAGACATTGCCGCACCGATTGTGGCAGCTTGCTGGGCATCCTTTCCCACTACACCGAGCGCAGTCATAAGGCGCCTGCGTTTACCAGGGGATAATTGCGCTAATTGCTCCTGAGTGTAGCCATCATATTTCTTAGCGAATTTTGCTTGCTTACCGAATTCATAATTACCAGCAGAAGCCTTTACGGTTTCTGAATTCATGATCTTCTTGCCGGCAAATTGCATACCGCCATTTACACGATTTTGGAGTTTGGCGATACCATTGACTGCAGCGTCGAAGCCCTTAAGAGCATTCCTGGTCATGGACGGTACAGCAAAGTATGGAGCAATACTGATAAATCCGGCGATTAGCTGAATAAAGACACCAGTGGAATCCTTGACGATCAGTTTAGCGGCCATAAAACCACCGCCAACCATGAAACAGTATATTGGATAAAGAAGAAGCAATCCGCGGAAGAGGGAGACCCACTTCTTGAAAAGAGCGTTTGTATTTGGAAGAGCATAAAGGACGAAGGCAATTGGTGAGGTTACGATCATGATGATGATAATGGCCTGACGTGCACCGAGCATAAGTAGAGCGAAGAAGCCGGCCATAAAAGCAGAAGCAGCAAGACCTAGGACAGGAAGAATGAGTGCAAGTAGACCCCCACTAGTGGCGGCGGCACTAAGGGCTGAACCAGCAGTAACAAGAGCTACAACGCTAGTAACAGCTGCGGCTACACCAGTAGCTACACCAGTAGCTACACCAAGAGCACCCAGGCCATCGCTACCTTTTCCAGCGGTGAAGGTAGGATCCCTAGAGGCATTTTCAAAGATATCTCTTACACTATTACCAATAAGGTTCGAAAGGTCGACGACGATACCACAAATAAAGTATGAAAAGTTGACGATAATGGCGGTGACAATTAACTTCGGCAAGAGACGCTTAATACCGTAGTTATCAATACCAAAACCAGTAACCTGGGAAAAGATCACAAAGAGAAGGGCGATGACAAAGATAATGTTTGCCATATTACGGAACAGAGACCAAGCTTTATACATGGCGGAAGAATCATTATTTTGTGCGAGATTAGTGACGATTGACTTGTCGACACGAATGAGAGGCTCGACGAATTCATTAAAGATACCCTGGACAGCATCACGAAGAGTGTACATGAGGGGACAGATCATCCAACCGAGAGCACCAGCGTTTTGAAAACAGGCTGACATCTCACCTTTTGCCCCATCTTCTTCCTCGGAAGCATTATCACCAGCCAGATCCTTACAACCATCTTTATTCGGGTCTTCTTTACATTCAATTGGAGTGGCCTGACAGAGGGGGAAGCTTGAATCGGCGGCGCAGACGGAAGCAAGATTGATCGAGTTTAGATTATTTAAAATCTCTCTAGCAGTTTGTGGTTTTATCGTGTCACTTATAGGATCAGCAGCATTAACTACTCCTTTCCCATTCGTTTCGTGCTTCATTAGCGCTTCGTTTGCTTTTAATTCCAATACAGATTCATTCATGGGACAATACTGGATTTCCGTTTTATTAGGATCAGATTCAGATTTCTTAAAATATTGGAGATAAGCGCCATTGGAAGGACGTGAGGTACTGCAGCCGATAGACGTATCAACGGAAATTGCATTAAATATATCGTGAAGTTCATAATACCAGTTATAAGCTCTTTCCACTGCCGTAAAGCCACCTGTTTGAGCCGTAGCCGATGATCCTCCATATAGTTCATAATCAAGTGAACCCCTTGCAGCGCCTGTTGATGGGACAGGATAGGAAGGTAAATAATACTTCATAAGATTATCGTAGTTTGGAGAGCCACCATACGTATAATCTTTAGTTAGTGAATTATTAAGCTCCGTACCAGCGCCTGCTTCTTCACCAGAGCCACCGCTTATAGAGCTGGTACTATTTGTAACAACTGAACTCACACCTAATGCTTTTGGAAAAGGTTCACTTTCACAAGTGGGTGAGTCTTGAACTAGGTAGTACCCATTACTCTTGGCTTTATTAAGAATCTGCTTACTTTTGATATCGCCAAAGAATTTTGAAAAGAAACTCTCAGGACTTTGGCCAATATATTTATCTAGACTTTCGCTAGTAAAAATGTCGGTAGGACCAAATTGACAAGACGATGTATCTTTAGTGAGTTTTGATAAATTCATATTGACTACAATTTTTTTATAGCTAGGATCTACAGTGAGCCTTATATATTCATCACTATTTGTATTTTTTATGACTACATCATTTGCTGTGATCTTCTTTCCCTGGGACGGAGTGATTTTTCCATCAACAATTTTCCCATCAACAATTTTCCCATCAACATTTACACATATTGAATTTGTAGTTCTTGTATTGCCAGTACCACCTGCTTCGGTAGTCGTATAATTAAGTGCTGCACAATAATATAATTGTGTATTGCCTCTGTCACTTGCGGTATATCCGAGAGCCTCGATTAAGCTATTTCTTTCAGCAACCGCTGCATTATAGTTTGGGTAGTCTTTACCCCCTAATGCGGAGAAGGTATTAAAACTATTCTTATCACTGCCCCCATAGCCCACAAAGAGTTGCTCACAAGAAATATCACCATCATCAACAGTATTCCCAGAACCATATTTAAATGGTAGACGAACATTTTTATCATTCACATAAATAGGAGATGTAACATTAAATAAAATTTGTTCATTAATTACGGAATCTTTAATTTCTTTCTTAGATAGAACGCCACCATCTATACATTTTTTAAAGCCAGCTTTTAATACCTTAAGTAATAATGTGTCTTTTGGGGATAAAGCTTCGGCATGAACGTCTTCTGTAAAATTAATATTAACTGCTGAAGTTAATATATACTGAAATAAAAATACAACTACTATAGACAGAAGGATTACTCTTTTATTTTTGTTTTTATTTATAAATACTTTCATCTCTTGTTTTCCTTAGTAGTTGATTTTGTATTATAGAGTGCAATTATCGAATTATTTAGATATAAAGTTGAATCAAGATAACTATCGTAAAATATTCTTTCTATGCCATCTAACTCTGTATATAGAGCATTCAACGCTTCATTGTCAGGATTAATCCTACTGTTAACCTCACAATTAACATCTATGGAGTTTCCTTTTACACACCCAGCGTTTTTTACTTGATCTAGATAGTCAATATATTTACCATAATAGGTAGTGAAATAATCAAGGCGCTCTTTTGCATAAGAAATTTCTGAAGTTTTTATTTGGGAAACATATTTATTAGCAAGACTTTTAGCTACTTGACTATCTTGCACATAGGCTGCTCTTATTTTTGTAACTTTTTCCCCTATTTCAAGATAATTATTAAAAAGTGTCAAAAAGGAAGCGATTGGTTCCTGATTACTATATTTTAAATATCGTTCATTTAGTTTTGATGCATAATTCGATTTTTCTTCAGAGGTTGCGGATTCTGATAGCATCTTATAAGCATAAGTATAATTTGCTGGCAAATTAGCGTTAATATCTTTTTTTCCATTCTCGTCACCATATTGATAAAGCTTAACAAAAGCTACATAATCTTTAATGTCACCAGAGCCAACCTTTTTTGGAGACATAAAGATTTTCAAAATAAGAATTATAAATAATACAAAAAATAGAGCAGCAACACCTATGAAGATCAATTTTTTATTCTTGCTTCTTTTTGAAGATAAATTATTCGTCGGAACATTTAACTGTTGTTCAGAGAATTTATAGCTATTTATACTACTCATTGAATTATTTATTTCTGGGCCCATCTTGTTTTGATTATAACATAAGGAATTTGAAAATCCGACAAGAAATGATACATGAAAAAAGGCTCTCTTTGAGAGCCTAATTTTTTAACGTATATCAGAGTGCCCCATGAGCTTGCCCTCCATCGGATCCTTCCTGAAAGAAGGGTCCTTCATGTTGATGTATGGAAGGATTGAAGCTTTAAAACCTTTATCAAAGTAGTCAGGGACTACTAAGAAACTTTTTTGTCCATTCTTAGCCTCCACATAATAAATCCCATTTGGTTTAACTGTGAAGAATTTACAATGGGCATAATCGTAAGCTTCCTCAAACTTAGGATCATTAGTTAACTCTGTTGTGCCGCCCAGCCTAAAATAGTGAAACCATTCAGAAGCAATACCATTCTCGTCTTCTGAGATTACACCGTCATAGTCGATATTAGGATCATATCCTTCCTCAGCGACAAATATACTGATTTGATCTAAATATCCATAGCTCCACGGATCGCTCTTGTCACCAATAAAATAATACAAGGTGATTATTCCGTTTGGATAACGAGCAGCGATACGAGTCTCCGAATCGAGGACTGTACTTAGTCTCTCAATACTAATAGCGCCACTATCAAGCAGGTATTGATTAAAATCAAAATCTGCCACATATGTTTCCGCATCTTTATCTATATTTGATAGATAAGTTGATGCGAAAGCATCTTTCTTATTATTTGCAGCCTTAACGTTTTGCACGCTTGGTGCACCTTGTCCAGCTGCCTGGTTGCTTGCACATGCGGAGGTAAATAATACCACCGCTAGTAACAAAATACTTAAAAATCTTTTCATAGTTTTTACCCCCTTATGAAAGAAATAAGGACCAGAGCTTCTTAAAGTGCTCTAGTCTTTTATTGATTAGTTGCCGTGATTATACTACATAATTTTATACTTTGCAAGCATAAGAACAATGTTCTTGCGATTTTGCAAGTTAAAGAAATTACTGTCGTTCTTTTAAACAACTGCTTGATCATTTTCCTAATAGTAATACAAAGACCAAGAAATTAACAGAGGAAAAATAAAACCCCTCCGAAGAGGGTCGCAAATTTTTTCTTGGCCTTATCAAAAGATTCTTAACGTAAAAACTAACATTAATTACCTATCTAAAACAACCGTGTCTATCTATAACTCAGAATCCTTGTCAGTGTTCGAAAAATATTGATCTGGTTTCTTGGACTGACCTGGCTTCTTGAGCTGATCTGGCTTCTTGGACTTACCATCCTTCTTATTATTTCTACCTAGATGACTATAGGCGATAAATAAGAATAATGCGATGCAAATTAGTGGCAATATAATTGTTCTTTTCATTAGTATTCCTCCCTAAAGAAAAAATAGACTCGCGTAATAATGTACTCTAGTCTATGATTGAATAGTTGAAGTTATTATAATATATGCTTTACAGTTTACAAGCTTAACGAATATATGTTGGGGCAATTAATAGTGGTCAAGAGTAGTCGAGAAAGTGTGGGGGCAGAAAATAGTGCGGATGCAGAAACATATGGCCACAAAAAAAGAACCAGATTACTCTGGTTCTTTTTCATTCTGAGGCTGAGCCTAGAATTTTTGGACTTCGTTTGACGTCCGAGAGTTTTTATACTTCGGAGCGGTCAATTATCGAAGTTGTTTGCGGCTAGCAATGTAGTATCCAGCAGTGGTGACTACAGAACCAAGTCCAATGATGCCAGTGGCAACAGTTTCAGGACCGGTCTTTGGTAACTCTTTTGGAGTTGGGGTTGGGGTAGGAGTTGGTGTTGGGGTAGGAGTTGGAGTAGGAGTAGGTGTTGGAGTTGGGGTAGGTTCACATTCCTTTTTCACATAGACATCAGCGTTGTCTTGAACGGCGAAACCGTTAGCACTAGCTTTAGCCCAGTTAATAAGACGGTTGTTACCACAAACTAGGTTCTTATCAACAACCTTAGCGAGGAAGCGGATGTAACCGTCACCGCGGAGGTTGTAGTTACCAATATTAACACCGTTAGTCAATAGACTATCTTCGTTATTAACAGCACCATCACGGAGATCTGAGCGGTAAAGTTTAGTAGTACCTTTAACATATTCCATGTTGGTTGGAAGAGAGTCTTTGATCATCACATTCTCAACTTTGGAAGCGTTGAGGTTCTTGTAGTGGATCTGATATTCAACAGTATCACCAACCTTAGCATCGACAGATTCTTTCCAGTCCTTTTCACCCTGTTTACGAACCTGCTTCATGATTGAAGTATTTTCGAAAACTGGTTTAACTTGAAGAGTAACGTAACCAGCATATTCATAACAACCTGGCATGTTACCGTCAAGCTTGTCGTAACCAAGTTTGACACCAGTGGAGACGAGGTTGTCAGAAAGAGTAGTACCGCTCTTGAAAATGTTGTTTTCATAGAGAGCAGAACCTTCGATATAGTCGAGGTAGAAAGCACGACCATCAGCGCTCTTAAGATTTAGAGAATCCCAATAGCGAGATGGGGTTGCGTTGCTGGCGTTGATGTAACCAGTAACACGAGCTTCTTTAGAAACCATGTTTGGAAGATCAACCTGTGCAGTCACATCTTTAGCAACAGCATTGACACCCTTAGGGTTGTTGTTGTGGATGTACATACGAATGACATAGGTTTTACCTTCTTCGATGTTTACATTACCAATATTCCAGACGTTGTTTTTACCTTGAGCGCCGGTGGCAGCATCACGGATACCGATGAATGAACGTTCGTCGGTGAGTGGTGTAGTAACACCAGCTCTTCTCTCAGCTTCAGTAAGAGAAGAATCATTATCTTTGATAGAGTTCATAACGATTTTGTCGCCAAGTTTACCAGCGTTGATTTCAGCGATGGTGTAAGTTGGACGACCGCCAGCGTTATCGCCCCAACCATAAACGGTTGAGACAGTGGCGATACCAGCAGCTACAGAAACAGCAGCTACAGACATAATTTTGAGTGCTTTTTTCATAAAAGCTCCTTTCTTATAAAATTATTTCTCACTTTAATTTTGTTTGGTTTTGCTGGGTATTGGTTTAATAAACATTCCCACAAAGTTTACTAGCCGAATTTTTAATTTTCGTCTTACCACGCAAAACCGAATCATCTCAAATTCAAAATTAGTTCATGGAAATCCGGCAGCCCTTTTTTAGGGCCACCGGTATTAAAGTTAAAGTGCTATAGATGTTGCCACTTACCCAAACCTTGCGGCCTGGGTTTGTAGCGGGATTCCCGTGTGTTCAGCCGGAGCCATTTGAAGTTAGTCTTCAAGATGGAACTCCTCACCGTAACCAGTCAGCGGAGTGCCTTCTGTTGCGGTGCTGTTTCCAGCTGAGCTGTTGCCTGAGCCAGAGTTGCCAGAGCCGTTTTCCTGGATTCCAGTAATCAGGTTTTGACCCTGATTGGTTTTCCAGGAAGACTGGGTTTCAGGAATAGTCTCGTAGTTCATTTTGTTCTGGTCGACATGGTCAACCTTCACATCCTGATGAGACTGATCCTGAGTAGGAGTCGCTGGAGTTTCCTTTGCAGGATCTCCATGACCCTTTCCAGTCTCGCCTACGTGGTCGGTTGGCTCAAACTCATTGTTGCCAATTCTGTTTGAGTTACCGCCCCACTTGCCTCCGTCTCTATCTATCGCATCCTTACTCCTATCCTTTGTTTCAGGAGTAGTAGTAGGAACAGGCTTGGTAGGAGCTGGAGTGGTCTCTGGAGTAGTCGGCTTAGTCGGAGTAGGCGTTGTCTCCGGAGTGGTTGGCTTAGTAGGCTTTGGCTCCGGATCCCTGTGAGGTTTTGTAGGAGCAGGAGTTGTTGGCTCCGGATCCCTGTGAGGTTTTGTTGGAACAGGCTTAGTTTCCTGCGGAGTCTCTTGTGGAGATTCCTCAGGAACCGGTTTCGGCCTTGTTCCAGGTATCTCCGGTCTCTTATCATGGACATTGAATCCAATAATAAGAGCGTTCTTTCCTGACTTAGTCAAGAAAGAAACTACCAAAGCGTCACGGTCTTCTGGTTCCTCAAAGGCTTCTGCCTTGATCCTGCTTGGCTGCAGGTCGTTGGCAGGACGCAGCCCCCAATGCTTCTCAGCATAGAGTCTGCTTACGCCTTTGACGATAAAACGGTCAAGGAGCCATCTCATGCCTATTGCGTAACGCCTGTACTCGTCAGTAACGAGAATAGGACCGTCCGCGGTTTCCTTGGTAAGGAAATATCCGTTACCAAGTCCACCATCCTGAAAGGCTGCATTGACCTTCTGGTTGAATTCAATCAACCAGGGATTAATATCCGTAAGATATGAGCCATCAGGGAATCTTACCTCTGAGAGAGCTTGTCCCATTGCAATGCCATAAGCTTCATTGCGGAACAACTCCTCTGTAAGCTCTGTGTCCCACCACCCTTTGATAACTTCGTCCGAATAGGACTGGTCATCTTTCTGGCTTGCGCCAGAAAATGGGAAAGTGAGTGCCGTAGAGAAGCCAGCAGCAGCTACCCTAGTTTTATTTTCGCTAGGCATGCTACTATACAGAAATTCCCTGCTGACTTCTGGATAGGCAGCCTGCAGCATTTCTGAATCAAGGTCAACCGTAAGGTCGGCCTTAGCCTGCCTAAGCTCCTCTTCGGTGAGACTGTCGCTAGCGATAGCCTCCTTGTTGCTGATGAAGTAGGTATTTTTCGCCCAAGCGACAATACCTGCAAGTAACATGACAACCGCCATGGTTGCCAAGATTTTCTGTAACGGGCTGACGCCCTTTCTTTTCTTATTCATATATCTCTCCTTTCCCCTCTGTTGGGGAGATTTTTACATGATGCCTAGCTGCTGGAGTAAGAACTTACCAGCAACTAGACAAGCGATTGCAAGTAACACAGTCAACACTCTCGAAGGAGTAATGACTGCCTTTGCAGCTTCAAGCATGGCGCTATCGGCTGCGGATTCAATGTCTTCTTCGTCGTCATCCTCTTCCGCCTTCTTTCGAAGGAAATGTGAGATTCCTACGATAAGAAGACAAGCTCCGGCCGCCGCCAAGATTGAGCTGAAAAGCTCAAATCTCGTCGACAGGTACGCATGGTAGCCGCTAATAATAGCCGCTGCGGTATATGCCAGCATCGCCCAGCCAAGTTCAGGTTGACTGGGTGAGATGGCTAATATACTGGTTTGGGCTGCAAGCCCAAAAGAGTATACGAATACCGCGAACATCTGACTGCCAGGTACAAACCTAACAGCCAGATAGGGTAAGCCAGTGAAGAGAAAGATCAGGACTATTAAGAGCCTGTGAAACTTTCTGCTTCGGAGTGGGGCAGAATTTGCTCCACTCTCTCTGGCGTTCTTGACGAGGCCTATCTGCAGCTGTCTTGCTGCAAATAAGCCAAGGATCATGTAAACTACGAAAATGATTATATTCATATGTCCCTCCTGGACTCTTCCGCTTTTTGCGGACTGATTTTAAGGAGGACCACGACGCCTCCCTAAAATAGGTTAGGCGCCGATTAGGCGTCAGTTACATCTATATAAACAGGTTCGTTGTTTGAACCTGAGATGATTCGGTTTTTAATGGTCGTCATTATTGGTAGCGGGTGTCAAGCCGTACCTCAGACTGATGTGATTATACTATATATTGTAGAAAATGTCAATGGTTATGCCATAAATACGCTTATGCTTGCAAGTGGAGCATGGGGTGATCAAAAAATACGAGTGGTGTACAGAGGTGGATTGGAGAGGAGTTACAGATTTTTTGGCATGAAAAATCCCCCCGTTCTGGGGGGACAAAAGAGTTTGGAAGATTACTGTGCCTTGGCAGGAGAGCCGTCCTTAGAGGATTTTCCGCTGTAGAGCTTCTTTTCCTCCTCTGTCGCTTCCCTGGTGGAGACGGTCTTGCCATCTTTCACCAGCGAGACAAAGATTGTCTCTCTGACAGTTGAACCCGGGCGGCTGAGAATATAATCCAGAGTCTTTTCCTTAGTGAGGAGCATTGAACTCTCCCCATTATAGGAGACCAAGAAACCTGGATGAATCCTCTCCTCCCCCCTTCTTCTAGCTGCGATATATTTCGCAATTTCTTCTAGAAGGTCTGGGTTCTTATCGAACCCCTCCTTCATGAGTTGAAGAAGAGTGTCGCTTGTAACCCCAGTCTGGACAAAGACATTCAAGTCGGTCTGCAGAGTACTACAGAGGACGGAGTCCTTGTCAGCCTCCTTCGCTGCTGGTTTCTGAGTCGGTTTTGAGGCCGACTTTGCAGGCTCTTCCGTTTTCTTGCCTGTCTGCTCCGCCGGTTTAGGCTCCTCAGTTTCCTCGATTTCTTCAAAGTCGTCCTCGAAATCCTCATCGGATCCGAGAACTCCTCTTTTAAAACTGCTGAATATCTCTCCCCAACTATATTCTTCACTTCTTTTTTTAGGCATAATTGCCCCCTTTCTGGCGCTGTTGCGCCCAAGTATGCTTAACTCTTTTACATAAAAGAGCCTCTACTAAACTATTTAGTAGACGGACTTATAATACTATATTATGTGCTTTTTGTCAATGACGGCTTATGCTTTACACCTTAGTAAAAAACTAGATTGTCAAGAGTAGAGTTTTGAGGTTTTTCTTTACGGTTATGGTAAGATAGAAGTATGGGATATGACTTTGCATTAAACGATCAGGAACTTGCACGATCTTTTTCTCTGAGAGATGACAATCGGGAAGAGTTTTTTCATTCTTCTGGCTATGCTGATGCACAAAATTCGGGAAAAATCGGGGCGGCTTCTTTTGGAAAAACAGTGGCGGAGCGACAGGATTTGAATGAGAATCGACGTTTTGTGAGGGGGTACGAGAATGCAAGTTTAAATTCACAGATTGCGATTACTAGGGAGCGAACAAGGGGGATGTTCGAACGTGAGCGGACGAATGCTGGCGGCATGGGGGGTGAAGGAGTGGCTGGCGATGTAGGTGGAAGACAGTACGGAGGTGGTGGGGCAGGACAGATGCCCGAATTGAGTCCTAGGGGAGCGAATGAGACTGGCGGATATCGCTATCATGACGATTTGGCGAGAAAGCAAGAAATGTTGCGCGGGGGAGCGGGGTGTGAGGGGGCGAGCGCAGGCGGCAATAGTAATACTACGACAAACTATCGAGATTATGCGGCCGCAGCAAAACAGAGCTTCAGCCAAGAACAATCACGGGGTGGCAGCAATACCGGTGGTCGCTACGGGGGAAGTTACGGCGGCTATAGTGAAGGCAGAGGGGATTCTTCGAGAAGTGGCGGATATGGCATTGGTCGACCACAGGGAGGTAGCGGATATGGAGGGAGCAGTATCGCAAAAAGTTTCAAGCCTGATTTTGGGATGAAGTTTGGGTCTGGCGGAAAATAATTTTTGAACACAGTTGCTGGCCCAGGCGCTTAGTTGCTAGTTTAGGTATTTAGTTACTAGTTTGGGTATTAAGTTACTAGTTTAGGATCTTTAAGAAAAATTAATGCTGATCAGCTTGAAAGGTGGTTTTGGTTCTGATATAATAACTGTGCTAGATAAGATTCTAGCGAATTTTTACAATTTGGTGGGAATAGCTCAGTCGGTTAGAGCGTCTGATTGTGGTCCAGAAGGTCGTCGGTTCAATTCCGATTTCCCACCCCATATTTTATTCTTATACTAGAGCCTGCTCATGTTTAAGTCAGTCTTTGGTTTTTACCTTTTGACAAGTGAATGCGATTGGAATAAAATAGATTGTAGAATTTTGCGAGTGTAGTACAACGGTTAGTATACAAGTTTTCCAAACTTGGGACGAGAGTTCGATTCTCTCCACTCGCACCAGATATAAAAGAGCATTTGGCTCTTTATTTTTTTGCTTTTTTATAGAGGCTGTAAATATAGATAGGCGTAACGATTATAAAAAAGTACACCTGGACTATTGTAGCTAGGCCAGGTGTTTTTATTGGAAGAATTTATTGGAAGAAGGCGAAGTAAACGAGGGCACCAACGACGGTACCGAGAATAATCATAAAGGTGATAGCGATGGCAAGTGAGATACCAACACCTTTAGGACGGTCCTCAACGATCATGGTGCCTTTCTTGGTCGCCTTCTTAGTATTCTCGCGTTTAGCGTAAACATTTTTACGAATTTTAGGTGTGACAGATTCCTCATTGTTTTTTAGCATAGATGAAACATCAAAGGATGCACTGAATTTAGAGTCATCTTTGCGAGATTCAGAGAGTGGGCGCTTGACGATTTTGTCAGTATTGATGAATGGAGAACGGCCACCTAGGATATAATTCATATTGTTTTCAGAGGTATCTTGAATAGGCTCAGAGTTTTGACTCTGATTGCGGCTTTTGGCTGAAAGTCTCTCTGGGGTATCAGAGGTTGAGTCTTCAAAAGCATCATAGAGAATATCCTCCAGGTCGCTATCTGAGGCAGTTGAGGCACCAGAAGTAGGTAATTCAACACGAGAATTACGTGCAGACTGCACTAGTGGATCCTGTTCGTCTTGGGGAACTTGGCGAGATGGACCAGCAGGGCGGATGCGACCAAACAATTTACGATTTGGAGAGGCAACCACCTGAATACGGGAAGCTGGGAGAACCTTGGTATCACCGGCAGGGCGAAGGGCGGGTTTTGCCTGAGCATCAGAGACTGAGATAGTGGTTTTTGCCTGCATATCAATCGAGCGGGCTTGAATGCGAGCGGCGGGGTTAGTAACTTTTTTGAATGGAGAAGTCTGAACTGGTGCAACAGAGATACGGCGGGAAACATTGATTTTCGAAGCCTCCTGTTGGCGTTGCATCTCTTGCATGGCACGAAGCTTACGGTTTTTCTCTTCGACCTGGCGGCGACGAGCTTCTTGCTCCAAGGCTTTGCGGCGAGCAGCCATTTGTTCCAGAGCTTCCCTCTGAGCCATTCTCTGTGATTCAATAGCTCGCTGGCGTTCGGCCTCTAAGGCACGACTGCGCTGTTCTTCGGCGGCCTGATACTCGGAAAGCTCCTGCTTGGCAGCCTCGATACGACGTTGATTGAGATTTTTTAGGCGATTTTGCTCTTCAATTTGTTGCCTAATTGCCTCTCGGCGCTGCATTTCTTGCTTTGCAATGCGATGGCGTTCAAGATCTCGGTCGGTTGGCAAAGCAGTGGCAGTGCGTCGTGCTGTCTGGACTGGAGCAAAATCCATGCGCCTATACGAGGCTGGAGATTGAGCCATTCTTGTCCTGGCTGAGCTTGGCTGTGAGATTCTAATTGATGTCCTTGATTCGTCTTGCATAAGCTTTAATCTATATTCTTATATATTATACTCGATTTTTAATATTTTTCACAAATAGCTTAAGTTTATTCGCGTACACGTTTGGCGGTTTCAATAATTTCATTAAAATTATCAGAAATGAGACTGGATTCTCCAACAAGTACACCGTTAATGCCGGGGATGGTAAGATAGGCACCAGCATTATTTGGATTGACGCTACCACCATAGAGAAGCGGGATTTCTTCAGCAGTTTCCTTCCCATAAATATCAATCAGCTGCTCTTTAATCAACTGGATAGAGGCGGCGATTTCATCGGGAGTGGCAGGACGAGCTTGTTTAGAGGTGGAGATAGCCCAGACTGGCTCGTAGGCGATGAGGCACTTTTTAACATCTTCAGTATCAATTTCAGAGAGGCCACCAAGAAGTTCATCTCGGAGAACGTCGATGGTTTCACCAAAGTTGCGTTGATTTTCGGTTTCGCCAATACAAAGTATAGGGGTGATACCGCTGCGAATGGCGGCGGCAACTTTTTGACTGATATCTTTATTGGTTTCGCCAAAGATAAAGCGACGCTCGGAATGGCCGATTAAAGCATAAGAAACAACACCGCGAAGTTGGGCGATAGAAATTTCACCGGTGTAAGCGCCAAAGTCTTTTTGATAAAAATTCTGAGCGGCTAACTTGATTTTTGATTTGTTACGTTCGAGTTGGAGAGATAAGGAGGGGAGAGAAATGGCGCTGGGGGCGATGATAATTTCGAGACCACGCGAAGGTTTAATCTTTTTAAGTAGTCGTTGCAGATAAATTGAAGAATCACCGACCGTTAAGTTCATTTTCCAGTTGCCCATCACGTATGTTTTCATGTCTCTATTATAGCATTTTTAGATTTACTTTTGAGTTTTTGTCGGTTATGATGAGCTTAAGACTAGATAAAGGAGTGAAATGAAGAAGGTTCTCGCATTTGATATTGATCAAACTTTAAATATCGCAAAGACACCGATTCCGGAAGAGATTGCGATTCTTTTGACTGAATGTCTAAATTACTTTGAGATCTGCCCAATTTCAGGACAGAAATTTGACCAATTTTTGATTCAGATCGTGGACAGATTAATTGAGGTAGCAGAAGCAACACCAGCACAACTAAAGCATTTACATTTATTTGTGGCACAAGGGACGCAATATTACAGATACAAACCGATGGCAAACGGAAATGACGGAAAAAAATATGACCCTAAAAACTGGGAGCTGGTCTATAATTATCCGCTAACTACTGAAGAGACCGAATTAATCACTAAGGCCATCGAGCAGGCAGCCACCGAGCTTGGTTTCTGGGAGGCTGACAAATTGCAACCTGGGGATGAAATTATTGAAAATCGTCTGTCGCAAGTGACTTTTTCGGCTTTAGGCCAAAAGGCTGGGACCGAGGAGAAGTATGCTTGGGATCCAGATTGCAAGAAACGCGAAAAAATAGTGGCAAGGGCGAAGGAATTGGCACCAGATTTTATGTTTGAGATTGGCGGCACCACCAGTATCAATGCGGTAAAACCTGGTATGAATAAAGCTTTTGGAATGATGCATTTGATGGAAGAATTAGGGGTGGCGCGCGAAGATATTTTGTATTTTGGTGATATGACACAGCCTGGCGGGAATGATTTTCCAGTACTTGAAATGGGGATTGAAACGATTACAGTACGCAATCATGAAGATACCGGGTATGCACTACGAGGGATCCTTGGCGTTTTATAAAACCACGTCATGAGGGTTATGGTATAATTAGCTTATGTTAATCGAAGGTTCTAAACTCTTAAAATATCCCATCTTAAGCTTGCATACTGCTTCTAGAATTGCGGAAGTAAAGAGCTTGGTGATTGATCCTAATTTTCTAAAGGTAGTGGCCTTTGAAATCAGCGCAGTATCATCTAAGCAGCGCCTATTTTTGGAAGCTTCTAGTGTTCGGGAGTTCTCTAAAATGGGTATGATTGTAGACTCAGATGAAGAGTTTGTTGAAAAAGATGATGTAATAAAACTAAAGGAGACGATTGATCTTGGCTTTAGTTTGGATAATATGAAAGTAGTTAGCAAAAAGAAAGCTATGCTGGGTCGAATTGAGGACTTCATCATAAATACTGAGGATTTTCAAATTATGCAACTGATCGTGAAGAGACCAATCTATAAGGCCTTGATTGATCCAGAACTAGTGATTGGTCGCTCGGATATACATGAAATTAATGATAATGAGATTATTGTTAAAAGTGAAGAAGGCACGATTATGAAAAAATCGGGGACGCTCGATTTTGTGCCAAATTTCGTAAATCCATTTAAAGACGGGAAATATATTGCACGTGGCAACGAAAATTCTGTTCGAGAATAGGTGTTGCAACGAATAAATGCATTAGTGTTTAAATAACGTAGCGTTTAGATAATCTTTGATTTTAGAAATATTCTTCTTCGGTGGTCAAATATTGGTCAAGCTTGGCTTTGATGAGATCATATGAAAAGCCCTGACGTGCAAGATAGGCGATGATTTTTTGGCGATCTGAAGTTTTTCTCAGTTGTTTTTTGATCATTTTTTCAATTTCAACTTCTTCATTTCGAACAAGATCACCTGAATCATTATCAATTAGAGTCTGTTCGATAATCTCATTACTAATTCCCTTGTTTTTCAGTTCTTGGATTAACCTCTTCGTACTGATGCCTTTATTTTGGTGGCGATTCTCGATAAAGTACCGAGCAAAATCCTGATCGTTGATGTAATTTTGCGACTCAAGGCGAGAAACCACTTCCTGGATCATTTCAGAAGTGATCCGATCCGCTGGCTTTGTCGGGAGGTTAGTTTTTTTAGTACCACGATATTCGTAAGTATTATTTTCCGTAAAGTCTATTTCACGAATTTTCTGGTTCTGGTCTCTGGTGTGCTGGCGAATTTCTTTAACTTTTGCAGCATACTCAGGGTCATTCTGTATTTTCAGCTGATGCTCTTCAAAACGTTTCCAAGAAATATCTCGACGAAGGCGTTTGCGCTCGAGATAGTCAATAATTTCCTTCTTGGAGTGAGGACGTGAAAAACAATACTCTAGAGTTTGCTGATAGAGCTTACCGAGGCCAGATAGATTGCGTAGTCTTTCAACTTCATGGTCGGTCAAGACCTGACCCTGATGCAATTTTGAGTCGGCAAGCTCCGTAAGGGTGAGTGAAAAACTAAATTTCCCATCGAGAAAAACATTGATACGATGAGGGTCGCGGACGGCGCCACGCAGACTTGTAACAGTGGGCATTTATTTTCAAGATTCGTTTAGGTTATTTCTAGCTCTTTAGCCTTGGTACTTGCTCAGATTATTTCTGACTCTCTTCGGCTTTGGTGCGGACTTTTTCTTCGATTTCAGCAAAGAGCTCGGGGTTCTCTTTGAAGAGGCGTTTAACGGCTTCACGGCCTTGACCGATTGTTTCGCCATTATATTTCAAGAAGGCACCAGCTTTATCTAGAACTCCGTACTGAACGGCTAGATCGAGTACGTCACCAGTTTTGGATATACCTTCGTTATACATAATATCGAATTCAGCAGTACGGAAAGGTGCGGCAATCTTATTTTTAACAACCTTAATCTTGGTACGGTTACCGATAATATCTTCCCCATTCTTAATCTGACCGATGCGACGAATATCGACACGCACAGAGGCATAAAACTTAAGGGCATTACCACCAGTAGTGGTCTCTGGATTACCAAACATCACGCCAAGCTTCATACGGATCTGATTAATGAAGATGACTGTAGCCTTTGATTTTGAGATAATGGCAGTAAGTTTTCGCATAGCCTGTGACATGAGACGAGCCTGCAAACCCATCTGAGCATCACCCATATCACCATCGATTTCAGCTTTTGGGGTAAGGGCGGCTACGGAGTCAACCACGATGAGATCAACGGCGTTAGAGCGGACGAGAGTCTCACAGATTTCAAGAGCCTGTTCACCATTATCTGGCTGGGAGATCAGGAGATTGTCAATTTGAACACCGATCTTTTCAGCGTATGAAGGATCCAGAGCGTGCTCAGCATCGATGAAAGCAGCTTGGCCGCCGTTCTTTTGAACCTCAGCAATCGCATGCAGAGCAAGCGTGGTTTTACCAGAAGATTCAGGGCCGTAAATTTCAATGATACGGCCTTTAGGATAACCACCGCCAAGGGCGAGATCCAATGAAAGTGATCCAGATTTGATAAGCTCGATATTAACATTATGGTTTTCGCCGAGCTTCATGATGGAGCCGTCGCCGAATTGTTTTGTAATCTGTGCAATGGCTAGTTTCAGTGCTTCGGATTTGCCGTCTTGTACAGAATTTTCTTTGGTTTCTTTTGGTTCTTTGGCCATAGTTTGTCCTTTATTTAGAATTAATTAATTGACCAGCAACATAATTGCGGTCGTTCTCTCTACAGAAGAATAGATAACCTTTACCTCGCTCTCTTATCTCCAGTATAACTGAAGTCACGGTTTTTTCAAGATTAGTCTTGCGAGATATTTTATAAAGTGTTGATAGATATTAAGGGTGTAGATAGATATTATCGAGTCAATATACTACTTAACGAAGGCAAATTTGTTTTTACCGCGTTTTAAGACAGATAGGGTATTAATTTCATAGCTTAGGTCAGTGACTTTTTGACCATTAACAGAGATTGCATTGCCAGAGATCAACTGCTTAGCTTCAGAGCGTGAAGAACAAAGTCCAGTTTCCGTGAGTGCATCAAGAAGGAGGATTGAGCCTGATTTTTCTGCAAGTTTTATGGTCGGAAGAAGAAGAGAAACAGATTCAACTTCAGACTCAGAGAGAGTTTCTAGACGACGGTCGCCGAAGAGGAGCTCCGTAAGAAGTATGGCAGCATTCGCGGAATTCTTGCCGTGAACAACTTCGGTGACATTTTTGGCAAGAGCTTTTTGTGCAATACGTTGCTCAGGATGAGCTTTGTGCTCGGCGAGAATTTGATCGATAGTCGTCTTGTCTAATACAGAATAGATTTTAATGAGATATTCAACGGCCTCGTCAGCCTGATTGAGCCAGAATTGGTAAAAATCAAAGACAGAAGTAAAATTACCAGAGCCATTATCGGAGCTGGCTAACCAAATGGCATTACCTTCGGATTTGCCAAATTTGCGACCAGTAACGGGGTCGATAATAAGTGGAGTAGACCAGACGTCAGCACGTCCACCCTCGAGACGCTTGATGAGATGAACACCAGTAGAGGCGTTACCGAATTGATCGGCACCACAAAGCTGAAGATCGATACCATGAGTACGATAGAGATGAAGAAAATCATAACCTTGAATAAGCGTGTAAGAAAATTCAGCATAGGAGATACCAGAGCCACCCTCACCAATACGGTTCTGGATAAATTTGCGGTCGAGTAGCTGGGTCATAGAGAAGCTCTTACCAACAGAACGAAGAAAATCCAAGAAGTTTATTTCCTTAAACCAATCTAGGTTATCAACCATAGTAAGCTCGTAGTGATCATTGGTAGGATCGCCATCACCGAGAGTGTTGGCCGCACCATCAGGGCTAATGACAGACTCCATTTGCTTCTTGATACAGTTTTTATTGTGATCAATTTCTTCCAAGGTCTTTAAATCACGCTCACCATTTTCTTTGGGGTCACCAATTTGTCCAGTTGCACCACCGACTAGGAGGTAAGGTTGATATCCGTGACGAACAAAGCAGGCACACATCATGAGAGCGGCTAGATTACCAATTGTGAGAGAATCGGCAGAAGGATCGGCACCGAAATAGAATTTTTTATTTTCACGATGATCGATTTCTGCTGGATTTTTGATTGTGTTTTCGGCGACAAAACCGCGCCAGGCTAGTTCTTCGGATAAGTTCATATCTTTATTGTAGCACAGAGGGCGCGGTTTCAAATCTTTAGTCCAATTTTTGTAATATGGGAACTATTTTTAGTTTGACTAATATAGTTTTTACAATATGGGGACTATTTTTTAGCTCGACTATTTTAAGGGCGAGTAATAGTGTCGGTGGCTTCGTAACCCTTGTCATCAGTCAAGGTGATGGTGATGGTAGATTCGGTACCCGTCATAGTGTAGTTTGGATCATTGAGACCAGATGAAGCGGAACCACTTTTAACTACAGCACCATCAACAGCGATGACATATCTTGCGGAAGAGGCTGAGCCAGCAGTTACGGTGAACTTAAGATGAGTTGAAGAGGAGATGGTACGAGTATTAAAGGAAACGGATGGTGGGGTATACGAACAATCATCCTCAGTGTTTGGATCGTAGCCGTTTGGATCGGTGGCGTAAGTCTTATTCTTGGAAATTGGGTCAATTGAATAAGTGATATCAACGTCTACGGTGAGAGCTGGAAGAGTACAGCTAGCGGCCTTCTTCTTAGTGAATTTATTGAATTTCATGGCCTCCTTTTGGATACCGTTGTTCTTACTGTTGAACCAGCTTGGCCAAATATCGGTAATGCCATTTACGGTGAGGGTTTGCATTCCAGCGGGTTGAACTGGCTTATCACCAGATTTCCACTTGCCATCAGCGGCATAAACCTGAGTATGAACTGGCGCCATATAGTCACTGACAACCGTACGAACGATATCATTAGAGCTATTCCAAAGGCTGGAACCGTCATGGTTTCCGTTCCAAACAACGGTGGCGACTGCAGAGGAGTAGGAGGCGATAAGAGAGTCTTTAGTGACGGCAGAGTTGGTAGTGGTGGTGGTACCAGTTTTAGTGGCAGTCCAGACACCTGGAACAACGAAACCTTTAGCACGAGCGAGAGAGCCCCAAACCATAGTACGAGCATTAGCATCACCAAGAATATCAGTTATCATGTAGGCAGCTTGAGCGTCAAGAGCACGCTTCCCCGCGTTATCTTCCCACTTTTCAACTACATCGCCAGAAGAATTTTTCACCTCAAGGACATAGGCAAGTGGCTTATAGACACCACCGCGAGCGAGCGAGGCGTAGGCGTTAGCGTGTTCAATAGGGCGGACATTACAGCCAGAGCCGATGGCGATAGAGAGACCGGCGGAAGTGTCGGTACAGTAGGAAAGATCACCAAGCTCGTGCGCAACCTTTAAGCTATTTTCAACCCCGTTGATATAGAGGGCCTTGACGGCTGGAATATTAAGAGAGTTAGCAAGCGACTTACGAATTGGGATGTTACCGTAGAAGATACCAGTGTAATTACGGAGCATACAGCTACCAGTGAAGCCGGCACAGTAGTATTTATCGATGTTTTCATCTTTGAGAATGGAGCCAGCACCATAATTAATGCCTTCACGTTGAGCAAAGAGTGGAGCATAATCAAGAATTGGTTTAATGGTCGAACCTGGCTCAAGAAGAGCAGTGGCGGCATTCACCTCGCCATAAACTGGCTTATTCCAATCAGCAGAGCCGACCATGGCAATAATTTGTCCGGTTTCAACATCAACAGAAGATAAAGAGATGTTATCACTACCGTTACGGCTCATCAGTTTAGCACCATTAGCAACGGCAGCTTCGGCAAATTCTTGCGCACGGAGATCGAGCGAGGTTTTAATGGTAAAACCACCAGCACGCATGGTTTTCACACCATATTTTTCTTCTAGCTGCTTCTTTACCTCAAGGACAAAATGAGGGGCTTTAATATTTGTATAGCGACTAACTTCCGGTTGAATTTCATCTAAGATATTAACTTTTTTAGCCTCTTCTGCCTGATCCTCCGTGATATAGCCCATTTTGACCATGACGTCGAGGGTTTTTTGCTGTCTAGCAATAAGAGCACTGTTGGCGGCAGTATTGTAAGGACTGAGGTAGGATGGATTGTTTGGGATAGAGGCAAGAAGAGCAGACTCAGCTAGAGTGAGCTCCTTGGCAGATTTTTTGAAATAAGCCTGAGCAGCACTTTCCACACCATTGCGACGGCCACCATAAGGAGATTCATTGAGATACATGGTGATGATCTGTTCCTTGGAATACATTTTTTCGAGCTCTAAGGCAAGGATCATTTCCTTAATTTTACGAGGAAGACCGGAAACAGTACGGTTACTGGCTTCATCTGAGAAATAAACTTGTTTGATAAGCTGCTGGGTTAGAGTAGAACCACCCTGGACGCCGCGGCCAGTGACTGTAGAAATAGCAGCACGGACAAGAGCGAAGAAGTTGACACCTGGGTGATTATAGAATTCGCGGTCCTCGATGGCGACCGTAGCTTGACGCATATAAGTAGCAATATTTTCGCCATCTACAACGAGTCGGTAATCACCATCGCCTTTATCCTCCCAAAGAAGTTGACCATTACGATCTAGATAGGTATTGACTGTGCCTGAAACTTTCATTTGATCAAGGCGAATCTCATCGAGATCTTTTTTGTAATAGAGGAAAAGGCCACCTATAGCAATAACAGAGATGAGGAAGAGGACGGCGGCAGATTTTAGGAAGAAGAAGAGACCTTTCTTTGAAAAGATAAAACGGAAGACACGCTTTGGATGAAGCCTGGCAAAGAAGCGTTTAACTGGATCTTTAGGAAGTTTAGCAAGCTCTTCTGCGTCCTTACGAGCTTTTGCTTCTTTCTTGGCACGAGAGCGATAAATAAGAGATGAATAGAGATTCATTTTCTGATCTTTTTTATGAAAGATTGAACGCTTTGGAGCTTTTGTTTCAGTTTTTTTCATAGTAGAAGTTTTTTCAGTTTTGACAGGTTCTTGACGAACTGCCCTTTGAGAAGAGCTAGTTGCCGTACGACTTGAGGTGCGAGTTTGCGCATGATCAGTCTCGCGATTGATCGATCGCCCCACCAGGGGGTCGCCACTAACTCTTGTTGTTTTTCCCTGTTTTTCCATAGCGGTTTTTTCTTTATCCTTACCAGTATTAACCACCCTGTCCTCCGTTTTATTGACAATTTTATATAATTATACACTTGTGTTTTAGTTACGGCAACAAAAATATATTGAAAGATTTAAGACAAAAAAATAATGGACTTCGACTAGGTTATTATTTATAATGGTAATGATTATATTCTTAGGAGGTCATAAGAATATATAACAGTAACAGGAAGGTCAAAAATAAATAATGAAAAGAATTTCAAGGAGAACGCTGGGTAAAAACCTAGTACCAGTCTTTAGTTTCTTGGGCTGCCTTGCAGTTTTCGCAATCTCCCTACTGATTTATTCAAGTACTTATGCGGTAGTAACTTACGGCAACCAGAATACCGCTAGTACTGATACGTCTACCAATGGATATTATCTGACAATTTCACATAGAAACGCGGTTACATTTGGAATAGACAACACTTCGTTTAATCAAACATTAAAAGCACCCGCACAGATTGGTGTAACGACAAATTCTTTAACTGGATATAAGCTGTATATAACGGGAGCTGACAGTAATCTAAAAACAGATGACGGATTACATACGATTCCATATGATAACTTAACGGCAAGCCCGGTCCAGAAAACCAACTTAACGCAAAATAGTTGGGGGATCTTTATAAAGAAGAGTGGACAGGATTATGTAATTCCACTCTGCACGATTAGCGAATTAACTGAAGCCTGTTTGATTGCCGAAAGTAATGCACCTGTAACAAATGCGCAACCAGACGTATCGTTTGGCGTGCATGTAAACACTAATATTGCAAGCGGATCCTATCATTCAGTACCACTAGTTTATTCGGCGGTTCTAAATACTAGCTCAACGGCAGAATTTCCAATTCGTAACATCACGAACACTAAGGTTCCCTTGATGCAAAACGGCGATACGGTGACCAGTTCGACAAATAAAAAATTAAAACATCGTTTTGAAATTGAAGTTCCAATTTTGGAGCTTGACCGTGCAATGGTAAGGCCTGATCCAAGTATGTACACCGTAACCGTCGGTGGGACAAAATGCGACGTCGAGGATTCATTTGCAAAAACTAAGGATGGGGTTACTTTTGCCTGCGTGGCTGATTTTAGTACTGCAAATCCTAAATTCACACCTGGGCAAAAGACGGAAGTAGTCGTTACGACTAGACCATACGGATATACCTTCTCAAAACAGAATGCTGTAGAATTCATCTCCGCAGAATCAACCTTTAGTTATACTGGCGCGCCACAGGAGATGGTTGCGCCAATTCAAGGAAAATATTTTATCGAAGCGATGGGAGCAAACGGAGGCGACCGCACAACAGCACAAGCGGCTAGAAATTGGTATGGATCGCCTGAGACTTTTCTCTCTGGAAAAGGTGGATATTCAGCCGGATATAAAGATTTTACTGAAGGCGAAAAGACAATGGTTTTTGTCGGTGGTAAAGGACAGTCCGGCAACGACATGAATACGGTTGGATATAACGCAAAAGGTGGTTTTAACGGTGGAGGCAACGGATCAACGGGACTTTTAGTAAAGGGGACGACTTTGAACGACTGGGGAGCCGGTGGAGGCGGTGGAGGTAGCGATATTCGACCGGATGTCCAAGATTATGGACAACATAAAAATATGAGGTACTCTCCAGGCTTTAATCCTTCGGATGCCCTTCTTAACGCTGGTCCGTGGGCTAATATTGAACATGGGACTTATCAGGCTGTAATTAAAACAACTAATCTACCAGATGCGGATTTTGAGGGTTTACTAGCTTATTATGATTATGGCTACCATTATTTATCCGATGTCTATTATCAGAAATTTGGCGACTACATCTTGGTGTATTTTAATTACCCTGTTGGTTCACCACCAGCGACCCATCTTCCTGGGATAAACCCAGGACCGGGAGTGGAAATTCGATTAAAAGTTAAAACAACAAATCAAGTAGCGGATATAACTAGTATAAAATTCTATCGTTTAGAACAAAGAATAATGGTAGCCGGGGGTGGAGCAGGTGGTTCGCTCTGCTTTAGAGGTGGGCACGGCGGTGGCACTGTGGGTGGACAAAGTAAGTATCTTGGATCAACATCAGACCCGAATTATAGTAGTCTTTTCTCTGGGACTGGCGGCACACAAACAACTGGAGGAGGATCAGGATTCGGAGCGTCTGCCCCAATCCCACCAAATGTTTATCCAAAAATAGCTAATGCGGTTTTGGGTCGACCGGGTGCTGGTGGTGGATGGGCAGGTGGATTTACCGGACAAGGAGCTTATGATGAACACCAGACCTGTGCTGGTGCTGGCGGTGGCTCAGGTTACGTCGGTGGTGTCAGTAATGGAGTTTCATACGCATTTGGAGAAGCGGGAAAACCGACTACTCCTTGGACGACATTAGAACCTGCCGATAAAAATGGTATCGTAAAGATAGTAATTGCTGAGTACGAAGGTAGTACGGAATAATAAAATGGAGCTAGATAAAAATGTCGATAAAAAATAAGTTAGTTGTGAAAAGTTGGTTTTCAAGTATTTTTATGCCTATATTCTTGTTACTTACTAGCTTATTAGGATTTAGTGTATTCATTTTTATCTACTCAAATACTTATGCGGTGGTGACATATAGTAGTGAAACCAATACTAGTACATCATTTACTTCAGGACAAGGATATTCAGTGAGTCTTACTATGCCTAAGTCGGTCACTTTTGGTATTGATGGCACTAATTCTAGACAAACGGTAAAAGCGGATGCCAGAGTCATTGTGACGACCAACTCCGTAACTGGATATAAGCTATACCTCACCTCAAACTCGAAAAAATTAACACACATAAATGCTTTAAATCAAATTAATTATGCGAATCCGGGTAATACTTCTATTCAGAAATCTAGCTTAGACGATGATAGTTGGGGCGTTTTTGTAAAACGAAATAATATTAATTACATTATTCCAATTTGCGAATCAGCACAGTTAACTGAGGAGTGTTTAATCTCTAAAAGCTCAGTACCTGTTACTAACGAAAAAGCGCCAATTGAATACGGTGTAAATGTTAATTCCGAAACGGCTGTTCCAGGTCATTATTCCTCGGCAGGTCTAGTTTACACTGCAATTGCTAACTCAAGCACAACTGGTGAATTTCCAGTAACAGAATTAATAAACTCAAAAGTACCACTACTTGCTAATGGTAATCAATTAACAAGTTCAACAAAGCACAGATTTAAAATAACAATACCAATACTTGAAAATCAATCTGATGTTCTTGGAGATGCTATAGATAAACGATACAAAGTTACAATTGGAAATAGGCTTGATTGTAAAATTGTCACCAATGGAAGAGTGTACTCTGCTAAAGGTCTTACATTCGATTGTATAGCAGATTTTAATACAGCTAGCCCAAGGTTTCTCCCAGGACAAAAGGCTGATTTAGTAGTCGATACCATTCCATACGGATATACATATTTAAAACAGCTTGCAGTTGAGTTTGTTGCTGGTGAAAAAACTTTTAACTACACGGGAACTCCTCAAGAGATGGTGACTGAGATTACTGGAAACTATAGGATTGAGGCGATGGGTGCTAATGGCGGAGATCAAACGCCAGCCCAAGCGAGAGAGCACTGGTATGGTTCGAATGAAGTATTAGCTCCCGGTATTGGAGGTTATACTTCCGGAGTTAAGGCGATGTTTGAGAATGATAAATACATGGTTTTTGTGGGTGGAAAGGGCCAATCTGGCCATGACAGAGGAGCAGCCCCATACGACGCAAAAGGTGGATTTAATGGGGGAGGTAATGGAGCAAGCGGACTACTTGTGCCTGGAACTAATATATATAGCTGGGGAGGAGCTGGGGGTGGAGGAAGCTCCGATGTTAGGCCTTACGAAATAGATGATTATGCACAATTCCATAACCATCGTGATAGGCGTACGGACGGTCAGCGAAACCCGTCAGATATTCTTCTTAATGATGGACCATGGGCAAATTTACCAATAGGTTATTATCAAGCAGTAATTAAGACCGTAAACTTGCCGGATGCTGATTTTGAAGGAGTTTTAGCCTATTACGACCTTGGCAATGCTAGTCTCAGCGATGTTTATACCCAAAAATTTGGGGATTATATTCTTGTTTATTTTAACTATACTGGGATACCAGCAGCCACTCATTTGCCTGCTGGAAATACTGGTCCAGCAATTGAAATAAGATTAAAGGTTAAAACAACAAATCAGGCAGCTGATATCACAAGTATGAAGTTTTATCGAACAACTGATAGGATATTAGTAGCCGGAGGGGGAGCGGGTGGATCTTATATTGCAAAAGGTGGAAATGGCGGTGGAGCAACAGGTATGAAACCATCTTATCTTGGTAGTACTGGAGACGCAATGTATAGTAGATTTAGATTCCCGAACGGAGGCAATCAAATTGCAGGTGGTGGTGCTGGATTTGGAGCATCTGCACCGACACACGGGGCAATCTACCCCAATGTATCAGTTGAATCAGCAGGCAGAGCTGGCGCGGGAGGAGGATGGTTTGGAGGTTATGCCGAACAAAGCGATTACAGCACTAGTCCAGTGATTGGAGCTGGAGCGGGTGGCGGCTCTGGACGCTACTTAAACTATATCATAAGAAATGGAACTACTTATGGATACGGAGAAGCCGGAAAAGATATGACTCCATGGAGTACTTTGCAACCTGCAGATAAGAATGGAATTGTTCGTTTTAAGCTCGTCGATTATCTTGGAATGGAAAATTAATTATTTAGTCGGTACACTTTATTGTCTGTTATAGCATTTCTGAATAAATATCTCATATTTGAGATATTTATTTTTATAAAATATTAGACATTTGGGAACACAGCTGAAATAGTTCTAGTTTGGACTTCCGTCAAGTGATATAATTGATACATGACTGAAATTATTTTAATATTAGTGGTAGTGATTTTCTTGCAGACGACGTTTTTGGCGATTCGCTCGTTCAAAAAGAGTTTTAATTACTACGGCCAAAATCGTAAGATATATATTGATTCATCAACTTTGATGGATGGAAGAATTTTAAATGTAGCAAAGACTGGCTTTCTTGGCGGAGTTTTAATTATTCCACGTAGTGTTTTGCGTGAAATGCAACTACTGGCAGACGGTAAGGATTCCGAAAAGAGAAATCGAGCTCGTGCAGGACTTGATATCGTACGAGAGCTTGAGAGAGTGGTGCATGTCGACGTGGTTATTCTATCCGATCCACTCGATCGTACGCCAGTAGACGATCGGCTAATTCAGCTAGCCAAGGAGAATCGTGGTCTGATCATGACGAATGATTACAATCTTGGTAAAGTGGCGGCTACTCTCGATATCGATGTACTAAATATTAATGATCTCGCGTTGGAACTGCGAGCTGATTACCTACCTGGAGAAAAACTTAAACTAAAGATTGTCGCGGCTGGAAGTAATCCAAAACAAGGTGTGGGCTATCTCCCAGACGGAATGATGGTAGTGGTTGACGATGCTTCTTCCAAAATTGGAAAGACAATCGAGGTTGAATTTGTGCGTTTCTTTCAAACTAGTTCAGGCCGAATGATGTTTGCTAAAATATCCGAAACTAGTAAGTCCAATGTAAGTTTTGTGAAGGGGCGTGGACGTAAAAGATAAAACCGATTAATCTAAAAACTCGCGGAGAAGTTCGCGAGTTTTTAGTTTAGTTTATATAGGTTATTTTTTGTGAGGCTTTAGTTATCGATACCAAGTTCGGGATGATCAATACCGTGTTCAAGGGCGTAATCTTGATACTTACCTAATTGCTTCTGATATTTCTCGATAAGATCGTTACGATTAAACTCAGCTGCCACATCAAGAGCCAGATCTAGCCTTGAAGCATGATTCATAGTCAACATAGCGAATGGAGTAACAGTGCTTCCCTGTTCCTCGAAACCATGACCTTTAATGCGTTTTTTGTCAGTGTAATTGCTAAGAATATCAGTGAAGGTATTTGGATAACCATGAAAACTGGTAGAAATGGGAGCGGATTGACCAAAGAGCTGATTGAAACCTGCTTGCGAGAGCGAATTTTTAGTTGTACCAATAGCACCATAGGTGAGAGCTAAAACATTGATTAAACCAAAGTGCATCTCTGGAAGATCTTGGCGGAGAAGTCTGATTGCCTCGACGGCTTCACGAGTGGCAATATCACCAGCAGTAACAAAGAGGTAGTCGAAGGTGCCGTCATCCTTTTTGTTTGAAATAAACTCAAATAGACTACAGCCGGCCTTAAAGTTTTGCATTGCCTCCTGTTCGGTTTGCCAGATTGGCTCGTCTGTCTTATTGAAAGTTACAAGATTGACCTGGTTTTTGGACTGCATGAGAAAATCAAAACATGGAGCAACCGAGCCTGCGTCAACTGGAAAGAAACAGTTGACATGATACCCGGGGCGATCAAGCAAGGACGAGATCAGCATTGGCGACTGATGAGAAAAACCGTTGTGGTCCTGACGCCAGCAGGTACTAGTACTTAAAAGATTGACTGAGGGGTATTGAGGTCGCCAAGAGACCTCTTCAGATTGCTCGAGAAATTTTAAGTGCTGAATAATCTGCGAAAGAATGATAGTAAAGAAGGCCTCATAACTGGTCATCATGGCAGGTTCATTGGAAAGAAGGTGGCCGATCATCACTGAAAAGAGAACATTCTCGGAAAGTAGCTCGACAATGCGACCATCTGGAGATTCTGGAAGGTCCCATTTCTTTTTGGGAAGTGAAACACCCCAAGCCCTAGTGGTGGCCTGATAGATTTCATCGAGTTTATTACTGGTGGTCTCGTCGGGACTAAAAAGATAGAAACTGGAATCCTGCTCAGCTTGCTCTTTCAATTTATGTCCAAAAACCTTGGCAATGGATTTCTTAGTGGAGCCTGGCTCAAAATTATTCATTGATAAAACCTTTCTCACGAGTAAATAGTTGATTGAATTGATAGGAACGAAGCCATGATTCCAAGGCGCGAAGTTCATATTCATCGCTTTTGGCTTTTGGGAGTGGCACTTGGTGAGCCTTAAAGTTTCCGCGTACCTTCAGATCTTCAGCAATAAGTGGACCAGTGAGTCCTTTCTCGGTTTCAAGGATAATAAAGATAGGCTTCTCGCTGTTCCTCGCCTGATGAAGTGCGGATTCAAGATCAAGAATAAGGTTTCTGGTAATTAAGTCAGTATCCTGACTGGTTAATTCAAAAGCGGTACGGGCAGAGTCTGGGGCCATTTCATCATATTCTTCACGAATGAGGTTTGTGATTTTGTGTTCGACTTCTTCAAAAGTTGAGACAGAAGAATCCTCATCGGAATCGTCAAAGGAATCGACAAGATCTAGCTCTTCGGTGTCGACTGGACTCAAGCGCTCTTCGATGCGAACTGGCTGAAAACCAAAACCACGGATGAGTTCATTGAGCTGGTGTGCGGAGCGACGACTGGCGACGGTAGGGCCAGAGATTTTATAACCGTTGAGATGTAGAACTGGAATAATTTTGCCATTATTCGGAGAGGAGAGCAGGTCGTTTAAGTTTAGGCTGGCGAGAGTGGTGGCAGTTTCAAATTCACCATCACCAATCAGCACGACGGCAGTACGTTCAGGATGTCCGAGACAATAGCCATAGGCGGTAGCAAGAGAATAGCCCAGCTCGCCACCTTCACAGATGACGCCTGGAGCAGAAGGACTAGCATGGGATGGAAAGCCACCAATGCGAGAAAATAGTTCTGAGATTTTGGCGAGGCCAGCATAGTCGCGAGAAAGAGTGGAGTCGACTGCGGCTAGATCACCATCATAAAAAAGGTTGGCCTGAAGAGCTGGAAAACCATGGCCGGGACCGAGAACAAAAGTGGTTTGCTCTTTTTGGTCAGCAAAAACATTACGCATAGATGCATAGACCAAATTGATGCCTGGACAGGTGCCCCAGTGCCCGAGAAGGCGAGGTTTTACATCATCAAAAGCTAATGGTCGCTCAAGAAGAAAGTTGTCTTTAAGAAAAATTTGGGTAACGGTGAGGTAATTGCAGGCACGGATGCGCTCCATGGTGCGTTGCAATTTTGCCTCGTCTTGTTGATAATTCATATGCTTATTATAGCACGAACGGATTGAGGCCAGACAGCGTAATCATAATGAAGTAGAGATCTCTGACTACTGGTGTTTTACGCGAACCATAGCGGCGCGAAGGACCTGACCTTCATAAAGATAGCCTGGGATTAATTCTTCGGCAATGACTTCCTTGCCGGGTTCATCATCTTCCATGGAGATGGCGTTATGGAATTCTGGATTAAATGGGGTGCCAATATTGGAGTCGATAATGGAAAGATTAAGGGATTTGAGGGTCTTATCTAGGGTCTTTTGGACAGGAGCTAGTAAGTCGGGGTGAGCCTTAATGGCGCGAAACATATCATCAATTAAGGGCAAGAATTTACTGATAGTGGCGTGCTTAGCGAGAGTTTTTGCTTGTTCCCTTTGAAGTTCGACTTGCTTGCGAAAATTCTCGAAATCGGCACGAGTGCGCTGAAGATCACCAATGAGCTCAGCGTTTTGCTGTGCAAATTTTTCGAGCTCTGGGTTTATAGAAGAATCAGATGCCTGACCTAAATGCGGATTAGAATGTGGGGTAGAATGTGGCGCGGAGGATGATTTTGCCTGCGCTTCAGGCTGTGATGCGAAGTGAGGCGTAGTTTGTGATGCTTTATGTGGTTCGGTTTGTGGTTGAGTCATAATTTCCTTTCTTTAGTACATATTTTCTAGATATTGACCAGCGTGACGAACGAGGCTCATAACTTGAGCGTAGTTCTGGCGCGTGGGGCCAAGGATGCCAATATAGCTGGAGTCGGAATAGGGGGAGCGGAATTTGCTGATAATGAGGGAGACATCCGAATTTTTGCCAATGGGATTTTCGCGACCAATAAAAATATTGAGGGGCTGTCCTGGCCTAGCTTCTCTTAACCATGGTTCAAGATTGTCTAGGAGCTTTGAAACATTTTGGATACGCTGATAGTCTGTAAATTCAGGCTGAGAAAAAAGTTTGGAGATGCCAGAAAGGTAGAGCTGGTTGCCGATGGTGGCGAGACCAAGGTTACCGGTCAGCTCAACTAACATATCAACAGCAGTACGGATGGCGTATTCAACCTGAGCTTGGGAATTAATGCGAACCTCAAGAGCATGCAGACCACGATTCCTGTCTTGTTGGCCCGAAGAAAGGGCACGACTGGGGCTGATTCTGCGATAGGAAGAGTCGAGATAAAGACTGACAGAATCATCAAGATAGGCGGAATCTGACTCTTCTTCATTATAGCTTTCTTGAGAGGAAGCATTGAAGTAGGTATCGGGCTCGGAGGAGATGCTAGGGCTAAGATTTTCGTGTTCAACAAGATTATTGACGTAAAAACGATAGCCAGCGTCGGTGGGGATGCGGCCGGCAGAAGTATGAGGAGAGGCGATGAGACCAAGTTCCTCAAGACGGGCCATCTCGGAACGAATGGTGGCACTGGAGACATTGAAAAGCTTTGCCAAAGTGACACTGCCGACTGGGGCGGCCATCTCAGCATACTCTTCGATGATAGCAAAAAGAATGGACTGCTGACGATCGGTGAGGTGAACTTTTGGTTGATTTTCCATAATTTATTAAGGTTATTATAGCGCTTTGGCACTCAAAATACAAGAGTGCTAAAATTTAGATTATGGTTTTTGAGTGAAGTAGCCAGGATTTCCAGGGACGTCGATATGAGCATATCGAGACGAATAGTGAATGAGCGGAAAAGTAATCTGTGAAGTCCAGGTCGTGCCATTGCCACCCACAAGATTTGTGGTTTCTGCAAAAAGATTTTTAACCGGATATGGCGTAATAATAAAGCGATTAGAAACATAAATAGTACGGACTTTTGAATAATCGAACATACCCTCACAATTATTAAGTTGCTCTGTGCTAAATGTCGAGATATCCAGTACACCATCAACTGGAGACTGCATGGCCTTATAGAACATATTCTGCATAGTTTGTACGCGCTGAGTATTGAAAGAGCTTAAATTAAGATTTTGCAGTTTAATTTGTCCCGAGAACATAGCATACATATTAGTAACATTGCTTGTATCAAAGCTAGATAGATCGAGGTTAACCAAATTAGCAGTCCTACGATTCATAAACATTTGACTCATACTTTTTACAGAGCTAGTATTAAGACCACTAAGATCAATGCGCTCAAGTGAATCTAAGTCACTAAAGGCATCATCCATGTTCACAACTTTTTCAATAGCAAATGATGAGAGATTCAACTCCTTAAGAGAGGAGCAGTTATGAAAGATTCTACTCATAGAAATAGCATTTTTTGCAGAGAAGTTAGACAGATTAATAGACTCAAGTTTTACTAGACTTGCAAAGAGTGCGCTCAAATCTGTTACTGAATCTAGCTGCCAACCAGACATATTAATTTCTTTTAAGGCCGTCTCACTGGTACTAGAACTAGTAAACATATTAGTTACATTGCGAACCTTCTTAACATTAAGACCTGCAAGATTTACTCTTTTAAGGGTATGATTATTTCTGAACATATGACTCATATCCTCAACGTTACTTGTGTCAAAATGAGTCAAATCAATTACGGGGCTATGTGTACCCATGAACATACCTGACATGTTTTTTACTTTTGAAGTATTAAATCTTGATAGATTAAGAGTCTCAACTTCTTGCCCTATGGAGTAATTGCCATATGATGCAAACATCCCGCTCATATTTTCAACATTACTAGTATCAATGTCACCGAGAATGATTTTCTCATAAATGTTATAGTCGGCTTGAAACATTTTTGACATATTTTTAACCCTACTAGTATTGATCCCTGAAATATCAATTTCTTTCATTTTTTTAGCCCCTCCATTGATATCCCTAAACATATCAGATGCATCCTCATTCATGTACACTATGTCTGCATCACTCCACCAATAAATGGTCTTTGAGTCATTGCTAAGCCATACATAAATTTGCCTCTCGGAAGTAGGTATAGATGCACTCCACCATGGAGTAGAAGCTGGGAGACTATCAGCTTTCTTAAAATATTCAACTTGATTAAATAAATAGCTTGGGTTTTTAAAGATTTGATAAAACTGTGGCCCTGGTAGGAATACAGCCGTGGTGGGAACACGATTTGCAATGGCAGTAAAAATCAATTTTTTGGAATAAGTACCGGGAGGAAGATCCGGACTGGACTTAATTCCAAAATCAATTGAAACATTACCACTACCGGCAGAAGAAGAATTAGTAATTAGCGCCGGAGTACTCGCCTTTGGAATAGCATTCCAGCTACCAGCAGGCCCATTATAGGTGCGATATCCCCAAGTTTTTGGACTTGAAATTACACCAGACTGTGGCAGAGAAATAGAGGCAATCTCTTCGAAAACTGAAGACTGAAAATGCTTTAGACTGGTATTTTCATCGATACTTGAAGCATAAATTGATATTCCAGTTTGATTACCTGAAGAGTAGGAGATTGAGGTAGTAGCTTGCTTAAATGCAGAAGAACTATTTTCTGAAGAAGTAAAATGAAAATTAACTACTGGATCTGTAACTGATAGCGATATGGTACTAGATCCACCAGACGTAGGGGTGGCATATGTTGTAAGTTCTGGAACTATTATAGTGAAAGCACAAAATACAATCGGCACAGTAATTATCAGGAATAAGATAATATTACTTATTCTCTTTGTGTAGGATTGCAGTATTTTTTTCTTTGTATTTGTTTTATTCAACATTCTGTTACCATTTTAGAAGCTTTTATGACATCTCGATAGGTATATTATAGCATAAGAATAATTTTACATTAGGCTCATGGGCAATACAGATTCTGGATTATGGTTTCTGGGTGAAGAAACCGGGATTGCCGGGAGTGTCGATGCGGGCGTAGATACGATCGCGTTTTGACCAATCCCAGGTCGTGCCATTTGCGCCTGTGAGATTTGGGTTATCCATAAATGGGTCGTGCGGCGTCGTAGTAATAGCGGTTGTAACAAAGCTTGGAGAAGCGTAGATAGTCTTAGCCTTAGTATAGAAGAACATACCTTCCATGTTAGTGACATTACGAGTGTCAAAGCTCGAAAGATCGATGATACTATTCTCTGGAGTCATAAAGGCCCAGTAGAACATGTCTTTCATATTAGTAACATTCCTAGTATCAAATGATTGGAGATTAAGATTTACTAGATTCGACATACCTTGGAACATGCCATACATATTCGTGACATTGCTGGTATTGAAGTTGGAGAGATCAAGACTGGAGATTGGGGGGTTCACGACGGTCATCGCAAACATCTCCGACATATCAGTGACATTTCTGGTATCGAAGCTTGAGAGGTTGATATTATTGAGAGAACCCATATCTTTAAACATGGAGGCCATGTTTGTAACTTGACTGGTATCAAAGCTGAAGAGATCAAGGTCTGTAAGACTTCTTGCACCTTTAAACATGCCTTTCATACTTATAACATTACGAGTCTCAAAACCATGTAGATTAAGGTTAGTGAGGGAAGGTAGATCTGCAAACATTTCAGACATATCAGTAATCCCGGTGAGATTCCAACCAGATACATCTATAGACAGAAGACTTTCACTACGTGAGAATATTCTATCAATATTACTGACATTGGGGACTTGGAGTCCTGAAGCATCAATTGAGGTTGTTACACTGAGGTCGGCAAACATACGAGACATATTGTTAACCATGACCGTATTAAAATTTCTAATATCAATTGTAGGAAGACAGGCGCCAGAGAACATGCCTTCCATAGTTCTTACATTATACGTTTGAAAGTTGGAAAAGTCGATTGGTTCAACGGGATTACTTGGTGAACAGATATTGAAAGATCCAAACATATAGCTCATGTCTTCAACATTACTAGTATCGAACTCGGAAAGATTAATTCTTTTAATAGTCCATTTACCGCCATGGAACATATAACTCATGTTCTTTACGCGACTAGTATTGATGCCTGCCATGTCAATGAGATCCATGCTACCGTAGTTGTCGCCGATATCTTCAAACATATGACTAGAGTCTTCATTAGCATAGGCGGTATCGGCGTCGCTCCACCAAAGAATACTCTGAGCAGCTGGATCATACCAAGCATAAGCTGGGACTTCAGAATCTGCAGTGGAAACTATTGTAGTGGCGGTGCCGGCGGGAGGAGCCACATTAGCACGCTTAAAGGATTTGACTACGCCAGTCGGGCCGAGACTTGTAATTGCATTCTTGAAGTTTTGGCCTGGAATAAAGACAGTAGACGTGGGGACGTGATTCGTAACAGAAGAGATAAGAATTCGCTTTGTATAAGTACCGGCTGGGAGGTCTGGGCTAGGCTTGACGCCAAATTCCAAATTATAAGTAACTGTATTAGGTGTATTTTCAGTATAGAGGAGATCTGCCTGACTGGCCTTGGCTATTGGCTTATAATTACCATTTGGAACAGAGGTAGATGCACGATAGCCCCATTTATTTTGAGTAAAACCAGAAGAGCTAGTCTCTGAGGTAATGCTTGTAAACTTCTGAGAAATTGTAGGGTCAGTTGAATTTAAGTTTGTATCTTCGTCTACACTAGAGAGGTAAGTTGTAGCCCCAGTTTCGTTGTTAGTACTTATATTTACAATGACAGAAGATGTTTTGAAAGTAGAAGATTGAAGCTCAGCGGCGTTAAAATGGAAGTTGACCGTTGGGGTAGAGACCGAAGTGGTCAAAGTGGCGGGATGGCCAGGGGAACCCGGAGCGCCAGGAGTAGCAAAAGTGGTACGACCAGCGCTTTCAATAACGACTATACCAAGCAGAGCGACTAAGAAACTCAACGTGAGAAAAGGAAGTAAGTAGAAAATCTTACTAAACTGAAACCGGCGCAAAGCGTTAGCACGTTTGGTGTTGCTAAAATTCATACTTCCCTTTCCCCCTTTTAAATAACCTTAAGTAGTATTAATTATAGCATAAGCAAAAAGTGAGAAACAAGGAATCTTAGCAGGGATTTTAGTTGGTAAAAAGTTTTAAAAGATGAACTGAGGATGACTGTTAATGATTATGGCTTTCGAGTGAAGTAGCCTGGGTTGCCTGGCGCATCAATGTGAGCAAAGCCGCTATTATTGTTTGGCCAGACATACTGAGTACCATTGCCGCCAACCAGATTAGTATTGGTTATAAACATCTCGTGGGGATGTGGAGCTACATTATTAACGGTAAATTGATCAGAGGCATAGATTGTCTTTGCTTTTGTATAGTTGAACATGCCGAGAGCAGAGGTCAAGCTTCTAGTATCGAAGTTTGAGATATCAAGAGTAGCATTCTCGGGGCTCATAAGCGTCCAGTAGAACATGCCATCCATATTTGTAACCCTTCTAGTATCAAAAGTAGAAACATCTAATGGGTAAATGACACCATCATGTCTAAACATTTCCTTCATATTAGTAACGTTACTGGTATTAAAACTGGAGAGATTGAGATTTTTAAGAGCAAAGTTATCGCGGAACATATTGTTCATGTCAGTTACATTCCTGGTATCGAAGCTAGAGAGATCGAGGGTGGTGAGGTTCTGACACTCATTAAACATGTGATGCATATCCGTGACATTCTTGGTGGTAAAACCAGTAAGATTTAAGGTATTAAGTGCGTGTAGTTGATTAAACATGTAGCTCATATCATGGACAGAGTCAAGTTGCCAACCTGAGAGATTAATAGAAGTTAAATTTGCACTACCCTGAAAGATTTTATTAATATTAGCGACATTCCTAACATCGAGTCCTGAGAGATTAAGATCAGTAGTATAAACCATTCCAAAGAACATCTCCTCCATATTTGTAACACTGCCAGTCCGAAAATTACTAATGTCGATTGAAGAGTAGTGTGTTTCTTTAAACATGCCTTGCATTGATTTAACCTTACTGGTATCAAAATGAGATAAATCTAAGGGGTCGACAGTTACTGGATTTACCGCCGCTGCTTGTGCCGCAAACATATAGTTCATGTATTCAACATTTGAAGTATCGAATTCATCAAGATTAATATGTTTGATTAATTTCCTGTCAGTAGCAAACATATACATCATGTTTTTTACTCTACTAGTATTGATTCCTCTCATATCGACTAGTTCGACATCATAGAGACTATTAAGCCCATACATCATAAATGAGGAATTTTCATTGGCATACACTGTATCTGCATCACTCCACCAGAATAAGGTCTTGTTTAGATTATCATACCATAAGTAAATTGGCTTCTCAGAATCTGTGGTAGAGACAATCTTAGCTGAAGCCGAAGGGGTGGGAGCAGTCGGAGACTTCTTAAAATACAGGATATTATTAGTGCGATAGTTTGCCTGAATAGTATCATAGATAGTGCGCCCTGGTAAAAATGTGGCCGTAGTAGGGACATAGTTTGTGATGGCGGTTACTAATATCTTTTTAGAATAAGTGCCAGCGGGAAGATCCGAGCCAGTTTTAACACCAAAATGTAAGAAAAATTTAGCCGTTTCACTCATTGTAATATTAAGAGCCTGATCTGGCTGGCTAGCTTTTGGGATTGGCCTAAAAGTGCCACTATAGGTAGATTGATTAGCTAGGTATCCCCAATTTTTAGAATTAAAAGAGGACGAATTGCTTGGCGAAGTAATTGAAGTAATCTTTTGAGTAACGGAAGAGTCGGTATGGTTTAGATTTGTATCCTCGTCGATACTGGAAACATAAGCGGTAAAACCAGTAGCATTATTGGTGCTATATTGTACGACCGCAAAATCTTCCTTGAAGGCAGAGGCAGCATTCTCAGCCTGACTGAATTGGAAGTCAACATTTGCTCTTGGAATAGATAGATTAAGATATGTTGCGGCATAAACAGAAGCGGTAAGTTGGGTTGAAAATAGGATACTCAAGAAAGAAGCGAATAGAAAAATTGACATGGTTGTTAATTTGAAAATACTTTTTCTCTTGATTTGATTTAAGAACACGTCTGACCTTTGCTAAGTTATTATGGTTAATTTTAGCATAAACGTTGAAAATATTTAAGAGACTACCTTATGGTTTTTGAGTGAAGTAGCCTGGGTTGCCTGGTGCATCAATGTGAGCATACTGAATGCTATTATTTGGAGAAATATACTGGGTGCCATTGCCGCCGACTAGATTAGTGTTGTTCATGAATGGGCTATTCGACGAAACTGTAATAGCAGTTGTTACAAAACTTGGGCTAGCATAGATAGTTTTAAGTTTAGAGTAGAAGAACATACCGCTCATATCGGTGACATTACGAGTATCAAAGTTTGAGATGTCTAGAATGCCATTAGCTGGATTCATGAAGGACTCATAGAACATACCGGACATATCCGTAACCTTTTTTGTATTAAATGATTGAATCTTAAGTTCTGTTAAGTTTGAAAGCCCAGCAAACATTTGATGCATATCTGTAACGTTACTAGTATCGAAGTTAGATAGGTCAAGTCTGGAGATTGGAGGATTCATTACGATACTCATCGCAAATAACTCAGACATATCAGTGACATTACTGGTATTAAAACTCGAGAGATTAATATTATTGAGGGAGACCATGTTGCCAAACATGCGGCTCATAGTTGTAACTTTACTAGTATCGAAGCTCGAGAGATCGAGGTCTGCAAGTTTACGCACATCAGCAAACATATACGCCATATTGGTGACATTTTTTGTAGTGAAACCGGTAAGATTTAGAGAGGTAAGATTGGCAAGACCGCCAAACATGGAATACATACTAGTTACCGAATCCATCTGCCAACCTGAAAGATTTAAGGACTGGAGCTTATTTGAACTAGTAAATATTCTTTGAATATTGTTAACTTTCTTCACATTCCAGCCTGATAAGTCAAGGCTTCTGATATTTTTAAGACTATCAAACATCCATCCCATATTTTCAACATTACTTGTATCAAAATTTCTGATGTCTAAAGATGGAAGAAATGAATTAGAAAACATGTGCTCCATATTTTTAACCTTACTCGTATTGAACCTTGAGAAATCAATCGGATCGATATTTTCCATGGTTTTCTTACCATTTGTAGTAAACATATAGCTCATATCCTCAACGTTACTAGTATCGAAGCTACCGAGTTCAATATGTTTATAAAGATTCTTGCCACTATAAAACATTAAACTCATATTCTTTACACGACTAGTATTAATGCCGGTCATATCAATACGCTCGACATCGCCGAGGCCAGAGAACATGTTACTAGAATCCTCATTAGCGTATACGGTATCGGCATCGCTCCACCAGAAGACGGTTTTTGAAGGAGCATCGTACCAGAGATATGCAGGCATTTCGGAGTCTGCCGTGGAGGCTATTTTTGTACTAGTGCCTGGAGCGGGAGCAGAGGAGGCTTTCTTAAATTCTTTGATGCCTGATAACCCATCTAGGGAACCCATGGTGGATAAGAAATCTTGACCGACTTTTAGAGTAGCAGTGGCGGGAACGTGATTCGGGACGGCAGTTACTAGTATCTTTTTGGAATAGGTACCCGAAGGGAGGTCCGATCCAGTTTTGACACCAAAATGTAAGAAAAACTTAGACACTCCACCATATGGGATATTAAGAGCCTGGTCTGGCTGACTAGCTTTCTGGATCGGTCTAAAGGTGCCACTATAAATTGCTTCATTGACAAGGTATCCCCAGTTTTTAGGATTAAAAGAAGATGCATTACTAGGGGAAGCAATTGAGGCAATTTTTTGAGTGACAGAGGGATCAGCATGATTTAGATTAGTATCTTCATCAATACTGGAGACATAGGTGGTAAAGCCAGCAATATTATCAGTATCATATTGCATAACGGCAAAATCCTCTTTAAAGGCGGAGGCAGCATTCTCGACTTGATTAAACTGGAAATCAACATTTGCTCTTGAAATAGATAAGTTAAGGTACGTTGCTGCATAGGTGGAGGTAGAAAGTTGAAAAGAAAAAAGGACACTCAAAAAAGAAGCAAGTAGAAGGACCGGCATGGTGGTTAATTTTAAAATGTTGTTTTTTGTGTTTATTTTAATAAACATATGATTCCCCTTTGGGATTTTTATGACCTTATATATTTCTGTTATAGCATAAACAGTTTAAAAAAGGAAGGACAGTTTTGACTTTGGGGGAACATGAAAATTAACAGACTTAAGCCATGATATAATTAGATATGGAAAAAATGAACTTGAATGAAAAACTTGAAAAAATTAAAAGTTGGCTGGGAACGGGAAGTCTGAATATTTTTGGGTTACCGATGAGCGGCAAGGACACGGTGGGAATGCGACTGGCTGAGGATCTCCAAGCAAAGTTTTTATCTTCCGGAATTATTATTCGAGCTTACGAAGCAGAGCAGAATGAAGATATGACCGGTAGCGGAAAGCTGATTCCGACAAATACCTTTTATGATATAATTTTGCCTTATTTTTCCCGTGAAGAACTGCGTAATGATTCCCTGGTTTTATCAAGTGTGGGAAGATGGTCTGGTGAAGAAGATAAAATTATGGAAGCTGCAAAGACAGGTGGACATGAGATCAAAGCGGTTGTAATGCTTGATCTTACAGAGGAAGAAGTGAAAAATCGCTTTGAGGCGGCTAAGGAGCTGAATGATCGTGGTAAACGTGCAGATGATGCAAATATTGAAGTTTTCGAAACCAGACTTGCAGAATTTCGTGAAAAAACTATGCCAGTACTTAATCACTACGATGAGTTAAAGATGTTGGTTAAGGTACCAGCGATCGGGAGTCGCGATGAAGTATATGTCAATGTTATTGATCGGTTGGTTGAGTTTATTGATTCATTATAAATATGAGATAGGTTTATATTTATTTTTCTTCGACACGCTCAAGGCCGCTCGGCCGTGCTTATGGTCTCAGAAAAATAAATAACAAATCCAATCATAGATGCATAACCCAAGCTTATGATTTTAGAAAAATAAATAATAGAGCCTAGAGACATAGATCAAATACCTTGGGCTTAGGGCTGCGGAACAATCATCTATTAGGCTTACGGTTATTGAGCCTTCTTGTTAAAAATAAAACTAGCCTTGTGAGGATGCTAGTTTTTGATGAAAGGTTTTTGTGTGTGTATTTATTGATGAGACCATAGGCTTGGCCGAGCGGCCTTGAGCGTGTCAAAGAAATAAATACCACACACTTAATCACGTTTTAGCATAACAGTGAAGGCTTCGGATGGAATATCAATCTTACCAAAGCGCTTCATTCTGGCTTTACCACGCTTTTGTTTCTCAAGCAACTTGGCCTTACGGTCGCGGTCACCAGTATGAATCTTGACCGTGACATCTTTACGGAAGGCGCCGATGGTTTCGCGAGCAATAATTCTAGCACCGATGGCAGCCTGCAAGGCAACCTCGAAGTTCTGGCGAGGGATGACTTCTTTTAATTTCTTGGTGATTGTGCGACCAATAGCATCTGCTTCGGAGCGGTGGCACATCAGCGCCAAGGCGTCCATGCGTTCACCACCAATGAGAAAATCGACACGAACCAAGTCTTCAGGACGATAGTCGGAAATTTCATAATTAAAGCTAGCGTAACCGGAAGTGAGGGACTTCAGCTGATCATAAAAATCGGTAAGAAGGTTAGCCATTGGGGCTTCAAAATTAATGACAGCGCGATCTTCGAGATATGAGATGTTTTTCTGAAGACCACGTTTTTCAACAATCAAAGTCAAGACATTGCCGATCATAGAAACTGGCAAAATAATTTCGCCCTTGACCCATGGCTCACGAATCTCGGTAACATAACTGGCGTCAGGAAGATTGGAGGCAGACTTGATTTCGAGCTCTTCACCAGAATTTAGGCGGACCTGGTAGTTGGTAGAAGGATTGGTAACAACGAGATCTAGTTTAAATTCACGTTCAAGACGCTCTTTAATAATATCCATATGGAGCAGACCAAGAAAGCCGATACGTAGACCGAAGCCCAAAACTGGGCTATTTTCAGGTTCAAAACGAAGTGCAGAGTCACTAAGAGAAAGTTTCTCGATGGCCTCTTTAAGATCCTTGTACTGATCATTTGAAACTGGGAAGAAACCAGCGTAAACAAAAGGGAGAACATTCTTATAGCCGGGAAGCGGAGTTTTGGCGGGTTTTTTATAGAGAGTGACGGTGTCACCAACTTTTGCCTCACGTGTGGTTTTTAAGTTGGTCACAATATAGCCGACTTCACCTTCAGCAAGACTATCTTTTGGCTGCATACCTGGTTTTAAAACACCAACTTCGAGAGCGATGCCATTGATTTTTGACGCCATCATAAAAATATTGTCGTTCTTCTTGATTTGGCCATTGAAGATGCGGACATAGAGGACAACGCCGCGATAGTCGTCAAAATAGGAGTCAAAAATGAGGGCGCGAGTCTCATCAGGAGCGACGGTGACTTCAAGGTTGAGCGGGGCTTTTGGACTTGGTGCTTTATTAATGATAGCATCAAGCACCGCTTCGACATTGAGGCCAGTTTTGGCAGAAACTGGAATAATTTCCTCTTTTTTGCAACCAAGTAGATTAATAATCTCATTTGAAACTTTTTCAACGTCGGCGGCTGGAAGATCAATTTTATTGATCACAGGGATAATTGTCAGATCCTGCTCGAGAGCGAGATAAACATTGGCGAGAGTTTGGGCCTGAATACCCTGAGTGGCGTCAACCACAAGAATTGCCGACTCGACGGCCTGGAGAGAGCGGGAAACTTCATAAGAGAAGTCGACATGACCAGGAGTGTCGATAAGATTTAATTCAAAACCTTTGTAATGCATCTGAACTGGAGTGAGCTTAATCGTGATCCCTTTTTCACGTTCTAGTTCCATGGAATCAAGAAGCTGAGACTTCATTTGTCGCTTCTCGACCGTGGCAGTGATTTCCATCATGCGATCAGCAAGAGTGGATTTACCGTGGTCGATGTGAGCAATAATGCAGAAGTTACGAATATGATCTGAATTCATGTGTTAATTATAACAGATATGGAGTTGAGATGGAATGAGCAGATTTTGGTATAATTTGAGAGTGAAGAAAATTCTAGCAGTTTCGGGTGGGATTGATTCGATGGTGTTACTCGATATGTTTTACAAGAGTGAACCTGGTAATATTTTGGTGGCACATTTTAATCACGGCACCAGAGAGTCGGCAGATCTTGACGAGGATTTTGTTAAGCGAAAATGCAAAGAGTATGGAGTACCGTTTGAATCATCAAAGATACTACTGGGTGAAGGCGTTTCAGAGGAAGAAGCTAGAGAAAAAAGATACGCTTTTTTATATCATGTGGCGCATAAATATCAAGGGGAGATTTGTACGGCACACCACCTCGATGACCTTTTAGAGTCAGTGGTAATCAATTTGATTAGAGGAACTTTCTGGCGAGGCTTGGCGCCTTTTGGTAATAGCAAAATAAAAAGACCGTTTGTTGATCTTAAGATGAATAAGACTGATATTTTACGTTATGCGGGCGAGAATCACCTCTGTTTTCGACAGGACCCAACAAATTATCAGAATGACTATTTACGTAACCGAGTCAGAGAATCCTTAAAAAGCTTGGAAAAAGAAAAGAAGATGGCGGTGCTAGAACTTGCTGAGAAGCAGAAGATGCTACGCGAGGAGATTGAGAAAAATCTTGAAAATCTCTTAGAGAGAATATTGACAAAAAATTCACAGGATGAGATATTTTTTAGAAGAGATTGTTTTCAAACAGAAGAGATCGCCACGAGTTCTGAAATTTTGAGGTCGATTTGTCTTGAGGCTAATATATCACTAACTAGACCTCAACTACTAAATTTCTTAAAAGCTATTAAAAATTACCAGCCTGGGAAAATATTTAATTTACCAAGAAACAAGATGGCGACAATCAGTAGAGATTTCGTACGGCTTTAATGGTATAATATAGAGAAGAAATTATAAAAATAGGAAGGTCAAAAGATGTCAGGACACAGTAAATGGGCGACAACTAAACGCCAGAAAGCTATCGTCGACGCAAAACGTGGCGCAGCTTTTACGAAGATTGCAAACCAGATTGCGATTGCCGCAAGAAGTGGTGGCGACCCGACGATGAATCCTACGCTTGCGATGGTGCTTGAAAAAGCACGTAAGGCAAATATGCCTAAGGCGAATATTGAGCGTGCAATTGCAAGAGCAACCGACAAAAGTGCGGCGGCAATGATTGAGGAAACCTACGAGGCTTACGGTCCAGCTGGAATTGGTATTATTATTGAGGTGGCAACAGATAATAAGAATCGAACCATGCCGGAAGTACGCAATGCTCTATCTAAAAATGGTGGACGCATGGCTGATCCTGGAAGTGTGATGTTCCAGTTTGCTAGGAAGGGCGTGATTGAAATTGCTGAAAAAGGCGAAGATGCTTTGATGACGGCTCTTGATTGCGGCGCTGAAGATGCAAACGAAGGTGAGGAAGGTATCGAAGTCATTACAGAGGCGACTGACTTGATGAAAGTCAGACAGGCTTTGATTGACGCTGGACTTACTGTTGAAAATGCAGAACTTCGCTATATTGCGAACACTTCAGTACCTGTGAGCGAGGATGATGCCGAAAAAGTCGATAAATTACTAAATGCAATTGATGACCTTGACGATGTAACAAACGTATTTACGAACGCCGAATAATCTGTTAGAATAGTTAGCGGAAGGGTGGCCGAGTGGTTGATGGCACTGGTCTTGAAAACCAGCAAGTTAACGCTTCGCAGGTTCGAATCCTGTCCCTTCCGCCAAGTGGCACCATAGCTCAGCTGGTTAGAGCGTAGGACTCATAAGCCTAAGGTCACTGGTTCGATCCCAGTTGGTGCTACCAAGATATAGCAGGATAATAACGAAGAGATTCGTTATTTTTTATTGGGTGAAGTCTTATGTCGCACGAAGATAAAAGATTAGATATTTAAAAATGTAAGAGCTTAGTCCTCAGAATTGATAAAATCAAAATCATAGTCTTCATATTGACCATGAAAACGCTCTGGGTAATCATCGGGATCAATCGGAACTTTATCGATAGGTAGACGAATCTGATCGGTCGAACCTTCTTCATATTCTTTGATAGCCAGTCGAATACTGGGGTCTGAGGTATGAAACCTAGACATTGAATCTGGCAGATCAAATTCCTTAAAGTTGATTGATCTGAGGTACTCCTTGATTTCTTGATCAGATTTTTCATTCGAGGACGAATCTTGATTTGGCTTATAGGCAGATGGGTAATAATAGAAATTATATAGGTCTTGGCGAAGATCCCTGGCGGCGGCGAGCGGACGGCCTAGAAAATCCTCTGAGATAACATCCCAGTCAACTAAGTTGGTTGTGAAACTTTGGGCAACCTCTGCACCACGACTAATGCACTTATTAAGCATTAGAGCTATATCAAAAGTGCGGATACGGTCAACATAATTAATATCTTCTAGGGTCGGAATGGAGTCGGTGAATTCAGCGATGACACTTTGCATCATCAGGGCCTTGAGAAAGAGACGACTACTTAATTCATCTTGATAGTTTGGTAATTCTTTGTAAGTAGGTCGGATGATGTTTTCCAGAAAGTCATTCTTGGCAGACTCGGTAAAATAGAGTTGATTATTTAAAATTAGACTTTCATTAACGGTAAAGTCGCGAGTGCGGAAGTAATGTTCAAAAGACTCTGGTTGGATACCATGACCAAAAGCATAATCTTCTGGCATAAACTTTTGAGAGAGGCGATCTAACTCTTCAGGAGAAACTGGTTGATCGCCTTCACGATCATTGATATGAACAAGGTCGATGTCGCGGATCGGTTCTATGTCACCGGTGAGAAATTGCCTAGTAACACTCCTGGCAACGCCGCCCATAACAGCGACACCTTGGGGGAGCTCGTGAAGAAACGGAAATCGTTCGTAAATTTCAGGAGTGAGAGGATATTGATTGATTTTTTTGTAGCTGTCACGAAATTCGATACGCTCATCTTCGTCGTCATATTCATTTTCGTAGTTCTCTTCTTCCTCAAAGTCATCATTGTCATCATATTCATTTTCAGGACTATCATCCTGTTCTGGGGTGGCTAAATTAGGACTCTCCATTTTTATACCAATTTGTTCTTGAAGACTTGAGGAGAGAACTAAAAGAAGATCAAGTTCGGGATCAGAAAATTGTTGTTGTAGCTCAGGCTGATAGAGGGTCGAGAGCGATGCTTCCCCATTGACGACCTGGGAGTCTTGATTCTCTACGGAATAGAATTGATTGAGTTGTTCAGACATTTTAAAACCTTTACGCTTATTATACCAAAGAAAGTCATGGCTGAGAGAGAAAATCCGTCTGTGATAAAATAGTGATATGATTGCACACATCGAAGGAGAAGTTTCCGAAAAATTCTTAAATTCAATTATTGTTGATGTTCATGGAGTGGGATATGAGCTTGGGTTATCACAGATTGATGCTGAAGCGACTAACGTGGGCGAGAAGAAGAAATTTTATACATACCATGCGATAAGGGAGAATTCTGAGGATCTGTATGGATTTTCGAGCTTAATGGCGAAGAAAATATTTGAAATGCTGATCTCAGTAAACGGAGTGGGTCCGAAGGCGGCGATGGCGATTCTTTCTTTGGCGACACCAGAAGAAGTACGCAACGCAATCGCCAATGCAGATGCAGCGTTTGTGAGCAAGGCAGCAGGCGTGGGTAAGAAATCTGCAGAACGTGTAATTGTGGATCTGAAAGATAAAGTAGGTCTTCCAACTAGATACGGTGCGACTGAGATTGTATCTGTACAAAATCAACCAGAAAATGATGAGGCGCTGGACGCCTTGATGGCGCTCGGCTTCCCGTTGAAGGAGGCGACAGATGCACTGTCGAAGGTTGATGCGAGCCTGCCGATTGAAGAGCGTATTAGGCTAGCACTCAAGCAACGCTAAGTATATGTAAAAAATACCTGGTACTGCCAGGTATTTTCTTGTTTAAAGGGGACTAATTGGCTGGAGGATTAAAAGTTGTGCTGCTAGTATCAACACCTTCGGCTGATGGGGTGGCGGGAGCGATTACTTCGATGACTGGAGGGACTGAGTCGTTAGTGCTTGCAAAAGTGACTGGTTGGGTGGCAACAACGGTGGTAGGAGCACTAGAATTAATTACGGTGGATGCGGTATTGGCTGCACCATTCACAGTACAGGCTTCTGCAGGAGCCTCACCTTTTTCAACATGGACAAGATGAGTAATAATCTCAAGCTCATCAGTTGGCGTATCAACATGTTCAAAGGTATATGTAGTTTCAGAACCGATGGTGGACATACGTAGGGTACCAACACTAAACATATGTTCAAAGATACCGGATTGCTTGAAGCTGACGTCCTCAACCGCAACAAGATCGATTACATTAGTAGAACTTGAGAAGAGGGAGGTTACGATATTTTGAATAAGGCGTTTATTGGTAACATAAAGACAGTTGCCAGAATAGACATGGGTAGAAATGAGAGTGGCGATCCAGATAGTACCAAGTACAACAAGAATAATCATAAGAAAGAAAGAGCGAGAGGTGGGATCAAGGTTAAAAATAAATGAACTGCCGCCATTAATGAGGATACTTGCGGCGATCAGAACGATCGAGCAGATAAAAGCACCTGCCCAAAAACCGAGAGGAATGAGCTTGGTTCGTTTAATTACCAACACAAGATGCTCACCTTTTTCAAAGGTGATGCCTGGTAGCTGTTTTTTGGAGTTTTTTGCCATAATCTGGTCCCAATTAATTGGTATTTATTATAGCATTTTCAGGGAGTTTTTGCAAATTTATTTAAGTGGTTCGGAATACGTAAGGACTTGATAAAGATTAGCTGGTTTTAATTTTCTCGAGGTGGCGTTTGGCTTTTTCAGTAACACGGCGACCACGAGGAGTTTTTTCAATAAAGCCGAGCTGAATCAAGTATGGTTCATAATAGTCCTCGATGGTTGTAGTTTCATCACCGGTGAGAGCAGCAATAGTGGTGAGACCAACAGGGCGATCCTCATAATTTTCAAGCATTAATTCCAACATATTACGGTCGGCAGGATCAAGGCCCAGTTCATCAATCTCAAGAAGAGCTAGGGCACGAGTGGCGGCTTCAGGATCAATAATGCCGTCTCCATTCACGTCGGCAAAATCACGTACACGCTTAGTAAGACGATTGGCAATACGAGGAGTGAGGCGAGAGCGAGTGGCGAGAAGGACCGTGGCCTCAGGTTTAATTTCGGTATTTAAGATGGCAGCAGTACGAGAAACAATCTGCTCAATTTCTGGAACCTTATAATATTCTAGACGATGCGTAATGCCGAAACGATCACGAAGCGGACCAGCAAGAGAACCAGTACGGGTGGTGGCGCCGATAACGGTAAAATGAGGAAGATCGAGACGAACGGAACGAGCGGCCGGACCTTTACCAATAACAATATCGAGTTTGTAGTCTTCCATGGCTGAATAAAGAATCTCCTCAACTGCACGACGCAGACGGTGAATCTCGTCAATAAAAAGAACGTCGCCATCTTGAAGGTTGGTAAGGATAGAGGCGAGATCACCAGCACGCTCAATAGCAGGACCAGAGGTGACACGAAGATTGGCGCCAAGTTCATGCGCGATAACGTTAGCCATGGTGGTTTTACCAAGACCTGGAGGGCCATATAGCAAAACATGATCGAGCGAAGTTCCGTCGGCACGTTTCTTGACGGCGTCGATGGCAATTTTAAGGTTGCGCTTGAGGCGTTCTTGTCCTACATACTCCTGAAAACTAGTCGGACGTAGACTGACTTCAATCACCTGCTCTTCAGTATCATCTTGATGCGAGACATTATCAATTACGCGTTCAATTGCCATGGTCGTCCTTTCTTCCGGGTTACTCTTTTATCTGCTGGCGCTAGAGGGTTCTGTATTATATAATATATTGTAACATCTATGTTTAACTAAAGGAGGATTATATGTCTGATATTGATACTGAGGCTTTTAAGAACAGTAAGACTTATTTGAATTTACAAACCGCTTTTGCCGGCGAGGCACAGGCTAGAGTAAAATACCAGTTTTACGCTTCTCAGGCCAAAAAAGATGGCTATGAACAGATCTCTGCGATTTTTAATGAAACCTCAGACAACGAAAAAGAACATGCAAAGCTGTGGTTTAAATACCTTCACGGCGGAAAAGTAGGCGACACGAGAAGTAATCTTGAGGCGGCAGCAGCTGGTGAAGATTACGAATGGACAGAGATGTATGCCGAGTTTGCAAAAATAGCACGCGAAGAAGGCTTCATCGAGATTGCAACCAAGTTTGAAGGCGTGGCGGCGATTGAAAAAACCCATGAAGAACGTTATTTGAAGCTAGTGAAGAATATTGATGATGACGTCGTATTTAAGTCAGACAAAGTAACTGTCTGGAAGTGCCGCAATTGTGGTTATACTTTTGTAGGTGAAGAAGCACCTGAAGTTTGCCCAGTCTGCGCTCACCCTCAGGCCTTCTTTGAGATTCGTGCAATTAATTACTAAGAGTGTATTCAAAAATAAGCCTCACGTGGGGCTTATTTTTTATGCAGATGCAACATAAAAGGCGAAACAGCTGATGATGTTGCAAGAGAGGATTTTATTATTCCCCAAGATGCATTAGTGAGTGAGTGATGGCGGCGGCAAGAGCATCGGCGGCATCGTCTGGTTTTGGTACTTCGGAAAGATTTAAGTGAAGTTTAACCATTTCCTGCATTTGTTTCTTATCGGCACTACCGTAACCAGTCATGGTCTTTTTGATTTCGTTTGGCGTGTATTCAAAGGTGGGAAGATTGTGTTGCTTACAGACAAGTAGAGCGACACCCCTAGCTTCTGCAACGGATATACCTGTGGTGATATTTTTAGTAAAGAAGAGTTTTTCAATACTAACGCAGTCAGGCTGATCTAGTTTAATAATTTCATGAAGTGACTCATAGATATCAAGGAGACGCTCCTCAAGAGGAGTGTGGGCGGGAGTAGTAATTACGCCATTATCGATCATCTTGGCGCGACCAGTAGTGCGGCCATTTTGCTGTTTAATTTCAATAACACCAAAGCCGCAGATGCCAGTGCCGGGGTCAATACCTAGAATGCGCATGGATTAATTCCCTGACTTTTGAGAAGCTGAAGTGAGATTTGTTTGGCGAAAATTTTAGAATTATTATTCATCTCGTGATATATTTATTCATTAACATATTGGATCAGAGTAGTACGTAAATCCTTAACAGGAATAACAAAGGGGTCGCGGATGGTAGCGGGGGCGATGGCGTGTTTGAACCCGAGCTTCTTCGCTTCATTGATTCGCTGATCGGGGCGGAAGGCGGAGCGGATTTCGCCGCCAAGTCCAACCTCACCAAAGACCACATACTCTTCGGAAAGCTTACGGCTGGCTGCGGCAGAGGCGATGGCAAGACAGACTGCAAGATCAGCGGCGGAATCTTTGATTTTAATACCACCAACCACATTTAGAAAAATGTCTTTATCACTGAGATTTAGCTTGGTGCGTTGTTCTATGACGGCAATAAGGAGATTGAGACGGTTAAGATCAAAACCAGAGGCAGCTCGCTTAGGATAACCAAAATTAGTGGTCGTACAAAGCGCCTGAATCTCAACCAAAAGTGGACGAGTACCTTCGAGAGTGGCGAGAATGATCGAACCGTCAGTATTTTGACGCTCAGCGAGCAGAGCGGCGGAAGGATTCTGCACTTCGCTTAAGCCTTTTTCATTCATTTCAAAAATCGCGGCTTCGGAGGTGGGGCCAAAACGATTCTTCACGGCACGAATGGTTTTAAAACCACCATAACGATCACCCTCGAAATTAACGACCACATCAACAAGATGCTCCAAAACTTTAGGACCAGCAAGAGTGCCCTCCTTAGTGACATGACCGACAATGATCACAGCGGTATCTGTGGACTTGGCGGCCTGGATGATGAGGTTGCCGGCATTAGTAATTTGAGAGACGGTGCCAGGCGCGGAGGAGATTTCGTTGATGGCGAGAGTCTGAATTGAGTCGACAATCACTAGATCAAAGTCACCTTCACGGATAGTCTTGGCAATATCATTACCAGAGGTAGAGCTGGCAAAAACCAACTTATCAGAATCTGCACCGAGACGAGCGGCCCGCATTTTGACTTGACTGGCCGACTCTTCACCGGAGACATAGAGCACCTGATGTTTTTTGGCAACTTCAGCACAAATTTGCATTAAAATAGTGGACTTACCGATTCCCGGCTGCCCGGCAAGAAGCGTGACGGAACCGCGTAGAATACCGCCACCAAGTACTTCATTGAGGCCGGGAAATTCAGTTTTAAGACGTTCCTTGTCGCTAGTAACCGTGATCTCATTAATCTTGGTGAATTTAAGAAGTTGGCCACTGGTCTTGGCCTGAGAGATGGCATTTTTTCCACTAGCTTCACTAACCACAAGGTCTTCAATGATGGAATTCCAGGCATCACAGTTATTACAATGACCCGCCCACTTTGAGTATTTGGCTCCACAATTCTGACAGACAAACTGGCTAGTGTTTTTTCCCATACTAAAATTATAACAGGCTTTAGTGGTAAAATAAATTTATGATAAGGGAGTTAATTGACGAGTATTTGGAGCTTTATCCGGAAGAAGCAGAAGATCTGCTGGCAGCAAGGAAGCTGGCCGAAGGGGCGGAGATGGATGAAGAAAGGATATTTGATAGAAAAAACTCGGATGGCCATTTTACGGCTTCGGCTTTTATTCTCTGTCCTGGTCTTAGCAAGATTTTACTCTTAAAACATAAGTCCTTAGACATTTTGTTACAACCGGGCGGACATATTGAAAAAGAGGATGCTACGCCATTTGCAGCAGCACTACGAGAGCTTGAAGAAGAGACAGGATGTCTTGATTTAGATAAAATAAACTATCTCGCAGTTCTGCCAGATGACCCACTGGTGCCATTTCACATTAATACTCATGAGATTCCAGAAAATCCCAAAAAGGGTGAACTGGCACACTTGCATCATGATTTTGGTTATTTGTTTGACATAAATGAGATACAAAAAATAATAATCGATCCAAATGAATCTGATGGTTTTCAGTGGGTTGACCTGGAAGAGTTCTATAAACAACCACAGTTTGCAGCAATCGCCCCGAAGGTGAAAAAGTTCTTAGCAGAAAATCGTGTATAATATGGGTATGGTTGAACAAAAAACAAAGAGGGGGTTTACGATTATTGAACTAGTGGTGGTAATCTTTTTTGCTTCCCTATTACTTGTGCTATTCTTCTTACAAAAGCTGAATTTGGATGCGATGCACCGCGATGAACAGCGCAAAGAAGCGATTAATGCCATGTATTATGCACTTGAGGAGGGCTTCCACGCAAAGAATGGATATTACCCTGAGAAAATTTCTGAGGAGAATTTGACGGTGATGGATCCAAGTCTTTTTACGGATCCAGGTGGAGTAAACTTGGGACGTGAAGGAAGTACATACTCTTATGAAGCAGCGAACTGCTCTAATGGAAAATGTAAGGAATACACTCTAAAGGCGCAGATGGAAAAAGAGGATACCTACATCAAGAAAAATAGAAGCTAGCTTTTGATAAAAAATATCCACCGAGTTGGTGGATATTTTTTATTACTTTTCGATGACTTGGTCGATTGCTTTTAATAAATTATTAATAAATACTTGATCAAAGTCTTTCTTCTCCTGATCAGTCATTTCATCCCAAGTCTTTTCACGGTTTTCTGATTCGAACGCTGCTGCTAACGGATAGTTTGTGCCGTTATATGGTAATTTTAATTTTTCTTTATTAAGAATTCCGTGGTTGATATTATAAACTAATTCCATTTCTCCTGTTGGGGAAACAATAGCAACGCATTGCTTAAAATAACACTTGTAATTATTCAGATTTTTGGTTTTCTCTTGAAGATAGCTCCAAAACTCAGCCCCAGTAGTTTCTTCAGGTAATTCTCCCCCCCAACGTCTTAAAGCAACTCCAGGCTCTCCGTTTAACTCTTCGATAAAGAAACCTGTGTCGTCACCAATACTAACTAACCCAGTCTTAGAGGCGTAAGCTCGTGCTTTTGCTATTGCGTTGTCTTCAATTGAATTGATACCCTCTGGGACATTGATTTTAATATTGAGGGATTTTGGCGATTCTATATTAAAGTTATCACCTAAATATAACTCAAAATCTTGAAGTTTAGAGGTGTTACCAGTTGCGATAAAAATTGTTTTCATAAATTTTAATTAAGTCTATTACTTTTCGATGACTTGATCGATGATGCCGTATGCTTTGGCTTCTTCAGCGGACATCCAATTATCGCGATCCATATCTTTGATGACCTGAGCGACAGTTTTACCAGTATTCTTTGCCATAATCTCAGCGAGGCGCTTCTTCAAGAAAATACCTTCCTTTAACATGATTTCCTGATCGGTGATTTTACCTTCGGTGCCAGAGCTTGGCTGATGAATCATAACGCGAGCATTTGGCAGAGCAAAACGTTTGCCCTTGGTGCCACAGCTAAGTAGCATAGCCCCCATGGAGGCTTGCAGGCCAATGCCGATAGTCTGAACATCTGGCTCAATATAATTCATGGTATCAATAATAGCAAGACCATCATAAACTGAACCGCCAGGAGAGTTAATGTAGAGCTTGATATCCTTCTTAGGATCCTCGTGGGCTAGGAAGAGTAATTGCGCGATGACAAGATTAGCGGTATGGGAATTCACGTCTTCACCCATAAAGATAATGCGGTCGTTTAAGAGGCGCGAATAAATATCGTACGATCTTTCACCGCGATTAGTGGTCTCGATAACAGTGGGAACGAGATAGTCGTTTGCTTTATTTAATTGATTTTTCATATTACTCCTTTATTTATTAACTATTAGACAAACCCTTATCGACTTTAGGAATGGAATTGGAATTAATTTGATCAATAAGTTCATTATTATGATAGATGCTTTGATTATATTTTGCGATCTCTGAGTTAAGCTCCTCGATTGCCTGCTTTAGCTGATCATACTCTCGATTGAGTGCGTCAATACGAGAAACAATGGATTGACGTTTAGTATTAAAATCGGATTGACTACTGAAATCACCGCGAGCGGCGCGTGAATTGAAGTCGGAAATTACTTCATTTAGCTGCTGCTTTTGGGTTTGATATTCTTTAGTTTTATTTTCTATGGATTGCTTTTTAGCTTCAATAGATTCTTTGAGGCGATCGGTTTGGCGCTGAAGCTCAGTAAAGACATTGTGATACTGCTCGTTAAATTTGACAATTGCCTGCCGATCTATAAAGTATCTTTGATAATAGCATTCGAGTGGGGCCGGAAGATTTTTTACTTCGGTGCCAAGTCGGGAATGAAGTTCATCATGAAATTCATCCGATCGATAATTCTGCATAGAAACACGGAGATCAGAATCGGCAGGAAGTTGATCGTAAACTGACTGAAGTTGAGTGTTAAGGTCATTTTTCTCCCAAAAAAGCAGGCGATGATAGGCGGCATGCAACATTTCATGAGCCGTCGTCACCTCGCGAACACCAGGGAGCTCAGATGAATTTACATTATAGACATAGAGACGATCCTGATCTTCGCGATAGCAACCAAGAACATAGATTTCCTGGCTGTGGCTATTACAATTTTGGTTAAAGCTTGCTTTTTCTTGCAATTCTGGATGAGTGGCACGAAGGATGAGCTTCGCACGGCTGGTTAAATTGAGGGAGGAGACAATAGATGAAAGGTCGCCGGTTAGGGCATAATCTCCTGCTTTAAATTCATCTTGAAAAATGTAGGCGCAAAGAAAGACAGAGATAATCATTAGGCTAATGAGAAAACTACCAAACCTTGCGCGATGCTTCATAGATTATTTTTCCTTCTTTTCAATTTCTAGCGTGAGCTTGTCATCTTTAAGATCGACAACGGCAATCTCACCTTTTTTAATCTGCTCAGAGATGATGGCATCGGAGATGATTGATTCGAGATGATCCTCAATGGCACGGCGAAGAGGGCGGGCACCATTCTTTGGGTCGAAGCCTTTTTCAATGAGAAAGTCAGAAGCTTTCTTGGTGAGTTTTAGACCAAATGATTTGGCGGCGAGACGCTTCTTGAGGTCTGAGATCATATTGTCAAAAATTTGCTCAACTTGCTTCTTAGTCAAAGCGTGGAAGACCTCAATGGCATCAAGACGGTTAATCAATTCAGGGCGCATAGATTTCTTGAGAGCCTTCATGGCAGCATTCTTACTGGCCTCATATTCTTCTTCGATAAATTTATCACTCTTTTTGTCTTTATTACCAAAACCGAACTCAGCATCATCATACATTTCGTCGGCACCGAGGTTTGAGGTGAGAATAATAATGGTATTGTTGAACTTAATATGATTACCCTGTCCGTCGGTGAGAACACCATCTTCTAAGACCTGGAGTAGCATATTGAAGACTTCAGGATGAGCCTTCTCGATCTCATCAAAGAGAACGACGGAATATGGATGACGACGAACGGCTTCGGTGAGTTTACCACCGTCATCATAACCGACATAGCCAGCTGGAGCACCAACAAGACGAGAAACATTATGTTTTTCACCAAATTCAGACATATCAATCTTAATTAATGAATTATCACCACCAAAGACCTCGCGTGCAATAACACGGGCCAGCTCAGTCTTACCGACACCAGTTGGTCCCATAAATAAGAAGGAACCGATTGGACGTTTTGGATCACTGATGCCAGAGCGTCCTCGGCGAATAGCTTTGGCGACAGCCCTAATAGCTTCTTCTTGACCGATAACAGCTTTATCTAGGTGTTTTTCGAGATCGGTGAGCATTTTCATCTCAGAGCCGTGGACCTTAGAGACAGGAATGCCGGTTTTTAAGCTAATGGCAGTAGCGAGGTTTTCCTCGGTGAGAACAGGAGATACCTGATCATTAACGCCAGCTTTTTCAAGTTTTTCAATCTCTTCATCAATTTTGGCTACACGAGTCTTATAGAGTGCGGCTTTTTCAAAATCCTCAGCCTCGGCGGTCTCTTCAATTTTCTTCTGAAGATCTTCACGCTCAATTTTAAGTTTCTTGTATTCACCACCGCCTTTTTTATCAGCCGCAACCTTAGCAATAGCGCTGGCTTCATCGATAACATCAATAACCTTATCTGGCATAAAGCGATCATTAATGTAGCGCTTGGACATATTAATCGCAGTGTCTAAGATTTCATCAGGGATAACTACACCATGATGTTTTTCATAATGAGATTTGACGCCTTTTAAGATACGTAGAACAACAGTATCAGTAGGTTCCTCGACGATGACAGTTTGAAAACGGCGAGAGAGTGCCTTATCTTTTTCGATGGTTTTACGATATTCGTCCATAGTAGAGGCACCGATTAGGCGAATATGGCCACGTGCTAGGGCAGGTTTAAGAATATTAGCAGCATCGAGACTACCTTCGCCAGAACCGGCTCCTGAGAGGAGGTGAATCTCATCAATAAAGAGGATAAGGTCTTTATTACCGGAAGCTTCATCAATAATACCTTTAATGCGCTCCTCAAACTCACCGCGGAACTTAGTACCAGCCACAACAGAGCTGAGGTCAACCTGATAGATACGTTTGCCAATTAGGCTGCCAGGAACTTCATTTTTAACAATGCGAGTGGCGAGACCCTCGACGATGGCAGTTTTACCAACACCGGCTTCGCCGATGAGAACAGGATTCGATTTGGTGCGACGACAAAGAACGGTAACGGTGCGTTCAATTTCCTGATCACGCCCAATGACAGTATCGAGTTTTCCCTGTTTGACCATTTCAGTGAGGTCTTGACCATACTTGGTCAACCATTTTAATGGAGCCTTACGAGTGAAGCCAGCTTTTTTCTGGTCAACCTTAGCATCTTCGGCCTGTTTTTCGGTGTATTCCTCGATGGCATTAGTAAGACTATTTAAATCTACTTTAAGGCCTTGAAGAATGAGACTGGCACGAGAGTTTGGTTGACGTAAGAGAGCGTAGAGAATATGCTCGGTACCAATGATCTTGATCCCCTGTTCTTTAGTGAAATTGGCGGCCATACGGAGAGTGAGAACCGCAGCTTCAGAAAGAGACATCATGGCCATCTGAGAGCCGGGAACTTCGACGGCAGTATGGTTGATTGTTTTTTCGACTGACTCGAGATTAATATCCTCGTCCGCAAGGAAGCGGGCACCAGTACTGGTATCCTGAGAGAGGATACCAAGGAGAAGGTGTTCCGTACTCATGTAACCGTTATTATAACGCTTGGCATAATAATCAGATTTCTGGAGTGCAAAACGGGCATTCTCGGTCAAATTATTCATAATTTCTGTAAAATCATCTTGCATAGTTCTATTGTAAAGCAAAAACTAGCACTGTCAAGTCAGGAGTGCTAATTAATTGCATCTAAACCTGGGAGCGGGAGGCCAAGCAAGAATTCCAGACTAGCGCCACCACCGGTAGAAATTAAGCTATATTCGAGAGGACTAGAGACGTGACCAAGTAAAGCATCAGGCTGCTCTTCAAGAAGTTTCTCAACATAGCCAGAAGTATCGCCGCCTAAGATAATCGTTTGATTGTACTCTGGATTTTTCTGACCAATAGCCTCGGCGATGGCCTTTGAAGATAAGTCAAAGCCTGGCTCCTCGGTCTTGCCGGCAGTGCCGTTCCAGATAATGGTGTGGCTGTATTTAATCGTGGGGAGGATCTTAGATAGTGACAGATCACCAATATCCAGTTTATTTCCCTCTTGGTCCTGACGAAAATCTTCAGCAACGTAGATTTTAGGATCTGAAGAAACGTAGCCGTCAGCGGCAATTTTACCAACAACAAGAATATGGTTGGCGATTGGCAGAAAACGATCGATAAGCGGTTGTTTATCATTAATTTTTGCGCCACCTATGATTACCGTGACTTGTGGTTTTGGATGCTCGAGAACTTGACTTAAATTAGTAATTTCTTTTTCAATTAAAAACCCTGCAACAGTGGGGAGAAGTTGAGGAATTTGTGCCGTAGAGGCATGAGCGCGATGAATAACCGCAAAACCATCCTGAACGTAGAGATCGGCGGAAGTGGATTGGACGATTTCCCTGGCAAAATCTAGGCTATTTTCTTCCTCTGCTGCGGAGAAACGGAGGTTTTCAAGAAGAATCACAGAGCCTTCGGGGAGGGTGTCTATCTGATTTTTTACATCGCTACCAGTGAGGCGTGGGATAAAAGTAACTGGGCGACCAAGAAGGAGAGATAATTCCTGAGCGACAGGGGCTAAGGAAAGTGTAGGATCGGCCTGACCTTTTGGGCGACCAAGATGAGAGATGAGAATAATATGATTCGCTTGTCCATCTATTAGATACTGAATAGTAGGGAGGGCGGCTCGTAAGCGAAAATCACTAGTAACCTGACCATTTTTGATCGGTACATTAAAATCGGTGCGTACGAGAATGTTTTTGTTTTTCGGATCAATATCGCGGATAGTAGTTTTATCAAACATAGTATCTATAGTATATATCTTTATGCTTATTTTTTCCTTAACTTACTAACGATACCAGCAATAAAGTAGAAGAAGCCGTAAATCATTAGTCCGGAGAAGACAAAGTAGCGGCCGCCTGGTTTTGTAGTCGAATAAGAACCAAACGTGAGTACTCCACCAATAGCCATCATAAGAAGTCCACCGATGATACTACCCGAACCAGAGGCGGATTTAGCCCTTCTTACAGCATCTTTAGTAAGATCAAGAGATTCCTTCTGTTTTTCAATAAATTGACGCATGTCGGTATTTGGAAAACGCATCATGGCAAGACGTTCTGGGGCCTTATTTGGAGCACTCTTCAAGGTTTTATTGGGATCCAGGAATAAAAAATTGAGAGAATATATTTTCTTAATCTTTTTCTCTTCATCCATGACGTACCATCGACCCATTTCATTGGAACCTGGTATTAATTTGGTATTCTCATTAGCAAGCAACTCTGCAACTGATTCGAGAGCGGACTTGCGATTATCAAAACGTCGAGTATCAATAATTTTATCGTTCTCAGAAATGACAAGCTCGTAGGCGATATCAGATTCTTGAGATTCTAGTAAATCAAATTTAACCTTACCACCAGTCTTTACGACCTTAGCTTCATATTTAATGTCATTAACTTGTTTCAGTTCAGTAATGGAATCACCAAGAAGACTAGAGCATTTATAGATATAATCAATTGCGTCTTGTTTGGTGTCAAAAGAATAGGCGGAATCAAAATCATTTAAAGTAAAGATAACTGTATGTTTCATAAGATAATTATTTATGATGTTGATTCTTTATGCAAGTATAAAAATAATACCCAGTACTGGGTATTATTTTATAAAAACTAACTTCTTGCAAAATTAGATATTGCGAATCTGGATAGTATCGGTACCAGAGACGGTGTTTGGCTGGCCGGAAACGATAACCGCAAGGACCTGATCCGCACCTTCTTTGGGGGCAACATAGCCAGAAGCTTTGAGCTCTTGAACTAGGTCGATACCGTAATTCTCAGAGTATGGACGGACGAAGCTAGCATTGGCGTAAGTAAGAGCAAGTTGACCAGCAACACGGGCACTACTTGTAACAGAGATAATTGGAAGAGTTGGACGTTCTGCAGCAATTGAATCAGCAATGGCACCAGAAGCAGTTTCGCAGACGATGACGTCAGCATTAATTTTTTCTGCTAATTTAACAGCGGCACTAGCAACTGCGTTGTAGCTCTCATTGTCACCCTTTGGATCAGTGTCAAGTGGATTGACGCCAACGTGATTCTGAGTGTAAAGAATAATCTTCTTCATCTGTTTGACAGCTTCAACTGGATACTTACCCTGAGCGGTCTCATCCGAAAGCATGACAACGTCAGCACCCTGGATGACAGCATTGGCAACGTCGGAAACCTCAGCACGAGATGGCTCTGGATTATCAACCATGGAACCGAGCATCTGGGTAGCTACGATACAGAGCTTGCCGTGTTTACGACAGAGATTGACTAATTTACGCTGAACAATTGGTACAACTTCATTACCAGCCTCAACTGCCATATCGCCACGAGCAACCATAATAGCATCTGTTGCCTTAACGATGGCTTCAAGTTTTTCATCAGTTTCGATAGCTTTCTTGGTTTCAATCTTTGCAACGATTTGTGCGGTTGAACCGTGAGAAAGAAGAATTTGGCGAAGCTTTTCGACGTCATCGGCGCTCTGAATAAAGCTCATAGCAACAAAGTCAAAATCACGAGATGCGCCAAATTCGATATCAGCCATGTCTTTTTCAGTAATAACATCACCACCAAAGTCGGTATCAGGGAGGTTAAGACCTTTACGGCTCATGATGAAGCCATCGTTTTCAATACGAACACGAATAGCAGTGTCACTAACAATTTCAATCACCTGAGAACGGATTTTACCATCATACATGAAAAGTGGTTCACCAACTTTCATACGCTCAGCTAGGTTGTACTGAACTGGGAGAGTAGTAGAGCCGTCGTGTTCCTTCATAGCATAGTCAAGAACTAGCTCATCGCCGGTTTTAACATCAAGACGATCATTTTTTAGAATACCAAGACGGATCTTTGGACCTTGAAGATCTTGCAAAATTGCAACGGAACGGCCTTTTTTAGCGGCAGCGTTGCGGATCCAACGAATCTGCTCGTCACGTTCTTCATAGCTTCCATGAGAGAAGTTTAGGCGGCAACCATTAGCACCAGCCATAATTAATTCTGTGATTTTTTCTTCTGAGAAGACAGAAGGGCCAATGGTGGCCAAGATTTTTGTGCGTTTAAATAATCTACTCATAACTTGAATAATTATAACATATTTGATAGTGTTATTATTTTTCAGTTACAAAATACCTAGCAGAATAGTTATCAAAAGCAATAAATTCAGCTTCATGATATTCTTGCACTTGATTACTTAAGATCGAAGTGGTTTGTTTTTGGTTACCAAGCAGCCAAAATCCCTGCTGATCCTTAAATTGTTTTTCAATGGAATTGATACTAACACTCCAATAGATTGGGAGGGGGTCTTTTCCTAGTTCCCTTGCAACCAGAATGTTTTCGACGATAAGATTGGATGAATATTGCTGATCTACAAGCACGGGAACATTTTGCTGGTTTGGCTGACTATTACTCGTTGTAGAGTTTGTAGTGATTTTTGATTGATACATTGCAATAAAGAGTTTACGAAGAGAGATATCTTGCTTTAAGCCAATTAGAAGAGTACCGACGATGAGGGTAATGGCGAGAATCGAGGTAGCTAGTGAGAAGATTGTTTTTGTACGAGAGGGCGGGGTGTCCTTGAGGATAAATGACCGCCAGTTAACAATAAGTCGACGACGCCTAAAGCTAATTAGGCTTTTGAGTTTGAGGCGATAATGTAAGATAATTCCAGAATAAAGGACCGTTATGGCTAGAAGTAGTGCCATAGTCGGATCGAAATTGGTGGAGAAGTAAATAAAGAGTGGATTTAGAGTAAGAATAGAGATAAAAGAAAGTATATTTCTTACATTTAATTTATTTTTAAGAATCAAAAAGAAGATGAGGATAACGAATGCACCGCAAAATACAGAAAAGGAACGAATTGGAGCAAGGCCGTACCCGAAAATCTGTGTCCAAAGTTTTAGAGGGCCGAAATAAAGATTTAGCGGAAGAAAATTATGACGAGGATAATCTACAGGTTGACCAGTGGGTGTGAGTTGAAAAAAATTTAGGTAATTCGAAGCCTCAGTATTTGAGACTGGTTTGAGAAGAAATTGAGAGCAAAGTAAAAAATAAACAAGGAGAAGTCCAGCGAGTAATAGTGGCTGGATGGGTCTAGGCTGCGAGTCTTCCTTCATTCTATTTATTTTAACACTTTGAGGTTTGTTTATTAATTGGTGTTTTAGGAAATATGTCATTAAAAACAAACGAGATGAGAAGAATCGTGATAAGATAAAAATATCTGGGCGTGGCGCAGTTGGTAGCGCGCGCGGTTCGGGACTGCGAGGTCGCCAGTTCAAATCTGGTCGCCCAGACCACACATTTAAATTATAGTTCTGGAGCAATTAGACTTCTCTTATGAACTGGCGGAACGTCCCAAGGGGTAAACGCCAGTTCAAATCTGGTCGCCCAGACCATGTTTATTTTTCGGGGCTTAGCGCAGTGGTAGCGCGTACGTCTGGGGGACGTGAGGTCGCCAGTTCGATCCTGGTAGCCCCGACCACTCAAGGAGGAAAAATAGAGAAAATTTATTTTCTCTATTTGAACGACGCAGAGTGGAAAGGTTTTGCGAAGCAAAAGCTTACCAATCAAGTAAATATAAAAACCATCAAACGGTTATTTTTTAAACTAAAGCAACAAACTGGCGGAACGTCCCAAGGGGTAAACGCCAAAAAAAAGACACCTTACGGTGCCTTTTTTCTTATTTTGCGTATTCGACGGCTCTAGTTTCACGAATGACATTAACCTTGATGATGCCTGGATAGCTCATAGTGGCTTCAATCTTATCCGCAATGTCACGTGCGAGCTTCAAAGCAGTAAGATCATCGATTTGTTTTGGTTCGACTACTACGCGAATCTCACGACCAGCAGATATAGCGTAGGCCTTATCAATACCTGGAAAGCTAGTGGCAATATTTTCAAGCTCCTTCATACGTTCAGCAAAGTTCTCTGCAGAAATATTACGTGCGCCTGGGCGTGCAGCGGAAATGGCGTCAACGATTTTTACGATAATGGCTTCAGGAGTGGTTGGCTCAATATCATTATGATGAGCAGCAATTGCATGAACAACCTGATCAGACATGCCATATTTCTTAGCTAATTCGGCTCCAATTTCGGCATGCTTACCCTCAATCTTGTGAGTAACAGCTTTTCCGACATCGTGAAGAAGAGTGGCAGTCTTAGCAACACGGATGTCTGCACCGATCTCTTCAGCGATCATGCCAGCCATATGAGCCATCTCAATAGAATGAAGAAGAACATTCTGGCCGTAAGAAGTACGGAATTTTAATTCACCGAGGAGATGTAGCATCTCATGTGGAATACCGATAATACCAACTTCACGAGCGGCATCTTCTCCAGCACGAACAACTTCTTTTTCAATTTCACGTTCAGCTTTAGCTACTGCTTCCTCAATACTGGATGGATTAATGCGACCATCTTTCATGAGACGCTCGAGAGCATACCTTGCTACCTGACGGCGGATGGGATCAAAAGAAGAGAGAACAACCATACCTGGAGTGTCATCAACCATGATATCGACACCCGTGGCGCGCTGAAGGGCTTGAATATTACGACCTTCCTTACCAATGATACGTCCCTTCATTTCATCGTCAGGAAGTTTGAGCGCAGTAACTGTACGATCGGCAGTTACTTCAGAAGACATGCGCTCCATGGCGGTAACTAAAAGGGCCTGAGCAGTATCATCAATATCGCGTTTAATTTCGCGCTGCTGTTTGACGACAAGATTAGCTAGATCATCCCTGATGTCTTTTTCGGTCATGGCGATCAATTTTTCTTTGGCCTCATTTTTGGAAAGAGCGGCAATTTTTTCAAGTTTTTCTTGCTGTCGGTCACGGATGGAATGAATCTCGTTTTTAAGTTCCTCAATTTCCTTTTCTTGGCGAGAAAGACGCTCAGAGCGTTTTTCAATTTGATCAAATTTATTATCAAGAGAGATTTCGCGTTCGCTAAGGCGTTTTTCAGTTTGCTTCCAATCTTTGCGTCTACAATCCTCTTCATTTTTTGATTTCTCAGCAAGATCAGCCGCTTCTTTTCTGGCCTTCAAGACAATGTCAGAAGCCTCGTTTTTAGCCTTTCTAACGAGGTCATCAGCTTTGTTTTTGCCACCATTTTCATTCTTTTTATCATAAGCAAAAACCATACCAGCACCGGCGCCAAGACCAACGATAGCGGCGATAATAATCGGGACAAACTCCATACTCCTCTTTCTTTTTGTTATTTTTGGTTTGCTAATATTTTCCTGATATTAGCCATTTCAACAAAATATATAATAATTACATTTTTGATAAAATCATCCCCCCAGATGTTTTTATTGTAACATATTCTTATTCGTATGGTTCGATATTATCAGTGAGCATGTTACGAATTAACTGATTGGCAGTATTTTCTAACCCTTGTTCTGCGCCATCGGTACTAAAAATAACTGGATCAACATAGAAGTAGTTGAAATCTTTATAAGTAAAGACTTTAGTACCAAAACGAATGCCAGAAGTTGCATCAAAATCGCCATCAGTAACAGGAATGCGGCTAAGACAGCCTTGACGGCCAAGATTTTTTCCTGGATCAGCAAAGGACGGTTTATACTGAGTACCTTTTTGAACAGCGTTAAAACAGATTGAATTACGGAAGGCGTAGCTATTTAAGATATAGCTAACACTCGTAAGATTATCTGGGATTTTAATCTTGATGTGCCAATCTGTTAAGTAGATATAGCCAGTAGTAGCTTTATAGACTGGGACATCTTCAGGTTTATTAATATTAGAGACACCGGTAGTCTCTTCAACAGCTTTAATGACTTTATTTTTCGCGGCAACAGTCTGCTCAAGTGTGGTAATCTTATCACCTTGAGACATACCAAAGACAAGCCCAACAATACTGAGAACTAAGAAGATCACCATAAGAACACCAAAAACGAGAGACATGGTGGTCATTTTTTTGAGAGATTTTAAGGCAATAGCTTTAGGGTCGGTTTTAGGATCAATGGGTTGAGGCAATTCATTCTCGGGGATGGGAGCGACCGTGGGATTAACGCTGGTTTGAAAATCGAAATGCGTAGGAGAAACAACTGGAACATTAAGAGTGGATTGAGGAGTGTTTAGGTCGTTTTGTGGAGCTGAGGGGTTCTTTGCCTGCTGCGCAGTAAGATTTGCGGCATTGGCGATAGCTTGCTGAGCGAGGTGATTATTAGAATTCGGAGTACCAGCTGAGGCAGCTTGAGAAAAACCATTTTCACCAAATGGACTATTTGAGCTAGCAGCGAAGGGATCCTTTGAGGAAGTAGTAAAGATATTACTTGAATTATTTGCCGGTTCAGGGGTGGATTGAAACGCACCAGCGGGCGCTGGAGAAGGAGAACCACCACCAAAGGTAACTCCACCAATAGTCGTTGAATTGTTGTTTGTAAAAATATTTTTTTCTTGATCCATGTAATGCCCTTATTCTTTAATAATTATAACAAAGAATCTTATTTTTTGGGTGGCGTAATATTGGCGGGACGGCCATAATTTGGGAGAATAATTGGAACTTGCTCACCCGTTGATTTATAGAGTGGAATATTTAACTGGTCTGCTAGAGTATTAACAACAGCAGCGCCGATACGTAAGCCAGTAAAGGAGCCTGGGCCGGACATAAAAGTAATTTCGGTGAGATCAGTCCAAGTCGCTTGGTGTTCAGAAAGTTTTTGGTGAATCACGGAGAGAAGTTGTTCAGCGAGTTGGTTACCTAATGGAAGACGATATTCTGTTTCGTCAAGTCTTAAAATAGTTTCTGGAGTGGAGGTGTCTAGATAGAGTTTCATTCGTTAATGCTCCTTGAACCGTCATCATTAATTGAAATATAAAAACGCAAATGATTTTCGGGGAGAAGATTACTAACGGAATCCCCCCATTCGATGATAGTAATCGTGTTTTCGTCTTGGATATTTTCCAAAAGATCTTCAGACATGATGCCGGGGTCGTTTAGACGGTAAAAATCATAATGAACAAGAAAACACTCTTTGCCAGCTTTTTGAAAAGAGTAGCGTTTTGAAAGAGTAAAAGTAGGAGAGGTGATTTCGTCCTCAATACCAAGACCGCGAGCGATTCCCTTGGTGATCGTGGTTTTACCAGCCCCAACGTCACCGATGAGCTCAATCACGGCGGGAGCTTCAAGTGTCTTGGCGAGGTTTTGACCGAAGTCAATCATCTGCTGTTCGTTAGCAAATTTCTGCATGGGCTTATTATATACCGGTTGAATTAAAATATAAAATACTTATGGTATAATTCTGGTATGAGATGTAGCAATCGAAGCTTGAAGTTGATACGCATACTAAGCTTAATGATAGTCTTAACTTGTTTGGGTGTTGTAATTGCGGCGATTTTTGTGAAAAATAATTTGACAAGCACTAAACTGGCGCATCAAAAGATGGAAGAGCTGGCTCGCGATTATTATGAAAATGATTTTTACCAACGTTTTACGCGTGACCATGTATCGGTGGGGCAGGAAGAAAATCTTGGGCAGTATTTTGAGAAATATACGCAGATGGGCTTTTCGCCAGTGAAGCTACGAAAATTGCTCGATTATAGCGAAAAAAATAACAAAGACATGCTGAAATACTTTTCGCACGATAAGTTTGCTTGCGATACTAATAGTTCATATGCATTGATTAAGCCAAAAGCTCCTTTTTCGGCTAAAGATTATGAGATCACTTTTGCTCTAAGCTGTAAGGAGGGTTAATTTTTAAAAATCCTTAAAAGGGTTATTGAAAAATAAATATTTTCTGTTAAAATAATAACAGTACAGTTTTGTATGGTCTCTTAGTATAACGGTTAGTACAACGGGTTTTCATCCCGTCAACGCGGGTTCGACTCCCGCAGAGATCACCATTTTTATTGAGCCAAATGGCTCTTTTTTTATTATGCTATGATATACATATGAGAGCAAAAAATCAGCCTCTTTTAGCAAAATTTGACCTGATTATTTTTGATTTTGACGGGACGATAGCTGATTCTCTGAGGTCGTATAGAGAGCTTGATCAGCAGCTAATCAAGGAACTGTACGGAGTTTGGGAGGAGATAGATGAAATTATTGAGTTTAGGGATAAAATCAAAAATAAATCTCGCAGTGACTCAGACGACGAATACTATTTAGCATTAGACAGGAAATACGGTGATGGGAAGAGACCATTATCAGAGATTTATGCGAAAGTGTCTGAAATTTTTCCAATGATTCGAAGTAAAGTTAAGCCAAAACCGGGAGTGGTTCAGGTGATAAAAAAGCTGAAGGAAAAATATAGCTGCAAGATAGGGATGGCCACTAGCTCGGAACGGCGAGAAATCAACTTCTTTTCATCTAATGATTCATTAATCGGCAGAGAAATTAACCTAAATGAATATTTTGATCGAATTGTAACCTTGGATGATGTAAAGATGCCGAAACCAGATCCAGAAGTCTACCAACAATTAATCAATTTTTATGCAGTTCCTCCTGAAAAAGTGTTGGTATTTGAAGATAGTCTACTAGGAGTTACAGCTGCCAAGACGGCTGGAACGACAGTGATCGCGATTGAGGATGCGCATAATACACGAGATCTTGATCAAATCAGAGACCTTGCAGACTTTAGCATTACAGGATGGAAAGAACTAGTATTTTAGCCCAAAAGCCGTGTTTTGTGATATAGTTAAAGAGGTACTTGGCGCCATAGCTCAGCTGGATAGAGCAGGAGACTTCTAAGCTCAAGGTCGTAGGTTCGAACCCTACTGGCGCTACCACATTGTTGTTATTGTTTTTGGAAAAAGATGACTACTCAGTCATCTTTTTTGATTGTTTTGATATTTAGGATAGAGAAAGTTTATTCAAATATTGACAATAATAGTCGAGATGATTACCAATTTTTATAAGTATGCCTGATATAAGGTTTTCTGGCGTAAGTTTTCTTGGCGGTAAATTCCATAAGCGCCATATAGGATGGAAAAAAGGCGTTCATCTTATTAAAGGGTTTAATGGATTCATGAAAAGTAGTCAGCGCACCAACAACGAGTAACTTATCGGCGTAAGTCCTTAATGTGTTGCGAGAATTATCGGGTGCGAACTTTTTGGTGGGCGAGATAAGACCACGAGAGTTATTAATTAATTCATCGAAAACCGGTGGTACTACCCCATTATGCATGTGGCCGGAGATAAAATAGTCAAACTCACGAAGTTGGTATTTGACCTCAGAATCGTTGAGAAAAACTGGCGAATGAATGAGCGCAAATTTAATTTTCTTGGCTGGGAGATGATATAAATAATTCTCTGGTAAGGATTGAAGTTCCTTTAACATCTGTGGAAGATTTTCAGTAACACTCTTTTTTGCTTTGTAATAAGCCGGAGACTGAGTATAACCAAGACAATAAATATATTGGTCCTCGTAAATCTCATTATCTAGCAAATGAACATTTTCAAGCTGGCGAATTTGATCAAATAATTGATTAGTTTCACCGTATTGCCAACCATGATGACCACCTTTCGGCTTACGATACATGTCATGATTACCCACACTAATAATGACCGTAGCTAGCTGACCGAGAGATGAAAGAAAATTTAGGAAACGATTACGCTCGGCTTCAGAGTCGACCATATCAAGGGTGTCTACGAGATCACCTGGCATTAGGATATAAGAGGGCGCGAGATTTTTGGCCTGTTTAATGATCGCCTGGAGTTTTTGGTCTGTTACTTGATAACTAAAATGCAAATCAGACATAACCATAACCTTGAATGGATCTGACATTTTTTTATGGTGCGCAAAAATAGACGGACGAAAAAGACGATAGGTACTGAGGCGAAATAATTTCATAGTTATATTTTAATTTAGATACCACCCATTGACGCGAGCGGTAGCATATTATGATTGATTATCGGTAGATTTTTTAATTAATTTATAGTAAATACTTGGAGCAAAACGCATGCTGGCAAGAGGTTTCTGGAATTTCTTTTCCAGATTGACTAGAGTTTTAGTCTTGAAGACCTTCTTCATGGTTTGACTTCTGAAGTTAGAAACGGAAAGAATATCAGCAATTTCAAAACCAGATTTTCTAAAGAGATCCTCAACATAGGCTGGATGATAATTATAGAAACCATCTTTATCAATATTTTTGAGGTTGGAAGGTTTTTTGTCGAATGGGTTGACTTTAGATTTCTTAAACCAGTAACGGAACATTTTAGGAAGAGTGCGCTTATTAGCAACTTCAATTACAACAACTCCACCTGGTTCGAGAATGCGATTTAGCTCTTTAATAACAGCAGGAAGGTCTTCGAAGTGATGGGTGGCTCGGACCATGAGGAGACAAGAGAATTGGTTATCTTTGAATGGAGTGTGATAGATGTCACCCTGGACGGTATTAATACGGTCACCAAATTCCTCTTTAGCTTGATCAAGCTCAGTTTGAGAGTAATCAAAAAGAGTAGCGGTTTTAGCGCGATCAAGATATTCTTTGGCGAGACGACCATAACCACCAGCAATATCTACAAAAGTATCCATCTTGCGAGGAAGAAGACGCCTAATTGCGAGACGGTCTGCCATATCTTCATATTTACGATCGGCATCTTCCCAGAAGATTTTTTTATAATCATAGCCATTATAGTCGGAAACGACTTTCTTGTTTTGCTCTGTCATGGTAATGATTATAACATGAGAGTTGAGGCTTATTTGTCTTTTGGACGGAGATTTCGAAAGAGGATCTTATTGAGTTTTTCAAAGAAAGGTTGAACTTCTTCAAGATCTAGGAGAAAACTGGCTGCACCATAAATACCAAGTGAGGCGAGTGAAATAATGAAGAATTTTGGAATAGTAACAAAGACGGAATTATCGGTGGCACGAAGTGGGAGAAGTTTGGTAAGTATATAGGCAGAAATACTAGTGACGATGGTAGCGATAAGCATACGAATAAAAGCGGTCCAAAAGCCTTTATTAAGTAGGTTTTGACGAGATTTTTTCTGGAGTAGAAAAAGAAGGATGAGAATTTCAAGAACGGCACCAATAGACTGAGCCCAACCTAAACCGTCGGGGCCAAGACCGATGATACTAAAGATAATTGATAGGATCATAGTAAAACCGACAGCAATAATACTAACAACGAATGGAGTCTTGGTGTCCTGCCTGGCGTAAAAACCACGAGAGGCAATATGAAAGATGGATTGAGCAAAGATGGCAAGAACAAGTGAACCTAAGACGCTGGCGATGATGGGCTGACCACCATTTTTTACGAAACTAACAACATAGCCACGGGCAAAGTAGGCGATAACAGAAACTGGTAAAGAAATCCAGATAATCATACGAAGAGCGCGACGGAAGACATCATCAAACTTTGTAGTGTCTTCGCTATTAGTTTCCTCGGTTAACTTAGGAAAGAAGGCGGTCGAAATGGCGACACCAATAAGATTGACTGGCATCTGGTGGAGACTATTTGCCTGCTGAAAAGAGCGAAGGGCACCTTTACCCATACGAGATGAAAGATTGGTGGCAAGAATAGAATAAACGTAGTCAATTCCCTGGTCGAGAGACCTAGCTGGCAAGAGTTTCAGAACGGTTTTAAAACCAAGATTTTTCCAATAGATTTTAAACTGATAATCAAAACCAAGACCAAAAAGACCAATGAGACTGATGAAGATCTGAAGAATAGCGCCAAAAACGACACCAATAGCAACCCCCATAATGCCACCTTCAAAGAGTTGTAAGCCGAAGAGATTAATGCCGTTAGTGAAGACCGTGATGCCAATAAGGATACCGACATTATAGAGAGCAGGGGCGAGAGAAAAGAAGACGAAACGGCCAACAGCTTGCTGGATGGAATTTAAGACTGTGGCAATACTAAAAAGGAAGGGATTGATAGCGATGACACGCATCATATTGATGGCAAGTGTAGTACCAGATTCGTCGAGACCTGGACCGACGATAAAACGAACCAGAGGATCTGCAAAAACCATAATCAAAATACTAGAAATCAGGGTAACGATGGCCATAAGGTTAAGGATGGAAGAACTGAGTTCCCAGGCGGATTTTTTATTACCAGAGACTAGACGTTGATTGAAAACAGGGATAAAACTAACTGCAAGAGCACCAGAAGTGAGCACGAAAAACATAAAATCAGGGATGGTAAAGGCAGCAGTATAGGCGTCAATACCGGTTGGATAGGTATCAAGATAGTAAGAATTTAAGAGACGATCACGGAAGATACCCAGAAGGGCAGAGATTAGAGTGCTAAAACTGAGTAAAATAGCAGCATATTTCACACTAAGTTTACTATTTGCCATGGCAACTACGGAGCGAAACTGAAATTTCTTCATCTTATATTTATTATACATGATGTTGAGGGGGCAAACGCATGGAGTTTTTGAGATTTTTAAGCATTTTCATGTTATAATATAAAGGTGAAAACGAATAATCTTGTCCTGGTGCATAAGCTGGGTAAGGAAATTTTAGATTCTGAGAACATGAAACGTGAAAAACGTTTTATTCAGCATGCCAATGTTTCTACTTATGATCATTCAATTAGTGTGGCAACAATGAGTTTAACTCTTGCTGCGATTTTTCGAGTTAAGGTGGATAAGGTCTCATTAGTCCGAGGTGCGCTCCTACATGATTTTTTCTTGTACGACTGGCATGACAAAACGGCTATGCCTAAGGCGCACGCTTATTTGCACCCACTGATTGCTTTTGATAACGCTAAGAAGGAATTTAAATTGAATGCCATTGAGAAAAATATCATTCAGGCGCATATGTTCCCTCTTAGTATTGTGATGCCAAAATATAAAGAAAGTTGGATTGTGACGATGGCCGACAAGATTTGTGCGGCGAGTGAAGTCACTTCGAATATTAAGATGCGTCTGGCCGTTTCTCTGCTAAAAAATAGTCGCTTTATTTTATAAATAATCGATGGATTAAAAAATACCTGGAATTCAGGTATTTTTTATTTGCTCAATTCCCCGTCATGGATACGAGCTAGTCGTGGAGTTTAGCGGAATCTGGAAGTGTAGATCCTTCAAAAATATTTTTAAGATCTTCTTCTTCAAGAGTTTCTTTTTCAAGAAGAGCCTCGGCGACACGATCCAAAACCTTATGGTTGGCTTTTAGGACGGCCTCTGCGCGCTTTGCTGCCTCATTAGCAAATTGAGCGATTTCCTCATCAATCAATTCGGCGGTCTTTTCAGAGTATGGCTTGCCAGTACTGATAGTATAATAGCCGGTAGCTTCGGAAGGATAAACGAGATTGCGAGTCTTATTCCCCATACCTTCGCGAATAATCATCTCCTTACTTAATTCTGCAACATGCTGGAGATCGGATGAGGCACCAGTAGTAACGCTATCTTCACCAAAGATAATTTTCTCAGCAATACGTCCACCCATGGCACGAGCAAGAGTATCTTTTAATTCATAGATATTCTTATAACTACGATCTTCAGGAGGAAGGAACCAAGTCACACCACCAGTATGACCGCGAGGAATAATGGTAATCTTATGGACTGGATCGGAATCAGGGAGAACGTGACCAACCACAGCGTGACCGGCCTCGTGGTAGGCAGTAATTTTGCGCTCTTTTTCATTCATGACTTTCGACTTGCGTTCTGGACCAATGGCAACACGCTCAAAAGCCTCTGTCAGATCGGCACCAGTAATCTCTTTGTGGCCGAGGCGTGCAGCAGTAATAGCAGCCTCATTGGCAATATTTGCGAGATCAGCACCAGAGGAACCCGCAGTCTTAGCAGCAAGCGCTTCTAAATCGACAGATTTTGCGGTTGGCTTATTTTTAAAGTGAACCTCTAAAATAGCGAGACGATCTTTGCGTTCAGGGAGGGTAACATCAACGTGACGGTCAAAACGGCCTGGACGAAGCAAAGCTTTGTCGAGCATATCAACACGGTTGGTGGCGGCAATGACGATGACGCCAGACTCATTATCAAAACCGTCCATCTCGACGAGAATTTGGTTTAGAGTCTGTTCGTCTTCACGACCAGCACCACCGCGAGCGTCACGCTTGTGAGCAACAGCATCAATCTCATCAATGAAGATGATACTTGGGGCATTTTTCTTGGCCTTGCTAAAGAGGTCACGAACACGAGAAGCACCGACACCAACAAACATTTCAGCAAATTCAGAACCAGAAATACTAAAGAAAGGAACGTTGGCCTCTCCAGCAACGGCGCGGGCCATTAAAGTCTTACCAGTTCCTGGATCACCTGCAAGAAGTACACCACGAGGGATTTTAGCACCGAGTTTTTCATATTTTTTAGGATTTTTGAGAAAATCAACTACTTCTGAGAGGTCCTGTTTGGCAGCTTCATTACCAGCAACATCAGTGAAGAGAACGCGTTTTTTATCTGGACCATAGAGCTTGGCGCGAGCCTTGCCGAAACCCATATTCTCCTTATTAATACTTTGAGCCTGTCCAAGAAGACGGCCGAAGAAAATTACGGCAATAATGATTGGTACGGCGATAGTGAGGATGTTGATGAAAATTTCCGTGTAATTAATAGGGTCGACATAGTTAATGACTGGGTATTTCTCCTGGCATTTTTTAAGGTCATCACCAGCTTTATCGGCACAGCGATTAATCAAACCCTGGTCATAAAGCGTTCCCGAAGGATCTTTACGAGAGGTTTCTGTAGGAATATCTTTATCTTTGAGGGTAATCTCCAGCTCATTGCCGGATACGGTAATACGTTTGATGTTGCCATGCTCATCATTAGCACGAGAGATAACATCAGAGAGAGGAACCTCCTTCATCTTAATGCTATGGTTGCCATATAAGTTGATACAGTAGGCGATAAAAATAATCGAAAGTAGCGTAAAAATAACCGATCTAAAGGTGTTAGATTTATTTTTCTTGGTGAGGTTGACCTTTGGTTTGTTGCCAGATGAATTTTGTGCGTTCATTAATCTCCTTAATTTTCTCGAAATAGATTACTTTATCTTAACTCAGTCTGTGGGTATAAGCCATTAAACTAAGAAGAACAGATAATAATATATTAACATAACATTGCATTTTTAGGGGGAGTGTGGTAAATTTAACAGTAGCGGGGCGTGGCACAGTTGGTAGCGCGCGGCGTTTGGGACGCTGAGGTCGCAAGTTCGAGTCTTGTCGCCCCGACCAATCAAGGAGGAGAAATAAAGAAAAGATTACTTTTCTTTATTGAACCGACGCAGATTGGGATGGTTTTCGCGAAGCGAAAGACATACCATATTTAAAAAAGACCACTTAGTGGTCATTTTTGTTTATATAAAATACCAGCGACGAACTTGCGGAACGTCATAGCTAAATTTTAAACTACAAATAAATAATGGCGAGAGTTTCTTGTGTTTTAAACTGCTTAACTTGATGACGGTGATTTTTTAACCATTCGTCAACGGCACGAGCAGAGCCAGGAAGTTCTGGATTATTGTAGTCATGAATAATAACAATGCTTCCGGGCTGCATCTTGTCTTGAACTAGCGTGAGGCTAGTTTTAATTGAAGTATAGAGATCGCCATCGAGAAAGGCAAAGCAGATTTTATTCGGGAAATCATTGATGGCGTCTAAGTCTTCAAAGAAGGCCTTTTTGATTTTTGGGAGAGGAAGGTTTTGGCGTTTGAATTTTTCGATAACTTCACGTTTGGTGACAAAGAGTTCACCGGATTTAAATTGATCACCAGCTGCCGAGCTATCTTCCCTAGTTTTTTCGGGAAGTCCAGCGAAAGAGTCATATAGCCAGAGAGTTTTATCAGTTTTTTGCAATTCGCGCTGAAAAAGAATTGAGGTATCGCCCTTATAACAGCCAAGTTCAACAACATCTCCTGCAATATTTTTTGCAAGAACTTGCTGGAGTAATGAAAATAGAATAGCTGTTTCTGCAGAGGAAACCTGAGAGACTGCGGCGGGTTGCTTTTTTGACATAAATTTTTATTTCTTTCTAATGAAGATCGCTGTGAGGAAGCCAGCAATAGAGGCAGAGATAATATCACCCATGGTATCACCAACCCCAGGAGCATTGAGCTCTTGCATGTGTCCACCACAAAGTTGGTCATAGGTAAATTCAAAACATTCCCACATAGCAGCGATGAAGACAACAAAACAGATGATGAAAAGGAAGGCGAAGCCTGAGTGGTAGATTTTGCGTTTGATAGTGGATTGACCAGAGGAGCCAGCTTTTTTCTCAGTAATCTTACCAGTGTGATCGGTTGCATCTTTACCATCATAGAAGTGATCGAGAATCTCTTTACCACAAAACGCAGTAAAAACACCACTTAGACTATGGACGATTTTATCGTAGCTTGGATATCCCATGATAATAATTGACTTATACCAATCAAGATCGATACCTAAGACCATTGCGATAATCAAGAAAAGATTAAAAGCGATTTGTAGTCTAATAGTGGCTTTGAAGTTTAGTTTTGCAAGAAGTTCAGGGACAAACGGAAGAAGGATAGTAACTAGATAACTGGGAAGTTTGTGCCAGGCAACAGGATCAATAAAGTGTAAAAAAGTAAAAATAAGACCTGAAAAGCTAATGCCGATTTTTAGAAGCCAGTTTAGTTTTTGAGAGAATGAAAAATTAAAAAACTTTTTGATTGGTGATTTCATGAAAAATATAATCCTTTTAATCTGATTAAATATATCATATTAGAGGTAATAAGTATAGTTTTATTAGAAAATGTTTATGACATTTCAAAAATACTCCTTGCGGAGTATTTTTGAATTATTCACTGGATGAATAATATATCCTAGAGGAATTGAGCAATTCTATTTATCAACAACTTCGCCTTCTACAGGTTCACCATTGGAAGTGCCTTTAGATGAATTGCCGTCATTGGCAGATGAATCGGCTGAAGCGGACTGATAGAGCTTGGCACCAATAGGCATAATCTTATTGGAAAGCGCCTTTTCAGCTTCTTCATATTTAGCAGCATCAGCGGCTGTATCTTTTAACACCTCTTTGGCTTCTTCGACAGCTTTCTTAATAGTCTCCTTATCTTCGTCAGAAATCTTATCTTTGAACTCATCTGGCATTTTTTCGTTGTGATAAATGGCCTGTTCTAATTTATTTCTAGCGTCGATAGCTTCACGTTTCTTCTTATCTTCATCTGCATGAAGTTCAGCATCTTTTTGAGCCTTTTCAATATCTTCTTTAGACATGTTACCGGAGTTCTGGATAGTAATACTCTGTTCCTTACCAGTTCCCTTGTCGCGAGCTGTAACATTGAGAATACCGTTTGCATCGATATTGAAGGTAACTTCAATCTGTGGAACACCGCGTGGGGCTGGAGCAATACCATCGAGGATGAAACGACCAAGAGATTTATTATCAGCGGCCATTTCGCGCTCACCCTGTAAGACATGGATTTCAACCTGTGGCTGGTTATCAGCAGCAGTAGAGAAAGTTTCAGACTTTGAAGTTGGAATAGTAGTGTTACGCTCAATTAGCTTTGTTGAGACACCACCCATGGTTTCAATACCAAGAGAAAGTGGAGTAACATCGAGAAGAAGAACATCTTTGACATCACCTTGAAGTACACCGCCTTGAATAGCAGCACCAACTGCAACTACCTCATCTGGGTTAACACCCTGCATTGGTTCCTTACCAAAGAGAGCTTTAACCTTTTCAACAACGGCTGGCATACGGGTCATACCACCAACCATAACGACTTCATTAATATCGGAAGTCTTGAGATTGGCGTCTTTAAGGGCCTTTTCGACTGGACCTGCAAGACGATCAAGAAGTGGGGCAACGAGCTCTTCCATCTTGGAGCGAGTTAGAGTGTATTCAAAGTGTTTTGGACCATCAGAGTCAGCGGAAAGGAATGGAAGGTTGATTTCAGTTTCTTTGGCTGACGAGAGTTCCTTCTTAGCTTTCTCAGCTTCATCTTTAACGCGCTGCATGGCTGCGGCATCATTTTTGATATCGATACCAGATTCATCTTTGAACTGATCACAGAGGAAGTTAACGATAACGTTGTCAAAATCTTCACCACCAAGATGGGTATCACCGTTCGTGGACTTTACCTCAAAGACACCGTCGCCGAGTTCAAGGATGGAAACATCGAAGGTACCACCACCAAGGTCGAAGACTACAATCTTCTCTTCGCTTTTCTTTTCGAGACCATAAGCTAAGGCTGCGGCTGTAGGCTCATTAATAATACGTTTAACCTCAAGACCAGCGATTTTACCAGCATCTTTAGTGGCTTGACGTTGAGAGTCATCGAAGTAGGCTGGAACAGTAATGATAGCTTCAGTAACCTTCTCACCTAAGAAAGCTTCAGCATCTGCTTTAATTTTAGAGAGAATCATAGCAGAAACTTCTTCTGGAGTGTAAGTCTTGCCATCCATCTCTACGGCAACACCATCACCTTTTTTCACAATCTTGTATGGCATGATGTCGAGATCTCTCTGGACTTCCTTATCTTCAAATTTACGGCCGATTAAACGCTTAATACCATAAATAGTATTTTTTGGATTAGTGACACGCTGACGCTGCGCAACTTTACCAACAAGACGTTCGCCTTTTTTAGTGACAGCGACTACTGACGGAGTAGTGCGGTCACCCTCGGCATTAGTAATTACTTCTGGTTTTCCTGCGACCATGTACGCGAAAGCAGAGTTCGTCGTACCAAGGTCAATTCCAATAATTTTACTCATTTATTACTCCTTTATATTTATTTAGCACTCATCGTTTTTAGTTGCTAAGTTATTATGAGTATAGCTTATTAGCACTCTCATGTCAAGACTGCTAATTTGAGTTTTTTATGGAATTTAACAGAGGTGGATAAATTTTGAAGCCTTTTTTGTAGTAGTAATATGTAGTCCAAACAATAGGTTTTATATCAAGTTTTGCTACTTATGAAGAAAAATTTTACGAATGATGACAAAGATTTCATTTTTAAACTGGAAGATAGCAATACCAAGACCAACCGCCGCAGAACCAGCAACCGCTGTGGTGCCGTTAAAATCTTTCTTTTGTTCTTCTTTCTTATCACCTAATTTTGGAACTTCTACCGGATTTGAGGCGCCCGTATTTTGATGGACTTTGCGACAGCGATGAGTTTGTTCGTTTCTTTCATAACCCTCTTTACAGGCTTTGGCCTCATGAGGTTTTTCTTCACCTTTACAACGATTGGTCACAGGATTGAGAACCTTACCGGCAGGACAAGTTTTGAGTGCGGTTGACGTGGCTATTTTATGACAACGGCCAGTTTTTGGGTTACGATATTGGTCAGCATGACAGGGCTTCTTCTGAGACTCAGCTTGAATTTTATTACAGCGTCCAGTGATTTTATTGCGGAAGGTGCCGTCAGGGCAAGTCTTTTCGGTTTGCTCATATTGCTTATTGCAACGACCGGTAATTTTATTTAAGAAATAACCTGGCAGGCAATCTTTTGTTGGTTTCTTAGTTTGGTCGTTCTGATCTTTTGAATCAGGACGATTAGACGAAGGATTGGTAGACTCTTTCGGTTTTGGGTTACTTTGCGTAGATTTTTTGGGAACTGGATTCTTGTTGCAACGATTGGTTTTTACGTTTAGAAAATAACCCTCAGGACAGGTTTTCATTTTTTGCGGGGGAAATTTCTTGCAGCGCTTAGTTTCAGGATTTAGATATTGACCACTGGGACAGGTTTTTTCTTCTTTTACAACATTTTTTCCATTTGCGTCCGAGGGTTTACTGGCGGCAAAGGTTGATGCTGGCAATATAAACAGAGAGCAGAAATTTAAAAATAGGAGAGCCGAATAGATTAAATATTTGAATTTATGTTCACGTTTATATGGAATTCTAATACGTGGTTGCGCTTCCTCAGAAATAGAGGACTGACCTTGATACATACGTGAACAACTGCGGTGGGATGACTGCCGTTTCTTCCCTTCTAAACTTGCTTTTTGGCGTGGTGTTTGTGATGCTTTTTGCATAGTATTACCTCATTTAATTTCTAATGAGCTGAATGTATATTTATGAACTTCTTTTGGCAAGCATTAGCGTGATGGTTTTAATTGTAATAGATAGGAAAAAATATTTTTTATGTTTAGCACAAGCAAGATATAATCTAGCATAAGCAAGATATGATATAATTTAGGTATGGAAGGTCTTACAATATTCTCCGCGATCGGCGTGATTGCCTTAGCTGCTTTAGCGCATGCCACTTTGCAGATGAATCTTGGATCACTACTTCTGCTTTACCACGAAAGTTTGGGTAAACATATAAAGAAAAGAACAAAGTTTTTAGTTTCCAACTATATTTTTGGAGTATTTTTTCTAGTATTAACAAGCCTGGCAGCAACAGCTTATTTTGTCTTTCTCTTTTTTGGGGCTAATCTGTCAACGATTTGTCTAGTAGTTTTAGCCGTGGTGCTTGTAGCTTTAACCCTTTGTATTTGGTTATTTTATTACCGCACAGGGAGATCAACTGAACTATGGCTGCCTAAGCCAGTTGCAAAATACATTATGAAACGAGCAAAACAGACGGATAGCAATATTGAGGCCTTTGCACTGGGGCTGCTCGCAAGCTTTGCTGAGGCACCATTTTTTATCGTATTAATGTTAATTACCGCAGATAGTCTATTAAAACTATCCATGACATTACAGATTGCAATGTTGATTTTATATACAGTAATTGCCCTGCTGCCATTAGTGATTTTGAGATTAGCCGTGAGACACGGAAAGACAGTGGTGGAGATTCAAAAATGGCGTCTTAACAATAAAAACTTTTTGAAGGCCCTATCTGGGACATTATTCATCACCTTAGCAATCTTCCTATTGGCATTTAGAATTATTCAAAAATAAATGATAAGAGGTGAGTGAAAATGGGAATACTTAAAAAGCATCAGGCAAAGGAGCTAGAGTTTTCGGAAAAGCAACTAATGCTAGATTTAAAAAAAGAAGCTAAGGCTTTAAATCTGGAACAAGGGGCAGCAGAATTAATCGCAAAAGAAGTGACGAAAAAAGTGAGTCAATGGGTGACAGACAAAACAGCGATTACACAATCTGATCTCGACCGTAAAATTGTTGCGGAGGTAAGAAAATACAATAAGGATTTGGCATTTATTTTAGGGGAAAGGAATAAAATTATATGAAAAAATTTGATTACGACTTAGTGGTGATTGGCGGCGGTGCGGCAGGTATTGCTGGGGCAATGATGGCAGCAGCGGCAAAAAAGAAAGTAGCAATTATTGAGAAGGATTTAATTGGTGGAGGTAATACGCTTTGCGCATTTTCACAATTAATGGCCGGAAAAATCTCACAACTATTATGCCAAGCACGAGAGGGATCAAGTGTTGGATTAAATTCTGATCAGCTAAAAATAAATCTTCCTTCAATGTACAGCGAGATACAAAATAAGACAGAGGAGTTTATTGAGGCGAAACAGAGAGAGCTAATTGAATCAAAGGTTGAAGTGATTAGGAGTAGTGCAAGGTTTATTTCGCCTATTGAAGTGACAACTGAGAAAAAAACTATTACAGCAAAAAAGTTCTTAATTGCAAGCGGTACAACAATGAGCACCGGAGAGGTTGCTGGGCTTGAAGAAACCGGCTTTGTAACACCTGCAGAATTATATTTAGGGCTACCACGTATTCCAAAAGTAGCACTAGTAATTGGCGCTGGACAGAGTGGGGTGGAGGCGAGTGAGTTTCTAGCAAACCTTGGAAGCTCGGTGATTCTAATAGAAATGAATGAACGAATCTTACCAAAAGAAGACCTCGAGGCATCGAAGATTATTGAAGCAAAATTCAATCAAAAGAAAAGTATTAAGATTTTGACAGAAACTAAGGTAGTAAGTGTTGAAAATGATGGGATTCAAACTTTAGCGACTGGTAGGAAGACTAAAGTAATCAAGGCTTCACTACTCCGAGGGGGTCAGAAAAAATCCGTACGAGTAGAATGCGTGGTGTTGGCTGCTGGACAGAAGCCAGAGTTAGACTTAGGACTTGAAAACGCCAATGTAAAATATACGCCTGAAGGTATTCTAGTCTCTAATCAGATGCAAACTTCAAATAAAAATATTTTTGCAGCAGGAGGTGTGGCTACAATAAAGGAAAATAAAAAGATTAGTGATTTTCAATTCAGCTCTTACGAGAAAGATACTTACGAGGGGGCAATTGCGGCTTCAGTAGCGTTTAATGGTCGATCCAGAACTATTGTCGAAAATAATGGATTTGTACGGATGACCAACACATACCCAAAGGTAGCAAGTGTGGGAATAACTGAGGAGCAATGTGCGTCGATAGGCTTAAAATATACAAGTGCCATATCTGGATTAACACAGAAAGAGGCAACCTGGAGCCCTAGCGCAGAAGATGGATTTGTAAAAATAATTTGTAACCGTGAAAAGAAGATTCTTGGAGCAACAATTGTAGCGCCAAACGCAGAGATACTAATACAAGAAATAAGTTTGGCGATGCGAAACGGATTAACGGTGGTTGATGTAGCTGCTGCCCCACACGCTGGAATGAGTCTAGCTGAAGCCGTCAGGGTAACTGCGAGAAAATTATTATAATCAGATTTTGAGATCTGGGGTTGACAACTTAATTAAACGTCACTATAATTAAGTTGTTCTATCGCGGGGTAGAGCAGCCTGGTAGCTCGTTTGGCTCATAACCAAAAGGTCGTTGGTTCAAATCCAACCCCCGCCACCAAATTAAAGATTATAGGAGAGCAGCAATGCTCTTTTTTGGTATTATACGTAAAAAATAGCAGGTATAAGCCTGCTATTTTTTATAGTTAGAACCGACTATAGCTTGAACTTTCGTTATAATTCTCACATTGGTCCATAGTACCATCAACAGCAGTCCAGCAGTTGACGGTGGTATAGAAAGATTTTCGGGTTTTGCTATTTTTGTCATCATTAAGCTGAATAGCAAATTCCGGATATGGGAAATAGGTGTCAACAAGCTCGACGCGGCTTTCGACCCGTCGATAAAGATCGTTGGCGCGACCAGTGGAGTCAACGCGGGCTTGAACGCCAGTAAAGTTGATTGATTGTCGCTTGGAATCATAGAGAGAAACAGAGAAGTCGGTTTCAGGAGCGCCATATGGGAGAGTGAGGAGGAGAAAAGTGGTAGCAGGATTACGGTCAGTACTACCTCGATAAGTATTGGGAACTTCAAAGGTAGCGGAACAGAAGAAGCTTCCCTCTTGGCAGTTAACGGTAAATAAGTGATTACCACTCTTATCGAAGGTTTCAGAGACCTCAGTAGCAGAGAAGTCGTTACGCCCCTTACTATCGTTGGTAGGTTTCAAAAAGAGCATCGCACGGTTGGTACTATTCTCACTGCTAGCAATATTAAACTCACCGAGATTAAAATTACGATCGGATTGGAAGAAGGCAGCAGAGATTAGCGGAGGTGACATAGAGTGTTGCCCGCTAGGGAGAAGTCCGTCATTTTGGTCCCAACTGATAGCACTACCACTACGTTGTTGCGTAGTGTAATTAGTGTCTGAGAACCATTTAATATTAATGTATCTGAGATTTTGGATTTGATCGGTGCGAAGAGGGACGATACGAGTGCGAGTATCAGAGCTGAGAGTGGAACGATAGTCTGCGAGATCCTCTTGGATAGTAACGCAGGTATAGGCCTGTAATTTTGAGGCGGAAGAACCACCATCCTGACTTGAGTCTTTGACTTCTTGAATAGTGACACCATGTTGCTCATCGATGGTGCGACCAAGTACATTAGAGACAGTACTGCAATCTTGTCGGCGAACACCATCTTGCATGGCAGCAATAATTTTACTACAAGGGTTCCCGGAGTTTACAGTATGACCCTTATTTAAGCAGTCGTGATATTTTAGTAGGGCGACCTTAGCATCTTCTACACCAGCAAGAGCAGAATCATAAGCGGATTTAGATAAGTTAGAGTTCGTGGTCTGGTTGACCTCAGAAAGAATAAGTCTTGTAAAAGCAAGGGTAATAATACTAAAGAGAATGATAGTAAAAACAGTAACGATCATGGAGGTTGCACCTTTTTTTGTACTAACTCCTTGAGCTAAGCGATATTTTTTGAAAAACAGTTTCATTATTCTCCCTTTCTATTTTGGCCAGTCGATCTCGCCGCAAAGTTAAATTTATTGATTGCACAGTAGGTAAAATCGGTCGAGAAGCCGTCGGTTGGAGGAGCCTTGCAGAATTCGCCAACACCAGTAATATCAATGCTGCCCCGTTCGGTAGCTAAAATAAAGGTGCCGGAATAGAAAGAGTGAAGCGTAACAGAATGCTGAGTGACTGGGAAAATCACAAAATTATAGAGCACAAGACGATCATCAGATTGCTCAAGGAGCTCGGTAGAGATAGAGCCTTTGAGATGAAAATCATTTCTTGTATGATCAAAATCATATTGAGCCGTTGAGGTGGTATGCATTAGTGTGTGCTGGTAACAGAGATCACGATTGCTGTCTTCAATTTTAAGCAATTTAAAATCTTTCTTTTCAGCATTCTGACCATCATTAAAAGTGGCGGCAGCTCCGGATACAAGTTCATAATCTTCACTATTTAAAACATAACCAGTGTTCCATAGATAACTATGACGACCAGTGCAAAATACACCGTTGGTTGGAACATTCTGCAACAGGGAGCCATTTGACCGCAACCTAACCGTTCCGTAGTTTTGCTGATAAACATACATGCGCGCATTATCGTTTAGACACTTTTGCATTTCCGCTTTATCTGAAGCATACTCGGCACGACAGATATCAGTAAGCGCCCTTGCAGGTGCAGCAGCAATTGTACGTGAAAGATCATCTACCAAGAGACGACCGGTCGAATTAACCGCACGAATGACTAGCCCCTTATGGTAGGTCGTGGAGATATGAATAGAGATAATGGAGACCATAACCAGAAGAGAGGAGATAAAGGCAAGGCCGAGAGAGAGCTCCATAATAGTAAAGCCTTTTTTGGAGTGGTTTTTGCTGGTAGGTTTTTGAATTATTCTTCGCATACTAATCTTTTTTAATAAACTCCGGGTTATAAAGACGAATAATAGTGCTAATAATTGAAGGGATGTTGCGATTTGGACCATACCAGCAAGAACGAATATGGAAATCGTAGAATTCTGGGGCTTGCTGGTCAAGACCGGAGTCGTCTATAGCATCAGGATTGCTGACGCCCGTGACATCACGGGTACCAATAACCCAAAGACCCTCTATACGATAAGGGGTGACGAAGGCGGGAGTGAGATATAGGTTACTACCAGAATTTGACTCGTTGAGATTGGCTGAACTGTCCACCCCATTAGAAGCCCCAACCTGTGAGGAATTTGAAAAAACTAGACGAGGGTACAAAGAAGCCTCCTGAAAGAGTGACTGATTTTCCCTTGCCGAAACAATTGTCCTATCGGGATTTTTGGGATCTAATTTTCTAGTATTAATAATAAAGGCCTTATCGGTAAAAATATTATGAACCTCACCGGCAACATTGGCTGCATCGTAATACTGGTAACAATTCTGTTCACTGTATTTAGAAATCTTAATAGGGTTATTATTTAAACCATTCTGTACACTAGCAAGCCGCTGCCAGAGATCACGATATTCCTGCCACTTCGTAGGGTCAATATTTTGATCGCGGACTAGCTCACGCTCTGAAAGATAAGAATTGTGAATAAAGCGAATAGCCTCGGCCTGGGCTTCAATTTCATTTCTGGCCATAGAGACCTCAAGGGTGCCTTGGATAAGAGAGAGATTTCGATTCATGAGACCAATTGAGACAATGGTAATGATTGAAAAGATAGTAAAACAGAAAATAATCTCAATAATAGTATCACCACGTCGAGAAGAATGATTTGAGAGAGCCTTATAAGGACAACTCTTAGCTTGGGTAACCTTTAAATTTTTAGGAGAGTTTAACATATACATTACCATTATACGCCACTATTGGCAGGGATTATCATTACTATCGATATCGACTAACTGAACTGCGGAAGAGTTGTTGCCATCAGCTTTAATGCGAATTGGTCGACGCCTCTTGGGGGCGAGAGGAATATCATCAGAGGAAACACACAGAGTAAAATCTTGTTTGTTTTGCATTCTGGAATCTTTAAGCTCGTACTCTAGGACATTAGACGTGCCAGAAACAACTTCGCCAAGTGCGCCATAAAGCAGAGCGCTACTAGCATAGGGGCGGTACTGGTCAAGACTAGCAGTCTCGCAGGATTGATTAGGGGCATTACGATTGAGTTTTTCGAGCAAATCACCAGCATCAAAAGTTTGACCTGGCTGATCATAGTAATAAGTATGAACAGTACCGGAAACTGGAGACCTGACGATCATGATAGCGCCACGTAACAACTCTTGATTAGCGGTTTGTTCAATTCTAGCTTGCCATTGTGGGGTATATGAGGACTCTTGTCCTGCAAAATGTACTCGACAGGAGCCTGGAGCACTTCTCAGAGTAACAACATTGGCAGCAACGGCTTTAAGTGAATTAATAGCATTGTCACCGGTAGAATTTTCAATATTCATTTGACCGGTATAAACACGTCCGATAATGTCGTACATGTGAACTTTTGTACTAGGAACGCCAGTTTCAGGATCTTTCTCGCCAAAAGTAATGAGCTTACCATAAATTGCACAGCGACTGCGACCGGGATAATTATCGGTATCGGTATTTGTCGTAAGGCGTCCGTTTTCATCCCAGAGTGAGTTCAAAGTGCAAGAAAAACCACTGTCTTCTGTAAATAATCTAGGATTTTGTACATTAATAGTAGCTGAATAAGCACTACGGAGATAATTTGCGAGATCTGTATAAGAGTCCAAAAAGCGCTGTCGATGGATATTGGAGGTTATAGTGCTTAGAATTGCCATTGCAAGAGCAGTGGAGATAGTTAAAACCAGCATGACCTCAATGATGGTGAAGCCAAAACGATGACGCGTCTTTTGCATAGTTTTATTATACATGAGCATTTTAGGTTTTACCATAAACTTAAAAATGAAGATTATGATAAAAGTGAAGAAAAGAGCTAGAGAAGGAGAGGCTAAAAAGAACCGGAGCCATAAGGAATAGATTCTAGGATTTTAGCTATAGAATTAGCTTTTTCAGTATAGCCAAGCCCCTTATAGGCATCGTAGGAAATACTGTAATAGACATACTTGGTGCCGTCAAACATATTCTCAGGGATGTAATTAAAAAGTTTTTCTAAAGTCTGGTTGTATTGTTTGGCTTTGTTATAAATACTAAGAGAATACAACTCAAGGAGGGCTTTTTGATCATCGTTAGTAATATTAGCAGTTTGAATTCGTTGATTGTAGTTATCAAAAGCTTTGACGGTATTTAAATTACCTGCAGAATCGTAAGCGTCTTCAAGATAGCCAGAACCGATAACAGCAGTAATAAACTCATAGGTTTGAAATGGAGTGGCAGTCTTATTATCAAAATTACTAATAATTTCCTTTTCGCGCTCCGCAGCCATTTCATAATCTTCTTTAAGATCATTGTATGTTTGAGAGCCTTTGGCGCAATTGCAGTTTACGGAAATATAGTCAGTAGGATCAACATTATTATTATTTGTGCGGGTTGGGGCTTTCTCGCGAGTTATCTGCGAAACAATGAGCCAGCTGGCGCCAATGATGATGGCAAGAGTGAGAATTGAAACACCAACTGATGAAAGAATAAAGATGAGGGGATTACTTTTTCGCCAGTGACCAAGGCGTTGACGGAGTGCGGCAAACTTAGCTGCGCGTTCAGCTTTTTTAGCGGCCCTCATTGCAGCTCTTTGCGAGCGCTTATCATTTAGCTCTGCCTGTTTTTCTTGACGTTTTTTCTCTTTATCAGTCAAAGTAAAAGGATCAGCTGCAGAACCAGCTAGTGTCTGATTTGCGATATTACTACTGTGAAAGACTTGATCATTATTGGAATTATCCATAGTACTTATGATTATAGTCTGCGTGGGGAGAAAATACAAGAAAAGACAAAACCCCCGACGGGCGGGGGCATGGATTAAAGCGTAGCGATACGATCGAATATAGCTGTGGCAATCCTGTCGAGTTCCTGGTCAGAACCTGTGAGCTCAAATGAAAAACCATTATCGCAAAGGATTGCGCGTAACTCAGTCTTTTCTTCCTGTGAAAGGTTTTTCGCCTTGAAAGAAGCGAGAGAGCCAAATGGCTTAGTCTTGCAGACTCCTTTGATAAATCTAAGCCGGAATTCCTCGCTCGGAATTGCATTCATGGTCTCGACATACTTTATATCTTTAGACATAAAATCACCCCCTTTTAGAATGTCTAGATAATATATTATGGCATGTTTTATAATTTTTGTCAAAGAACAGTCTAAATTAACCCCTCGGGTGCAACACCTCGAGGTCTATAGTAGATCTCGAAGTGTTGCACTTGAGGGGTTAGAGTAGGAGAAAATATGATGTAGCTATATAATTAGAGGTTTATAAGAATATGACTAAAAAAATATATAATTGGATAATCTCCTGGCTCGAATGGAAACACCCGAAATTATGATATAATATAAATATGATTAAATATGATGCAGAAAGAAAAACAGTTTTCGGCCCATGTGATCTGAAGCTAAAAGGCTCACCATCAAAATGTCTACTTATTTTTGATGACGAAATTTGGGAAGATTTTGTACTTCCGAACAAAGATCTAGAGACCTTTCCGGTAACAAATGTTTTTGGTCGTAAGTTTGATACTTATCGTTATATCGAAGTTAATGGCGAAAAAATTCTCTTAGTCTATCCAACCATGGGTGCGGCGGGATGCGTCTGTGATGTTGAACTTCTGATCGCAAGCGGGATTAATAAAATAGTAGCATTTGGTACGTGTGGAAGACTTGATAGATATATTGCACAAAATACAATTATTTTACCGACCAGTGCTTATCGCGAAGAGGGGACGAGTTATCATTATCTTCCTGAGAGTGATGAAATTGGAGTGGATAAAGATGCCCTTAAAATCTGTAAAGATATCTTCGAAAAGAATAATTTTGCAACTATCGATGGAAAGATTTGGACAACTGATGCGGTATATCGCGAAACCGCCGGAAAAGTTGCTTTAATGAAAAAGCGTGGTTGCGTTGGTGTTGATATGGAATTATCTGCGCTATTAGCCTTAGCGGAATATCGCGGTATAAAATTTACCGAATTTTTAATTGGTGATGATCCGGTAGATGGTAACGCGGTTGATCCGAAAGAGCGAAGAAACGAAGATATATTTAATACCGCAATCGAGATTTTGAATAAGATTTAGGGGCATAAAAAAGAGGTCGCCCATAAGGAGCGACCTTTTTTGGTTCCTAAAAAGGAAGCAGAGGAATAATATGACTAATTTACGGTTCGGTGTTAAGCCTTTTCGACATAGGTGCTACCACAGCAACCTTTGCCACCCATCATAATAGCCTTAGTGATAGACTGTCCGTTTCGGAGATATTCATCTCTAGAGCTACGCTGATTGACCAGGTTTAGATGATCAATATTAGCTTTGATAACTTTCATTGTATTCACCTCCTTTCATGGTAATCTCTCCGCCTCCTACTGTTCGTTATCGATAATCGCTTTTTCGGCTTTCTCGACAATATAAGAAGCAAGACTGTATCTTACTCCTGAACAGACTTTTTTATCAAGATACCGTGCTTTGCGACAACCGCCCTTACAGATGGGTAGAAGTTTACAGGAAACACATTCAGAGTCTGAAAACGGATTTGTGTTCACGAATTTTGCATATCTCGAAAGATTGTGCTGTGTACCAAATCCGTCATAGACGTTCCCGATCGCTTCAGCTTTATCCATACTATGCGTGCACATAAACAGGTCTCCATCATAGTTAATCTGAAACGCTCTATCAAAATCACACTCGCAGAAGTTGTAGTTCATACCTTCGTCAAAAGAGTTCGTAGTAAAACCTTTAGATTGAGCAAGCTCATACAGTGGAGCGAGATTTTCGTAAGGTTTAGATCCTTTCTTCTCGGCGGAAAATTCTACGCCTGGATTACGACCCTCAGTATGGGAATAAACCCAACGGAAAAGCAGTACACAATTATCTCTGACAACATCAGGGATTTCGTCGAGAAGTTTAGGGATCGTGTGATAATTCTCATCAGTTAAATTGACTCGAAGAACCGTAGCTGTATCCGAATGTATTCTGGTGCAAAAATCCGAAAGATTTGCGAGAATTTTATCGAATGTTTCACCATGGTTTGCCTTTAAGAAACGATAGCGATTATGAATGTCGCGTTCACCGTCGATAGTAGCCTGAATATTGGTAATATGAAGATCTTCGCACTTTGATACAAAATCTTTATCGAGAAGAACTCCATTTGTCACGACGCAAGCTGAATATTGAAAATGGTATTTGTTAGCAAGCTTAAGGATGCCAGCAGTAATGAACTCTATGAGCCTCTTCGAAAGCAAAGGCTCACCGCCAAACCAACTCAGATATAAGTATTTGATGTCTTTTACCTGAGGCTCAAGCCAATCGAGGTACGCTTTGGCGGTCTCAATTGTCATGAATTGACCATTTTTGTTTTCAAAACAATATGGACAATCACAATTACAAGCAAGATTAAGTATTATGGTGTGCCTAAGAATACCAGAGGCATAAAGGCTGCGATACCATTCCAGTTTGTAGTACTCGAATTCATCGAAATCGTCATCGATGATAAAATTCAGATTATAAAGCATAGCGAAACGCTCATCAGATACGTCAATTGTTACCAAATTAACGGAATCGATCCATTTCTTGTTTTCGTCGGTCAGCAAGAGAATATTCTTGGTGAGACTATTGAATAAAATGTATCCTCCATCAGGATTGGCTACGGTGAGATTATAGAAAGAAAACTTTACCATAACTAATTCCTCCTTATTTTAAATGTACAAGGGATAATCCTCCTAAAGTTGTTCACGATAAAAAATCGCGAACGTAATATATACTATACTATGTTTACGCAAAAAGTCAAGAATTCCCCTGAGTTAACACTTCAAGTGCAACACTAACCAACAAAAAGAGACATCAACTATTCTTATGATAACGGAATAGAGTTTTCACTTTGGAAAATCACAGAAAAAGAATTGAATGCAAACATATATTTTGCTAATCCTTACCACTCCTGGGAACGTGGCAGGAATGAAAATGCCAATGGACTTATTCGAGATTTCTTACCTAAAGGAACGGACTTCAAGAAACTTACAAAACGAGATATAGTTGAGATAACGAATTTAATAAATAATAGACCAAGAAAGAGACTCGAGTGGAAGACTCCACTCGAGGTCTATAAGTCTCGAAGTGTTGCACTTGAGGGGTTAGAGTAGCCAGTGCGTCTTGAAGATTTTGAATGTTTTAACTAGGATTGGTGTAGCGACTTAGTAGATACCTAGACGATTCTCACGCTCTTGCTTAGCTTTTCTCCGTTGTTCTTCAGAAGAAAATGCAGCAATATAAAAACTTTGGAGAACATATCTGTCATATTTCATCAATCTAGCAACAGCAGGGGTTTGATCTTTCTTATCACGTGCATCACTAGGACAGAAATTGCGAATAGTAAATGGGCGAACGTGGTACTTTCTAGCCAAATCATTAATATCATTAAAGGCTTTTATTAAATTATTGTGAGATAGAGTGCGTTCTTTTTCAAACTCCTCATATCCTCGCCTTTCAACCTCTCCTGGCATGGGATATCTATAATCAAGATGGTCTACTACGGCATAGTAGAATTTTCTGATACTATCGAGATCCTGCTTGGCCTCTGGTTGTCCAGAAGACTCGATGGCTTGTTTGAGAGCAGCTGATCTTTCATGATAATAGTTCCCCGCTTGAGCTTCGATGGTTTTATAGGTTTTACGATCATCGGTTGTAAGAATCATATATTGCGCACACTCGGCCATCGTTTCAAGTGTATTATCCGTTTTCTCAAGCTCATCACCTGCAAACTCAAGTTCATCAGACAAAGCATCTTCCCATTTTTCAAACTCAGTCCTGCTCATTTTTTGATTTTCTGACTCAAGAGTCTGCCTTCGACGATCAAAGTCTCTTGTAACATCAAGGGCGGCTCGATAAAAATCTGCGGCATAATCTGGAGCGCGATCAGATTCCTTATTCCAGGACTCTTTTGCAAGTTTAGCTATATCTCCCCAATCATTCAATGGTTCACGATCCTTATTAACTGATTTATTTGACTCTGGATTATTTTGCACAATAGTACCTCGCTTTTTAGATTATTGTAACACCTTATGTCAACTTCGCAATTAAGTATTATTTATTTAAAAGCGGCACGAGGCTGAATTGAGATTTAGTGATGTCGACTTTTTCAAGCGTTAACATTTTATAATGAAGGCCTACGTAAAACTAAGTAGTAAATATACTATAATAAGAAAAAGTAGAGGAAGACTATAAAAATGGAAAGAATAAAAGGCGCGAATCATAATGAATCTCCTAATGAACAGTATGATGAGGCCGCTAGCGTTTTGAATCCTAATAATATTAAATTTGCAGGAGATGTAAAAGAAGATATTAAGTTTCCAGATATTAAAGTTGATTGGGACGATGAATCGGACTTTTGGGATAAACGCGGTATAGTGCTGAAATGGCTGACTGGTGTCGTAAATAAAGATGGCTCTTGGAAATATAATGTTTCCATCCCCAAAGAATGGCAGGAACAAGTAGATAGACAACTAGCAGCCAAAAAACGCAATTACGAGCGTTACGAAGAAGAAAGAAAAAGAAATATCGAATGGATTAAAACATCAAAAAATATAGACATCAATCTTGATAATGAATACGGAATTGGTCAATATTTTTCTGAATTACCAGAGGAGCAAAAGGATCCGATTCGACATGATAAAGACATGATTGTAGAGTCTCTTAGTCCATCTGTTGAAAAAACTAATTGTATGAGAAGGATTGAAGGTCTATCTAGCTTAGCAGAAGAAACTTTTAGAACTTTCATGTTCAATTATGGTAATGTCATTACAGATTCGACGGTCGGAATTATCAATAAACAGATGCAAACGATTGCCAATGCGGCATATAATAACTACCCAGATGATGGTGAAATACGAGCAGTTAATGATGAATACACTAAAAATGATGACCGCTTCTTTTGGGAAATCTATGACAAGAAACCTGTATTATCTACTGCTATTGAAGTGGCTAATTTTAGCGGCGATGATAGAATAATCGACACATACATGGATACTATAGTTAAGCACCCACTGCTCAGTATGTATGCCAAGATACATCCTATCGACAATAGAAGGGTGGAGGCTTACATTAAAAATGTAGTTCCCTTAATCAACAAAAAGGACACCGAAGTCCAACGATTATGGGATGACCACGGTCAGATGCTTGGTTTTGCGAGCGTTTTTTTCAAGGGTGATCGCTTTCGTGCTAGTGACTTTTGCATTCATGCATTAACATCCGAGGTAAATCCTACTAATATACAAGAACTATTGTTGGCCCGTAGGGATGTATCCGCAGATAACTATGCGACTTACGAACAAAATAGAGAGGATGCTTATGAACTTGAAGGTATCTTGATAAGCTATCGTGGCTTCATCCATAGAGAAGCTCCTGGAGAGCACGAAATATTATCGAGAATGCTAAAGTTCTATGATACAAGAAATAATCCAGAAGAACATACGAAAGCGGAAGCCAAACTGCGTGAGATTTATAAAATGTATGGCCCTGAAAGTCGTGATAATTATAGTCTAGGTGATTACATGTTTAATTTGGACAATTATGAACGAGAAGAAGAGCAACGTAAAGGAAATGGATTTGGTACTGGTCGCAAAGAAATGGTAGTAGATGCCTTGCGTCGTTTAGTAAAAAATACTGAGCCCAAACTACTAGAAAAACCAGAAGTTGAAGATGAGTATTTAAATGATTTAATCCAGGATATGTATTTAAATATAAATAAGCAAACTGGTGAGGCATATGTAGACTTTAAAGAGGTCGGCAAAATTGTAGAACGGATGAACGAATTATTAAAAGAGCACCAGGGGAAAACTGATATTAAGCCTTCAGAAGTAAAGACTCTTGCTTTCGTAGAAAGAATAGCCACATTTGCTATGAGGGGAATCAATGAGAAGAATAGGCAAGAATTACCATTCGACCCAGACTTTAAAGAAATTTGTCGATTTGCAGAATTAACCTCGCAAAGTGGCGAATATAACGAATCTAATTTTGAGAGCTTTTGGAATATTTTTAGACGGATAAGAGACTTTGGGAATAAAGACGAACTAACTGAGCACTTTCAAATGTTGTCCAGTCGAAGACTATCACAGCTCCGTGGGCTACCAGAAAAAACACCATTCTTAAAACAAAAAGCCGCAGCGCTTTGGTCTGGAAACCTAAACAATGAACTTCTTGGATTAGTAGATAAAAAATAACTTATAAACCAAACTATTTAGATTATTAACAAATGATTTTATGGGGATAAAGCAGCAGTTTTACCCCCATTTTTCTTTTGAAATTGGACAGGGGGCAGTCTAATGAAAAATACTTTATAATATTTTCATTAAAAAATCGGCATAAGTGCCGAGTTTCTTATAATCTGGTGGGGGCGGTTGGGCTCGAACCAACGACCAAGCGGTTATGAGCCGCCTGCTCTAACCCCTGAGCTACGCCCCCAGGTTGTTATTAATTTTATCACAAACTGATATAATAAGATATATGGGTGTGCGCTCGAAAAAGGAACAATTCAGGATACGTTTTAATCGTTTACGTTTTTGGTTAAAAACTGAGGTCTTAGATTTTAATAATATTTTGCTGCTCTCGATTCCCTTGCTTTTTTCAGCGCTTTTAATTGCTTCGGTTGGCTCAATTGCTAAAAACTGGGAATTACAGCAGCAAATGAACGCCAAGCAGACAGAGATGGAGTTACTCCAGCTTGATGTAAATAAGACAAAATTAGAAAATCAGTATTATGCGTCTGAGGAATACCAAGAACTAGAGGCGCGCAAGTTGTTGGGAAAACAGCTGCCAGGTGAGGTGATGATTGATTTGCCGAATAATAGTGAAATTGCAAAGAACAAACATCCAAAACTAACCCTTGATGAAAGGATAGAGGCAAGAAAATTATCGAATTTTGAGCAATGGTTGGAATTTTTATTCGGAAACAATAAGGGATAAAAATATCCTCTATGATTCCTTTGACATGGCAAGTCAATGGGATACGAGATCATGTTTTACGTTTTACATTTTTCATTAACATGTTATAATAGTTTTGATGTAAGAGTGGCTTTGATGACCCATAATAGTGTGGGCGCCACAACATAGTTTTTTTAAAAGGAGGATAAAAATGACTATGTTAAATAATGTTGTTAAAGGTATCGCTGCGATAGCTTTAGTAATTTTCTTTTCAATGCCGACTAGTTCGGCAAAAGCAGCGTACAGCAGCTGTGATCAGTGTAGTTGCAATTGTAATTGCAACTGTAATTGTGGGACCTGTAATAAGGCTAGTGGAAACACTAGTAATCAGATCCAGCCTGCTGGCGAAAAAGAAAAGGCCGTCATGGCTGAAACCAAGAGGGTAACCGATGCTCACGCGAGAGAGGATAACCGCAAGCAGTATAGCGGTTATAAGATGCAACTTGCGGATGCCCTCGAAAGCTCTGCCAAGAACTCTGGGTTTACGGTAGTAACTAAGACTTGGAAGGCAACCGGCGGAGACTACGATGTTGTGCAGCAGGAGTTTTCACGCAACAACTGGACCTTAAAAATCCAGTACCGCTACAACAATGGATTCCTTGACAGCTGTCATCCAGTCTGGCTGGCTCATAATGGTACTCCATTAAATTCTGGCGAGGAATGGGATGGCTGGGCTTGGTCTAGTTCACAAACACTGTATGAACTCTTAGATATGCTGTCTAAGTTATAAAAAATACAAGAGTTCAGGATTAAGGGGGTGATAATTTATTTAGAAAAAACGAGTCACTAACTATTCTCTTTCGGACTGGCTTTTGCCGGTCCTTTTTTATGTCTTGAAATAGCTAGATTAAAATACCAGGTATAGACCTGGTATTTTCATGTTTATTATAAAATTTTAGTGTTTGATTACTAAATTAGCTAACCTTAATCTCGAAATTATTTCTTCTTAGAAAGGGTAAGGAAACCGTTGCGTGGGTTTTCGTTAACAACGCGATCTTCAGGAAGATCAACTGGAGTACCCTTTGGATTATTCTCAGTTTTAGTGAAGAAATAAATAGTCTGAGGCTTGCCACCACGGAGGGTAACCTCAGATTTATGTAGATAATAGGTGATGCCTTTGCTGTTAGTGTGACTGTAGGCCATTTTTCCTCCTTTAATTGATATAGTCTTATCTTATGGTAGGGGGGGTAATCTGTCAAGGGGTTTTCAGAGATTTTATAGAGGTGAAAATTTTAATGTTTTATTTGATAAAAATAATGGCAATACGGAGAATTAGAAATCCAATAAAACGAAGTAGAATGAGAATAGAAATCAGCAGACAGAGAAGAACGGAAAAACCAGCAAGGTTGGGCGCCCAAATAGGAGAAGAGAAATCGTAACGATAGAGGGAGGTGGAGGGAATATTGGCAGTTAAAGAGGTAGTGATGTTATCCATAGAAGGATAGCTATTGATAATACCAGTCATACAATTAAGATAACCTGGACTATTCCATGCCCAACCGTGAGCAATGGCTTGTGGCTTGCAGGACTCCATGGCTTTAGCAAAAATATTACCATTAGGATTATTATCTCCAGTAGCCTTAATTTTATTTTCAGCTTCAGCCAACGCCGCAGTGGCCTTACGGTTATATTGATTTTCTAAATAAAAAGGCCCCGTACCAAAAGTTAGGACATTACGCCCATTTTTTTCGATAAAATTAATAACAATGTGTGAGTCCGTGTATCGCTTTAATTCGGTAAGAGTAGTTTTTAGATTATTATCAATTTCCTCCTGAGAGGTGATTTCCTTACCGTCAGCGGTTTTTCCCTGATCTGCCTGAAGAACTTTATTTTTTAAGTCGTGCATCTTGAGGTGATCAAAACGTAAAAAGGTTGCGGTTAAAAAAAGTAGAGGAATGAGAGCTAGAAGAAGTTGCCAGGTCTTAATCTGCTTAAAAAGCTGAGAAAGACGACGCTTCTCCTCCTGATGTTCCTTCTTAATAAAACCACCCATAAACGTTTTAATTATAGCATAACAGAAAAGCTGGCGGAGAGGTCTAGATTATGCTATCACGGAACCACTGATCAGCGGGACCGGCGGACATAAGAATAACCAGGTAATTATCCTGAAGAAGAGATTTTAGTTTTAATCTAAGTTGATCGTCAAGGTCGGCAGGGACGGCGATCTCAGGATTTTTGAGAGCAGCAATAAAGTCGGCTGGGGTATAGATTTTTAGCTCAGGATTCTCCCGTGTAAGGTATGTTGGAAGCCAAAAAAGCCGATCGACACCAAGAAAAGCGTCCTGATAAAGAGAAAAGACTTCGTGTTGGCGAGTATTTTGATGGGGCTGGTAAACGACGACTACGCCATTTTTGCCAAGATTCTTAGCCTCTTCTTTGGCGATCTCAACAGTGGCGCGGATTTCTTCCGGGTGATGCGCGTAGTCAGAATAGAGTCCGTCGGCGAGACGCTCAAAACGGCGGCCAACGCCTGGGAATTGGTTGAGAATGTCGATAATTTGCTGATCAGAGACTTGATGAGAGTTTGGTTGATCCGCCAAGATCTGTTTAATAGCGTAGAAGACTAAGTTCGCATCTTCGCGACGAGCAGAGCCAGCAAGAGTAAGGCGAGGATCTGGAGTTTCTAAAATCTGGAATGACTGAGATGAGAGCTGTGAAAGAGCTGAGGGGACTGCAGCCGGATTTGCAAAGATGAGAGATTGGCTCTGATTCTCAAATTGAAGAAAAGCCTGATGATAATCAGATTCAGAAGAATAGATATCAGGATGATCGTACGAGACAAAAGTAATCAGAGAGAGCCAGGGCTGATAGTGGAGAAAATTGCGATCATATTCGTCGGCTTCGTAGATGAAATATTGATCATTTTTTTGATAGGAGCCAGAAGGAGCAAAATTTAAAGTGGAACCCACGATGTAAGCGGCGGGAAGTTGAAGATTTTTGGCAGCCCAAATTAACATAGCTGTGGTGGTGGTTTTTCCGTGAGTACCTGCGACGGCAATCATTTTGAGATTGAGTTCTTTGACTAGGGTGGCGGTCAGCTCGTCGCGTTTAGATATTTTAAGCCCAAGAGATTTGGCGAGCTGTAATTCGGGATGGTCTTCGGGAAGAGCAGAGGTATAAACAAACCAATCGAGATGATGCTTCTCGTGAACTTTTTGAAGATATTGACCATCTTGCGCGCCAACGGCGAAGGGAATTTGTGTCTGATCGAGCTCATTTGAAATAGCCCCACGTTGTTGATCGGAGCCAAAAACTTGATAGCCAGCATTTTTTGCCATGAGAGCAAGTGGGCCCATGCCAGTACCAGAGATGCCAGAAATATAAATATTCATAGGTATATTATAATTGAAAATAGAAAGTAAATGTGAGTTTGATAACTTTTTTAATCAGGTTTTTGTAATCTTGAAAAAATGGACAGTAACAATGTACTGTCCACAACTTAAGTCATTGAGTGGATGCTTTTTAAGATTTTTAAAATCTTATCGGTTCACTTTTGTCTTTCTCGTCAATAACAACATGCCCACCTTCTCTCATAGGTAGCTTCCAATAAATAACGTTGCCCTCTTCATCGTTGCATACAACATGGCCATGCCCCTCATCATCAGGATATTTTTCTCCACCATAGAAGAATTCAAATCTAAAAGGTCTCCCAGTAGCACGATGTATAACTTTAATATCGTAGCCTTGGAATACGCCCCCATAAGGAATTGTTATTTGAACTCTATTTGGCAACTTTGCAGTATCTTTCTGGATAAAAAGCATTACAGCGGCTCTATTATATCCAATTGGCATTAATGAAGAATCACTATACGTATCTAGTATTTCCCCAAGTTGTTTTATCCTTTCCTGTGGAGTCATCTCGCCATTATTTGGCCAATCATCGAGAAACTTCTCGACTTCACTCAAATTCATTTGAATCCCACCTTTCAAAAAATGTACTTAGAATAAAAATTCTAGCTGTTTTCTAATCTAACGTTTTTGCAGACAAATTGCAACCATAAACGTTTTAGCAAGATACTCTGTTTTTTATTTTAACTAAAAATATTTCGTCCGAAAATACTGGATAGTATTGCTTAGTTCTAAAATATTTATTGAAGTATATATAGCTAATCACATCGTTGTTTTTTTCGGAAGAAATTGGGAGAACTTCAAATTTATAATCAGTTAAACTTTTATCATTGCTTTTAATAAAAAAGCTAAGTGGCTCAACGGAATTGTCGGCTTCGCCAATAAAATCGTAGCCATACAATATGTATTTTTCTTTATTAAAAATAAAGGGGATTTTCCAGAAATTAGTTGCGATGTAGGTGAAGACTGCTTGATCACTAATTATTTTTTTATTCTTACAATTTAGAAAACATGGTAGTACTTTATTGTTAAGAAAATTAATAGCATGAAGACTGTTGTGAGACTTATCTTGTTCTGAAGTCATTGATACCTTTCTAAAATTTTAAGATAAATTAGTTATCTAGTTTTTTACGGAAGAAGTTAGTGTCGTATACTGCCGCACCGTGATCTCTGTAGAATTGCTGGGCAGCCTCGCGGCCTTGACCACAAGTGAACTCGAGATTTTTACAGCCTTTTTCCCTTGCCCAATCTTCGTAAGCATTAAAGAGGAGGTGTCCGACACCTTTGCCACGGGCTGATTGGTCTACAACAAAATCTTCAAGATAAGCATTTTTACCAATACCGGCACCAAAAGTTACAGAAACTGAGGCCATACCAAGAATCTGCTCGGGAAGAACAGGGAGGCCTTGTTTAACATTGCCATCTTCCGCAGATTCAACTGCAAGAAGTAAGTCATGCCAAGGAGAAGAAATGAGTTGCTCGAACCATTGTTGCGGAATTTCACCCTTATCTTTGCCACTGCGTGAAAGTTGGATGAGTAATTGACGAATTCTGTCGGCGACAGTCTTATTATATTCTGTAACTGCAATAATCTTGATCATATTTTTCCTTTACGATTAAGTAATAAAACTAAGTTAACTAGAGAGAAGATTCAAGTGCTTGTAAATCAGTAGCAATTGCTAAAGCTTTTTGATTGATTTTATCAGGATCATCACCCCAAATAGTAATACGCACAAGTTCCTCGGTGCCACTGGCACGAATATTGAGACTCCAGCCGAGAGAGTCGAGTTCGGCAGTTTTCTGATTAATAAATTCTTCGGCAAGTGGCATATGATTACGAAAGGCTTGTTTAAGGGAAGGGCTGACTGTTTGATTTTTGATTACCTGAGGAAGCTTTTGTAAGGAAGAACAGATAGAGGACAGGGAAACTGCTTGAGGAGTTTTTGGGGTGGTAGATTCTTGACCTTGCTCCCGTTTTTTGGCTTCTTGCATAGCTTCATAGTCTAGGATAAGTTGATCTTCATGCTGTCTTCTTCTTAATGTCTCGCTATAAATTTTGGAGATAACTAGGGCAGTGAGAACTCCATCACCCATGGATTCGCCTGGCAAAATAATGTGCCCACTCTGTTCGCCACCGAGAAGAATCCCCTCCTCGCGCATTTTGGCGGAGACATTCTGATCGCCGACATCTGTCATAACAAGCTCGATGTCGGTATCCTTAGACCAGTTCAAGAGACCCTTATTTGCCATAATGGTAATAGCAACCTTCGGCAGACCTAGGTAACCAGCAATGCAGGCAATCATATCGTCGCCGTCAATGACAGTGCCGTTCTTATCAACCATTAGGCAGCGATCGCCATCACCATCGAAAGCGGCGCCAAAATCTAGTTGTTTTTCATTAACTAATTGAATGAGTGATTCAAGGTGAGTACTGCCACAGTTTTTGTTAATATTTTCACCATAGCTAGAGTCGCTATGAATAACCTCTACCTGAGCACCAAAGTGTTCAAAGATTTCGCGGGCAGTGACGCTAGTAGCGCCATTGGCACAATCGAGACCAATTTTTAATTCTGAAAAATCAGGTTTTTCACGCTGCGAAAGTGTGGACGGCCCAAAACTTGAGAGATAATCTTTGAGATGATCAAGGTAAATATCCTTAGCTTGTTGATGAAGATCTTCGGCATATTCAACGGAACCAACGTCGAAGCCAGTTTCATTTTCAAGAGCATTCTCGATAGCCTGAACACCAGCTTGACTTAATTTAACACCATAAGGATATTTTTTAACAAAGAAAGAAAGATCTTTACCGCTTGTGGTTGTACCGGTACCTTTAAAACCGATACCGCCCGGCATAACCGCTTCAAGGCCACCAATGGAATCACCACGCTCAAAAATTTTAACACCATTATCGGAAGCAGGATTATGGGAGGCAGTGACATCAATAGCGAGATCGTAGCCCATCTGATAAAAAGCATAATTAATAGCAGGAGTGGGAAGAACCCCGACATTGCCGTGATCAATACCAACGGTCTCAAGTGCTTCCTCAAAATAGCGGAGAATCCACTCTGTAGATTCCCTAGTGTCGCCACCAAGCAGAACCTTAACTGGACGTTCCATACCATCAGCAGTTTCACGAGCATTACCTAAATAGCGAACAATGCCGAGGGTGATGGCCTGAACAAAACCGGGAGTAAAGGCGTCTGCTTTCTGGCGGATTCCGTCTGTACCGAAATATTTAATCTTACCCTTCATAGTCTCCTTTCTATTGGTTTATCATAACACGATTTTAGCTAATGAGAGCTAGTTCAACCTCGATGGCCGAGACAATATCGAGAACGGTGCTACCTCGAGAAAGATCCGAAATAGGCGCGTTGAAGCCTTGGAGAATTGGGCCGGCAGAGGTAAAGTTGCCGAATTGCTCCATGGCTTTATAGAGAATATTACCGGAGTTAAGATCGGGTACGATTAAGACATTAGCAACGCCAGCAACCTTTGAGTTCGGGGCTTTTTTGGTACCGATACGAGGATTAATGGCAGCATCAAGCTGTAATTCACCATCAATGAGAAGATCCGGCTGGGCTACACGGATTTTTGCAAGTACTTCCTGCGTGAGAGAAATTGTGTCGTCTTTACCTCCAGAGCCAAGAGTGGAAAAACTAAGCATGGCGACGCGCGGAGTAAGAAAGTCAGCTACCGCCGGATCAGTTGATTTTTTTTGTAGATATGCGAAATATTTAGCAGCAGTATCAGCGGTTTGGAGAGTAATATCATAAAACTGTTCAGCGTTTGGATGTTTACAGGCGGCGGCATCACCGAGAATAAACACGGATTGACCGATGGGGCTGGCCTGATTTTCTTTAGTAAAGATAAAGCTAGCAGAAAAAGTAGGCTTTTCAAGATTACGAGGATTTTTGACACCAATAATATCACGGGCGGTTAGAATTACTTCTCTTGAAGTATAGTCGATACCGGCAATCATGGAGTCAGCAACCCCAGCCTTAACGGCGGCACAGGCATGTTCAAGATTATCGGCACCGACAGCCTCAAAATCGGAAAATTTTTCTTTAGCGATCCTGATAGCTTCTTGAATATAAGGATTGGTAAACTCCGGGAAAACGATTCTGGCTTTTGACATTATTTAGCTCCTTCTTTTAATATGCTAAAGAGAAATTCATCGTGAATCTGATTATTTTTAAAGAAGGAATTTCTAGCGATACCCTCTTTTATAAATCCATTTTTCTCTAAAACTCGTTGAGAAGCAATATTCTCGGCAAACGTGTATGCTGAAATACGGATAATGTCTAGTCGATTAAAAGAAAGTAGCAAAATTTGCCGAACGGCTTCGGTCATAATACCTCGTGAACAAAAGTCTTTATCTAGATAATAACCTAGCTCAGAGTCTTTCTGTCGGATATCTTTTTTCTTAACAACTGATATATTACCAACTATTTTTCCGTCATTAAGAATAGCACGATAAATTCCAGTTTGTCCTTCACTCTGATTAGCCATTGCAATATATTCTTTGGCATCTTCAAGATGATATGGCTTTGGAATAGTATCACTTAGATAGGTGCGGTCTATATGGTTACAGATGTGGACTAATGCTTCATAATCTTGATCAGTCCATGGACGAAGTTCAATTGACATTATTTCTCCTTTTAGGATGATTATAACATTTAAAATATCGCGTAATGTTTTAACACGTTCAATGAATTCAAAAATAAAACCATTTAAAGAATAGATAAATCAATTTACTTCAAATATAAAATTCTATTATGCTAAGATAATGTAAAGAAGCAAATAAAGATTTATAGAAAAATGTTATGGAAATTCAGCAAAAAGAACTGATGAAAATTATTAAACATTATCGGATACATAATAAGGTAAGTTTCATAGGTTTTCATGCGGTTGATCCAGATACAACTTGGTATTTTTTCCGCGCAAAAAATGATGATTTTTATATCCTAGAAGCATCAGATTATGTCGTATGGGTATGTGGTAATGGAGAACCACCTAAGTATTTGCAAGCAGATTATTATAAAGATTTTTCCTACTCATTTAAGGTGGAAAAATGGCTAACAAGTCATAACGGTTTAGATAAAACAGATGAATCTGGTGATTATGAGGGTTACCTTTATTGGGCTAGTAGTGGCGATCGTTGCGTAATGGCAAAAATTAAAGGTAAATTTTCAGATTATAAAATTATGAACCTTATCAGTAAAATTCCACCACATAGTGAACTCGAGCTTGCAATATTTGAAAAGAGACAAATATCCTGCGAATTGGTTTCGGGAGTGCCTCGTCCGACAGATCAAGACCTTAATATTTTAACAAAGTATATTCAAGAATTAGTTCAAAAAGAAGTATTAGAACTAGCAAAAAAAATTATTAATACTGACCAAAAGAACTTATCAGAAGAGGATTTGTCTAAATGTAATTATGATCTATTTCAGTATGCACAAATTTGGTCTGAAAATGATGGAGATAAATTCGAAGAAAATATTTTGATAGAGTTAAATAACCAAAGTTGGTTAGCATTGTGTGAAAAAAGAGATTTTCCCTCGTTATTTGAAGAGCGAAATGCTTTAGTCTTTCTTTTCAAAAGGTACTGGCATTTGATTAAAAAAATATCTGGACCAAAGTTTCTGCCAAGAAAAGTATTATATTTATTACTACAAAAATTTGAATTAAGGTCTAGCGGCGAATTGTCTTTTAAAACAATGAAGGGATATGCAGAAGATTGTAAAATTTATTTATTTGAAGATGAATTAGAATGTAACTTTTACTTAATCTGTAGAAATATTGAACAAACTAATATAGACCAGGAAAAAACTTTACTTCAACAAGACTTTAATATTAATATTGCACAGTTTTATCACTTAAAAAATGATCGTGAAAAATATTACTATATCTGCAATGCATCAGAGATAGTAGTTGATCCTAATCCTAATAATGTCGATAATGATGAAAAATATTATTTTTCAGTAGCTAGAGAAGAGTTTTAAAGAAGAAAGAGAAGTGGAGTTAGAAGATAAATATGAAGAGCATTGGGGAGCCCCGAGAAAAAGCAGAGAGTAAGAGCAAAAGAAAGAGCAAGGACGCGTCCATAAATTGATGTTTTTTCATGGTTCTTGTTATGTAATTTATAAGTTAGAACGAATAAAATACCGACACAAATAATCATAATAACACCGCAGATGCCTTGTTCATAAAGGATGGCGAGGTATTCGTTTTGGATAATCTCTTTGGGGCTGCCAAGTTCAGGAAATTCTTGATATAGTGTTAGGCCAGCGGCACCAAGACCGACACCAGCGAGTATGCGTCTAAGTGAAGTTCGCCAGGAAGAGAGAGCGAGGTGGTTGAGATTTAGACGAATATTGGTTGATTCTTCAATATAGCTGGTGAACTGAGGAGTTTTTTGAGCTGAGGCGGCAGCGTCGGTGTTCAAGTCTGATGAATGCGGTTTATTGGATTCGTGGGTTTCGTGAGTTTTATTATTTTCATTAGTTTTATGAAACACTTTAGCAATGTCAATACGCCCTAGGGAAAGCTGGCTGACGGAAGTAGAAACTCCATCAAAGAAAGTATGGCTGGTTGGACCGAGTTCGGTAAATAAACCTTGGGCCGACAACGTAAAGAAGAGTGGCAAAAAAACAACTGCAGAAAAGATGAGTGGCTGGCGGAATAGAATCTCCCGTCTGCAAGATTTTTGTTTGATGAGTTTGACAATTTGATAGGTAAATAAAACAAAAACGCTAACCCAGAAAGAGAAAATAGCGCCGCGGGAAAGGGTAAGATAGAGAGTGGCGACTAGAAAGGGAGGAAGGCTGAGACGTATAAAGTGACCAAGTCTTGAAGCTGGGTAGGGGTCGGAATTTAGTTTGCTTAAGTATTTTTTTGGTCTCTCAAGGAGATAAAAAAGACTGAGAAAAATTGGGGCAAGGAGGAGATTTGCCATAAATTGCGGCTCGATGGCAAAACCGTTTGGATGAGGAAACCCAAAGACTGTTGATGTGCAGCCTTTACACAAAAAAGTAGCTTCACGAGGGACGCCAGCGATGTCCAAGATTGATTGAAGCCAGCAAAAAGCTGAAGCAAGAATACTGGCAATAAGAAGATTTTTATTAAAACTTTTCCCTACTTGAGTTTTATATTGTGAAATATTTTGAATAATTGTCAATAGGGAAAGGCAGATACACCAGATGACGCCAGAGGTAAGAATGGCGCGCAAAAAATTAGGCGAGCCAATACTATTAACAGTAACAAAGAATGGGTATATTAACGAAAAAAGACGAAGAAAATGAGGATAAAGTTTATCTGTTTTATGACGAGAAGAGGGACTAGATATCTTATTAACGTGAGATTTGGCTTTAATGACGACTCTAAGGGAATTAATATAGAGGCGAAAATTTTCAGGGAGAGAGAGGATGGCAAAAATTAGGAGCCAGAGTAACGGAATGGATAATTCAAAATTAGTGGTAGATGTAGAAAAAATCGGAATGACGGGGTGGTAAGAAAAAAACAAACAGAAAGGCAAACAGAGAAGCATGACTTTCTGGATTTTAGAAAGAGAGGAGGTAACGGAACCTAAGGATTTTGAATTGGTTTTATTGGTAGATTTTTTCGACATCAAGATTACCTTTCTTGATTAATAAGAATCTTGGTTATTAGGTGCTTTTGTGACGGCAATATTTTGCAGGAGGTATTTTTCGAGCTGCTCCTTGAAGTGTTGGTTTGAAAATTTTTCGGCAGTTTTAGAAATTTCCAGAGGTGAAAGGAGGGAAGAGTGAGATGTTTGGTTTTTTTGTGAGGCTTTTTGAGGGGCTATCTTACTATCAGCAGATACCTGAGAGAGTTGATTAAACTTTTTTATCGCAGAAGCAAGGGAATTGACGGTTTGCGACTCAAAAAAGAGGCCATTTTTACCGTCTTTTATGTAGTCTTTGGCGCCACCTTTGTTAAAGGCGATAACTGGACAGCCAGCAGCGAGAGCTTCGACAGGGGCGATACCAAAAGGCTCCTCAGATGGAAAAATGAAGGCTTTGGCATTTTTTAAATATTCTTTAAGTTCTGATTGCGGAAGAGTAGAATGAAGCGTGATTAATTCGGGGTGAGTTTTGCTAAGCTGAAGCAGTTTTTGATGCTCAGGACCATCACCGATTAAAACCAGTGGTTGTTTTGACTCGATGCAGGCATGAATTGCGAGATCAAGCCGCTTCCAGCCAACTTGTCGTGAAAAGTTAATGAAATACTGACCGCTGTTTGGGGAGTTTTCCACAAGTTCAATTTGATTTTTATTTAATTTTGTGGTGTGATAAATATTTTGTTCAATTTGACTTTTTGCAGTTTTTATTGTTTCATATGTTTTTTTGTTTATTTGACTTTTCTTGTTTTTATGTTGTTCTATTATTTGACAATTCCCTTGTCTGATGTTTTTATATTCTGCGACCTCTGAGAAATTGACAGTATTTACTGGTGGAAAAATAACTTTTGCTTCCCTCTTATAGAATTTTTTAATTTCATTTTTAGCAAAATCAGAAATTGTGATATAAAAATCTGGACGTGCGGCTGCTTCAAGGTCTTTTTTTCTGAGTCTTGGTAAAAGTATTTTAAAAATAGGACGAACGATAATATTTAGCGGACCGAAGCCTGGATCTTTTTGATATTCTTCACTTTTACCCCAGTAATACTGTGTGGGAACATGGCAGTAACAAAAATGTGTACCTGGACGAGTTTTAACATATTTAGCATCACAACCGGAGACAGAAATAACCAGATCATACGCGGTTAGATCGAGGTTTTTGAAATAGCTTTGACGAAGAGGGGCGATAAAGCGCCTAGTGAAGGCTGGTAGAAAATTTAGCCAACCAGTTTTAACTTCGGCATCTTTAAACCAGTCAATCTTCTTGGGGCGATATTGAGAAGTATAGATGGGGGCGTGAGGAAATAATTGATGAATTTCACGGAGAACCTGTTCAGCACCACCAACGACAGTAAGCCAATCGCAGACAAGAGCAACTTTTAGATTACGGTCTTTAATTTGATGGGCGAAATCACAATGATTTTCTTTAGGACTATGACTAGAGGACGCTGACATTATTTGGCGCCTTTACGAATTAGAACCGCTTTAATAGTGCGTAAAATGATCTGAAGATCAAAGAGAACGGACCAGTTTTGGATGTAATAGAGATCAAGAGCGCGACGTTCGTCGAAACTGATTGAGCGACGTCCGGAGACTTGCGCGAGACCGGTGAGGCCAGATTTGACGGTTAGAAGGAGTGAACGATCGCCATAATTTCTAAGCTCACCGGGGACAAGTGCGCGAGGACCAACAAGAGAAATATCACCCTTTACCACATTGATGAGTTGGGGCAATTCATCAAGTGAGGTGGCGCGAATAAATCTGCCGATTTTTGTAATACGAGGATCATGTTCAAGAAAATCACCATTGTCACGATACTCTTTACTAAGCCTTTCTGCGTCTTTGATCTTCCCTTCTTGTTCCATTTTATGGAAGGCAGCCTCCGGACTCATACCACAATAATTGATTTTCATACTACGAAACTTATGGATTTTCACTTTTTGGTTGAAGCGACTAAGTCGAATTTCAGAATAAATAGCGTGGGCGCTCGGGGTGGATAATTTAATTAGAAGCCAAATAATAAGCATAACTGGTGACGCAAGTAAAAGAAGAAGGGTGCCTAGAATAAGATCCATGAGACGCTTAGCAACTTTAGCGCTACCAACTAGCGGAGTTACTTTAACCATAATCACTGGAGTACTACCGATGAGCTCCAGTTCCCCCATGGAAGTTGAGAGGGTAGTTTCAGATGGAGTAAAGTAATAGTGGAGGTGATGATTAATGGACTGACGATAGACATATTCGGTTTGCTTCTCATCGGTTTGAAAAATTACATCCGCTTCACATTTTTTAAGAGCCTCTTTGAGCGAGGAGTATTGAAGCTTTTTACGATATTCTTTGGGGATAAATTGATTCCCTGCTACAACACCAACCACACGATAACCTTCTTCAGGGTAATCAAGCATTTGTGAAATTAGACGAGAGGTTGCCTTGGTATTACCGATAATGATAGCACGAAGCGAACCAATGCGCTGCTGTAAAATAATTCGACGGATGACCTTGAGAAAGAAACGGACGATGGTGAGCGAAAAGAAACAGATAACCATTGCATAAAAAGCAATAAGACGAACTGGAAATAAGTCTCCTTCAAGGAAGAAATCAAAGCTAATTAAAAACATGACACCGATAACAGAGGCGGCGAAGAGGCGCGAAGTTTCATGCCAATGAGAACGCCCTAGAAAGATCTTTTTATTATAGAGGCCGAGAATCGCTAAAATGATTAGCCAGACTGGTACCATGACGGCAACCGAAAAGGTAAATTTGAGCGGATCGGAGACGAAGTAGTATGGACGACTGTCAATTTTTGTACGAATTAAATAGGCGAATAAAAAAGAGGCAATGATGGCTAAAGAATCACCAAGCATCAGACAGAAACGGAAAAATACAACACTAGAATCTTTTTTCATTTACAGTTATTTTACTCTAGAAAGAACAAAAGGTACAGAGTTTAAGACATAAGAAGAATATAAAAATTATTCGACAGTAACCGATTTAGCAAGATTGCGAGGCTGATCAACATTATTGCCCTTAGCGACAGCCATATGATAGGCAAAAAGTTGGTTTAATAGATTAAAGAGAATAGGGGTGAGAATGGTGAAGTTTGTATCAATTTTAATTATCGACTCCACCGGTAAATCAAAATCGGTGTCCGTAAAGACGACAACATGGCCGCCGCGAGCTAAAACTTCTTGAATGCCGGAGAGAGACTTTTGAAAGAGGAAGCCGGATTGCAAAATAACAACCTCAAAGAAGCGGTCGTCGATAAGAGCGATGGGGCCGTGCTTAAGTTCACCAGTAGGATAAGCATTTGCATCGATATACGAAATTTCTTTTAGTTTTAAAGCCCCTTCGAGAGCGATGGGATAGTTGACGTCACGACCAAGATAAATGGCATGTTGATAGTCTTTATATTGATGTGCGAGATTAGACATTAAAGGATTGACTGACTGCAGTATTCTAGCAATTTCATCAGGGAGTTGGGCGATTTCTTCAATAATAGGCGCAAGGAGACGTGAATTTACACCTTTTGCTTCAGCAATGGTTAGGCCAAACATCAAAAGAGCGGTAACCTGCGAAGTGAAGGCCTTGGTGCTAGCGACAGAAATTTCAGGACCAGCATGAACATAGGTGCCACCATCTACCTCGCGAGCAATCGTGGAACCAATAGCATTAACAATCCCAATAGTTTTAATTCCCTGCCCCTTGATTTCACGAAGACAAGCTAAGGTATCTGCAGTTTCGCCGGATTGAGAAATGATTAGCGCAACTGAATGGTCTGGTATATAAGCATGACGATAACGATACTCTGAAGCAATGACTGGCTCGATTGTAACGTCTGGCAAAAACTGTTCAAGGAGATATGCGGCAGTTTGAGCGGCATAATACGCAGTGCCACAACCAACCATGATTAAATGATGGATGGATTTGAGTTCTTTAGGGGTAAGACCGGGGCCGCCAAGATGGACGAGGTGCTCTGACTGATTAATGCGGCCACGTAAAGTTTCTTTGAGACTGGTTGGCTGTTCCATAATTTCCTTGAGGAGAAAATGATCATAACCACCTTTTTGAATAGCGGAAAGATCGGTGAGAATTTCTTCGACCTGAGCGGATACTGGCTGCAGATCAAGTGTCTTCACCTCAATATGGTCTTTTGAAACAAGAGCAATTTCGCCATCATTGAGGTAGATAGCTTTTTTGGTGTGGCCGACAAGGGCGGAGGCGTCAGAAGCGATAAGGGTTTCCTGATCGCCAACACCAATAACAAGAGGAGAACCGGAACGAGCAACTACAAGATGTTTAGGATCAAGCACACTTAAGACTGCAATGCCGAAAGTACCTTTAACTAGTTTGAGAGCCTGAGTGACGGCGTCTTCAAGACTAATACTTCCTGCTTGATAAAAACTATCAATAAGAGCGGCTAGGACCTCTGTGTCGGTATCTGACTGAAATTTATGAGAGTCCAGCTGTTTTTTAAGATCTTGGTAATTCTCAATAATACCGTTATGGACAAGAAAAATTGAACCAGCTTGATGAGGATGGGCGTTATTTTCAGTAGGATTACCATGCGTAGCCCAACGGGTATGACCAATACCGAGATGATCGGAAGTACGATGGTTTTTAATTTTTTCCTCAAGATTTTTGATTTTACCAACAGCACGAAGTAAGGTGGGTTGTTTCTCTTGATTTAAGGTAACAATACCAGCCGAGTCATAGCCGCGATATTCAAGTCGCTTTAAGCCTTGAAGCAAAAACTCCTGTGCATCTTTTTCTCCGACATATCCAACAATTCCACACATAAGTGAACCTCCTTAATGAGGGTATTATAGCACTACGTTTAAAATTCTAGGAAATGTTTTTATTTTTTTAAGATGAGATCTGCGAGATCAAGAGCATTTTTAATTGCTACATCCATATCCCAATAACGATAAGCGCCAAGACGGCCACCAAGAATAATGTTTGGATAGCGTTCTTTTAGGAGTTCTAGATATTTTTGATAAAGCGCCTCTGATTCGATATGATTAACTGGATAATAAGCTTCTTTGCCAACCTCATAGTCAGCCGGATACTCCTTACAGAGATAGGTTTTTTTGGAAGCTAGAACTTCGGGTTGGTGAATTTGATAATATTTATAATCGTGAGTCCTAGTGTATGGAATATTTTTATCTGCTTCATTGATGACGGCGCAACCAAGAGATTCTTCGGTCCATTCTGTCTCAAAGCGAAGACTACGATATGGTAAAATGCCAAGCTCATAATTTAGAAGTTCATCGACTGGGCCGGTATAGATGGTTGTGAGTATTTTAAGATCTGTTGGGAGATCTTTAAAGCTTGTGTTTAGGCGAACCTCGATGTTTTCTGATTGGAGCATATTTTCAACAATCTTAGTATAGCCAGCTTTTGGGATACCTTGATATTTAGCGGAAGTAAAATATCGATTATCATGGTCAAAGCGAACCGGGATGCGCTTCAGGATTTTGTCACTAAGGTTTTTGGCATCGGTACCCCATTGTTTTTCGGTGTAGTTTTTAATGAAAGCCCGATAGAGTTTTTCACCGATTAGGGTGATTCCCTTTTCTTCAAGGTTCTGAGGCTCGTTGATTTGATATTTTTTAATATCTTTTTTTATTTCTTCAGTAATAAAAGCCTTTGCCTCTTTAGTGGTGAAGTTTTTGCCATATAAGAGATTGATCGTTTTAAGATTAATTGGCATTGGGTAAAGATTGCCATTATGGCGAGTTAAAACAGTATGGATATAGTTGTTAAATTCGGCAAATTTAGTGATATAATTCCAGACTTCGTCACTTTCGGTATGAAAAATATGTGAACCGTACTGATGAATTTCAATCCCAGTTGCTTGATCCTTATAAGAATAGGCATTGCCAGCAAGATGGGGGCGACGATCAATAATTAGAACTTTCTTCCTGGCAGCAGCGAGCCGCTCAGCAACAGTGGCGCCAAAGAAGCCCGCCCCAACGATTAGATAGTCGTAATTAATAAGATTCCTTTCTACCTAAACAACTTGAGGTAGGCGTCAGCGACAACTTCAGGATCGCCTTCTTCAATAATTTTACCTTGATCAATAAGGATGGCACGATCACAAAACTCACGAACATTTTCCATGGAGTGAGTAACAAGAATGACGGTTTGACTTTTACCAAGAGAAGCAAAGTACTGATTACATTTTTCTTGAAAAGCGGCGTCACCGACAGCCAGAATTTCATCAAGGATCAAAATATCACCGCGAGCGCGGATGGCGATCGAGAAAGCGAGACGAACCTGCATACCTGAAGAATAATTTTTGAGTTTTTGATCCATGAAGGGGGCGAGTTCAGCAAATTGGACAATATCATCAAACATTTGGTCCATTTCTTCATTGGAAAAACCAAGCATGGCACCATTCATATAGACATTTTCGCGACCAGTAAGTTCGGGGTTAAAGCCAACGCCAAGTTCAATAAATGGAACGAGAGAACCATGGACGGTAATTGAACCAGAATCAGGGGTATAGATCTGGGCGAGAATTTTGAGAAGAGTGGACTTACCAGAACCGTTGCGACCAACAATACCAAGAAACTCTCCTTTTTTCACGGTGAAGCTAATATCTTTTAAGACTTCCTGCTTGGTGTAACCTTTAATTCCCTTGAGGCGATTAAAGATGGCTTGTTTTAAACCCCAAGAACGCTCAGTAGGAAGTTTGAAACTCTTCGAGAGATGATCAACAATGATTATGTCCTGAGATCCTTCAACCAACTTCTCAGACGAGGATTTCTTAGAGGCAGAAGCCTTTTTTGATTTTTTATGCTCTTTTTGATTATGTTTAGACATTAGGCCTCCTCCGCAAAATATTTAGATCTCTTTCTAAAATAAATACCACCCAAAATAATAACTAGAGAAACCAGACCGAGCGGAATAAGATAAAGGAGGCGATTTTCGAGATAATTCCAGGTGGTGATAGTTTGATCGGTGATAAGGAAGTAGCGCACATCTTGAATGACTTGAGCAATTGGATTTAAGAGAAAGATTTTAGCGGCGAGCGGACTGGCGCTGGCGACCATGGTGATAGGATAAATAACTGGTACGGCGTAAAAAAGGGCCTGCATAAAAACCTCCCAGATGGAGGAAATGTCACGATATTTAACATTAATGGCGCCGAGAAAGAAAGAAATACCAAGAGAGAGGAGGTAGAGTTCAAGAATAATAAGTGGCACTAAGAGCCAACCAAGATTTGGGGTCACACCATTGATTATTGCAAAAATAATAACGACACCTAAATTAATTAGGAAGTTGATTAGGGCGGTGACAGTGGCGGAAACGACGATGATCCATTTTGGAAAGCTGATTTTACGCAAGAGATCACCACGAGCAACGATGGCTTGAATTCCCTGATTCGTACATTCGGAGAAAAAGCTCCAGAGAACGGTGCCGGCTAGGAGATAGACTGGGTAATGTGGAATATCGCTGCCCATTTTAAGGATTTTTGCGAAAACTACATAGAGAATGGCAAATAGCATCATGGGACGTAAGACTGCCCAAAGATACCCAAGTAGAGACCCTTGATAGCGCAGTTTAAAATCAGTTTTGACGAGCTCTTTTAAAAGAATACGGTTTTTTCGACTACCAAGGTTAGGGATTTTCATATCTTAAATTATATCATAGAGAAGTTGGACAAAAAATATTTTCATAATGGTACAATAGGCGTATGAAGACATCCCTCATATCGATTATTATTCCGGTCTACAATACGGGAGACAAGGCAGTAAAGTTACTGGATCGACTAATAAAGGATCGTTATGAAAATTTGGAGATTATCTGCGTGGATGACGGCTCAAAAGATGATAGCTTTTCCCTATTATCGGAGTTTTGCCGTCAACAAAAATTGACTGATTCTAAGAAAAAAATTGTACTGATTCAGCAAGAAAATGCTGGGCCTGCCGCCGCAAGAAACACAGCTTTAAAGAAGATGCACGGGGAGCTGGTAGTATTTATTGATTCTGACGACACTGTATCTAAAAACTATTTAAGCGAAATGAGTAAGCTTTTAAATAATGAAGGCGTGGCGGTAGTAACTGCAGGTTTTTTATATAAGAGAATTCACCAAAAAACAGAAAAAGAAATGTTCACAAACCAGATAAAGGAACGTGAAGCGAATGAAGATTATAAGACCTATATTTTGAAGAATTTGGCCTCGGACGGAAGATTATATGCCTCCGTGAATAAAATGTTTCGAGCTGAAATTATTAAAAAATACAACTTAGAGTTTCCGCTTGGATGGGACTTCGCGGAAGACACAAATTTTGTTTTACATTATTTGGAATGTGCCAGACTTGAAGGACTGATGGATTTAAAATTTTTAGCAAAACCATATTACATCTATCATTATGGAACCGAGACTAGTACCGTAGCAAGTTCTTCCCTACCTTGGAAGAATTGGCAAAGGAGTTTTAATTATCTGAAAACGTGGGTGGGAGATAACCCGACCAAGGAGCAAAAGTACTGGCTATTACGGGTGATGATACGCTGGCGTATTTCGCACGCCTTAGCAGTGGCAAGAAGTAACCAGGCGATGGTGAAAAAATGGAAATATCTGAATCCATTGATTCTACCTTTTGCAAGTTTGGCGGCGAAGATTCGAAAATAAGTTTAGCTTAAATCATGAATTTAAAAATATCGAACCCCAAGTTCGATATTTTTACCTTTGACTAAAATTAATTTTGATGGTTAAGGAAGTTAATCGTATCACGCATGGCGTCAGCGACCGTGAGTTCGGTTTGCCAGTCAAGTTCTCGCTTAGCTTTGCTTGGATCAGCAAAGATTTCGGCAAGATCACCTGGGCGGCGATCAGAGATGCGGTGGGGGAGTGGTTTGCCACTAGCATCTTCGAAGGCTTTGATAATCTCAAGGACAGAAGAACCCTTACCAGATCCTAGATTATAAACTTTGGCACCCGGAGTATCTGTGGCCTTCAAGGCAGCGAGGTGACCCTTGGCGAGATCTACTACATGGATATAATCACGAATACAGGTACCATCTGGGGTATTATAATCATCACCATAGATCTGAAGCTCTTTAATTTTACCCTCAGCAACGCGCATAACGACTGGCATAAGATTGTTGGGAATACCGTTTGGATCCTCACCGAGGAGACCAGAGATATGGGCGCCAACTGGGTTAAAATATCTTAAGATCACGACTGAAAGTTCAGGACGGGAAGTAGCCTCGGACTCAAGGATTTTTTCTATGACATGCTTGGTTTCTCCATAAGGATTGGTGATACCAACACCAGTAGTCATTGACTCATCGAGTTTACCAGAGTTGATACTACCATAGACAGTGGCAGAAGAGGAGAAAATAATTCTATTAACCTTAAATTCAGCCATACACTTCAAGAGATTGAGAGTGCCGGTAACATTATTTTCATAGTAGCGAAGAGGCTGCTCGATAGACTCAGCGACGGCTTTTAGACCAGCAAAGTGAATGACCGCATCAAAATGTGTGGAGGCAAAAAGTTCACGCATTTTTTGATAATCGAGTAGGTCAATCTTTTGAAAGACTGGGGTTTGGCCGGTAATTTGATTAATTTTATCAAGAACAGTAATCTTACTATTAAAAAGGTTGTCGAGGATTTCGACTTGATGTCCTTGATTTTGTAGTTCGACAACAGTGTGGGAGCCGATATAACCGGTACCACCGGTGACGAGAATTTTCATGTTAACTCCTTTTTTGGTGATTTTAAACTATATTATACCTGTTTTAGGGTGATTTTGCGAAATATGTGATAAAGAAAGCCCTTTGGCGTGGAGAGTAAGACTGAATAGAGACGGAGTTTTTGAGTAAGATAGGGATTTTTTTGATTAATCATAAGAGTATGGAGTGCTTTCTCGCGATATTCTTGATAGTATTTTTGGTCAATATGGCATGTAATTGCATTATCAATGTAGGCAAAATAGGCCAAAATAAGTGCAACATTGCAAATAAGCTTAAATTCAGGAGTTCGGAGATAGATCTTTGCTTCTTTTGCCGTCTGCTCTTTGGCACGAAGACGAGTTAGAGTCTTTTCAGTGGAAGTAAAGTTTTTAGTAATATAAGAGTTTCTACGTTGATAAAAATAGAGTTCTTCTTCTAAATATTGAATATTTTTTGCAGCGAAAAATAGTTTATAAGTAGTAAGGTTGTCTTCATGAATCTGTCCAGCAGGATAGAAGATGTGATTATCCGTAAATAAGTTTTTACGATACATTTTATTCCAAATTAGGATATCAAGGTCTTGCTGTTTGATAAGAAAATCTTGAGTAGCCTGAATACCAGAAGTGATTTTCGGAGTGGGAATGTGGTGAAAATGATGAGTCTGATAGACTTCTTGATAGCCGCAAACAGTGATATCAATTTCGGGATTTTGAAGAAGCGGAGTAATGAGTTTTTCGAGATAATCTTTAGCAATGAGGTCGTCACTATCAATATAGCAAAGATATTGACCACGAGATATTTTAAGCCCCTGGTTGCGAGCAACGGAGATACCAGAATTTTGCTGAGTATGGGATCTAATACGTGGATCTAAAGAATATTTAGAAATAACTTCTGGGGTGTGGTCAGTAGAGCCATCATCAATAATGATGATTTCAAGATCAGAGAAGGTTTGATTCAAAATAGAATCTAGGCAAGGAGCAAGATATTTTTCAACATTATAAGCTGGGACAATGACAGAGACTAAGGGTCGTTTAGACATGATCTTTCCCTTCTATGATTGGAATTAGTTGCTCTTTAACAGTTTTCGCAAAATCAAATTCATTGAGATATTTTTTTCTGGAAGCCTTAGCGAATTTTTGGGTAAGTGCAGGATTTTGTAAAAGCTTATCAATAGCCTGAGCAAGAGAGCGCTGATCTTTTGCCGGAACAAGAAGTCCATTAAAAGAATCTTGTACAACCTCTGGATTGCCATCAATATTGGTTGTGATGATTGCTTTTTGCAACATGGTAGCGTCAATAAGAGCGAGACTGAGTCCTTCAATATATGATGGCAAAACAAAAATTTCGGCAGAGGCAACCTTAGCTAGGGGCTGATCGGAGAACCCATGATAAATAATCTGCGAGGTTTGATGCTGTTTACAATAATCAGCGAGAGGACCGGCCCCATAAATATGTAGGGTGGCATCTTGATGGTTAGATGAAATTTCCTGAAAGGCAGCAATCAGCTCCTTAATTCCCTTGTAATCTTCAAGGCGACCCAGATAAATGAGGGATTTTGGCGTAACCGGAATAGCTTGGTATTCAGAAAAAGTATCGATGGCGCCATTCTTGATAGTGATTAGATTTTGAAAAGGTGGCAGCGATGTTTTTTTAATGAGTTTTTCAAAAAACTGGCGTTCATAATCTGAAATAAAGATAATATGATCAACTATTCTTGCAACTTTTAAGATTCGTTTGCCAATGAAATTTTTATATTTCTTCTCAACATTTTGAAGAACCCAACTGCGAAAATCCATGTGATCGATCCAGAGAGTTTGGATGCCTAGTTTTTTGGCTGCGAGTGTGGCAGCGAGAAAATCATCGCGAGACTCAATGATAACAGTTATGGGTTTTAGTTTTTTAAACTGGTGACGATACCAAAAATAAAGATAAAGTTGCCAAAGAAAATAGAATGGAAGTAGAAGATTTTTTAGACCACTCCAGTTTTGGAACTTAAGGAAGGGGGCTCGCTGACAAGAAATCTTGGATTGCTTGCTACTCTTTAAAAGTTTTTCCGAAGAACTAAAGATAATCGGGTGATAAGAATGGGCTGACAGAAGACTAGAAAGAGTTAGTTGATAGGTTTCTCCGCCTCCGTAAACTCGTGGGGAGGTATTGCGGATAATGACAATTTTTGCACTCGAAGATGACTTTTTGGCGTCTTTTCTCATGGGTTAATTATAACATTAGATACACTATGCTATAATACAAGCTAATATGAAGAGGTACGATTTAACAGTGGCAGTCACTGCGCACAACGAAGGGTTGGTGGCGCACAAAACGATGAGAAGTATTCTTGAGGCAACCAAGAAACTCGAAGAAAAAAAGATTAGTTACGAAATCTTGATTCATATCGATAACGGTGACCAGATCACTAAGGATTATTTTAAACGATACGCAAAGATGCCAAATGTAGTAATTTATGAAAATAACTTTGGCGACCCTGGACCATCTCGTAATTTCCTAACACAAAAAGCTAGTGGTGAATATTTAACTTTTCTCGATGGAGATGACTTAATATCAGACAACTGGCTAGTCGTGGCTTATGGGGCACTAATTGGTGCAACTGAAGAAGTGATTGTACATCCGGAAGGAATTTTAACCTTCGGTACTGAGGTAAATAACGTTTTGACTATTCAGACGGAAACCTTGCCGCGCGAAAAAGATACAATTGTACTACTAGGAGAAAACCGTTGGTGTGCAATCCTAATGGCGAAAACCTCTACACTATTAAAATTCCCTTATCGACACCTAGTTGGAGGCTATTCTCACGAAGATTATGTATTTAATGTGGAAACAACAAATGCTGGAATTAAGCACATAATTGCAAGAGAAACGATTCTTTTTTACCGTAGATCAAATAATTCAAGACTTTCTTCTAGTAATAATATGCATCAAATTATTCCATATTTGGACCTTTTTGATTTTGCGAAAGTACGCGAATTTCGAGCAGATTCGCATGCTGACGTTCCAGTTGAAGTTTCTCTAAAGAGAAAAGGTTATAAATTATATAAGAAAATTCGAGACAATAATTTCTTAAATTATTTTATTACACCACCAGCAAAACTGACTTTAAAGATTTTGAATAAGTTTAATCAGAAAAACAAACTTGAGAAAATCCCGGAATTTGTGGTGAGAGAGTGGGCAAAAATTAATCCTCTTGAAACTCAACTTTATCCGTATCCATTTATCTTAAAAAGAACTCAAATTTATGACCCAAGTGACCTTTCAATAATTGGAGAAATTTATCTTAAGATTGCACAGTCGGTGACTCATGTACCTGATTATATTTTTATGGTACCTTGGGTGGTACGTGGTGGTGCGGACAAGGTGATGTTAAATATGATGAAGGCGATAGAAGAAATTCATCCGGGTTCTAAATTCACAGTTATCACTACATTACCAAATAAAAATGTTTGGGCTAAAATGTTGCCAAAAAATACCGATTTGATTGAATTTGGTAAATTGGCGGAGGGACTCCCACCTTACGAAAAAGATGAGCTATTATCAAGAGTAATTACACAACTTAAGTGTAAGAGACTACACATAATTAACTCAGAATATGCATATGCGTGGGCATATAAACATCAAGAGTTAATCAAAAATCATTATGACTTAACCGTTTCAGTATTCGCATCTTGCTTTATCCCAGAGAGTAATTTTACTTGCCGCTTTTCTTTTGATGATCCATTCATCTTTGATATTTATCCAGTAGTAAAGAAGATCTTTACGGATAATCAAACTTTTGTCGAAGAATCGATTGAGAAGAATGCATTGGATGAAAAACTATTCAAGGTACAGTACCAACCAATCATGGATAAAATAAAGCCGGTTCATCATGCTGAAGCTAATAAAAAAGTGAAGGTACTTTGGGCGAGTCGAGTAACAAGAGAAAAAATGCCAGATATGATCAAGCTAATCGCAAATAAGCTGGATTCAAAAGAATTTCAAATTGATGTATTTGGAGCGTTTTCAGACGACGTGGATAAAAATTTCTTTGATGGAGTACCAGTAATTAATTACTGCGGTGCGTTTGATGGCTTCTCAAACTTACCAACCGAAAATTATGATATTTTACTTTACACGAGTGTGGGTGATGGTGTGCCAAATATTCTGCTTGAGGCAACTGCAGCGGGACTACCAATTCTAGCAAGCAATGACGGTGGAGTACATGAATTCATCCAGGATGGAAAGACTGGTTCCCTAGTTAAAGAAATTAGAGATGTTGATGGCTACGTAAAGAAACTGAAAGATTTTAGGAAGAACCCGAAAAAATACGAAGAATATGTGAAGGAGGCGCAGAAATTGCTTGAGGAGAGGCATAGCTGGAAAGCATTTATTAAGAAGATGAAGGAAGACTTCTAAAAAATAACGAGGTGGAGTAAGGGACAATAAGATGAAAGAGTTGAAGATGAAGATAAAAGATTTTCTAAAAAACCACGGCGACAAGATTAAAGAATTTCTAAAAATATTTACAATAGTCTTTGCCATCAATCTGTTCCTACTCTCTTTTGTAAACCTAATTACAAACGGAACAGAGACCGACGTGTTTTATGGTGGCGATACACCACGTGTACTGCAAGATATGACCATGCAAGAAGGTCTACATTATCGAACCTCAGTACATCCATTATTTGTAATATTAACGCAACCTTTTATAAGATTACTCGGAAGATTCACTGGAGTAATTGTTGCTGCAGTAATTTTTGAGGCAGCCATCGGAGCACTGAGTGCAACATTATTCTACCGTTTTATGCAGAAGCTTGGAGTAAGTAAAAAAACCAGTTTAACTGCAACAGTTATTTTGACATTGTCCTTTACACAAGTAGCCTTTAATTCTATTTTCGAAACTTACGTATTTTCACAGTTTGGCTTAATAGTGATGTGGGTTATTGCGGCTGGTTTAATTGACAAAAAACTAGAGTTAAAAGATTATGCATTACTAGTAATCGCGGGAATTTTTAGCTTAGCTTTTACTTTAACTAATATTGTACAGTTCTTAATTTTACTTAGCATAATTATCTTTTTAAACAAAAACGTAAAATGCAAATTTATTAAATTTAGTTCGGTTCTCCTAGTCGTACTTTCGATTACCGTGATGTTAGCTGATATTCAAAAATCTTTTTGGCCATCTGCAAATAATTTCTTCACTTCGAGCATTAATGGTTTTTTGCTGGATAAAAATTCTGAAGAATTTACATATATTGAAAGAACCTGGAGTATTAAACGTGTAATATTCCAAATGAACACCTCATTTGTATATCAATTCGGCCTACTAGGAGGTTTAATTCTAGAAAAAAATAATTTGATAAACGTGTTGGGACTAGCAAGCTTTGGGCTTTTTAGTTTAATCAATTTTTATTACTTCTTTGCTAAGCGAAAAATCTTTAAAGAAAAAATTTATTTCGCCTTACTTTTTGCCTATGGTTTTAATTTTGTATTACATATTTTCTATAATCCATACGAAAGCTTTTTGTATGTACTACATTACAATTTCTTAATTATTGCAATCTTATTTTATATCTTTACGCATTTGGATGAAAAAACGAAATTATTAAATTACGTGCGCGACTTTTTTGTAAAATACAAAATACAGACGATGACTACCTATATATTCCTACAGGTGATTGGCATTATAAAATATCTTCAAGAAGTTCACGCTAAATTTGGCTTCAAAGCAACAATGCCAAAATACATCCTAATATTAATCGTATTAGGCTTAGTAATTTTTGCGGCAGTAGTAATTAGGAAGGTAAAGTTAAAAGTAGTGGCTGGGGTGGTAATAGTTATAGTGAGCCTAGTTGGATGGGTTTCATTCTCTGGATACCTGAACAATCGTGAGATAAAAAATGTTGAAGCACTAGACAGATCGGGGGTTGATTATAAGCCATTTTTGAGAAATGATTTTACAAAACAAATGACGAATGAGTTAGCTGAGTATCTATATGAGCTTGATGTACCACTAAGAGCTCAGACATATTTTGTTCAAAAATATGAAATCAGCCACAAAAAGAATTCAGATTTCTTTAGTTTCGGCATGGGCGATCGCAAGAAACTGATTTACAAAAAAGGTAAATTAATTGACTTACAGAATAAGCAGGTAGTTCGAAGTTTTGACTTTACCCACGAGATGATTATCCCAAACATGTACACCGTGTTATTACTTGACCAGGCTGGTAAAATCACGAGAATTTATGAAGATGAGACCGGCATACATATTGAAAAAGGACGCCTGGCGAGAACTTGGGAGGACTGGAATCATTACAACCAATGGGAAGATGATAGACTTAATAATCGTGAAACAAAACTTGTTGAAAATATTACAAATGAAACTATTTCTACCAGCAAGAACAAGATTAATCTACCTAACTTTGAAGAATCCAAAATAGGTCGAATCCTAAAAGTTCTACATCAAGAAATTTTGGTAAATATTAACCAAGGAAAACCAAGAACAACATTAATGGCAAAAACAAATGAATCCGGATTATACCGGGAGGGTATGATGGCAGCTATGGTACTTGAAGAAACTAAGAATACTTGGCTGTTTGAAAATTGGATGAAACAGATTGGTTCTATTTACGATTGTCGCAATAAACTAGAAAAAAATGAACCGAAATGCGTAGAGTCTGCAGATAATCCTGGCCAGTTACTTTATCTACTTGGCGCGATTACTAATAATCGACAAGATTTGATAAATAAAATTCGTACTGAAGTAAAACAAAAAGCCATTGATGGAGAATTTACTGGTAAGGTTGATGAGGAAGAAATGGGTTACTATCCGACTGCCCTATTAATCAACGGGGGGAGAAAAAACAGGATTGAACTTGGATATGACTTTAATTTGGGAAAGCCTGATAAATACCTGGGATTAACTTGGTGGTTAAATGATTATAAAGAAGCCAAACATGGCAATATTGTAGATCCAATGCATCCGGCAAAAGAATGGGCGAGCGTACATCAAGAACCTGGTCATTATGGTTTGACGACAATTTTGGATGAAGCATACCCATTAACTTTTGATGGTGAATTAACCGAAGCTGAGGCGGAAGAACAAAAACTGATCAATGAACACTATAGTCATGAGAAGGGGCCAAGACTATCTAGCATTTGGCATGCCTCTGAGATGTTTCTAATGTTAAATAATAGGGAGTAACAATGAAAACTGAGAATAACTGGCTGAACTTCTACAAGAAGGTTGATAAAACAATTTTATTACTCATTTATATCTTCTTAATGATACCAATTTTGATATGGCTATGGTTCTGGTTTAAAGTATATGTAGCAATTCCCTGTATGTTGGCTGCTATCTATGGACTAGTGATATTTTATAAAAGTATTCAGACTAGAACTTTAGAGGAATATAAAAAAATCTTTAATATTAAAGTAATTACTTTAAGTTTAGTGATGATTCTGGGATTAAATATTATTTCAGGAGCAGGTGGTTTAATGTTTCAGAACTGGGATTATAATAGTCGAAATGCTTTGCTTCATGATATGGTCAATCATAAGTGGCCGGTGAAGTATGATTTTGAAGCTGATTCTAAAGAAGCGAAATTTATCGGTTCAGAGCGAGGACTGCTATCCTATTATTTGGCTTGGTTTTTACCGGCAGCGGCAGTGGGTAAAATTAGTAAGAGTTATACAGTGGCTTCACTCTTTTTATTCTTCTATTTATATTTTGGAGTGGTGGCGATTTGCTATCTGATTTTTCGATTTTTTAAGAAAGCAAGTTTAAAAATTTTGTTAATCTTGATTGCGATAACAGGAGTTGATTTTCTAGCCTATTTCTTTGACCGATTATTAATTCGTGGAAGCTTTGAATTTCCTAACATGATCAATTACATTGACACACCATTACAGATGTTCTCCTTTCATGGTTTTTTCACGTATTGGTTTTGGGTTTTTCATCAAGCGATTCCAATTTGGATTGTCACTATGCTACTAATGAATAATAAAAATATAAAACTTTTTGGATTATATTTATCACTTGCAGTAGCTTTTGCACCGCTACCCACGGTAGGTCTTTTATTAATAATGATACGTGAGCTAATAATTGATGTAAGAAAAGAGGGTTTTTCGGCGACTTTTAAGAAAGCTTGTTGTTTTGAGAATATTATTCCGGCACTAAGTGTTATACCAATTTTATTCCTATATAAACAAAACTCGAGTCCTGTGGGATTAATGTTTTCTAGGACATATATTGTTCCTCTCAGAGAATATCTACTGTCTTATGTAGTTTATTTAGTGTTTGAAGTTTCGATCTTCTTGGCAATTCTAACAAAGAAGAATAGAAGCACGGTGCTGTTTGCAATTATTTTATTAACGATTCTACCGCTCTTTTATCTTGGTGGAGGAGCAGATTTCGGCAATCGATCGACAATACCAATTATGATTCTATTATTTATTGAGACCGTAAATTTCTATCTAGACAAGACGGTAAAGAAATATCGATTATGGATTGTTAACTTAATACTCCTATTGTCTCTCCCGACAAATCTGACAGAAATTAATCGTTCACTAGTATATACTTACAAACAAGCCTCGGTGTACCGTTTTGAGAGTGATGATTATGGTTCTCTGGCAAACTTCGAGCATAATGAATCAAAGGTTTTCATCAAGAATTTTATTACAAAATATGAAGTGGGACAGAATTTCTTTACAAGATTTATACTAAAATAAGAAGGGAGAGATTATGAAGAAATTTGAGAGACTATTTAAAATATTGTACGGTACTGGATTGTTACTAATTGGCTTTATTGTAGTTGATGTACTGGTTTCAGTGATTCTCTTCTGCTTTAGGCTAAATATCTCGGTTATTAATTTTTGGTCCTCATTAATTATTACTTTAATTACCTTTACCTTGATCGGAGCAAAGAATAATAAGTCACAGATAAATAAACTACTAAGTATTGGTTTATTCATAGTAATGTTGTTTGGAGCGATTTTTGTGGCTAGCAAGATTTATGACTCCTCCTATGATGGAAATAGCTATCATAAGGGAGCGATTGGAATGATGGCACATGGATGGAATCCAGTTTATCAGACAGCGGAAGATTATAGTGATAATATTTTTCATATTCGAGGAGCTAAGATTTTTACCTGGATAGACCACTATCAAAATCTAAGTTGGATTTTTGGAGCTACAGTCTACCGTGTATTTGGGAATATTGAGACGGCAAAGTCACTGAATTTTCTGTTGATTGGCGGAGCATTATTTATACTGGTAAATTATTTTAAACGATTTAAATTTAAGAATTTACAAAGCATGATCTTAGCCTGTGTAACAGTATTTTCGCCAGTAGTGATTTCACAATTTTTCAGTTTCTACATCGACGGAAATCTAGCCATTACCTTCTATATCTATATTGCAACGATTAGCTTGATCACTTTTGAGTTAATAAAGAACAGACGAATTACAGCTGACCTATTATTCATCTTCTTCTTTAGCATTTGTATTTTAGCTAATCTAAAACTAACTGGTATTCTATTGATCGCAGCTGGTATTCTACCACTGGCCATCTATTTAACTATCCTTATGGTACAGAAAAAAATTAAGGCTGCCGACTATTATAAGTTGTTTGGAATGACAGTATTTTCGATACTTTTCTCAATCTTAGTGATTGGAAGTACTAGCTATGTAAAAAATACGCTTACGATGAAGAATCCATTTTATCCATTACTTGGCGATAACCGCTCAGATATTATCACTACAATGCAACCTGCGGAATTAATGAATAAAAATCAGGTTGAAAAACTATTGATTTCTGTGTTTTCAAGAAGTGATAATGTGCAGTTATATTCTTGGAAGGCACTTGAATATAAAATTCCACTAACCTGGAATAATGAAGAGATTAATAGTCTCAATATTACGGATACAAGAATTGGCGGTTTTGGTATTTTCTATAGCTTCATCTTCATCTTAAGTATTGCAATAATTCTTGGATACCTAATTACTGCTTTTAAAGATAAGAAGGGGACTGATGATAGAGCTATATATAAAATTATCACTAGTTGCGTTTTAATAAGTATTTTGCTTTATTTGGTATTACCTACGGAAAACTGGTGGGCTCGGTACGCACCAAATATTTACCTACTAACCCCAATAGCCTTAGCAATTATATTAGGGCGAATGAACCAGAAGCCGGAAGATCATCTTGCGAAGATATTGTCAGTAATGCTTGTGGTAACTATTTTCTTAAATCAATTACCATTTCTATATTTCAGAGCGATTACACCAGGGGGTAACCGCATAGTTAAGACAGAGTTAATGGAAGCGAGAGCTTATGTTGAAAAGAATCCACAAAGTAAAGTAGTAATTAATAATCATTATATGGGCGTATTCTATAATCTTTTGGATCATAAAATCGTGAAGGCGGACGGAAGTAATTTTGAGTTTCTAAAACGAGAAATCGACGACGAAGCAAAAGAAAAACATCCACATGTTTTCTTCTGGGGGAGAGCTTTATATTAAAATAAAAGCCCATGTGGGCTTTTATTTTTTGAAGAGATAAATTTGGATATTAGTTTAAGTCCAAGGACTAAGTTGATCCTTCTTAACAAGAAATGATTCTTTTGCTAAGAGTTTTAGTGGAGCGTCACTTTGACTATCTGAGTAGAATTGATTGATGGAGGCGTCTTGGTACTGCCTTTTAAAGCGACGGACTTTTTCTTCACCACGACAGTTCTCACCCGTAATCTTCCCTGTTTTAGGATTCATTTTAGTACCAATTAGAGAAATTTGAAGGCGATCTGTCATTTCTTTGAGAATGAACTCTGGTGATGCTGAAATAATTAGATCGTCTGGTTGCTTCTGTTTTAGATACCATGGTTTAATTTTGGATTGATGGTGATCCCAAAAATTACTTAGGTCTAAATTATGGATGGATCTTAGAAAGATAAAGAAACGTTGCTTAAATTCTTTACGACTAATAATTTTAGCCTTAAAAAGAAAAGCTGAAAAGACTTGGTATGGAAGATAACCTAATAGGAGCGGCTCCTTTCGGACTTTATATTTCCAAAAATCTAAGGAAGCATCACCGTCATAGATGGTTTTATCAAAATCATAAACATTCATATTAGAGCCTAATAATGACCATTAAATAACTAACAAAGATAAGCCCCATAAGAGCGAGGTGCTTGTTTTTCATAATTACATCAGCTGGATCACCATATTTATCCTTTTCGGCAGTGTAGATATAAGAAATCATCAGAATAATAAGAAGAGGGACACTAATGAGATAGAGATCACGATAGGAAGTATTGGCATTAATACACCATTCGGTGTAGAAAACAATAATTAACATCAGGAACATATTCATGATGGACTTGAGATAATCAGCATTATATTTTTTAAGAACAGCCCTGGTTTGACTGCCGGTTTTAGTAATTTCGTTATAGCGTTTAGAAATACCAAGATAAAAAGCACCGGACAGAACAACAAGGTAGAGCAAGGCGGAGATAGTAATATTGGTGAGACTACTACCGAGGAAGAGGCGGATGAGAAAGCCTGAAGCGAGAATAGAGATGTCAATGATTGGAATATTCTTAAGACCAAGAGAATAAAACAAATTAAGGAAGAAATAAGCAACAATGAGCGCAATGGAAACCCAGGAGAAATGGAAAAATAATGAAATAGTGGTGGCTAAGATCAGGAGAATAGCTAGAGTAATCCAGGCCTCTTTTTTAGTGACGGCACCGCTGGCCAGCGGGCGATTTTTCTTGACTGGGTGCAGGCGATCTTTTTCGATATCCTTGTAGTCGTTAATAATATAGATTGAGGAAGCAACCAAACAAAAGACAAAGAAACCGGCAATACAGCTACGAAAATCTTGAAAAGTAAGATTACGAAGTCCAAAAATTAACGGAAGAAAAATTAAGAGATTTTTGATTGAATGTTTTGGACGGAGAAGCTTGATAATGTTTTTAAGTTTTTGCATATAATTCCCTACTTGTGGCTAAAAATTTGATAAATGTTTTCGGCAAGAATTTCTGAAATATCAATAAAGTCAACCTTGGTAAGTTCTGGCTTAACAGTGAGAGTGTTAGTCACAATAATTTTGTCAATATCCTCTTTACTGAGATTCTCATAAGCGTTACCACTAAAAACTGGATGAGTAGCCATGACGCTGACATGGTTTGCGCCTTTTTCTTTAAGGGCAGCGGCAGCATGACAAATAGTACCCGCAGTATCGATCATGTCATCGATAATGATAATATTCTTATCTTTAGGGTCACCGATAATATTCATGACCTTACTTTTATTTTTAACATAACGGTTTTTATCAATAATGATCACATCATTACAGTGAACTAAATCGGCGATCTTGCGTGCGCGCTTAACGCCACCTGCATCCGGTGAAGCAATAGCAAAAGAATCCTTCTTATAATGCTTTTCGATATAGGCAGCAAATTGGCTTTCAAGAGTAATATTTTCGATGGTCATATCAAAGAAGCCTTGAGTCTGAGCGGAGTGAAGATCGATTGTAATGACATGATTTATAGCAACAGAATGTAGGATATCGGCGATAACCTTGGAACTAATTGGAGTATTAGGCTCAGCCATACGATCTTGGCGAGCATAACCAAAATAAGGAATAACCAGATTAATACTTTTGGCAAAGCCACGCCTTGCGGCATCTGCTAAAAGCAAGACTGGAAAAAGGTGCTGATCGATAGGAGGGTTGGTAGACTGGATAATAAAGACGTCTTTACCTCGAATATCGTCGAGAATTTGAACGTGAACTTCTCCGTCACTAAATGTATCCGAAGTGCGATTTGCTAGTTTAAGACCAAGGTTGTCGGCAATTTTTTGCGAGAGAATCTGATCGGTTCCGGATATTAAAATACAGTTTTTTAAACAAGATTTATCTACCTTCATCATGCTTTAATTATAGCACGATAGAGAAAGAAGAGTGGGTACTAAAGAAATGTTTTCTCTAAACTCCAAATCTGAGCTTTATTGGTATTGGACCATTTATCCCAGATTTGAATCTGTGTACCATAATAAGCAAGAGCACCATTAACATCTAAGGCTTTTTTCTCATCACAAGTAGTATGGAAGAAGAAGCCACCATCTACTTGTTCAGCTTGCCAAATTTGTGAACAGTTGTTATTTCTTTCTGAAAGGAGGAAGACTGGTTCATTATTTGAAACGTTGTTGAGATTGAAACTGAGGAGCTTACCGGAAAGACTGCTTTTAATCTGGTATTTATTATTACCCAGATGTTTGATATTCCAGATCTGAGCTTTGTTCTCTTTGGACCATTGGGAATAGAGTTGGACTTTGGCAAAATCTGCTGGGCTGGAGAAAGCTACATCAAGATAGAAGTTTGGATTGAGGGAGGTTTTAATATAATAGTTGCCATCTTCGATAAGAGGTTTGACTAAAGCAGGAGTGGAGGCAGGCGCAGGAGTAGGTTCAGGAACAGATTCAATCTTTGAGGTGATTTTCTCTAAACTCCAAATCTGAGCTTTATTGGTATTGGACCATTTATCCCAGATTTGAATCTGTGTACCATAATAAGCAAGAGCACCATTAACATCTAAGGCTTTTTTCTCATCACAAGTAGTATGGAAGAAGAAGCCACCATCTACTTGTTCAGCTTGCCAAATTTGTGAACAGTTGTTATTTCTTTCTGAAAGGAGGAAGACTGGTTCATTATTTGAAACGTTGTTGAGATTGAAACTGAGGAGCTTACCGGAAAGACTGCTTTTAATCTGGTATTTATTATTACCCAGATGTTTGATATTCCAGATCTGAGCTTTGTTCTCTTTGGACCATTGGGAATAGAGTTGGACTTTGGCAAAATCTGCTGGGCTGGAGAAAGCTACATCAAGATAGAAGTTTGGATTGAGGGAGGTTTTAATATAATAGTTGCCATCTTCGATAAGAGGTTTGACTAAAGCAGGAGTGGAGGCAGGCGTGAGTTGCCAGTGTTCAGATTGCAGGGTTGGATTACTAGATAGATTGACTTCTACTGGAGTAGCGTAAGTAACGGATTGACCACGTACGGCTAGACTTCTAGCTTCATCGCAGGAAGAATAAAAAGTATACTGATTCTGCGTTTTAACTGCTTTCCAGCGATTAGAACAGTCATCGAGATTTTCAGTGGTGAGATTTAGTTGTGGCTTGTTTAGAATATCATCGAAGCTGTATGAAAGATTTTTATTAGAGAGGACGCTTTTGATAGTGTAAATATTATTACCAAGATGAGTAAACTGCCACTGCTGAGCCTGATTTTCTTTAGACCATTGAGAATACATCTGAACAAGCGCATGCTCATTTTTGTTGGCATACTGAACATCAAGATAGAAGTTTGGATCTAAACCGGTGGAGAGGAAGTATTTGCCATCTTGAATGATTCCCTGTTGATTGGCTGTGGCATCTGGTCTTGCAATGGTTTTAAATTTAATAACTTGTTTTGAAACAGTAGGATCTCCAAACCAACGAGAAAAGAGCATGTAGAAGTTGCGATTACCATAAGCACCACAATACGAAGTGCCTGGATAATTTTTAAGAGCCTCGGCATTTGGTTGATATGGGGTATAACGATATAAGGCAGAAGTGGCAAGGTTCTCAACGTAGACCTTAGAGCCTCCACAAGAGAAATTTGGATTGTAATAAATAAAGTTCTCGCCAACTGGATAATTAGTATAACCACCATCTAGGACATCCCTAAAAAGTTTGGCGGCGTTTCTGACTTGGTTGCGGAAACCATAATATTTTGCATCACAGGCAGCGGTATCTGGACAGCCGAAACCAGTGGCGCTACGGTATTGAATGTGATTTGGCCAGGTATCAGTAACTAGACTTTGCTCTTTTTCGATCAGAGTAATGAGAACCTGTGGATTGATTTGAAAATCACGACTAGCTTGATAAATAACCCTGGCGGCAGTTTGTTTTTCTCCATTATATTCAAAAGTTTCTTCTGAAAGACAGACGAATTTTCCATTTTCAATGTGATACTGGTAGCCTGGAAAGTTGGCGGCACGCTGAATATTACGGTCATTGCAGGAGTTTTTGGAGGTTAAAAATTCCTGAATTTGCTGTTCGTTCATTGTCTCAGTATTTGACATGGTATAGTCAGATATAATATTACCTGCACTAAATTTTGAAATATCATAGGCTTGCGACTCTTTAAGATTTTTGGCAAGTAAAAAACTGAGAGCAGAAATCATAAAGAAAACAAAAATAAGGACCAATATATTTCTTGATTTTTTTGAGAAAGAAAAATTAGCAGGCGTATCGCCATGATGAGCTATTGATCTTCTATCCGTTTTCTCTGGAATAATACGTACAAGATTTTTCTTCATTAGTTAGTAATTCTTCCTTCAATTAAACCTGTTTTTTGATTTGCGTTAACTTCGATTTTAACATTAAGATCACCTGAGGGGATACTGGAAAGTGGAATATCAAAACCTTCACAACTACCAGAGGAAGGATTGGAGATAATACTGACAGTTTGAGTATATACAACAGTACTGACTGAAGTAACAGTGAGTTTACAGGTACCAGGAAGCTTTAAAAACTGATTAATATTGACACGTATACGATATTTATCGCCTGACTTTTCGGAATAAGTAATAGTGCCAGTTAGCTTATCAAGCTGATTAACATCTTGCCCCTCATACTGTTCTGGTGTTTTTGGGGTACGACCAGCCTCGGCATCTTCTTTTGTACCATCCTCAGTGTGAATTGGTTGGTTCTCATTATTAGTAGAAGGTTGATCGGTTTTTTGATGAACTATTTCTGTACTTTCAGAATTTGAAGAAGGTTTTCCCTTGGTGTCTATAATTTTAAAAATTTTGAGAACAATAATTGTAGCAATAATGGCAAGGATAAAAAAGAAAATAATAAAGATGGGGGCTTTATTTTTGCGCTGTTTTCTTATTGCTCGTTTTGCCATATCAATATATACCTTTTATGGTTATATTTTAGCATATTGAGGATGTTTTTATAAGTTAGAAGAATTTAAGGACTTTTTAAGTTTCTGTTCAATCTTATCAAATATCACCTGATAGAGTCGGTCGGCGGTGAATTTTTTAACAATCGAGACGATTAGACTTACAGTAAAGACGAGGATTGTGCTTAGAGCAATTAAAAAGACTAGACTCTTAGAGGTACTAAACCCCTGGAACCAAATAAAACAATCGGCAAAAATGAGATAATTATAAGGTGCATCATGAAGTAGATAGATACCAAGAGTGTGCTTAGAAATTTTTTCTATAAACTTAATGACCTTAGTTTTCTTTGTTAGGTTAGTTTTAACAAAAATCATAAATAAACTTAAGCTCATAAGAAAAACCACGATGGAATTTGGCGGCCACATATAGAACATAGGCACTTTTGACATAAATGAGACTGAAAGATACTTAAAGATAAAGATAAAAATAATAGCAAAAAGTGAAGAGAGGATATTAAACTTAATAAAAAATTCACGGTCATTTTTTAGTAGATGGTCGCTCTCTTGGTATTTTGAAATGTAGGCACCGAGAAAATACATAAAAATTAACCAGATGAATCGACTATAAACGGGGCCGTTTTCGACACTAGCGACAGCTAGGCCACTGATAGTTGGGATAATCGATAGAATAACAAGAAAGATTATCAGTAGCTTTCGATGATCTTTTTGTTCAAGATTCTTTATCAAGAGATTAAGATATGGAGAGAAAATTAAAATACAGATATAGCATGTGACATACCAAAAATATCCGAGGCTGGTCGGAAAGAATGCGCTAAGTGTGACGACATAGCCACCTTTAACGATGGCGCAAAGAATAATATTTAAAATAAAATAAAACCAGATGTCGTATATGAGACGAATGATTTTTGTAGTTTTAGAACTGTTACTTTTATATAAAAAGAAGCCTGTAATAAGCATAAAAAGATTAACGCCAATCTCACCAAAATGTAGGAAGAAGGCAACAATTAACTTATTAAATTCACTGAGATTATTAAAGATAAGAGTTTTATAACAGATATGAAAAATAATAATCATTAAAATTGCAATAACACGCAAAAGATCAAGAGAATAATTTCTCTGTTTTTCTACTTTTTTGACCTCCATAATAAGGTCATTATACCTGATATTTTTATTTTAGGGGTGGTTAATAGAATTTTAATTAGATTTTGAAGAGACCATTATGCTTTTTCTGATCATAAAGCTCGACAGGAATACCTTTAGCCTTAATTTTTTTCTCAACAAGTTCTTGGATTTCTTGATCGTTTGCATTAAGCTTATCCAAGAAGTTTTCCCTGTTTTGATCTAATTGTGTTTTTTGATCAGATGATTTTTTTGTTTTTTGAGAGTTAATGGCAGTAATATTTTTTATACCATCTTGGTCAAAGCGCTGCTGGTGTCTAGAATAAACCATTTCGGCTATTAGTTGTCGATAGTGAGAGCTAAGACCAAAATCGCTGGCCCATTGATTGAGTTCAGTTAAGGCCTGATTTGCATCATAGGTATAGTTAAAATATTCAATATAGTTTCGATTATCTTTTGTTTCAGCATAGAGGCGATTGATCAGCCTAGTAGGAAGACGCAAGAGATTTGATAATTCTGTAGATAATTCAAGTTTATGGGATTTTAAATAATCCTGCACAAGAAAAACTGAGGTATTTAGATAATCGGTAATGAGCTTAGAGTTTTCAAACTTATATGCACCGGAGGTGTTTGGAATAGCATAGAGGTTAGCTACCGTAAAATATCGGTCAAGGAAACCAGATTGTTTTTGATTACGATATGACTGCATGCAGATAACACAACCTGGATCAACGAGATCAATGGCGATATTTAAGCCATCAGGGGTTGCTTGATTTTGATAAAAGTCGAGAAGCTGTTTTGATTGGGTCTGGTATCTTGCTTGATCCTGTGTGTTGTCGGTCAAATTAATTAGAGGGATACTAGTGGAAATAAAGTATTCTTTTTCTTGCCAAGTTTTTAGACGATCAGGAATGGCGGAAAAAATTTCACCCCATTCAGAGAAACTACGACCAATTTTACCAGCAAGGTCGGTAGGTTCGGCTTGATCAATACTGCAAGATTCTGCCCCGAGACCGCATTGACTAGGCGCTGAAATATTACAAGTGCCAAAAACCCAGAGAGCAAGGAGTGATTTAATTGCAACAACAAAGGACCAAACGGTGATAAAGACAATTAAAACAGAGACGACCTCGATTAGAAAACTGGCTGGTTTTAGGAGTTTTGGGTTTTTTAAAACTAGTTTTTTGAGGAGAGTGTTTTTTACATCATCTTTAAAATTGGTGTCACATTTCTGCAAGCGGACTTTCTTGAAAACACAGTGCCAGGCCTTTTTAAAAACCGCCCAATATTTCTTACCTAATTGCTTATTAAAGAGACTTAAGAAACCAACAAAAACTGAGATTAAACTTAAGATAATAAACGCAGCAATGCAAACCATAAATTCCTTTTTCGATTACCTTTCAGTAGACATTAATTATAATACATAGATTAGAACTTACTTAGAATTTTTATTACACGATCGATCTCTGCTTCGGTATTTTGATAACCTAAAGATAGACGTAAAAGGGGCGGGAGTTTTAGCTTATGATCAAGGTAATAGTGCACACAGAAATACCCCGAGCGAACCATAATTCCCTGGTCACTTAAAGCTTCAGTGAGAAGATGACTGTCAATGTCTTTTAAATAAAAAGTGAGGACAGTTGAGGGATATTGATTTAAGCAATGGATCTTTGGATGAGTGGAGAGAAACTGATAGAGTTTCTCTGAGCAAGAAGAGAGACGGTCTTTGGCGGCAGCTGGAAGTTGATCGAGCCAATCAAGAGCAGAATTAAGAGCAATAATCTCACCCCAGGCTTGTAATCCCGGTTCAAAAGCAGTGTGAAATTTATCGGGATGCTCAAAAGAAGGGAGATAGGTACTTTTATCAACATCATCAACCATACCACCACCTAGAAAAGTAGGTTTGATATAGGAAAGAAAATCTTTTCGGATAATCATAACGCCTAAGGATGGTGCATATAATTTATGAGCAGAAAAGCAGATTGCGTCAGCCTCAGTCTGTTCAAGAATAGCAGAGTGATGAGCTATAGCCTGAGCCGCATCAAGGATAATATAACCTTGTTTTTGATGAACATAATGCACTACTTCTTGAAGATTTTGAAGAAGACGACCATCAATATTACTCATTATATTAACGACGACTAGTGAATTGTCGGGAATTTCAGAAATCGGAAGACTACCATCTACCTCACGCGATAAAACGAGTCTTTCTAGTTTATTGTTCTGTGATGCTTGAAGAGTAGTAAGAAAAACAGAGTTATGCTCAATATCAGATGTAACAATAGTCTTAATACTCGCCTTTTTAAAATCAAATTGAGAAAGAAGAAGATTTAGACCATAGGTGGTGTTAAGAGTAAAACTTACAAAATAATCTTTTTTCTTAAGTTTAAGAAATTTTAAAATATGATCTCTGGTTTCTGAGACTTTTTGATCAGTAATCTTTCCCCATTGATATTTTACGCGTTCACCACAAGAGTTGTGTTTTTGGTAATATTCAACCAAGCTATTAATTACTGGCTGTGGGCGAAGAGACTGACAGGCGCTGTCTAGGTATATTTCTTTATTATTTAGATACTCAAATCCTTTAGTGCGTAATAAAGAAGTCTGCTGTGTATTATTTTTATCGTTTGAGCTATTATCTGGTGTTTTTCTAAAGTTAAATAACCCCATAGACCTCCTTTTTTATATATTCTATCATAGTATAAGTTTTTCAGAAGTTTTCCACATGTCCACATTGTGTTTTTATCTAATTTATTTTTTAATAACGCTTAACTGTTCGGTTTCAGTTATTAACAGTGGAAGGTTTTTATCCACAAGGATTTTACACTACTGTATTTAGTGTTCGGTTTTAGCAAAAACAAGATTTATTAATATGTTCGGTTTCTTAAAAATAGAGGTTTCTTATTGTTCGGTTTTAAGGCGTTATTTTAATATTGTCATAAAAAGACTGATTACACAGTCTGTTTTAAATTGCTTAATTTTTATGATTCGAGATCGAGGCCAAGAATTTGAGCAGCCTCTAATAAAACTTCGCGATCTGGATCGGAAGCAAATTCAAGACGTTGTTTAAAGAGGGCGGTGGTTTCAGGAAATGAGAGGTCTACAATTTCGAGAGAACGAGCGGAACCTGGATTACGCTTGAGAAAACCTAGCTGCACAAGATGATCGATATGCTCAGCAACAGAGGCAACCGAACGAAGACCAAGTCCGGCAGCAATTTCACGATAGGATGGTGAGTAGTCATGGTTATTCTGAAAATCCTGCAGAAAGTCCATTAAACGCTTTTGCTTTTTGGTTAATTTTAATGCCATATTTGTTATAATTATATAGTAGATGGAGATTTTGTGGTAAAAATGAGCAATTCATATATTGACGGTTTGGTTTCACCTTCAAGAAACAAAAAATCAACTAGACAAACAAGACCTAGAGCTGGACTGGAGGTTGGAGAAGCTCATGCCACAAAACAACACTTAGAGCAACAAAGAATATTACAGGCTGAAAGATTACGAAAACAAAACATTCGAGCTCGCAATATGTCAATGGCGCAGAGTGACGATCCATTAGTAGTACAGGCAGAGAGTCGACGAAAATTGGAGGATAATAGACAAAAGTATACAGCAGACTGGGATTTTACTGATGGTGAATTAAGAGAAGCCTCTGAAGAATTTGATGATAATTTAAACGAAGACTTTAGTGACTCCTCTGCAAAATTAGACGCAAACAACAGTCGTCGAAGATTGGGTGATTTTGAAAATATTAGAAAAAATAACTCATTCTCTTCAGTTAGGTCGATTGGTTTATTTAAAAAGAAGACACCTAAAACATCAAAGAAAGACTATGATGAATTCCTTGAAAATTCAGTAGCACTTGGAACCGACGAGTTATTTGGAGAAAGACGAGAAAAAGACTCTTTAGAGACAGAAAAAAATAATCATAAGAAAAAAGGTTTTTTTAGACGCCATTTAAAATTGACGATAGTATTAATAATATTACTTGGTGGCGGAGCTGCAGCATATTTATATGGTGATCGCCTAATTTCAAAACTAACTGGCGGAAAATCTGGTTTAGTTGATCTTGTAAAAACTGTGGTATCCGAAAAGGTTACTCCATTAAAGATGGATGCAAAAGGCCGTACTAATATTGCAATTTTTGGAACATCGGGATATGACATGACTGGCGCTGAGGGTCATGCGGTACATGATGGAGCGCAATTAACAGACTCATTGATGATTATGTCTGTTGATCAAAATGCAAAAAATGCGGTAACAATGAGCTTGCCACGAGATCTAAAAGTAGGAAAAGAGGCTTGCTATACTGGCAAGATTAACGAAGTATTTGCTTGTGCTAGTAATAATGGAAGAAATGAGGAAGCTGGAGCAACAGCGGTAATGAAAGAGCTATCGACAATTAGTGGAATGGAGATGCATTATTATGTACATGTGAACTGGGGTTCTTTGGTGCAAATCGTAAATGCTTTAGGTGGAATTACGGTAACAGTAGATGATGATATTAATGACTATTATTACACTGGGATTCGTATGAAGGCTGGAGTACCAACAGTGTTGGACGGAGAAAAAGCCTTGGGGCTCGCGAGAGCTAGGCATGGTTCAGTAGGTGGTGATTTCACGAGAGGTGAAAACCAACAAAAAGTATTAGTGGGAATTAAGAATAAGATCGCTGAAAAAGGTTTAGATATTCCAGCTATGATTAACTTAGTAAACGTCCTAGGAGACAATCTAAGAACTAATGTAAATATTGATGAAATGAAGACAGCTGCAAAAGTATTTTCAAACTTTAGCCCTGCGAATATCGCCTCTGCACCGTTAACTGGATTAAAAGATGGTGATTTAGTAAGAAACGCAAGCTTCCCTGTTGGTGGACTCGACATCTCCTTTGTAATCCCAAGCGCAGGGGCACAAAATTATACAAAAATTCAACAATATCTTGATTCAAAGATTGCGGACTACAGTGATTCCCCTGCGACTTCAAGGATCTTAGTATTAAATGGAACAAATGAATCTGGGATCGCAGCCAATGAGAAGCTAGAGCTAGAAAAGGCCGGCTTTAGGGTGACTGGAACTGGTAATGCTCCAACAGGAGAATATACAGAAAAAGTTATAGTTTATAATCTCGGTAATAAGGAGCAGACTAAACAGAAGCTAGAAACCTATTATGGAACTACAATCAAGACAGCTAACGAGCTACCTGCCGGAATCGATAAAGCTAATTACGACTTTGTAGTAATTGTCGGAAAAGTTGATAAGTAAAGAATAAGAAAAGGATAAAAAAATACCCGTTTACCGGGTATTTTTGATTATTAGATTGACTTCTTTTCAATAACTAAGTGCCTTGCACGACCTTCACCCTCAGAATGGGTTGTAATATCCGAATAGTCCTCAGCTAGCTTATGAACAATACGGCGATCTACAGCATTAAGCTCTAAGATCATCGATTCACCAGTTTCACGAACTTTTTGAATCCAGCCTTCAGCTTTTTGCTCAATACGTTCAGCACGTTGACGCTTATAGTCAGCGACGTCCACGTTAACCCTAGTAACCTCTGAATTATGAGCGACAAGAGCCATGGAAACAACATGCTGAAGGGCACGTAGATTATCTGCATTCTTGCCGATCAATAAAGAATTTAAACTAGTACTTGGTACACTAAGTTGAATGACATCATCGTCAATAGTAGACCATACAGCTACATTAATACCGAAGAAAGATAAAAGATCTTCGAGATATTTTGTTGCAAAGCGAATCGATTCATCACGATTCATAAAAACTCCTGTTCTCCTAACCGTTATCTGGTTGGTTATCGGATTTTTCGTGTTTATTTTTTTGTGAAAATTCACGAGAAGAGTTTTTTGCGTCTTTGGCCGAAATACGAGTAATTCTAGTACCAGTCTTCTTATTCTCAATCACTTCTGCTTCTTTAATGTCAGAGGTTTTCTTCTTTAATTCACGAAGGATTGCACGATCGGTGTTATCATCCATCTGATTATCGGCCTGATTAAAGACAATTTTCTGCTGGATAATAGCGATAATATTAGAAAGAAGATAATACATAATGAGAGCACCCGGGAAGTTGATTGTGATCATCACCATCATGAGTGGCATCATGAAATTCATTTGACTTGAAACCATATTATTCATGTCGGCTTGATTCATATCCTTACCAGCTTTAGCATCCTCAACCATCTTCTTCCAGGTGTTTTTCTGGCTCTTTTTAGGCATCTGCATTTTTGACATTAGATACTGAGTATAGGCAGAACCAATGACAAAAAGGAGAATAATAACTGAGCTAAAGGACTGCACGCCAGCACGAGTGGAAAGATCGAGTTGACCTAGGAGTTGAGGTTTAAAATCATAGGTATTAGTCTCTGTGTTTTCAAGATATGTTTTTTGTAGCTTAATAATCTCATCAATACGTGTCATTTCGGAGACAACGGGATAGGCACGTTTTTCAACATTATCCTTTACGGTTGGAGTAACCATAATACGAATAGCAAAGAAAATAGCGAAGAAGATAGGAAGCTGAATGAGAAGAGTCCAGATGGAAGTGAAGGGCTTAACATTATTACGCTTGTAAAGATCCATCATTTGTAGAGATTCTAATTGCTTATTGCCATTACAGCGCTTGCGAATCTCTGTGAGTTCAGGCTGAATCTTACGCATTAGCTTCATCTGAAGAAACTGTTTCTTAACAAGAGGCCAAGTGAGTAGCTTCACTAAGATAGTAAAGATAATCATAGCCACACCAAAATCACCGATGTAGTTATAAATAACAAATAATATATTAATAATCGGATTTACAATTATAAAATCAATTAACTCAAACATTTGGTTAATTATAACATATTAGGGGTGAGATAATAAGAACTTTTAGACGACACGAGCCTTAGCTAATAATTCCCTGATCTGCGCTCTTATTTTTTCAAAATCCATTTTCAAAAAATCTCTAGAATAGATTACAAAGATACAATCTAACTTAATTGTAGGATCGAATTCTAGACGAATAGCCTCATAGAGACGACGACGAATACGATTGCGCCCAACAGCAGTCTTGAGGACTTTCTTAGATACCACTACAGCATAACGCTGCCTCTGTTTTTTATTGGGAGCAAAAACAAGAGAGAGCTTTGGAGTTCTAATAGTTTTTCCCTTTTGATAAGTATATTTAACACCACCGCGGGAATGAAAACGATATTTACTAGATAACATCTAGTTTATTTTATCACAATAATTTTATTATAGATCGAGAGCTGGTTCATCATGAGCCAGAAAATCGGAGGAGCTATCCTCGATGATATGTTCAGTCTCATCGTTAATACTAGGTTTAGTGAAAGTTGCATTACGCAAGGTACGATAAAGTGGACTTTTAGTAAATACTTCCTTATTTTTGCCTTTTGCAACAACTTGTCCGGCGTCTAATACTACAATTTTGTCGGCGATCTTCATAATTTCTGGTTTATGAGTAATAATAATCACTGTGTGATCCTCTTTAAGGTCTTCTAAAATATTGATGATCTCTTTTGAGGTTTCTGGATCTACATTACTAGTTACTTCGTCAAATAATAAAATTTCAGCTTTACTAAGAAGAGCTCTTGCGATTGCAAGTTTCTGTAATTCGCCATCAGTAAAAAGCCCACGGTTTTCTTTTAAAACAGTGTTAAAGCCACGTGGGAGAGAAAGAATTTTTTCATAGATTCCAACACGCTTACAGGCGTTAATTTGCTGTTTTTGACTATGATCAACAACACTTAAATTATCGCGGATACTCATCTTAAAAATAAGTGGTTTTTGAAAAACACCAGAGACATTAGTGGTATAGACTTTTTTAGAGTAATGATAAATTGATTCCCCATCGATAAGAATATTACCAGACTTAATTGAATAGAGACGATAAAGTAAGTTGATGATGGTGGTCTTACCAGAACCTGGACGACCAACAATGGCGGTAATTTCATTTGGCTTGGCTTCAAAGGAAACATCTTTTAGAATCTCACGACCACTAATATTAAAAGACACATTATCAAAAAGAACGTCACCATTAATATAATCGTTATTTAGATCACCATAACTACCCTTAGTATAACTAGTGTAATTAAGAATAGACTTAATGCGTTGAAGGCGAATATTATAGGTACTGAGATTTAATAATTCTTCGAGAGTCTTATTAGTGTTTAAAACAACCATTTCATAATAACTAATTAAGAGAACGAGTTTATCAATAGTAATTTGATTTTTGAAAACCAAAATAGCAAGTAAAACATAGAGAATAATTTTACCAACCTGAATAACCATCGGGATTTTACAATAACGAGCAGTGAGATACAGATAGCGTTTATCGAACTGAGCATCAAAACTACTACGATTTGAGGAGATTTTACGATTTAAGATGGGCATAAGATTAAGGGTTTTAATTTGTCTTAGATTATTAAGAATCTCATTTAATGCATCGAGAAGACGATCCTTATACTTTCTTACCCCATCAAAATGCTTGGCGACAAATTTGGAATTTTTGGACATGAGAAAAATGTAAAAAAGATCAATTAGGAGAGCAACAACAGCAATAGGTACATTATAGCTAGCAAAAATTAGAAAGATGATAAGAAGCTGAATAACACCAGTGAGCACAATAGCCGCCGAATTGATAGTTTGAATAAGATACGAGATGTCTTCATTGAAGGTATCCGTAATGCGACCGCGAGAGATCTTCTCAGTAATCGAAATATTATTGATGATATGGTCAAAAAGTTTTTGTTGAACCGTATTGTAATAATAATGTGAAAGAGTGACGTAAATATAATATTTCCAAGCAAGAAGGGTGTATTCAATGATGTAAAAAAGAAGAAAAAGGATAACATAGAACCAGATGGCGTGAAAATTGGAGCCTTGCGTAATAACCGAAATAATACCGGCAGTAGCAATCGGCGGCAAGAGACTGACAAGATTATAAAGCATGAAGCTTAAAAAAAGCTCAAAAACCTCGAAACGTTTTTTGGGGGCAATCTCAAAAACAGATTGAATCGTTTCAAGAAAATGTTTCATATACTACTTATTATATAGCATAAACATTTTAGAGTGAAAAAAAGATACCGCATTTGCGGTATTCTTTTAATAAGTTAAGCGAGCACGTCCTTTAATGCGACGGCGCTTTAAAACTTTTTGCCCATTTTTAGTAGCATTACGCTTCATGAAACCATGTTCCTGTTTGCGCTGACGCTTATGTGGCTGATATGTACGCTTTGGCATATGTTTCCTTTATTTCACATAGGATTATATTCATAATCCCTGTATTTGTAAACTGTGTTTAATTATACCGTAGTTTTCCACTTTTTTCAAGAAGTTTTCCACATTAGATACCCTATAAAATTAAAGTTGTGGATAAATCCACCCCTGTGAATTTTTTCTATATTAGATAATAAAAAATTAAAAAAATAAAACCTGTGGAAAAGTATAAAATTTGTTATAATAGGGGCAATAAAGGTTATACGGTAAGAAGCTGGAGGTAGTGGCTGTGTTTGATGTGTGGAATAATGTGCTCGCAGAACTTGAACAGAAAATTTCTCAGGAAAATTATGCAACATTCTTTGCACAGACTAACACTTCCCTCATTAGCACCGATGACGGGATAATCCAGATTGGAGTACCTAATATTTTTATGCAGGCAAATATTCGTAAGAAATTTGACCAACAAATCAGAGACGCCCTTGTATCTAATAAAATATCTGTAAAAAATACAAACTACGTTATTGTGAATAATGCAACGCGCGTAAAAAAACCCCGCGAGGTAGTGCTAGAGGATTTGCAAACACGGGTAAATACTGTCGAAAAGATAAAGATACCGACAAATAATTTTAATCCAACACTTTTAACTGGATTGAATAATAAATTCACAATGGATAATTTTGTGGTCGGAACAAATAATGAACTTGCGGTGGCGGTAGCAAAGAATATTATTGAAAATCCTGGTGATAAATATAATCCTTTTTTCTTATATGGCGGACCAGGGCTTGGAAAAACACATTTGGTGGAAGCGATTGGAAATGAATTACTAAAACGAAACCCTAAGTTAAAGATTCTTTATACACCAATTAATCATTTTTATAGCGACTTCATTACTGCCGTGCGTAAAGGTGATATGGAGAATTTTCATAAAAAGTTTCAAAAACTTGATGTTTTAATTATTGATGATTTTCAATTTATCGTAGGTAAAGAGAAAAGCCAAGAAGAATTCTTCAATATTTTTAATGATATGCACCAGGCGAATAAGCAAGTAATTATTACGAGCGATCGCCTACCAAGCCAAATTAAGACCGTTGATGAACGTTTAGCATCAAGATTAACTATGACTGGTGCATTTGATTTACAGTACCCAACATTCGAGGATCGTTGTGCTATTTTACATGCAAAGGCGGAATTTGATGGAGTGGATGTGGAAAATCAAGCAATTGAATATATCGCTAAAAATGTCGAAACGAACATCCGAGACTTACAGAGTTTATACGGAAAAATTATTGCACTTTCAGAGCTTAAGGGAGTATCTCCACTTACTATTATTCAAGACGGATTAGCATCGATTTCAACTGGTGGTGTGAGAAGTAGAAACCTAACCCCTAAGACAATAGTTGGAAAAGTTTCAGATTACTATAATATTACACCGGATGAATTGTGTGGAAAAAGTCGTGTTTCTAATATTAAGACTGCAAGACAGGTTGCAATGTTTTTAATGTCAAAAGATCTACAAATGAGCACCCCTAAAATTGCCTTGGAAGTTGGGGTTAAGGACCATACGACAGTAATGCATGGAATTAAAAAAATTGAATCCGATATGAAGTTGAATTTTAGTCTGCGGGATGAGATAAGTGAAATTAGAGAACAATTAAGTGAGTAGTTGTGGAAAAGATGTGGAAAGGTGGGCGAAAAACCTAGTGAAAAAGTAGAGGAAAACTATGTGGAAAGAAGTCCAAAAAATAATTTTAAATAAAAAGATGTTGAAAAGTAAGATTTATCCACTAAGTTTTACAAAGTTATCCCACAGGTTTTACACAAAAGAATAATATGTTTACCTCTGTAAAATATAGTTATACACATTTTACACATAGCCTATTACTACTACAATTAATTATTTAATAAAGGAGAGTTATGGAAATCATAGTAGAACAAGGAAAATTAGCGAAAGCTCTTGGCGTTGTGAGTCGAGTAGCAGCAGGAAGTAAGACGACTTTACCAATTTTGAATAATGTACTTATAAAAGCAAGTAATAATAAGGTGATGTTAATTACTACCAACCTAGATATGGCGATTGTTAATTATTTAGGAGTTGCTGATTCTCGTGATGGTGAAATTACCGTACCAGCTAGGCTATTAGCTGACTTTGTTGGTAACTTACCAAAAGGTGAGGTGAAACTAAGTGGCAATGATTCAAAGTTAACTGTGGCTTCCGGAAAATATAAATCAACATTTAATGGTGCACCTGCGGAGGATTTTCCAGAACTTCCTGATATTAATGAGGCTGAGGCAGTAATTTATCGAATGAGCGTAGAGGCATTTAAGACCGGAATTAATGAGGTGAAAATTGCGGCTTCATCGGATACTACGAGACCTGCTTTAACTGGTGTATATTTTAATACATATGAGGGGTCTTTATATATCGCAGCAACCGATGGTTATAGGTTGGCTGAGAGGTTATTTATTGAAAAGGTGGAGAGCGATGTGAAGGCGATTGTTCCCTCTGGTTGTCTAGTTGATGTGCTTGGGGCAATGTCTGATAATATGAATGAAATTGAAATCGTTTTTGATAATTCTCAAGTACGTTTCCGTTTGGGGGAGATTGAAATTACATCTAAACTAATCGATGGATCATTCCCTGACTATCGTAGGTTGATTCCAGAACAGGTTGGTTCAGATATAAAGATGAGTAAGGCGGAGTTGCTCCGAATTGTAAAATTAGCAGCATTGTTTTCAAGAGGGGTTGGGGGGTCGATTATATGTGAAGCTAAAAGTGATAGCCAGACCTTTTCGGTATCTTCAGTGGCGAATGAATTTGGTGAAAATGCTTCGGATATTGAAGCGGAAATTTTAGCCGATGGCAAGGTGATTTTAAATTCAAGGTATTTAATTGACGTAATTAATGTAATTGAAGAAGAAAATTTAACTTTTGGAATTTCTGGGAAACTAGCACCAGTGTTAATTAGGAATGAAAAATCGAATAATTATACCCATATTATTATGCCATTAAAGAGTTAAGCTAATAAAACTGGAGCTAATTAATGATTATTCAAAGTGTGCAATTAGTGAATTTTCGAAGCCACGATGAATTTTTGTTGAATTGTAATAAGAAAACAAGTTTATTAATTGGCGAGAATGGGTCTGGAAAAACTTCGGTTTTGGAGGCAATTTATGAAGCTTTAAGAGGTAAATCTTTTAAAGCAAGTGATGGTGAAATCTTAAAGCGGGGAGCAGATTTTTACCGAGTGGAACTGAATTTTTGTGATGGTAGGAAAACGGTAGTTGTTTTTGATGGAAAAAAGAAGCAGTTTTTGGTTGAGGATAAGAAAACAACTAGATTGCCAAAAAGAAATAGGTATCCAGTGGTGTTATTTTTACCAGATGACTTACACTTAGTGGCGACGAGTCCAACGAAAAGAAGAAGTTATTTTGATCGAGTATTAACAGAATTTGATGAGTCTTATAGTGATTCCCTCTTAAAATATGACAAGAGCTTAAAACAGAGGAATGATTTATTAAAAAAATATAATAATCAGGGTGGTGATGGAAAAATTTCTCGAAGTGATTTTTTCTCATGGAATATTTTACTTTCTAAGTATGGTCTTGAAATTCGACAGAAGCGGATAAAATATTTAGAACAATTGAATTTAGTTTTTTCTGAAGTTTATCATTCAATTGTGGATAATGATGATTTTGTGTCTTTGAAACTAGAATTATTTGGTGGTGAGATCTCTGAGGCGGAATATTTTAATCGTCTAGAATCGGAGTTGCAACGTGATTTGGTTTTGGGACATACTGGATTTGGAATTCATCGTGATGATTTTGTATTTCTTTTTAATGGCGAAGGGGCGGATGGAACAGCAAGTCGTGGAGAGCTTCGCTCAATGATTTTGGCAATGAAATTTATCGAAGCAGAGTTAATTTTTCAAGAAACCGGAAAGAGGCCGGTTGTTTTACTTGATGATGTTTTTTCAGAGCTAGACAATATGAGGCAAAAGAGTCTAGTGAAGAATTTTAAGGAAAATCAGGTGATAATTACTTCAGTTGAAGAGGTATAGGTGAAAAAGTTTATGGTATACTTGGGGTATGGAAATGAAGAGTAGGGGTAATAATATTATTATACGTGTGGTTTTTGTTGTAATATTAATTTTTATGGGTTTTATTATAACTAACTTAATTATTGATGGGTTGAGAAACGCAAGGGTTAATATATTAGTGGCTCCATATGGTGCTATGGTAAAAATTGACGGTAAAGAGATAAATGGTTCTACTCGTTTTTACCCAAAAAAGAATGTTGAAGTTGAGATTAGTAAGGATGGTTTCTTATCAAAAAAAATAAATATTGATTTAGAAAGTAATAAAACGGCTTTAGTTCATACATATCTTTTAGATGAAAAAAATGGTTTTGATAAATATCGCGAAAATATTCATGATTATGATGTATTAAAACTGGTTGCAGATGAGGCTGCGAAAGACTTTATTTATAAGACTGATAAGGCAAAATCAATTAATCAAATTTTGCCAATCGAAACAGTTGTTGGTTTTGAAACCACTACTTTATATGAAGCTCAGGGGGATGAATTAAAGAAGTGCCAAACTTTCTTATGTCTTAGAGTTGAGGGCGTGAATAATAATGATTATATTAAGAAGTTATTAAATGAGTATGGTTATAATTTTAACGACTATAGTTTTATTTAGTTAGTCATCGTGGTCATCATGATCGTCGTGGTCGTCATGATCGTGATGATTATGTCCATCATCGTCACAGTAATTCGGGATTAGAAAATTTATTTCTTCAGGATTAAAATTAGTTTCAAGTAGCCATTTATTGACACGTTCTTTTGATTGATTAATAATTGATTGATCACCGCAGGATTCTACGGAAATTTGATATTGTCCATCTAGGTTTTTGCTAATAGTAACTTGTTTTTCTTCCGATAGGTAGAAGGTTTTTGGTAACAAGAGAGCAAGTTTTGATGGGTGGGTGTAGATAGTTTTAAAATCAGACTCATTAAAGCTAAAAATTTTATCATTATTGCTATAAAAATCTGTGGAAATTTGTGTGTCGGAGAGTTCTGTCGTAGTAATACTAAAAACTTGACCGGTATCGGCAGTAATTTTGAAACTATAAGTCCTCCCCTGTTCTTTAATACTATCTTTATTGTAACTAACGGTTTTTATCTGAGGATAAGAGAAAGTAATGAATTGTTCAATTAGAGATGATACTTTAGTAAAAGTATTGATTGACATAGATGATTTATCTTTAATATTATGGAGGCTATAAATTTTAACGTATTTATCCCATGACGAGATGCTAGCGCCAGAATATAGATTTATATCTTCACCGGAGATAGGATTTTTCTGAAACTGATCGGAATTGTAATTTTGTTGATTAATGAAGAGGAAGGCAAGAAATGCGATAAGAACGAGGATGGTGGAAAAACCTAGAATTTTCGACAGTGCTTTATTGTCTTTAATTTTATCGAGCTGTTGACTGATTCTATTATAAAAATTTAACATAATTACCTCTTTACTGCATTTATATTATTTAGCCATAATCCTGCTGAGACGACGGTTTGTGGATCCATAATAAGGTTATTGGGGTCTTTACCAGCTCCAGCTGAGTTAAAGAGGAGCCATTTACCGTCACTCGATTTACCACGAATAGCAATGTAATGTCCATTAGCTGAGAAGGGAGCGGTTCCCTTACCACTAATGTGGAGAGCCCAACCCTCGTCGAGGTATTTATTCATAATTTCTATGGCTTGACTGGCATTTGCGGGAGTTGGGATTTTTTCATATTGTAATCCATAATGAGATGCTAAGGTTTGGGTAACTTGATGACTACTACCAACGCCGCGAACATACATACCAGCATCACCCGCAACTTTGGCAGTTTCAGTAGGTAAAATTTGTTGTCCTAAGAACATAGTTGCTAAGGATGCAAAAGAAGTTGGACCACAGCCAGCATTGCAAATTGTACTAGATCCAAATGCTGATGACCCCCATTGAGGATCACATTGAAGATAGTTAGTTAGATTTGAAGGATCAATAGCCTGTCTACCACCACAATTGGAATTTGCTTGGGAAGAGGAAGCGGATGAGGTGCTTGATACCCCGTCAATACGTTTTAATTCGTTTTCGACAAAATGCCAAATATCATTCGTGTCATTATGGTCATTGGGGAGTGGAGCGTGCATATGGGCGAGGACGCCTTCGTATTTTTTAAACTCTTCAACACTGAGACGAGGTGGAACGCCTTTCCAACTAAGTGATGAAGTGAGGGGGATTTTTGTCTCTGTACTAATGGCAACTAATAATTTTGCCAAATAAAGCCAATCATCAGGTTTAAAAATATTAGTATTTAGGAGATACCATGGATGATTTACTCGTCCACTTGTTGAAAAACCAATAACCTCGATTTGTATACCGGCTGAAGCATCATAGCTTTTTATGGAGTCAGAAGGTTTATTGATAGTGAAGTGCTGATAAACTTTATGTTGCTTTAGATCCACGGTAAAATGGGGGGGATAAAATCTATTAAGGTCATAAAGAATGAGGCCTTGGCTACCGTTTTGATTACCTCCCTCGGTATTATGAAGCGTAATTTTATTGGGGCCAATTTTACCATTCATGGTTGTGTCATAGTCACCTCGCGGGGAGGAGCCAACAGTGGCACCTTTTGACGCGGCAAAGGCAAAGGCGTCTTCCTTAACATAGCCATCGATACCACTAGTGATCCAACCATCCTTCCAGGTAGTGTTGACGACAATCTTACCATTACCGGAAGAAGTAGTAGATGATGTCGTGGATGATGCTTCAGATGATGGGGGAGTGGTGCTTGTGGTGGAATTAGTAGTAGTTGTCGAGGAGTTAGTTTCAGTTGTGGTTTTTGTGGCGTTAGAGGGGTTTGCAAGCGAATCAGTGGAATTTTTTAGGGGTGAGCAGTCAACACTAAGAGAATGTGGCGCGGCATTTAACTGACTTTTAATGTTACCTTTAACTGGATATTTTCCACCAATTTCGATATTTTCCTGCTTGGCGAGTTCGGCAGAGGTGGGCCAGCCAAGTTCTTTGCCGATTTGATCTGCTCTCTGAACAACACTATTAACGGTTGACCAATAAGATTCATGTGAGTCACACTCGCTTTGTGGACAGTATACTTTAATCATAGCAAAAAACCACTTTTTGATATCATAGTTATTTTTATCAAGATATTGAAAAGCTTTATCATAAAGTCCATTTCGCATATAATCTACTGCCCATCCAGCGATCATGTTTCCAATACTACTATACATTGACCAGTCCATTGTGCCTCGGTAAGGTTCTGCCATATTGTAAAGGTGATTGCTTTGATATTTTTTTCCCATCCAGTTGTAATAACCTTTTTCGGCAACTTTTTTGGCAATACCTGCGGTTCCGAGACTAGATTCCTTTCTCATTTGACCAAATGGAATTTCCCATGGAACGCCATACTCGATTTGAAGTTTCATAGCGATTTCGCCGTATTTTCTAATCACTTCATCTTGACGTTCGGACATAGTGGTACTGGTGATATCTCCGCCGCAATTACCAGTGATAAAGCCTAGGCCATGTGAACAATTACTGCCACCATTCGGGTTATAGAAAATAATGTCGTTTTCCTGAAACTTTGGAGAGACCTTTACCTTGGCGTTGATTTTTAAATTATTAAAAAGTTGGTCAGTAAGAGAGGTGGTGGTGGGAGTGTTATTAGGTTTATCTGACTCAGCAAAAGTGGGATGATTTAGGTAAAAAATGGAGATAAATAGAGATAGAAGACAAAAGATGACAAAAAATTGACGAGAAATAAAGTTGACCTTTTTCATAACTCTATTTTAGCATAATAGGAATGAATAAGAAGTGGCTTGTTTTTAAATTAACAATTTGAGAAATTAATATCGTAGTTATCGGGATTAGCCTGATGATTTTTTAAATATTGGTAAGCGGCTTCTTTGAGATTTTGAAGTTGTGAATCAGAACAGGTTAGTAGATTGATTTTGAGAAGAATTTTTGAAGTATTTTCTTGTTTTTCGGCAATAATAGAAAAACCATCTTTGTAACTAGAGTAGGGTGTAATGTTAAAAATGGGGTCGCTATCTGTGTAATTTTTTCTTTCAAGATCAGCCTGAGTATCGGCGACATGTTGAACGCGCGAAGCATCATCGGGGTGGGTTTGGTAATAGTTGAGGTTATCTGATGTGGGTTCGAGGGTATTATAAAAATAGGTGGTTTGATTGTGTTTTAATTCTAAAGTGGTGGAAAAATCATTAAATCCGGATTTTTTAACTGTAATATTATAGGTACCAGGTTTAAGTTTAATTTTACCTTCTGGTTTGAGGATTTCTTGATTAAGAGAAATAGTGGCGGTGGCGGGGGCTATGTAGTAATCGAGGGTGGCAGTTTTATCGTAGTTGGTGATCCAAGTGATAAAGAAATAGATAAGAATAAAAAGTGAAATTAGTAGGAAGAAAATAATCATATTGAGGAGATGATTCCCTTTTTTGTTGGCGGTCTTAGTGAAGTCAAAAATGAAGTTTTGTTTTTTGATTTTCTTTGTGGGTTTTTGATTAATGATTTTCATAATTTGAAATTTTAAGTTTAAATGTTTGTATTACCAATGAAACGATAGGCTTTAAAAGTGGAAGAATTATCATAGAAAGGCAGTAGTTCCCCGGTGCGTGAGCCATGTGAGGCGGAGGCGATTTTGCCTACTCCATTTTGTTCAACATAAATTTCAATATGACCAGAACTGAGGCGGATATCACCGGGTTTTAATGAGCCTTGGCGATTTTCTACTTCCATGAATTTTCCAGAATTACGAACATAGGTTGAGGTGGCACCGGAGTGACTAACTCCACAGCAGGCAAAGTTTTTATCGATACCGGAAAAACGAAGGACGGCTGCAACAAAGGCGTCACAACTAGCACCCATCATTGACCAGCGGTCACCAAGACGATTAACACCAGTTTGAATTAGGGCGTTGCGGTAGTTGTCGGTTGGGGTGATGCCATGGCCGGAGGATGGCCAGGCGAGATTGAGGGCGGTCTGGTTGATGCTAAGATTGCCACCGCCGCCTGAACAGCTACTGACACCATTAGAACCACCTAAAGTGGAAAAAATAAGGAAGGCGCCCGGAATAAGATTGGCGGAACTTGGCTTGCCGTGATCGGTTTTAATTTGGAGCCAATTAGTGTTTTTGCGAGAATCGCGTTTAGCATCAGCTAAATTCATGACATATGGAGAACCTTCGCCACGAGCAGCTTCCTGTTCGCTGTAGCCTAGAGTGCGAGCTTGAGCGATATAGGCACGGGCAGTACCGTTGTAGCGGAAAAGGAGGGTTTTAATACCGTCATCGGTTTTTAAGTTTAGGCCAGCACCGTAGAGCGATTGAAGCATTTGAGCGAGAATGTCGGTTTGCCTTTGAAATTCAGCGTCAGAAACTTCGCCGAAGTTAGTGAAAGCTTTACTATTAGTGCCACCGTTAGTGTAGGTGTAAAGCTGATAAACCCCTTGCCCATTAGACGGATTGTAGTGTCTTAGGCTGGTTTCACGATAGTGAATTGTGGCAAGAAGTTGCCATGGAAAACCGTAAGGGGCAGCGGCTTTTTCATAAAATGGACGATTGGCGGAGATTTTAGCTAAATCGGATTGACTAATAATTTCATTACCATCATATAGTTTACTAAGAGTACCAGAAAGGTTTGAGGTGATGCAGTTGGCGGCATCTTTATCAAAGTAATAAATACCATTGATGTCAAAAATATCCCAATCGGAATCTTTAAGGGCGAAGACTCTGGTTGGTTGTAGAGTGATAATAATTGCAATGAGGAGAAGAATAAGTTTTTTTAGTTTACTCACGCTAGTGTACTCCGATTTCTTGTAATAGTTTTTAGATCTGAATAATAAATATAACGAGTGGTTTTGTCAAAGGCAACAGTGGTAGGGGTTTGAGATTTATGGATTTTTAGTTGATCTTTTAAAGTGGCTTTTTCTAATTTAGGAGGATGGTAGTTGGCTAGGTATGAGGCATAGTCGAGCAGGGCTAGAACGGTTTCGGCTTGATTTTTGGTGATGCCAGAGATACGAGCGAGAATACCTGGGCGTGAAGTGTCGATAGGATTTTTAGCGTAATAGGCTTCTTTATAAGCGGTGATGGGGTTTTGGTCATTTCCTTCTTCATCGGTGACGCTGGTGCATTTAATTTGGGTGCAAATACGATTGTGTTCTATATAATGCTGAAGATATTTCATCTGTTCCCAATATGGATTGGTTTTACCCATAACACAGAAGGAGCCAGTGGACCAACCTTCGGCCTCTGGTGTCATATCAGTGACTGCATTAACTAATTCAACAGCATCGGAAATAATAGGAATATTGTTTGCGAAACCAAGACTAATATTAAAAGCGTTGGCGATATTGGAATCGTAGTGGCCGAATGGTGAATCACGTTCATCGCAGAACATGATTTTACGAGCAAGAAGAGAATTTGGGATGACTTCATCAAAACCTTTGGTATTCTTTCGGATATTTTGATTGACTACTTTTTGATATTCAGGGTCTGAAGAACTAATTTTCTCGACGCTGGTATCGGTGGCGGTAATTTCAGCACCATACATATCACAGGCAGCACCAATATTTGAAAGACTTTCACAGGTGGATTCATCGCTGAAAATCTTCTGATAATTGATGCCGGCAAGATCGGTGTCAGTAACAAAATTTTCGGAACCATCAGCAGCATAAACCTTGGCGGTTGTTTGACCGAGGAAGCTACCAAAAGAATTTTGAGTGATGCTAGTGAGGTGGGTGAGATTGGCAAAAAGATTTGAGGCGGTGGAGATACGACTAAAGCGACCAAGGATGGAGCCGAGGAAGGTGTTTGGGCTGCTAGTGTCAAATGGATTGCGTTTTTCGCGATCTAATTGTGCTTCCCTGGCGGCGGCAAGAACGGTCTCTTGGTAGTAGCTGGTGGCATACTCTTTGGAAGCAAGTGCTTGGCCTGATGTGGAACGGGCTACCTTTTTATTAAGAAGGGCGGCGCCTTTGACATAGGCTTCACCAGCAGGTTTACCTGCAAGATTTTTAGCAGGGTTTTCAAAGAGGGCTTTTTGAATATATGGAAGTAGAACGGCAAGCATTCCGGCAATAGTGGCGGCGATGGCGACATTAATGACAGTGGTTTTAACTAGAGTGATGGCAGTTTTAATTAATCCACCACCAAAGGCAAGAGTGGCTAGGCTAATAACTGCACCAACTGCACGAATACCACCACAGGCTTTAGCACGGGCGGCAGTGAGGCCGAGAGCGACGCCACTGGCGAGAAATACGGAGTCGACGGAATAGTTTTTAGTCATATTGAGGTCAACATTTTCACCGGCAAGAATATTATTAAATCCTTCGGCTTGGATTGGGGCACCGGTAACGGTTTTAGTTTTGCCAGTATTAATGTCTGTATACTCAGCGGTAGTGGAAGTGGTAAGGAAGTTCATGAGCGGATTAATGGCAGCTTCGTTGCCATAACCAGCTTTAGTCTTACTGATGTTTTCCTGATTGGAAATAAAATAGTGCATAGCTTGGTAGATTTGATTGGCAGCAACGGCAACGGAGATGAGATTGGCAACTTTAAGAGCACCACAGACTAACCCACCAGCTTCGGCAACACGGCCAGCGGTGCTTAGGAGATAATTATTAGCTTTAACTTCAGGAGTATCACCACTGACGTTACTACTATCAATGTCTTCACCGGATGAATTAACTTCGGTGGTTTTATTGCCGTTTTTGTCGGTATGTTCAGTTTCGGTTGTGGTATTAACACTTGTGTTGGTTTTTTCACCGAAGACGCCTTCTTCGGTAGTGTGGTAATTTTTAGTGTCAGTTTCGTGATTGCCAGTGGAGCGATAGGCCGAATAAAGATTTCTGGTGATACCGATTTTGGCAAGATTCATGACAGCGGGCTTATCAAAGAAATTTGAGGAACGAGCACGCTTTGCTTTAGTGAAAGCTTCTTGGAAAGGGACGTTTTTAGTGTAGAAATTACGGAAGTTCTCAGGTGTGATGGTGGCGCCATCGTAAAGAAAATTATAGCTGTCGACTTTATCAGCAACTTCAATACCATTGGTTTTGAGGCGATTTTCAAAATATTTTGGGAAAGTACCCTGTTTTTTTGCGAGAAGTTCTTCAGTAATACGGATGGTGTTTTCAGAATATGAGCCAAACATAGTATCGGTGGCACGAGTGATTAGGGTTTCAATCTGGTGGCCAAGGGTGCTAACAGAGACAAAAAGAAAAATAACAACAGCTAGAAAAGCACCAACTGCAAGAATGAGGGGTGAGTATTTTTTGAGTTTTTTGGCAGTACGTAAACGAGAACTGAGGGATTTTTTGGATGTTTTTTTGATCGTCTTGGTACTACCTGTGTAAAAAGGTTTTTGTTCCAGGTCTTTTACGTCGGCTTCATGGCTATTTTGATTATAGCTACTCTCAAGGGAGGATTCTTCGGATTGACGTAAAGAGTCTTTAGCTACTTGGGAACGAAAGATTTCAGAATCGGAATCATGATTTGACTGCAAAAAACTAGGAGTAATAGAATCCTTACCATAATAGACCTTTGGCATACCTATATTATATAAGAAATTAGATTTTTTGGCGAACATTAGCGTTATGAAAGGGCGCCAGAAAAATCAGATAAAATTAGCGATTATAGCGAACTGGACTGGTGGTGATGAGACCGGTTTCAGTTTCGGAAGCAACGATCTGGATATGGACGTGAGATTGGCCAGCAAAGAAAAGACCTTGACCAACGGGGAGGCTGGAAAGAAGCTGACGCTCGGCTGAGGTGAGCTTGAAAACGTCTGATAAGACATCAACGGCAGCGGAAGATTGTTTTAAGAGTAGTTGCATTGATGAGTTCATGACGATAGCACGCCCCATTTTGCTAGACATAAAGTCTTCGACGTCCTGAGTAATAGTAGTGAGACCAAGATAATATTTACGAGCACGTTTAGCAAGTGAGAAGAGGAAGTTGGCGGAGTCGTCGTATTTCATTAATTGCCAGGCCTCATCAACAATTAAGAGACGTCTTTTTTGTTTGGCACGCACAATATTCCAAATATGATTTAAGACGATATACATGGCGACTGGACGTAGTTCATCTTCGAGATCACGAATATTAAAGACAACCATTTGGTTATTAATGTCGATATTGGATTGTTGGGAGAAAATACCAGCGAAGGTACCAGTGGAATATTTGCGAAGGCGTTGGGCAAGTTGTGGACCGGAGCCACCCATATGAAGGAGAGTATCGTAGAGATTAACGATGGTAGGAGGGGTGGATTGATGGGTTAAAGGATCTGAAGTAATACCAGCGCGAGCATAGGTATCGATGAGGGCTTGGTCGAGGTCGGCTTCTTCGCTTGGAGTGAGGGCGGCAACAGTTTGACCACCAGGGCCGGACTGTGTACCACCAAGCATTAATCGGAAGAGGCCGTGAAGGGTGACAAGGTTGGCGCGAAGAGCGTCAGAAGCATCTTCGGAGTCAATAACTTTTGGAAGATCGAAGGGGTTAATACGCACATCAGAATTAAGTGAGAGGCGGACATAGGAACCACCAACAGCATCACAAAGTTTTTGATATTCGTTTTCAGGGTCGATAATAACAATTTCACTACCCATCATCATGGAACGAACAGCTTCAAGCTTAACGGCGAAGGATTTACCAGCACCAGATTTAGCGAAGACGACAAGGTTGGCGTTTTCAAGTGTGAAGCGGTCGAAAATAACAAGACCGTTGTTGTGAAGATTGACACCGTAAAGAATGCCCTTTTCTTGAGTAAGGTCGGCGGAGGTGAATGGGAAGGAAGTGGAGATGGCACTGGTATTCATGTTGCGACGAATCATGAGTTGGTCAGTGGCCATTGGCATAGTGGAATTCATTCCCTGCTCTTGTTGAGAGGTGGCAACTTTGGAAAAGATCATGGAAGAGCCAAAGTAATTTTCAATTTTATTTTGGACGAAGTTTAATTCATCAAGTGAATCAGCCCAAAGAGTAACATAGAGTCCAAAGCGGAAAAATTTTTCACGACCAAGTTGAAGATCATCACGAAGTTCTTCCGCATCCTGGATGGCGTGTTCGGTTTCAGGGTTACGAATTCGACCTTTTTCAGCGTTAAGAGAAATATCAGCTTCAAGCTGAGTAACTTTCTTACGGAGGTTTTTCATAATTACACCTGTGTCGACTGGGTAAATATAAATTGAAATATCGAGGACCTCATCCATGTTAATGAGGGGGCTAAGCCAACCGGTGCTAATAGTACGAGGATAGCCATAAATATAGAGAGTACGTCCGTATTTGGTGCCGAGGCGAAAATGATCAGATTGAATTTCAATTGAAGATGGTGAAATGAGGTCACGCAGAGTGGTAATACCCTGTTCAAATGCGCGCTGTACTTCAGCGTCTTCCATTGATTGAGCTTGAGCTGCCAGTTCAGCAGCGGTGGGTTTTCTTTTTGCCATATATATCCTTACTTTCGCTTATTTTTGTGGTGCCTCACCTTTTTTAGTGTAAATGGTGCCCATTTTATTGAAATCAATAAATGGTTCACGAACGGCAGTATCGGGGTTATTGAAGTTGTAGAAGAGCTCGGCAAGCTCTTTGGTGTTTAGACGAACAGAATGAATACCAATATTAAAGAGACCGCCGATAACGGCTTGTACGCGATTATTGATTTCTGTAACGGCTTTATCATAGGTGTTGCGATCAATGCGAGTAATTTCGCCTTCGCGGGTACCAAAGAAGAGACTAAAAATGTTTTTGCTTTGAGTACTGGCTTTTTCGAGATCAGCAGAAGAATAATATGGAACAACGACAAAGAAAGATTTGTCCATAATATTGGCTTCTTGAGAAACTTGGTCAATAAAGTTAATGTAGTCATCCATTAATACGCCAAGGAGCATATTATCGTTATTGCGTCTGATATTGGCGAGACGTTCGAGATATGGTGCGATATCGATGCGTTGTGAACGGACGAGAATTTGAATTGGGAACTCTAGTGAATTAAGAACACCCTTATAGCCATACTCTACACCATCACGTTCTGGTTCTGACATGAGGTCATAGTTAATGGATTTACAGGCAATAACGGCACGAAAGGAACCGTCCTTCATGATAATAAGTCCATCACGGAGCTCAGAAATAAGAAGTGAGGATTGGGTGGAGGAAGGATTATCCTGGTGGACGATTTGATTGTTTTGTAATTCAGGAGCGACTGGGATTGCTTGGTATGGCTGAGGGTTTTGGGGCTGCATGGTTGACTGAGATTGCTGTGGGATAGGATTAGTTACCTGGGGGGTAGCTTGTTGGTTCGGGATTTGTTGAGCTTGATTTTGGGGTTGTTGTGGATTCATAGTGGTCCTTATTTAAATATAAAATTAATTTGAGGGCGGTGTAAAAATACCAGCGAAAGTACCAGAACTCGCGGAGGGGTTTTGAGTCGGTGTAGTGTTCGAGAGGCGGTTGGCCTGCTTACTGATGGTGTCGATGGTAAAATCTTGATTGTTGGCAAGATTCTGGAATCCTTGATTAACTTCTGGGTTAAGATTTTGATTAATAAAGCCATTAATGTATTGCGGCGGAGTGGCTTGGGTTGGTCCAGGTGGATAAGGGGGGTTCGGATAATTCTGTTGAGGGGCGAAAGGGGTATTTGGATAAAATTGGGGTTGTGGAGGAATGGGTGGTTGGTTGAAGAATTGTTGATTGTATTGTGGATTTGGGGTGAAGTTTTGGGGATAGGCTGTGGGTTGATAAGAGGTAGTATTTCCCTGCTGAAGATTTTGAATGGCAGCCTGAAATGGGTTTGATAGATCAACTTGTGATTGATTCATTTGCGGAGAAGGAGGAGGTAGTAATTGATCGGCGCTAGAAATGGCGGCCTTCATATTGGAGACGATATTAGCATGACGATTTTCTTGTTCTCTGGCAATCATTTGATTAATTGTCTGATTACTATTTTGATCTAGGATATCTGGTACGTCATTGGTTTCGGCAATAAAATCTTCATTGAAGTTGCTGTTATTACGAATGGAATAGCCTTCAGAGTCGACAAGATTGGAGAGGAAGGAGAGACGGGTGGAAGCTTCTTCTTCTGTGATGTTGCGAGCACGAGGTTTTTCGACTATTTTAGGTGCGGTGATTTTGATAGTTGATTCTTTTTGGCCAGGAGTCCAGAGGCGTTTGTTAGATTTTAAATAGAAGCTAGCAATGGAGGCAAGATAGACTTCCATTGGTTGATCTTTTTTAAGTGGTAGAGCAAGAATGAGAAAGAAACCAACAATGGGGACTGGAATAATGGCAAGCAGTGGAAAGATTTGGAAGAGACCAAAAATAACTGCAATGCCTGCTGCGGAGATGAGAAGATAGATAAACTGTCGAAAAGTAAAAGGGCCAAGGAGTTTATCTTCCGCCTCAACGTCTTGAGGGACCTTGTATGTTGCCATATAGAACTATTTTAACATAAACAGGGTGGATATTTGGGGATTTTAATGAGAATAAAGCAGAAATGATGTTTCTGTGTTACTTTGTTTTTATTTTTATTCAGGGTTATCGTCTGATTATTTTTTATTTTTGTCTTTAACCTTCTGCTGAGCTTCTTGACGAATTTCAATTCTGTTAACTTCTTGTTCTTTTCGTTCTTTCATAACAGCATCCTTAATGATATCTTTGAGGTCACCCTTCATGTTATCAAAGAGGCTGGTATTTGGATTAGCAAAGGTCTCGATGATCTTATTTTTGCCGGTAAGGAAGGTATTAACAATATCCTGTTTAGCCTCTTCTTGAGCCTTTTGAAGAGCTTCTTGTTTTTTAGTTTTCTTTTCGTCTTCGCTAAGACCATTAAGTTCATTTGGATCTAATTTATAATGAGAGGCTGTAAGTTGAGTTAAAATGCCGTTTAAAACGTCGGTTTTCATATCGGAGGCGTTTTTTGTCGTGAGGCTAGATAGATAATTTTTAATTTCAGAAATAGCGGTTTGACTCTTTTTCTCATAGTCTTGGTCATTAGCGATTTCGTTAGCAATTGATTCGATATTATCTACATCTTTATGGCCGCCAGTGAGTTGTTTTTTGTTTAGGCCAGTAAGAAAACTAGTAAGGTTGACAATTTGCTCACTACCAGAAGCAAAGGATGGAAAAGCAGAAATAAGGGCGGGACGTATAGCATTAAAGACTTGTTTGCGTACTTCACCTTCAGAATTATCGTATTGATTAATCATTAGGTCTAGAACATTGGTTGCAGTACGATCGATTTTAGCAAACGATGTACCTTCGAGGCTGGTGGCAAGATTAATTTTTGTAGTGTAATTATCTTCCCCTTCGACTTTACCAGTAACATACTGTTTGACGTCTACTTCAGCAGTCTTACGTTCGCCATTAGTATATCTCCAGGTTTCCATGTTGATAAATTTACCAAAACGACCAAGTGATGGAGCGGCATCCTTCATGCCCATAAGGTTGAGGGCAAGAATATTGGTTGCATCGTCACCAAGCTTGAAGCTGCCTTTATCCATGTAATCGATTAGGCTCTCGGTTATCTTGTCATAGTCGCCACGACGGGAAAGTACGTTATTACCCGCAATAATACCATCGATATTATTGTGTTCGAACATACGTCGATATAATTTACTTGCATCAAGTGTCACCATCTTATCCATATAGGTTGTGAGACGATTAACGTTATTACGGCGCTCAGCTTCGTAGGCGTCAACTGCATCAGCTGCAACCATATGTAAGGCGATAAAACGGCTGTCGGCTTTTTCCTGAGAGAGTGCGCCATTATCAATATACCAAGCATCGGTACCAGCACCAGCGGAGACATATTTTTCAAACTCTTTAGCATCTAATGGAACGTCATTGCTGTCCATTCGGGCTGCATTACGGACCGTATCTGCATAGAATTTATTAGCGTTATAATCATTACGTTTCTTTGAAGATTCAGCAGTTTTTAGAGTAAGGAAGTTTTCAGTTTGATTCTTAGCAAGTTGTTCAAGGAAAGGATTCTTACCTTTATTATATGCTTCAAGATAATCTGACATATTGCCAAGGTAATCTTCGGTTCTTATGTGTTGAGCATCGGCGGCAAGTTTAGCGACGCGATTTTGGTAGGTGTATTCCATAATTTTATTTTTTGGATCTACAAAGTCAGTTGTACGTTCGATCGGATTGCCATCTTTATCTATTTCCTCTTTGCCATGAGGTTTTTTAGCATAGACGGCTTTACCGTATTTGTCACGATATAAAATGCGTGCACCACGACGTTGAGCATCAAGATCTTCATCACGATAGCGCCTTAAGGTATCATCACGGGTTTTAAGTTCATCTTCAAAATGATGTTGCATAAGAGCAGAGTTAGCTGCCATTGCTCCACCCCAGTACCATGGGAGAAGATTCATTACACGTTTGCGTTTCATGGCATTTTCGATGGCTTTCTGGCGATTTAGTGCTTGCATTGGAGCAATGGATTTGGCGACACCAACAGAGGCTTTATTACCAAGGCCATTGAGTTTGCTGCTAATTCCTCCAAGAGCAGTACCGGAGAGTTGCATAAGATTGGCGGCAAGAAAGAGTGGAAGAACTTGAATAGCAACACCTATAATGATACCGAATGGAGTAGTGGCAGATGTAATGAAAATCATGCTGGCGAGCTTAGTGACACCGAAGAGCATACTGAACATTGGATAGAAGAAGAGCATTTGGGTAAAATAATTTTTCCATTTCTGAAAATGTTTTTCGGTATTAGGAAGAATGTAGAGGACGAAGGCGACCGGAGAAATGGCTACAAGAAAAACAACTAGGGCTTGACGAAGACCTAGGACAAGAAGACCGATGACAACTGAGATAATGCCACCGACAATAATAGGAATAATGGCGAGGAGAAGGCCGAGAGGACCACCTGGAAAGGCGAGCAGAATGGTTGTGCCGATACCACCAGCAGCGATGGTAGTGAAGAGGGCGTAAAAACCAGTATTTTTTGAAGGGTCAATTGTGCCGGTAGAGATAGCATTTTCAGCGATGCCAGCCAGAAGATCCTTTAGACTATTGCCGATGATATTACTAATATCAACAGCGATAGCACAGAAGAGGAAGCTGAAATTGACAATAATTGCGGTGATAATGAGGCGTGGAAGAGATTTTTTGATGCCGTAATTATTAATACCTAGACCCGTGATTTGTGAATAGATAATAACTAAGAGAAAAATAATGAAACAGATATTGGCGAGGTTACGCATGTAGGCCCAGACTTGATAGACTGGGGCGTTGCGACCCATTTCGAGGGGCTTAACGCTGAGAAGATTTTCAATAATACCATAAAGAGCATCGATACCTTTGGCGAGAAGACCAGTGGTTGGACAAATAATCCAGCCGACGGCACCAATTTGGGAGGTACAGGTGACAGGTTCCTGATTATCGGTAGAGGTGGCATCTGTGCTAGTAGAACCATCCGTAGAAGTAGTGCCTGGGGTCGTAGCGCCTGGATTAGAATTGGTGGCGTTAGGATCTGGGGTATTAGTTCCCTGATCACCAGAGTTGTTATCAGGGGTAGTTTGGTCTGGATTTGTGGAAGGGGTAGCATTTGAAGGAATAGGGTCAGCAAAGACAGGAAGTGAAGTTGAGATAGTAGAAAAGAAGCTTGCAAAAAACAAGCTCAAAACAAGTAATAGACTAGCGAATTTTGTATGGACCTTCTTCATATAAAGTGAAACTTTAATTTACTAGCATATTATACCACACATAAGCATAATAGTCAATAGTGGAAAACAGATAGCTAAAACAATTATATATTTATAGGCAGAACAAGGCAATAATGTTATAATTAAAGTATGAGAAGGCATATCCAAGGTTTAGCAATGCTAGTTATGGCATTTTTTTCGATATTTAGTTTAACGTTTTTATGGTCCGAGGTGACAAGTGTGCCGGTTGAAGCAGCTGTAATTGAGGAGAGTGTGGACGCAAGTTGTGCTAATTCAGTGCTGGGTCTTAGGCCATGGTATCGTGGAATTGTGACGAGGGATAGCTCAGGTTCTTGTACGATTGGTAAGATCGCGCTTGACGATGATGGAAATACGAAACTAGCGGGATTTGTCTGGGTAATTATTTTAAACCTTATGTATGATGCTTCCCTGGTGTCGAGCTTAGTGGCGACTGGATTTATTATTTGGGGTGGTTATAAATACATTACATCTGAAGGTGACCCATCAAAGGTGATGACTGGTAAAAAGATTATTACTGGAGCGGTGATTGGCTTGATTTTGACAATCTCAGCTTCAGTGATTTCTGATACCTTAGTGAATGTAATTAGCGGAGTGGCAAAATAATGAACCTAGGTAACTTATTAAGTGATTTTATTAAAAAAGCAGGCTCGATGTTTGCGAAAGATGATTTTGATATTAAAAATGTGGATTCGCTAAATAATGCGTTGAATAATATTCCGAATCGAGGTAATACAGACAATTATGATGTTATGGTGGTCTTCAACTGGATTTATTCGATGGCGGCAATTGTGGCGGTTGGCTATATCGTCTATGGGGCGATTTTATTTGGAATTTCTGAAGGTGACCCAAGTAGAGTGAAGAAGGCTAAGGACTCTGTGACTTATGCAATTATTGGATTAGTGATTGTGGGGCTCGCATGGGCGATTACGTCATTTGTAACTAAATCGATAAGTTAGGAGATGAAGATGAAGATTGGTCAAAAAATTTTATTAGGACTGGTGGGTGTGTTGAGCTTGGGCTTGTTTAATATGGCTACTTTTTCTCAATATACTTATGCTGAAGGGGTGAAGAATAAAGTGTGTGAAGAATTAGCTAACGCTGAGGATGTTGACGAATCGGTATTACAGGCAGCCGGCTGCTCGGGGCCAACTGGAAAACATAAAAATATATCCGAACTTGCTAATACAATTATAAATGTTGCGATGTCGCTTGCGGGAATTGTGGCGGTGGGAGCTTTGATTCTGGCTGGGCAAAGATATATTGCAGCGGGTGGTGATGCGGCTAAAATTGCCAGTGCAAAACGAATCATCGTTTATGCGATTGTGTCACTCGTGATTTCATTCTTGGCTTTTGCAATTGTGAAGTTTGTAATTACTTCATTAAATATCTAGGCTTTGTTTGAATTAATGGGGGTGGGAGAAGTCTTATACTCTTGCTTCTATGGATGCTTATGATATAATAAAAAAAAGTAATATTAAAGGAAGAAATATGAAAATTACTAACAAAGTCAAAACATTAGCCGCTGGTGGTCTTGGCGTAGTAGCTATGGGTCTTCAGGCTGCTCCTACTTTTGCTGCAGGCAAAGTTCGTTGTCCAGATGGTTCTAATGTTAATAACCTTACTGATTGTAAAGGTATTAAAGAGAATAATCTTAACTCTAATGATTTAATGGGGACTCTTAATATTATTATTAACGTTGTGATCGGTATTATCGGTTTTGTAGCTGTGATGGTAATCATCCTTGGTGGTGTACAGTACACAACTTCAGCTGGTGATTCTGGTAAGGTTAAGAAAGCAAAAGACACAATCATGTATGGCATTATTGGTCTTGTTGTTGCTTTGATGGCTTACTCAATTGTCAACTTCATTCTCTCAAACGTATTTAAATAAAAAGCTTTGACAAAATATAATTTTGAGAAAGTAGTTTAAAATGACAAATAATTTGAAAAAAGGCTTGGGGCTCGTTGTGTTAACTTTAACTACAGTGTTTGGCTTTGTTGGTAATGTAAGCGCAGTTAGCTGTCCTACCGGTTCTTTACGTGAGAGTCAAGACGTAAAATCAATTTCTGAGTGTAATATTGCACAGGAACATGCTGGCTCTAATAATTTGATGGATACAATTAATATAGCTATTAATGTAGTTTTAGGTGTCTTAGGATTGTTAGCGGTAATTGTTATCATCTACGGTGGCTTTATGTACACTACATCGGCTGGTGATGCAACCAAGATAAAAAAGGCCAAAGACACGATTATGTATGGCGTGGTAGGTTTAGTAATTGCCCTACTAGCATATGCTATCGTGAACTTTGTAGTGTCAAGCATCTTTAAGTAACTTTAAGTAAAAATAAAAAATAGACCTTCGGGTCTATTTTTTATGGTTTAAAAGAAGCGGAGTTTGACTCGATTATTTATTGATTTTTATTTTGATAATTATGCATCTCATTTAAATGATTATGATTGTCATTCCCTGCAAATGAGAGTATAACTAGGTTAGTTTGAAATAGAAAAAGTGGAGGAGTATCTTGAGTATAAAAAAGTACTGCCGAAGCAGTACTTTGGTGAACCTCAATGATCTTATTGAATGGTGATCTTGGTTGGGGTTTCGGTTTTCTCTTTTTCAAAAGAGATAGTAAGGACGCCGTCTTTTAGTTCGGCCTTAACGCTTCCCTCATCTTCACGGACGGAAACTGGGAGTGCGATTGTGCGAGAAAACTCGCCCCAGTAACATTCTTGAATGTGCCAACGAGTGGTTTGCTCGTCTTCGCCGCCACTAAGGATTCCTGAGATGGTTAAGATGTTGTCAGAGATGGTCACATCGAGGTCATTTTTGGAAATGCCTGCAGTGCGAGCTTTAACAACTAATTTATCAGCAGTTTCATATACATCAACTGCTAATTGACCTGGAAAATCTTCCGGTTCGTCCCACGCCTCTGGATCTTCTTCTGATGGGAGACTAGCAGAAGTTTGAACAGGACTTTGCTCAACTTCTTCTTGGCTATCATTGTCCAGAAATGCAGCCGCGAGTTCGTCTTCCATAAGCATGTCGTCGTCATTTGTACGAGCCATTGCTAAGTATTCCTCCACTTTTAACTATTGTTATGGTTAATTATAGGAGTGGTTATGTTAAATTGCAAGAGAAAAGTGTGTTTTGATGTAAAAAGCACAATAATTAATATGATATTGGAGCTGGTTTCGCCAAACAGGTGTGAGAGGTGCGGGGCTCCTGGGGTAGTGTTTTGTGATTGTTGTAAAAAATATCTAGCTAGTACTAATCCGGGGTATGTCGTGAGTAATAGCTTTGGATTTATGGAAATTATTATTGGAGGCATGAAAGAAGGGATTTTATCGGATCTTTTAAAGAGGTATAAGTATGGATGTAATAGGGAGTTGGCTGAGATTTTGACTGCTACGGTCTATGAGAGGTTGCAGAGTATAGTGGATGACGAGACGAAGGTTGGCGGTAAGGTGGTGATAGTTCCCTTGCCAACGATTGGCCGACATATTCGCGCCCGCGGTTTTGATCATATAAAGGTTTTAGTTAATAGGTTTTCAGAAATTGCGCCTGTGGAAGATTTAATTGTGAGAAAGCGGAATTCCGTGCAGGTTGGAAAGGGGGCGGAAGAGAGATTGAAGCAGGCGGAGAGTGCTTATATGTTAAGAGAGGGGGTAAAATGTGATCCTGGGATTAAGTATGTTTTATTTGATGATGTATGGACAACGGGCGGAAGTATGCGGGCGGCAGGTGAGGTGTTGAGAAGAGCAGGAGCGACGAAGATAAGTGCTGTTCTCTTAATGAGTAATGACTATATTGAGGCTACAGAAAACCTGCCTTTTGGGCAGGTTTAATAAGGTAATATGCCGTATTTAGCGAGGAGTGCTGACGCCGATGACGGAGTTGAGAACGAAGTTAACAATGGCAAAAGCAAGAAGAGAGATGATAAGGCCGATAATTGCGTAGAGGACGGTGTTTTTTGCGTCAGTGACCTTTTTACTGTCGCCACCGGAAAGAATGTAACGTAAACCGCCATAAACTAACATAATTACAGAGATAAGGCCGACGATGAGCAGAATTGTATTAGTGATACGACTGAAAACGCCGTTATTGCCAATTAACTCAGTTGGCATACCTTCAGCACGAGCCGCATCTGCGCCTTCTTGAATAGAGATGGCAGAGGCAAGAGCACGACTGGTTGAGAGGCAAATAAGTGCACCAAGACCGGTTAAGGTTTGAGTTAAGGTTTTTGTAATTCTTTTCATAAAAATTTATCGAATCTCGCAATTACTTAAATGATGTGCTTATTTTACCATATATGTTCGAAAAAAGCAATTTTCTGAAAAATAGGGGGTTATTCTCCAGAACAGAATGAACAGCTAAATAAATGACAGCAATATTTTGATGAAGTTAAGAATAGAAAAATAAAAAAGGCCTCAGATGAGGCTATTTTATGGCGGAGAGTGGGAGATTCGAACTCCCGCTGCAGGTCTCCCCACACTAGCGATTTAGCAAACCGCCCCCTTCAGCCACTTGGGTAACTCTCCTTCCCTTCTATCTTAGCATATTTTAAAGAATTAGAGAACGAATTTAAAGAAATATTGTGTTGTGATATAATTTAAAAAAGCTAATGAATATTGAGGTGATATGGGAAAAAATACTGAGGTGATTCAATGGGAGGCCGAGGAATATGTCTCGCATGATAAAAATATGGGTTGGTATCTAGGCCTAGTGGTTATTGGTGTGATTTTATCGTTGATTTCAATTCGATTTGAATGGTGGACTTTTACAGCTTTAATCATCGTGTCAGTGATTGCTTTAATTCTTTATTCGGTACGACCACCAAGAAAAATTCAGTATGTATTATCTGAGAAAGGGCTGACGGAAGGTGAAAAAATGTACGCCTTTGAGGATTACAAAGCTTTTGGAGTATTGCAGGACGATGTACATTTTGCGATTATTTTGATGCCAAAAAAGCGCTTTTCACCGGCTGTAACGGTATATTTTCCTGAGAATAAGGGTGAAGAGATCGTAAACGTCTTTGGTCATAGATTGCCAATGGAAGAAGTCAAGCTAGATATGATCGATAAGATTGTAAAGAAATTACGATTTTAAGATAATTACTCTCGAGCAAAATAGGCCAGAAAAACTGGCTTATTTTTGTGCTTGAAGTTTAGTTTAGAAAATTGAAAAAACATAACAGTTATGGTAAACTGGAAAAAATATAGAATAAAAGAAGGTGGGTAAATGGATCAAAATGATGGCGCACCAATGACGGGCGCAATGAACGCAACAGATTCAAATGCAGATTTTAACATTAATATTCAGGACCAGTTGGGAGTGCCACCAGCGCCACCAATTCCAGATTTTTTGTCTAATGATCCGATTGATGCGGGTAATGGTTCAAGCGTGATGGCGGATTTGACAAATATGGAGCCAACACCAATTACAGGTGCACCTGCGGTGATGCCTGAACCGGTGGCTAGTACAACGGAGCCGGTAGTGGAGACTCCAGCTGTGGTGCCTGAGACGGTTGCAGCGCCAAGTGTAGAGGCGAATGCACCAGTAGTAAATACTGAGGTGGCTGGTGACCAATTTGAGAATGTGAAAAAACAAATGTTGCAGGATCTATACCCATTAATGGACAAAATTAAGATGCAGCCGGAGCAAAAATTCAAAGTTTATAAGCAAATGATCGAAACAACTGGTTCGAAAGAGATGATTACTTCTGCATATGAGGCAGTAAAAGAAATTGGAAGTGAAGAAGTGCGCGCAGAGGCTTTGCTCTTCCTTGTCGAAAAAGCAGACAGTTAAGATTTAAAAATGATCGCCTACGGGCGATTATTTTTTAGTAAGAAATTAGAGAAAGTAAAAATTAGAGAAGGTTTTTGCCTTCTCTAATTTAATGGAATGCTTTACTGGGGGATTAGTGTATTTTACCCTTGTTGGAGGAGTTTTAATACATTCCGCCCATGCCGGCACTGCTGGCGCTCTGGTCTTCCTTTTCTGGAATCTCAACAATGAGAGCACCCATAGTGATGGCAGTAGCAGCGATGCTGATGGCATTCTGAACAGCTTCGCGAGTAACACGAGCAGGATCGATGACACCAGCTTTCTTGAGGTCCTGGAGGCCTTTTTCAGGTTCCATGACGTTAATTCCCTGACCTGGTTTGGCATTCTCAACTGCGGCAAGAAGAGCTTGGGCATTGAGTCCGGCGTTTTCTAAAATGTGAAGAAGAGGAGCCTTGAGGGCGTTCTTGACAATTTTAGCGCCAGCATCTTTTTCTTCAAGTTGATCAGCGAGATTGACGAGAGTAACGCCACCACCAGTAACGATACCTTCATCGAGAGCTGCCTTAGTAGCGGCAACGGCATCATCGACGCGATATTTCTTTTCGTCGATCTCAGTTTCAGTAGCACCACCAACTTTAATAACGGCAACCTTGCCAGAGAGGGCGGCAGCACGTTTTTCGTATTGTTCACGGTCGTAATCTGAGGTGGCTAAGTTGGCCTGAGACTTAATGAGTTCAATACGATCAGAGACGGCGGATTGCTTGCCTGCTCCGCTAATAATTGTAGAGCTGTCTTTGGTGGCAATGATTTTCTTGGCTGAACCTAGGGCGGAAACTTCTGTGTCTTCAAGCTTCATACCCTTATCCTCAGAAATAACGATGGCATCAGTAAGAACGGCGATATCTTCGAGGATCTCCTTGCGGCGATCACCAAAAGCTGGAGCTTTAAGGACAAGTGAATTGAAGACGCCTTTGAGTTTATTGAGAACTAGAAGGGAGAGAGCTTCACCACTAACTTCTTCAGCGATGATTACGAGATCTTTGTGACCAGATTGGGCTACTTTTTCTAGGATTGGAAGGATTTCGCTGCTACTAGAAATTTTCTTATCAGTGAGAAGGATGAGGGGTTTATCAAAAATAGCTTCTTGGCGATTGACGTCGGTGACAAAGAATGGTGAACTGTAACCCTTGTCATAGCTGAAGCCCTCAACGATTTCCTGTTCCATCTCTAAACCTTGGCCAGCTTCAACAGTGACGATACCGTCTTTACCAATCTTGCTGATAACGTCGGCGATTAATTTACCAATTTCAGGGTCGCCAGCAGAGATGGTAGCGACTTCAGCAACTTTTTTGTCATCACCGGCAATCTTTTCGGCGGTTTGATTAATTTTTTGAACGATTTCTTGACCAGCTTGTTCGATGCCCTTTCTGAGTTCCATTGGGTTGACGCCAGCGGCAATAAGTTTATTGGCTTCGTTTAGGATGTTGTAGGTCAAGACAGTGACTGTGGTGGTACCATCGCCAGCAACTTTGTTGAGTTTTTGGGCGGCAGACTTAATGAGTTTGGCACCGATTTGTTCGCCGAGGTTGGCTTCGGTACTGCCTAAATCGACAGCTTCTGCAACAGTAACACCGTCATGGGTGATGGTGGGGTTACCATAAGATTTTTCAATGACAACGTTTTGACCTTTTGGACCAAAGGTAACTTTTACTGCGTCGTAAAGTTGTTTGGCACCACTTAAGACTTTGTCACGAGCTTGGTCAGCATAAAAAATTTTCTTTGCCATAATTTCCTTTCGAATTGAATTTTGATATTAAGATAATAGGCTTACTAAATTAGTTGATGGTTGCAAGAATGTCTTCTTCTTTTACGATTAGATATTCTTGATTATCAATTTTAATGTCGGTAGTGGTATATTCCTTGAAGATAATTTTGTCACCTACTTTGATGTTTTTGACATCTGGACCGATGGACTCGACGGTGGCGTAGCTAGGTTTTTCTTTTGCTTCACCTGGCATAAAAAACCCTGAGGCGGTTTTTTCTGCGGGAGTCTCTTTTTTAGCAACGACACGATCTTGTAATGGTTTTAGGGTCATTTTCCTCCTTATCTTTAAACGATTTTCGATGTTCTGTACTCTATTGTATAGGAAAAATTAGCACTGTCAAGTGGAGAGTGCTAATTTAATATTGGATTTTAATTTTCGAGATGAGGTAGAAAATAAAAAAACAGTGTAAAAATGGAAACTAACAGAGGTGATTATGGTATAATGAGAAAAACGAGAGGTAGAAAATGAGTGTGAAAACTGTATTAATGGACAGAATACCAAATTATAATAATTTAGTAATTCCATATCATAAATTAAAAGCGATGATGATGGCGCATAAGTATAGGTTTCCGGGGAAGCGGATGCGCGTGATTGGAGTGACGGGGACAAATGGTAAGACCTCAACTTGCTTTATGATCTGGAAGATGTTAAATGAGGCTGGACATAAAACGGGCTTGATGACGACGGTGGCTTGGGGGGTGGATAAGCTGGAAGAGCAGATTGAGCATATGACTACCGTTGATACTGAGACTTTGAATAAACGAATGCAGAAGATTGCGGAGAGTGAAGCAGAGTTTTTAGTGCTCGAAATTACTTCACACGCATTGGCACAGAATCGCATATATGGTGTACCTATCGAAATCGCCGTGATGACTAATGTGACACATGAACATCTTGATTATCACAAGACGTTTGAAAATTACAGAGATGCGAAGAGAAAGTTATTTAAAGTAGCGAAGTATGGGGTGATTAATGAGGATGATGGGAGTTGGTCATACTTTGCAAATGACGTGGATGAATATATCACATATGGTATAAATAGCGGTATTTTGAAAGCCGAGAAGATCGAACTAGGCGCGGGTGGAGTGAAATATGAAGTAAGTGAGGCAGAGGAGAAGCTGAAGATCCGGACACAGATTCCTGGGAAATTTACGGTATATAATTCCCTAGCTGCGACGGCGGTGGGGCTGAAACTAGGATTAACAAAAAAACAGATTGAAGATGGAATTTTTGCACTGGAGAGTGTGGAAGGCCGAATGAATCGTGTAGATGAAGGGCAGAATTTTGAAGTAATTGTAGACTATGCACATACACCAGATGCATTCTTGAAAGTCTTTGAGTCAGTGGTGCCTGGTAAAAGGGCGCGGATTATCTCTCTATTTGGTGGAGCTGGACGTCGTGATGAATCTACACGAGCTGAGAGGGGTGAAATCGGTGCAAAAAACTCTGATATTGTGATCGTGACTGAGGATGATTCGAGAGATGAAGACAGAATGGCAATTGCGGAAGAGTTTGCAAGGGGGGCGGAAGAGGCTGGTAAAATTCGCGAGAAGGATTTGTTTATTATCTTGGATCGTGAGGAAGCTATTAAAAAGGCGATCAGTCTAGCTAAAAAAGATGATATCGTACTAGTACTGGGTAAGGGCCATGAAAAAACTATTTTGAGGGCTGAGGGAGCGGTGCCTTTTGAAGATTTAAAGGTAGTCCGAAAAGTCTTAAAGAAATTGATGAAAAAATAGGAGTGGTTAAAAAATACAACCGGGGGGTTGTATTTTTTGTAGAAGTTTGCCGGGAGAATTTCGTGAGTAAGTAAATATATGAGGTTATCCTGCGATGTGATCAGGATCGAAGTTGCTGATACCATTAATGATTTGATCTTCTGAAAGATGCATAAGATGAGCAATAGTGGCAGCGGCAGCCATGTAGGAAATGTTTGGTTCCCCGGTGAGGAAACTGGCGACGCTGAAGCGATGGCCTTCAATGTTTAGAGTTGCTTCGCTTCCCTTGCGGTAAAGAGTGCGACGTTCAATTTTGGTGTCACTGTAGTGATCAGAGCCATAAGTGGCGGTACCTTGTTTGCCTTTAAATTTTGAGAATTCAAGGAAGTTATTGTCATCACGATTGAGTACGACGTATTCGGGGCCGAGGCTGAAGAGAGTATTTTCGGCTGCGGCGTATTCTTCAGGAGTAAGATCGGAGAGCTTGGATGGAACATAGTCGGTGAGGGCAGCTAGGTAGACTGGGAGCTGATAGAAAACGTCTTTTTTGAGGGAGTGGGCAGGGGTGGTGATGATGCAGTAGTCAGCGCCAGCTTTCCAGGCGTCGCTAAAGAATTTATACAGAGTGCCTACCTTAATCTCGTCTTCAGAGGCAAGAATGGCCACCTTTTCATTAGCTTCTTTGAGGATATGATAAACATAATGGGCAACGACGCTTTTACCAGTGGTGCCGGTGATGCAAATAATGCGCATATCTTTTAAGATGTTGCCATAGTAGGTCTTGAGAAGACGTACTTTAATACGACCTGCACGGCTGCCGGTGAGTTTTGAAGTTGTTGGTTTTGGGTCGAGATTGTTGTCCATTATGTATATTTTACCAAATTAGTTGTTCATTAGGTTGTTTAAGATTTGAGTTGGAAAGTCACTATCTCCAAGGCTTTGTTTGAGGAAGGAGGTGAAAATGATGATGGCTAGAGCGTAAATGGTGATAATGACGATGGTATTTGCGAAGATACGTTGATCGTTTTGATAGTCAATGTCTTGATTAAGACCTTCATAAATTAAGGTTGAAGAGTAGGCGAAACCAGCAAACATAAGAATGAAGCCGAGGTTGAGTGAGATCATAGCGCCGAGAGGCATAAGAATATAAGTAGTAAGGATGGCAGGGATGCTGGAGACGGCGGCGATGGTTAACAGACGGAAGTAGTTGCTTTTCTTTTTGAAGATAAGAGAAATAATGTAGTAAATAGCGGTGATAGCGAGAACTGGGACGAGATAGGCGATAATTTGTGAAAAAATAGTTTGGAACCAATCAAATTTTTCGAGTTTTTTCCAGTTCCAAGAAGCGGCTACCTGTTTGCCGAAGAAAGATTTGTGGGCTGGAGTGTAGACTTTGGCAATAATGGTATTGACGACGGAAAGAATAGTAAAGAGCCCAGTGGTGATAAGGGGAAGCTGCCAGGCTTTTTTGAAGCTGGAAAAACCGGATAACTTTTCTTTAAAAGTGGAGGTTGGCTTTGTGAGGGCGGAGATAATAAAACTGACAAGGTGATTTTTAGAGACCTCTTGTAATTTTTGTTTTAGAGCATCAGTGCTAGACTGGGTTGTGGTTTGTGGGGAGGCCTCTGGAGTAGGTGTGGAGGGCGTAGGCACGGCGGTATTAGCGGTATTTAAAGGTTGGTTGGCTACGTTATTTGTGTTATTTTCTTCCATAAGACTCCTTTTTATTAAATAAATTATAACACACCTCTATGATTTTTAATTAAATATGCTATAATATAGATGTCACGGCAACGTGATGCTCATTTAATTTCTAGGTGGGTATCATCTGAGTCTTTGGATTTAGATGATATCCACATCTGCACCCGTAGCTCAGCTGGATAGAGCGTTTGCTTGCGGAGCAAAAGGTCGTAGGTTCGAATCCTGTCGGGTGTACCATAGTGAAATTATTTGAAAAAACTCCTCATTTTTAGAGGAGTTTTTTGTTGGTCAAAATAGAAGATGGATTCCTGGATGATGATGTTTGATATAAATAATGTGTTCTAAAAAGAGATTTTTTCGGTCATCACTTTATCGTTTGGACAAAGATTGAAATTAATAATTTCTTTTTTATTTACCCACTTCAAGTCATTATGTTCAATCTTTTTGAGTTTACCTGAAATAATTGTTGCTTCAAAATAGGTAATAGAGATATTGTCGGCTTGAATTGTAGTGAGTTTTTTTAAGTTTCCTAAAGTTACATCGAGTTCTTCTTGAATCTCCCTAATGATACAATCTTCTTCTGTCTCATTGGATTCAATTTTTCCTCCAGGAAATTCCCAGAGCAATTCATGTCTTTTGCCTTTAGGTCTTTGGCATAACAGTACCTTATCTCCATTTTTGATGATGGCAGCAGAAACTTTAATTAGCTGATCCATATCCACTTTCTTTTGCACGTTTTTTGGCGATGGTAATGAGTTTATTAAAATCGTTCTTGTCTTCTACGATGTGCATTTTTTATGGCAGTTTGGACATAAGGCGACGGTGTTATTAATACTGTCTGCACCACCATGTTCGAGCCACACGACATGATGGGATTCTAGATACGGTTCCCCATCTTTATCAAAGAAGGGTGCAGGTTCTTCGCAAAGCTCGCAGATCCCGTTTGCTTTAAGTTTTGTGTAGCGTGCAATGCTTTGGTTTCTAGTGTATTGCTTTGAGATTGCTTGACGATATGAGCTAGTTTTTGAGCTGCTTTTGACGGCTTGGTTCTTTAGCTGATCTATCGAGAGTTTTTTAACTTGTTTTTTCTTTTCTTTTTCATACTCGTCAATGTATTCTTTTGGAACTATACCGCCGTTTTTGAGGGAAAGCGGAAAGATCCAGACCTTTCGCATTAGACCATCTTTGTCTGGTTTGGTTGCCGGATATGGATCCTCAGAAAGAAGAACTTCTCCGCGGTAGGTATAGACTCTGTTGCTTGATTCGAAGAGATAGACCGGTAGTTTGTTTGAGGGTGACTGTGATTCAGCGAGGATTTTGTTCTCTCGGTAATATAAGTCTTGGTCGCCAGATCTGCCGGTGCCAGTATAATGTAAAGTATTACCCCTCCATTCATCTTCATAAAGGGAGTCATGTTTACTAAGAAGAATAAGACAGTTATGATTGCTAGAATAAAGCATGCCACCGCCGAAGCTAGCTTGAGGAACGATAGATTTAATATCATCAAAAGAGACTTCTTGTCCAGGTGAGAAAGGTGGCTCGTATTTCATGTCTCGATTATATCACAACAGAGATAATAGCAAATTTCATTGACTTTTTAGTGATGTGAGTAGATGATTTTTGGGGTATTAGTTGATGCGTATGTTTATCTTTAGGCGTTGGGTGTGATAGAATGAGAAGTGGAAGCGTGGCCGAGTGGTTGAAGGCGCACGACTCGAAATCGTGTGGGCAGCAATGTCTCGGAGGTTCGAATCCTCTCGCTTCCGCCAGGAAGTAAAAAAAGACCCGCAAGGGTATTTTTTATTTCTTCGAAGAAGAAAAGAGGATTCGAGCCCAAGGTTCGCATGGAGCGATAGTGACATCCCCTCATCCTCTCGCTTCCGCCACAAAATTAATGATGACCCACTTTGGGTTATTTTTTATACGAATTTAATAGATGTATATGAGATTTTATTTTAGAGATTTTATTTTAGAGTTGTTCTAATGCTATTCACTACCCTTGCCAGTGAAGACGGCGGCAAAAGTTTTTAAAAGAATTTTAATATCACCGGTGATGCTCCAATGATCGATATAAAAACAATCAAGTCGAACAATCTCTTCAAAGTCGGTAATTTCACTGCGCCCAGAGACCTGCCAGAGACCGGTAATGCCGGGTTTAATACTGATACGACGTTTGTGATGGGCAGAATATTGATTGTATTCGTCAACAGTTGGAGGACGAGTGCCGATGAGCGACATACTGCCTTCTAGGACATTAAAGAATTGTGGAAGTTCATCAATACTGGTTTTTCGGAGGATTTTACCAATCTTTGTAATACGGGGGTCATTTTTCATCTTAAACATAAAACCCTGCATTTCATTTTGATCTTTGAGGGTTTGGAGTTTGGCCTCTGCATCTTGATACATGGAGCGGAATTTATAGATATAGAAGAATTTGCCATTACGGCCGACGCGTTTTTGCTTAAAGATGATGGGTCCGGGATCTTCAAGAAAGATGAGGGGGGCGACGATGAGTCCAAAAATGAGACAGATGAAGCAGCCAACGAGAGCACCGGCGATGTCCATGAGGCGTTTTAGAAGTAGTTCCCCATCGGTGAAGAGGCGTGGTGAAAGTCGAATGACATTGGTGGTGCCAAAATCTTCAAGTTTAGTTTCAAGAGTTTCAATCGCGAAGCTGTCGATGGTGATGAGAGAATCGATACCCATTTCACTAAAGGCTTCGATCAAGTGTTCGATTTTTTTACGAGCAATGTGATTAACACTGAAAATGACAAGGTCGACTTGGTGCCGTTTGGCGTAGTCAAGTATTGAGAGGGAGAGTTCTTTGAGTTCGATGTGTGCGAGAGGATTAGTTCCCTGCTGATGGTTTTTCATAGCTCTTTTTGTGTTGGAATTTTTTTCTAAGGAGTGGATTTTTACTTTATAGAAACGACCCTCTTGTTTATTTGATAGGGATGATACGCCAATAATTTCGCAATCTTCAGAGTTTAATTTTTGAATATTATAAACAGCTTTCTCAAGTGAATTACTATCTGTAATAATGAGAGTTTTCTTAGTGTGATGTTCAAGGTATTGTCGTTTAATGAGATGGATCAAGAATAGACAGGAGAAAGAAATGCTGAAATTGATAGAAAAGAAGGTGCCAAAGAAGAGACGGGGGATGCTGTCGCTGATATGAGTGGTGTAGACGATGGTAGAAAAAATGATGGCCATGAAGATATTAGTGAGGAAGGCGGCTTTAATATGTCTTAAAATGCCGCGCTTAGCGGTGATGGGATTATAGCGATAAAAGGTGAAAACGATGAGAAAAGAGAGGAGAAGATAGAGGAAAACAGTGGAGTCTTTGAGGTGGCGAAAGGCAACGTCAGAGGGATCCCAACCAAAACGTGAGAGGTAGGCGATCAAAAAAGAAATGATGATAGAAAAAAGATTTGAAAAGAATAACCCAACACGATGATTTGACATATTGTGATTATTATAGCATAAAATGTAGTTTTTTAAAGAGAGAAGACGGGTAATTCTCTGTTATAATAGGAGAAAGATGTAATTTTAGTTACATATTTAAATAAAGGGAGTTTATGGGGAGTATTTTTTCGAAGATTATTGCGGGCGAAATTCCGTGCTATAAAATTTACGAAGATGAAAAAACGCTGGCTTTTTTGGATATTCATCCAGAGACGCCGGGACATACCTTGGTGGTACCAAAGGTTGAGGTGGATAAGCTATATGAACTGCAGATGGAAGACTATTTGGCAGTAATGAAGTCTGTAAAAATGTTGGCGAGTCGGATGGAGAAAATTCTGGGAAAACGCACGCTGATGAAGGTGATCGGTACTGACGTTCCTCATGCCCACGTACACCTTGTATCGTTTGACCCAAATTATCAGTATGGACAGGTGGTCGAGATGACAGAGGAAGAGATGAAGGAAATGCAAAAGAAATTAACGGAAGGAGTGGAATAATGAAATTTTCGCCATCATATAATCCAGCAGATTTTGAAACGGATATTTATGCAGGCTGGGAAGCGGCTTCAAAATTCTTGCCGGCTAAAGCGGATAGGGGTGGAAGAAGTGGGCGTGAATCCAAAAGATATTCAATTGTGATGCCACCACCTAACGCAAACGGAAATTTACATATTGGCCATGGCCTTACGGTAGCGACGGAAGATGCTTTAGCTAGGTATTATCGATTAAGGGGTCGTCGTACTTGGTATGTACCTGGGGCGGATCATGCAGGGTTTGAGACCTGGGTAGTTTTTGAGCGCGAATTGGAAAAACATGGCAAGACTCGTTTTATGTACTCTCGAGATGAGCTATATGCGCGAGTCTGGGATTTTGTGCAAGAAAAACGTGGATCGATGGAGCTTCAACTGCGGGCTCTGGGTGCTTCATGTTCTTGGAAGGATCTTACCTTTACTCTAGATGAAAATGTGGTGCGACAAACTTATCGAACATTCGAGAGAATGTGGCAAGATGGATTAGTTTATAGGGGTGAAAAGCTGGTTAATTACTGTACAAAGCACCAGACGGCTTTTGCTGATATTGAGGTGGAGTATAAGGACGAAGAAGGCAAACTATACGAAATTAAGTATCCGATCGCTAATGGCGATGGGTTTGTTGTAGTTTCTACAACGAGACCTGAGACATTGTTTGGAGATGTGGCTGTGGCAGTTAATCCAGCAGATGAACGTTATGCTGATATTTTTGGACAGTTTGTTTCCCTTCCGCTAACGAAGCGAGAGATTCCAGTAATTGCGGATAAGCATGCAGATATGGAATATGGGACTGGAGCTGTTAAAATTACGCCGGCACATGATGTGAATGACTTTGAAGTTGGGGAGAGGCATGAATTGCCAAGAATTTCGGTGATTGGGCCGGACGGAAAAATGTTACCTGTTTGTGGTCCGTCCTATGAAGGATTGACTGTACTTGAATGTCGCAAGAAAGTATTAAAAGATCTTTCTGCGGCGGGGCTTTTAGTGTCTGAAAAGAGAATTCAGCATTCAGTGGCGCATTGTTATAAATGTGGAACCGTGATTGAACCAATGTTGAAAGAGCAGTGGTTTGTAGATACTTCGAAGTTGGCGAAGATGGCCATCCAGCATTTAAATAATAATGAGATTAAATTTTATCCAGAAAATAAATTAAAAGTTTTGATCAATTATCTTGAGGGTCTGAAGGACTGGAATATTTCAAGGCAAATTCCTTGGGGTATTGCGATTCCAATGTTTAGAAAGGTTGATGCAAATGATGAGGGTCCAGAATGGCGATTTGATGTACGCACGCATTTGTCAGAGATTGAGATTGGAGGCGTAAAATATCAGCGCGATGAGGATACATTTGATACTTGGTTCTCTTCTTCACACTGGCCAATTGTTTGTACAAACTGGGAAGAAGGGGTGGGGAGTGAGTTTTATCCACTTAACACAATGGAAACCGGTGCGGATATTTTGTTTGCTTGGGTGGCTCGAATGATTATGGTGGGAATTTATGTGACCGGTGAAGTCCCGTTCAAGGAAGTTTACCTACACGGCTTAGTGCTTGATGCACATGGTAAGAAAATGTCGAAATCTAAGGGCAATGTAATCAATCCAATGGAAATGATTATGCAGTATGGCTCCGATGCCTTTAGGTTGGGTATTTTGCGTGGACGTTCGGCTGGATTAAATCAGGCGTTTTCGGAAAATTCTGTTGTTTCGGGGCGTAATCTGTGTAATAAATTGTGGAATATTTCTCGGTTTGTACAGGGGATTGTAGATGCAGAAGAAGAAGAGAAGGGGTATTCTGAGACGGACGTCTCGGTAGTACTGGGGGCTGATAGAGAATCGGCAGTGCACCAAACTGGGAGTGACTCGATTAACCCAGAGGTTTATCAGTATACGACAAATAATATGGGGGAGGATTGGATTTGTCGTGAGATTAACAGGGCTAGGGGTGTACTTGAACAGTGTATGGCTGGATATCGTTTTTCGGAGGCAGTGGAAGCGATTTATGAACTGATTTGGGATAAATATGCGGACTGGTTCCTTGAAAGCCAGAAAATTTATAAGAATATTTCCCTGCTAAAAGTTAGTTTAGAGTCAATTTTGACGATGTTGCATCCGTTTGCCCCATTTGTAACAGAGGCGATTTGGCAGAATTTGTCTTGGACGGATGGAATGATTATTGATGCAATGTGGCCATCAGTGATGAGCTACGATGAGATTTCGGCGGAAAACTTTGAACGATTAATAGAGGTGATATCTGAAATTCGTGGTATAGAAACGGCGCTTTCGAAGTTTAATAAGGGTAAAAAGTTTGGATTACTTGTCGGTGAGGATATCTTAGTAAATGACAACTTGTTGTTAGTGAAATTCCTGTCGCATGTGCCGTCAATTGCTTCGACTAATGGTTCCCCACGCGGTTTGAGGCTGGCAACAATAAATCATGAACTTTATCTTGATGTACCAGAGAAAGTAGTGGTAGATTTTAAAGATGAGTTAGAGGCGAAGATTTTAGCCATAGGCCGTGAATTAGATGCTTTGAATGCTAGAATGATGAATCCGAGATATGTGGAGAAGGCTCCAGCTCAATTAGTTAGAGAGACTAGAAACAGTATTGAGGAGAAAGAGGAGCAGATTGAGCGACTAAAACAGCAGCTTTCTATCATTTAAGCTGCGTATTGTGAAAAAAATAGGCTTTGAGCCTATTTTTTTGACATTTCCCTGTTTTATTCTTATTTTTAGTATTTGTTTCTTTAGTTCTTCTTTATATCATCGATTTTTTTGGAAAAGCTTCCTGATTTAGGGGTATTTATGATAGTGGTGTCTACTTTTAATAAATTGTATCTACGTTTTTTAGTAAATTAATGTGAAACTTGTGAAATTGGTCATAAAAATGTCGTGCTTCCCTGTTAAGCACGTGAAAATACTTGTGTTAATCATGATAATAAAAAATTTATGCTTGACACAGCCAAGTTTTTATTTCATAAAAGTACTATTTTTGATATGACCAATTACTTATTTTTTAGATTATTACAAAAAACTAAAAGTTTGAGTAATTGTTATGTTTATAATACTGCTTGTGGGTTGCTAAGTCAATAGGGTGTTAATAATTGGGGTAGGGAATTAATAGGAATGGGGAATTATTAGGCTATGTGGAAAATGAATCGATTTATTTATGGTGGGGAACTATGCTAGAATGTAGGTGTGGCTTATATTAGAAAATTTAAAACTGCTTCTGGCGCAACGGGCGTGCAAGTTTGCTATAAGGAACATAGCAAGATTGTGAAAACTGTTCATGTTGGCTCGGCAAATTCGCCGGAAGGTTTGAATCGACTTCTAATTAAGGCACAAGAAATAATTGATGAAGGGAAGAGTTCACTTTTTGATTTGAGTGGATTTTAAACCTTTTATTTTTTTGGGTGCGATTTTTAACCTTTGTTTTTGATTGGTTTTTGGTTTTTTCGCTTTTTTTGGTGGTTTTTTAACTAATGCAGTTTATACACCAGTTAAGGGAACTATAGTAATTCTTAACTAATGCAGTTTATGCACTAGTTTGGGGAACCGTAGTAATTAAAAGATTATGGCAAGAATCTTTATTTTAAGATCGGATTAAAATCTTCGTTTTAATTAGATTATTTTAAGAGATTTTTATTAATAAAAAAGCTAGTGCATTTTTTGCACTAGTTGGGAAATAACTTGACATTATATGAAGTTTTTTTGTGGAAGTGAGGATTTTTTGAATTTTTGTGAGTAAAATATTGTGCGACTTTAGAGTTGGATGGTTTTGACGATTGATTTTACGTGTTTTTCACAAAATATTGAAGAAGTTCGAGGAATCGGTAGCTGATGAATGCGCCTTTATAGGAGGGAAAATTATGTAACTGTTGTTCTTTGCAGATTGTTTGAAAAATTTGAAGAGCCTTGGGTAGGGAAAGCCATTTTAGAATATAGTCTTCTTCGAGTTCATCTGGCATATAATTTGGGTGAAGGACTTTGTCTGGCTGGGCAGAGAAGAAAAAGGTGGTGGTGACTCGATCGTAGCGTTGTTCGTGGATATTACCGATTGGTTTTGGGTTTTTGAGTAAATAACCGGTTTCTTCTAATGTTTCGCGACTTAGTGCTTGAAGAAGAGACTCACCTGGTTCGATTCCGCCACCGGGGATGGCATAGTAATCTCTGGCCCGAGAATAGAGTAGACAGATTTGCTGATTTTGATTAATGAGTAGGCAACGTGCGGAATTTCTAATATTGGGATGCTCGACAATTGGTTTCAAAAAATCAGGATGAGCTGGTTGAGAAGCTTTATCTAAGAAGAAATCTTGATTTAGATATTGGATTGTATGATTTATAATTTGAATTTCTTGAGTTTTGAGACCAGAATAAAAACTATCTTGCATAATAAATATATTATACTGTATAAGAAATTAATTTTTTTTGAACTGTTTATTGGATAATTGAACGAGGCATAATATTAAGAGTGAACGGATCGGTTGATGGAATTTGAGATTCAACTTCGTAATAAGCTGCGGAGGCAACCATGGCGCCATTATCTCCAGAGAATCGTGGCTCAGGGAAGAAGAGGTTAATTTTGTTATGCAGTTTAGAATTTTGTTGTTCAATAAATATGTTGAAATCGTGACGCAATCTTTGATTGGCTGAAACTCCACCTGCAATAATGAGGCTCTCAGTTTCGGGATTCTGCTTAAGTGCTAGATTAATTTTTTCGATTAGAATATCAACAGCAGTCTGTTCAAAGGAAGCTGCAAAATCTGCACGTTGCTGATCAGTGAGAAGTGCGGCCAACTGCGATGAGGGGAATGAAATAGGTTTCTGGGTTTCTTTTTGAACTTCACGAAGAACAGCGGTCTTAAGTCCGGAAAACGAAAAATCAAGAGTACCAGACATAGGATGGGGAAATGAATAGGCGTTGGGGTTTCCGGTTGCGGCGGCTTTAGTAATTGAAGGGCCACCTGGATAGGGAAGACCTAGGATTTTGGCAATTTTATCAAAACATTCACCAACTGCGTCATCGCGGGTGGTGCCAATAATTTCAAATTGTTGATGTGCGGACATTTTAACGATTTGAGTATGACCGCCTGAGATGATCAGGGCAATGAGAGGAAAATTGGGTTCGGTTTGGTTCTGGAGCCAGTTAGCATAGATGTGAGATTTGAGGTGGTGAACTGCGTAGAGTGGTTTGTGCTGTAAAATGGCAAGGGTCCGAGCGGTGAGTGTCCCAACGAGAAGTGAGCCAAGAAGACCTGGAGTATGGGTGACGGCGATGGCGTCAATTTTAGACCAATCATCTTGGTTGGAATCAGTTTTTAGATTAGCTTCTTGAAAAGCTTGATGAATAGCGGGAAGGATTGCTTCGAGGTGAGAGCGGGCGGCGATTTCGGGAATGACACCACCATAGGCGGCAAAAATGTCAATTTGTGAAACAACGACATTGCTTAGAATGGTTTGGCCGTTTTCGACAATAGCAACAGCAGTTTCATCACATGATGACTCGATTCCCAAAATTCTCATAGACTGATTATAGTATGAGTTTGAGATTTTGTTAACTGCTTGAGAATAATAGGCTAACTTGAGAATTTGAGGGATTCAATAGGTTTTTGTTTGGAAGCTTTAAAAGCAGGGAAGAGGCCGAAAAGAATACCAGTGACGAAGGCAAAGTAAAATGCGACAAGGCAAATTTCGAGGTTAATAAATGGTTTGAAGGGGGTGAAGGTGGAGCAGAAAATTGCTACGAGGTAGCCGAGGAGGAAGCCGCCAATGCAGCCAAGAAAAACAAGGATGATGCTTTCAAAGAGGAATTGCATAAAGATGTGGGTATTGGTGGCGCCGATGGCTTTTCGAATACCAATTTCGTGAGTGCGTTCTGTGACGGAGACTAGCATGAGATTCATAACACTGATACCGCCAATGAAAAGTGAGATTGCTGCAATACTGCCCAACATAATGGAGATAATAGAGAAGAAGTTGCTGGCGGGGTGGGAGATATGTGAACCATAGTTAACGGTGAAATTACTGGCGGAGCCTTTGAGGTCGGTAAGAACTTTAGTAATTTGATGAGCGGTGGGCTCGGTTTTTTGATTATCTTTCACGGTGATATTGATTTGTTGAATTTGGGGATTAAGGTTCTTGATTTGCTCAATATCTACTATAACGGATTGGTCGAAATCTACACCATTAAAATTAATGGGGTTCTCGGTTTTTTGAAGAGTGCCAATAATAATAAATTTGTGACCAGAGAAAGAGAAGGTCTTGCCAATGGGTTCACTGGAACCAAAGAGTTGAAGGGCAAGAGAATGTCCAATAACAGCTGACTTTAGATTATTATCTTGGATAAAATTCCCGGACTTGATTTCTAGGTTTAGGATATCCTTGAGGTCGGAATTACTGGCCAAAATAGTGGCTGAGTCAACGGTGTGATCACCGATAGCTGTTTCGTGGAGAACTGCGAGGGGGGCGATGTTTTTGATGTTATCGCTGGACTCTTTAATTCTGGTTAAGTCTTCCATGGTGAGATTCGAATTGTTGAAATGGTTTGAGTTTGTTAGTTCGTCAATAATATTTGTAAGATTGTTTTTATTGTTTGCAGGTCGAACAAGAATGAGCTCTTGATTAAGTGCCTTTATCTGAGAGGAGATGAGTTGCGAAATACTGCCTGCAAGACTGAGAATTAAAATAATACTCCCTATACCAACTGATATGCCAAGACAGGTGAAGAAACTGCGAAACTTGTGTTTTTTGAGAGAATTTTTGGCGATCTCAAAATTAGTACGAAGAAGTAATGACATTATTTTCGGCGTCCTTTCGCTTGTTTTTTATTAGTTTTTGCAGGCTTGGCTTTGATTTTAGATTTCTTGTAAGGTTCTTCTAGCTCCTCTATAGAGGTGACTTTCTTTACGATGCGAATTGAACCGTCACTTGACGTAGATGAGACAACAGGGAAGTCGGGCTTTTTTGATGTTGAATCTGTCTTGACCGGGGTTTTTGCTGATTGTGTAGTTTCATGATCAGTGATAGAGATTTCAGATGTGGTCGGGTACTTGTAGGAAAGGTTAGGAGATTTTGGCTCATTTTTTTCGATTGATATTGTTTCTGTCGGTGTTGTAATTAAGGATGGGTCAGGGGGAACGATCGGTAATCGGTCGGATTCTAATATAGAAGATTGGAAGGCTTCATGATTTTTAGCGCCAACTTGTTGAATAGGTCGAACTTTAATGGTTTGAGTTTCGGAAATTTCTTCTACTTGAGGAAGATCGTCGATGGTCTCTCTGATGGACTCTGAAGACTTCTTAAAGAAATTAACTTTAATACGTTCAGGAAGATCTTCATCTGCGACGGTTTTAATATCGGTGGCAATACGACCATCGAGCATATGAATAACCCTGGTGGCATAGGAGGTAAGATTTGGGTTGTGGGTGACCATAATAATAGTGTTACCTTTGGAATGAATGCGGCGAAGTTCCTCCATAACAAGATGGGCGTTATGGCTATCAAGGTTGCCGGTTGGTTCGTCGGCAAGAATAATTTCAGGAGCTGAAACAAGAGCACGTGCAATGGCGACACGTTGTTTTTGGCCGCCAGATAGCTGGTAAGGGTAATAATATTCGCGTTTTTGCATGTTTAGGTAGGAAAGCATTTCGGAAGATTTGATGAGACGTTTTGTTTTGGGGACACCAGCATAAACAAGAGGAAGTGAGACATTCTCAAGAATGGTCATTTTAGGGATGAGGTTAAAGTCTTGGAAAATAAAACCAATTTTTTGGGCACGAATATGGGCTTGACGAGATTTAGAGAAAACAGTAGTGCGCTCAGAGTCGAGATAATAGCTTCCGGAAGTGGGGAAGTCTAGTAGGCCAATGATGTTTAACAGGGTAGTCTTACCGCAACCGGAAGGACCCATGATCATAATAAATTCGCCTGGTTTAACTTCCAGATTAAAATCGTTAAGTGCGAATGATTCTGCCTCACCATATCCGAAGCTACGAGTGATGTTTTTTAATTCAATTAAAAGTGAATTATCTTTTCTAATATTACCCTTGTGACTCATTGCTTTAATTATAGCATGCAAGAGAAAAACTAGTGGTTTATGTGGTAAAATTGTTAAAGAAAAAGTGGAGGATTGGTCGATGTCAAAAAGAAAAACTAAGCATTCGAAGAAAACAGTCAGAAAACAGACAGGAAAGAAGATTACGGTATCCGAAAAAGGTGTGAAGGAAGATATTTTGGTGCATAAGATAATCGAAGCGCCAACTCAGATGCCGACTAAAACGCTAGCTAATATGCCAGTTGAAACTATAGCTGAAACTCCAGCTGAAACTACAGCTGAAACGACAGATAAAACGCCAGCTTCTGACACTGAAAAACCTACTACTGGGGAAGAAACAGAGGAAGAAAAACGCAAGAAAGTTGATGCGATTTTGAAACTTGAAAAAGAGTTGGTGAAGGATCGCAAAAAATTAAAGCGAAAGAATAAGAAGGAAAAAACACACATTCCTCTGTGGACGAAAATTGTAATTGTGGTTTTAAGTTTGATTATTGTAGCGATGATTAGTGTTGCGATTTTTGGATACATGCTGTTATCACATACTGCAAATGTGTTCAAGGGCAATCCAATGGATATCTTGATTGGAACGGAGCTGGCACGTGATGAAAATAATTTAACGAATATTTTGATTTTTGGGACTAGTGAAGATGCGGAGGGGCATGACGGGGGGTTACTAACGGATTCAATTTTAGTGGCGTCGGTTGACCAGGAAAAGAAGACGTCGAAAATTTTTAGTATACCGAGAGACCTTTGGGTGAACTATACAGTACCTGGTGGGGAAACGATGAACTGCGTGGTCGGCACACAAGGAAAAATTAATGCGACTTATATGTGCGCTTTAAATGAATATAGGAATAATAAGGATCAGGCCTCGAGGTATTTTGCTAAGAAAATATCGGAGATTACGGGGTTGAATCTACAATATTATATTTCCTTAGATTGGAGTGCATTGAGGACAGTGGTGGATGAGCTGGGGGGAATCGATGTGGATGTTTATGCAGATGATGATGCGGGCATCCATGATACATGTCAACACCTCGATCTTCCTAAGGGGATGAATTATGGGTTAAATGGTAGTATGGCGTTGAAGCTAGCCAGAGCACGTAATGCGGGTTGTGATGAAGGTGGTGATTTTGGTTTATCGAGAAGTAATTTTGATCGTGAGATTAATCAGCAAAGAATCTTTAATGCGATTAAAAATAAAGCTTTTTCGATTGGTGTGCTGGGAAAACCAACAAAGGTAATTCGATTGATTGATTCGCTGGGTAATAATGTGAAGACGAATATTACGATGGCGGAGGTGAGGACTTTGATTGACATTGCGACAAACTTAAATGGGGAAGTGGAATCAATTCCAACGGTTGAACAATTCGGAGTGGGAAGAATCGGGATACAAAGTGTCGTTTTACCAAAGGGAGCTTCAACTTATATTGAAAGTTCAATGTTTAGCTATGGGGAATTTCAAAGATATTTGAGGAAACAATTAATTAAGTTTGAATAAAAATATTGTTCAGAAAGGGTATCACTTCAGTGGTATTCTTTTTTTCGCTATAGCTCCATGCGAACCTTGGGCTCGAATCCTCTTTTCTTCTTCGAAGAAATAAAAAATACCCTTACGGGTCTTTTTTTCATACCTTCTGGAAGCGAGAGGATGAGGGGATGTCGCTTCGCTCCATGCGAACCTTGGGCTCGAATCCTCGTTTCTTCTTCGAAGAAATAAAAAACACCCTAGCGGGTCTTTTTTACTTCCTGGCGGAAGCGAGAGGATTCGAACCTCCGATACATTGCTGTATACACGCGTTCCAGGCGTGCTCCTTCAACCACTCGGACACGCTTCCGTCTGGAATGATTATAACAGATATATCGTCTTTTTTAAAAGTGATTTATAAATTTATGTCAATGAGGGGGATTTTTACTAGAAGACCTTAATTTTTTTATACGGAACGGCGACGATATTTATTGAGAAGTAAATTTAGAATGATAAAAATTAACGAGAATAAGATGAGGATAAGGAAGTTTGGAAGAAGAGTGAGGAAGGAGTTGAAATTTAGTTGTTCGAGTGTCGTAATTTTTGTATTGATGTCGATATACCAGAATGATGGAAAAATGTGAGCGATAGTCAGGATGAAGTCGGGGAGGAAGATGGAGGGGATGAAGGCTCCGGAAAGAAAGGCGGGGGCAAGGGAGAGAAGGTTAACGACACCGGAGATGGCTTCTTTTGACAAAGCAAACGAGGAGACTAGTTGAGCGAGGGTGAGAGCGCAGAGGGTGAAGAGGAAGGTAGCGAGAAGATGGAAGAGGAAGAGTGGGGTGAAGATGATGTTTCCGAGGACAAGGAAACTTAGAACTATGAAGAGAAGAAAAACAGTGAAGGCAAAGATTGAACTCGAGAGGAGGAGTGTAAAGTTGTATTTGGTGAGTGGGAGACTCGATACCAAGGTACGTTTTTTAGTTGTGGTTTTATTGAAGCTGGCATTAATAAAACAGGTAATGTAAAGGATAATGGCCGTAATGGTGTAGCTTGCAAAGTTGAAAAAACTGGAAATTTTCTTGAGATTGGTGGTATTTTTAACTGCTAGATTGACGGTGGGGGAGGCAGAAAGTTTGTGGTTGAGGGCGGAAAGATTATTCGCCTCGGTGTTTTGAAGTTCAAAGTAGCGAGTGATAAGATTTTTAGTGAGCTCGGATGAGTAATTGCCAGTAGTTTGATAATCAAGAGTGATTTTTTGGCCGGAAGTGATTTGTTGCTCAAGATCTTGAGGAAGATAGAGAACTAAACTGGTTTCTTGATAGAAGAGTGCATCCGTAATTTTGTCGGAGGTTAATTCAACTATTTCGGTGTTGTTCCTCAGATATTCAAGAAAGTTATTTGTGTATGGAGTAGTACTGGGGTCGGCAGTAGATTGGTTAATGATAGTGATTTGGGGCTTGGTGTCAGTAAAGTCCATGGCAGGGGTGGCACTGAGGTTGATGATGGAGAGCGATGTGAGAATGGCGACATAAAGAAAAACGATCCACCAATAGCGTTTGACTATGCACCAATAAGTTTTAAATACAATCATGGAATTCCTTATAAATACTTATACTTTTGTTTGCGTAATACGAAGAGAGAAACGGCGGAACAGAGAATAGAGAAAATAATTAGGCTAACTAGATTTAAATTAAAACGAGAGAGGTTGTCGTAAAGATTAAGCGAGTAAAGACCATCAACAATTATATTGGCAGGATTAAGGCGATTTAGTAGCGGCATATTAGTGTCGACGAGGTATTTAATATTTGGCCCCATCATGCCAGCAAGAAAACAGAGGAATAGATAGAAGAATGTAATAATGTTAATTTTAATGTCAGATGAGGCTTTAATCAGAGTGGCTGTGACGAGACCTAAGGAAATACCGGCAAGAGAACCGAAAATAGAGATGAGGGTAATGAGAGGAAGATTATGACCGTAATCGATGTGAAGAATAAAAATGTTAAAAAGGAAGATGAGGGAGAGGAGGAAGAGATGAGTGAGAAAAGCGCTAAGAAGACCGCTTAAGAAGAGAGTGGATTTGTTGGTAGCGGAAACTGAGAGTCGTTTGCCATGCTCGCTCATATTGGCAAGAAGAGAGTTGATGACGAACATAGAGATATAGGCACCGGAAAGACAGGCCATGGCAATGAGGGAATAATATTCGATGATTGTAAAATCTAAAGTTTGATGAGAGATGGGGTTGAGTTCAACGGTGTTCTCCGTAAGAGCTTTTAATTTACTACTAATATTCTGACTAATCATCTGACCGATTTCTGATTGTAATTCTGCAGCACTTGGTCGATTAGTGGACTTTAATTTAATATGAATTTGCTGTTCGACGTCTGACTGAATATTAGAAAAATATTGTTCGTAAACAGAACGCTTGTCCATGATGGATTCAACAATTTTTTTGAGAATAGTTTCTTTAACTCCAGGGGATAGAAAAGTGAGAGTTGGTTGTTTTTGGTGAACTTCAAGGATGCCGATAACTTTTTTCTGTTCAAGCAAGTCGTTTGCTGAATTAAAATTATCAACATAAGTGATAGCTAAGGATGGGGAATTATCTTTAGAATCTTGTTTGGCTGATTCAAGCGTAGAGATGGCGCGAGAAAAATATTGATCATTCTGATAATCGTCATCTTTAACTACAGCAACCTTAATGGCGGAAAAAGCTGTACTACTTTGCATATTGGAAAAAGCTAGTCGAAAAAGAATACTCATGATGAGAATAAAGGCAAAATTCCAAAAAAGAAGGGATTTGGAACGAGTGAGAATTTTAATATTGTATTTAAAATTATGCCAGAACATATTAGTCTCGAAGAGCCTTACCAGTTAATTCGAGGAAGACGTCGTTGAGGGTTGGTCCTTCAACGATTTTAGTCTTGGTTTTAGCTAGTTTCTTAAGTTCATCTACGGTGCCGCTGGCAATAATTTGCCCATTATCGAGGATAATAACTCGATCGCAAAGTTCTTCAACTTCCTCCATGTAATGGGTGGTATAAATAACTGTGGCGCCATGGTCACGTAGTTTTTTGATGTCATTTAAAATATTATTGCGACTTTGAGGATCGACAGCTACGGTTGGTTCGTCAAGAAAGATGAGTTCTGGCTTGTGGGCGATACCGCAAGCGATATTGAGACGACGGAGAAGGCCGCCAGATAATTGCTTTGGGCGATATTTTTCGAATTTTTCGAGACCGACGAGTTTGATGGCGTCTTTGATGTAGGACTTTCTAGTATTTTTGTCTTTTATATATAGTCCACAAAAATAGTCGATATTTTCATAAACGGTGAGTTCATCAAAAACAGCAATTTCTTGGAAGATGACACCGATTTTTTGCTTGATGGAATAGGCGTCTGGACGCATTGATTTGCCGAAGATCTTAATATCACCAGAGTCAAAGTCTAGAAGTGAAAGAATGCAGTTTATAGTCGTGGTTTTACCTGAACCGTTTGGCCCAAGAAGCCCTAGAATTTCGCCTTTTTTAACACTGAACGAAAGACCATCGACGGCGGTGTGGTTTTTATATTTTTTAACAAGATTTTGAACTGAAACAACGGTATCCATACAATTATTGTATCAAGAAAATTAGTTTTATGAATTTTTGGCTTGTGGAATATTTAACCTTGAAGATTTATTTTAGAAAATATGGTTTCAATGTCAGATATTGTGATGTTTGACCAATATTCTCTAGTGACGAGAAAACCGCTTGAGGTAATTAATTCTTCGTCTAAAATTAAACAACCTTTGGTTTGAAGCTGTTTGTGGAATTTATTAATGAATCCTGAATTTTTAATTTCGTTTAATGAGGTATTTAAATATTCTAAGAGATTTGGGAAAAGTTTTCTTGTGGTTTTTAGGAGACGAAGTTGTTTTTTAAGGCCAATATAATTTGGATTTATGTGATAATCTGACCACTGTTCGTGAGTAATATAGGTAACAAAATCTGGAAAAATATATATGTATGGTTCGAGGACACTTGAGATAGAGTTGATAATTGCACTGGCTAGGGGCTTAAGATGATTTTCTGTAATTTCTATATCGATGATAAGATCTTCTTCTATAAAAGAGCCAGGTGATTTACGAGAGAGGGAAAAGTGCTGAGTTTTATAGGTGCATTCTTTAGATTTGATGGACGATGTAATGTTTTTTATGGGCATTGATTGATGAAGATCTAAAATTTCTTGAGTTAGAGAATTAAGATTATAAGTGGCATTGCGTTGCTTATCGCAGCTAATTCGGGAAATTGCACGAATAATGTTTGATTGCTCAATCGTAAATTGAGCCGAGGCCTTAGTGAGATTAATTAAATTATTGGTATTAGAAAAAACTACAATTCCGTCATAGTTATCTGCGGTAAAATTTTCATCGAGTGAATCCAGGATGTGATTTTCTTTTAGTAGAGTATAAAAATAATCGCTAAAAAGATGCTGGTATAAATTACCTAGCAGACGAGTGTTTGCTTGCTTGATTATGGTATCGAGATTTCTCATTGCTTTATTATTTATCTAGTTTTGTGTGTAAATCAAGAATATTTCGTTGCACAATTAGTGAGCGTTCGAAGAGAAACTGGAACCAGAGAATATTTACAATGATGGAAATAATGACTAGAACGATGGAAGTGACAGAAAGAATTAATGGTAGTTTATTATTTTTTTCTTTGTTGGTTTTTTGTGCCACTTGATTGTTCTCCTTATTTTATGAAAAATGAGTAGTTTTATATCGTGCTCAGAATATGGGTATTTAGTGATAATTAATTACAATACCTCACCTTCTAATGTGCTAGCCAATAGGTTTTGTTAAATTATAACATAAGAAATTTTATATTTTACGAGAGCTAGTATACTAGAGGTAAATGAATATTAAAAAAATACTACTGGTTGAGGATGAAAAAAACGCAAGAGAAGGGGTGCGTGATTTTTTGATTTCCAGAGGATATTTGGTCGTAGAAGCTAAAGACGGGGAAGAGGCCGTGAAAAAGTTTTGCGAGTCCGAGCAAAGTGTATTTGATTTAGTAATTTTGGATGTGATGTTGCCGAAAATGAATGGGATTTTGGTTCTGAAGGAAATAAGAAAGAGAAACAAAGTACCGGTTTTGATGCTGACGGCACTTAGTGATGAGGGGACGCAGCTTGCTAGTTTTGATAATCTGGCAGACGATTATTTATGTAAACCTTTTTCGCTATTGATTCTAGAGAAAAGAATTGAAGCATTAATGAGGCGTACTTTGGAGAATGCGCAAAAAGAGGAAGTGTCAAAATGGGCACGGGAGGGGGTACTGGTGGATTTTTTGGAGTACAAAGGATATTTAAACGGAGTCGATGTGGATTTGAAACCTAAAGAGATTGAACTGTTGAAGCTGTTGATAGAAAATCCGAAAGTGACATTAAGGCGAGAGCAGATTCTGGAGGAACTATGGAAAGATGAATTGCCATATGATAGGGTGATCGATGTCTATATTAAGAATTTGAGAAAGAAACTTCAGATTGATTGTATAAAAACGGTGAAAGGTGTGGGGTATTGCTATGTTGAAAAATAAGAAAAGCTTAAAAAAGATAAACTTAAGAATTTTCCCGAAGACATTTTTAAGTATGTCATTAATTTTGGGGGTATTAATTATAATAGTGCACGGTCTAGTTTATGTTTTGATGAGTCAAACTTATGCGGCGGAAAAACAGCAGCTAGCAAAGAGAAATCTGGAGGAATTAACGCTGAAGATTTCTGGAAAAGAAGCTAATGTGATACGACAAATCTGCGAAGAGTTTGCAATGCAGCGAAACGTTAATCTTAATCTAAAGATTGATGACAAAGTGCAGCATTTGCAAGGGTTTTCAGGGGCAGATATTGTGACAGAGGAGCTTTTGGGGAATGAAACAGTACCACTTGTGAATAATGAACAATTAGGTTCTATTTTAGTTTCAAATACTGAAACGCAGGATGCAACGGGGCGAACTGTGTTGGTGCAGATGCTTTCGAATGTGGAGTCTCTAAAAGAGGCAAGAGAGGCAACTTTGAAAATTTTACCTTTCTCGTTTTTGTGTTCAATTGTTGTTGCTTTGATTTTTTCGTATATTTATAGCCGTTTGATCGTTGGACCGATTAAGAAAATTGCCATAACGACTGAAAAGATGCGAGAAATGAAAGAGGTGAAGTGTGAGATATCCAGAAGGGATGAAATCGGGGAACTTGCTGAAGATATTAATAGATTATATTTGAACTTAAGACAGATGATTGGACGACTCGAGAAGGAGAAGGGGTTGATCTCAAAGCTTGAAAAAGAAAAAGTCGATTTAATTCGTGGGGCTTCACATGAATTAAAGACGCCACTTTCAAGCTTGCATATTATGTTGGAAAATATGTTGATTGGTACAGTGAGAACGGAAGACTATCCGGAAAAACTTGAGGCAGCAATTTTGGTGGTGGAGAAGATGTCGAAAATGATTGAACAAATTTTGAGTACAAGTCAGGGCGATGAAGGAAAAAAAGCGAAGGTTGATGTTGGTAATTTGATACAAGAGGTGATTCTTGAATATGAACTACTAGCGAAGACGCGTGAGATTGCTTTTGAAAATCGGATTTCTAGGATGGAAATACAGACAAGCCAATCGGCGATGCGGGAGGTGTTTTCAAATTTAATTTCCAATGCAGTGAAATATGCGGAGGAGGGGAGCGTGATTAAAATTGTTTGTGAAAAAAGGAAACTTTCAATTTGGAATAAGGGGGAGGAGATTGGGTCGCAAGAGGTACCGGCATTGTTTGATCCATTTTATCGACGAGATAACGAGGTTGAGGGAAACGGAATGGGACTTTATTTTGTAAAGAATATTCTAACAAGACTCGGTTTGCGGTATCGATTTTCTGCGTATAAAGGTGGGATGAAGTTTGAGATTTGGTTTAAGTAAAATAATTGAGGTTATGGAATGAAGCTAATTTTTATGAGGCATGGTGAGGCGAGAGACAATGTCGAACAGGTTTTTTCTTCTGATAATTTATCCTGTTCACTTTTAACGATAGATGGTATTCAGAAAGTTCAGGAAAATGCGCGTAAACTAGGAAGAGTAGATAAAGTGTATTACTCGCCAATTTTTCGAACGGTTCAGACCGCTAATTTGGTCAGAGAATATATACCAAATGTTGAATTTGTGAACGAAGATAGAATTCGTGAAATTGATTACGGTACTTATAATCAAAAGAAGAATGATTCTATATTGGATGATGTGCGTAGAAGGCAAAAGGACGGTGACTTTTTTATAAGGTTTGGAAAATATGGTGAAAATAAATTTGAGATATACAATAGATTATTAAGTTTCCTAGAAGATTTAGAAAATAAAAATTTTACAAATAATAATATATTGATCATATCTCATGGGAGTATAATTTCATCGCTAATGCGGATTTTGAATATAAAATCAGCTCACTTAAATAAGGGTGATTTTATATGTATTGACAATATTGATTTTAATGAGGTCAGGAAAACTAGAAATGAACTTACTAAGATAACGCAGGAATATATTAAGCATAGGGAATACATAGTTAGTCGCGTTAATCATTTGAAATCAAGAGATAACCTATCTTTAGTGGCATCGAAACGATACAATGATATTAATTTTAGTAACATGGTTTTAACGGAGCTATGTGAAGGATTCAACGATGATCTTAGGATAGTATTCAGTACTAATGGGGGTGCGGATATAGCGCAAAACAGTCAGGTTATATGTGTCTGTATTTTTAGAAATTTTGGAGATTTTTTTCAGAAATGGATTGCTCACTATATAGATATTGGTGTAAATAAATTTGTTTTAGTCGGTTGTGGTGAACCCGAAGAGCTTGATTTGATTAAAAGACAAGTCGATGGTCTCAATATAGATGTTGATGTGTGGAGATGGTCAGGTGTATTCAATTGCAATAAGGAATGTGCAATTAAACAGAGAATTATTGATTATTATGGGATTAATAAATGGTATTTACTTGTTGATTCCGATGAACTATTTATTTTTCCTGATTTTAGAAAAACGGATATAGGTGATTATACTGTAAAATTGGAGCAAGATAAGGTCTTACTAACAAAAAGCTTGATGGTCGATATCTATCCTAAGGGTAATATTTTGTCAAAAAGGGATCTAGCCGAGTGGAGATATGTGGATAAAAGTGGATATTGTTGCGAATCGAAGCCGGGTGATTTTTTAAGATTTTATGGTGGTATGAGAACAAGGGTGTTCGGGATTAAGTCTAGTATTCAAAAAATATCATTGTTCAAATACACTGGTAATGAGTTTATTGCTAATGATTATTTTATCTATCCATACGAATTAAATAATGTTCCACTCAGGCATATTTTATTGCACTATAAGTTTCAGCCGGATTTTCTTGGTTATTATAAGACTTTGATCGACGAAGGGGTCCACTGGAATGAATCTAGTGAATATAAAAAATACCTAAGTATTCTTGAAGCAAATAATGAGATTGATTTATATGATAAATGTATCTCAATGGAAGTTGATTATGATACGATTTTTGAATTATTAAAATGAAAATTTCATATTAGTTTATGAGGCTGCAACGTGATAAGTATTGTCAAGCTTGATTTCAAAATGTAGTGAAATGTTTTTAGTATAATAGTAGGCAATAATAATTACGAGTGAGGAGTATATATGCAAGAACTTGAAATTGAGAAACGTTTTTTGGTACCGGAAGAGAAGATTGAGAAGCTAATGGGGGCGGTAATACCAGATTCAAAGAAAATAATGAATGACGTATATATACCTAACGGTGATGCGCACAAGGATCTGCGCCTTAGACAGAAAAATGATGAGTTTGTGATTACAAGAAAGCGCCCGCTAGTTGAGGGGGATTTAACAAAGATGATGGAGACAAGCATCCCATTATCAAGGGAAGAATTTTTTGCATTGGCTACTGGAATTGAATCAAATGTTGAAAAGACACGTTATATTGTGAATGTCTCAGGATGGCAGGGTGAACTCGATATTTTTAGTGGACGACATGCTGGACTAGCAGTGTTGGAATTCGAGTTTAAGAATGACGAAGATTTAGAAGAGTTTAATAATAATCAACAGCTTGGCTTGATTGATATTACCAATGAAGAATGGTTGGCCGGTGGCCGTTTGGCGGAAATTGATGGTAATGAATTAAAGAAAAAACTTGAAGCATTTTTAGGGTAATTACTGATAAGAAATAAGAACACGGTTAGGGTTCTTATTTTTATTTCATATTAATTTCACATTGGAATGATATTTTAATGAAGAAAGGAAGAATATGGAAGTAATACAAAGAGCGTGGCATTTTATCACACGTAAGAAAATGAAAACTTTGATCATGACGGTGATTTTGATTTTGATTTCCTCAGTGATTCTAAGTGGACTAGCAATTAAAAATGCTACTGACCAGGCGGCAAGCGAGATCGGGAAGAAGGTGCAAAGTGCGTTTGTACTGGAAAATAATGCTAGATATAATATGGGGACACCGAGAGGGGCGGGCACGGTAAAAAATAAAGACATTGAGCAGATCGCAAAACTTGACGGCGTAACTGGTAGCGTGAGAAGAATGGACGCTTTGGTGGATTTGAAAAATGCAAAGCAGATTAGGTTACCGGGCGGAGCTTCAGATTATGATGCAAAAAAAGAAAAAGAGTACGGCGAAGCAGTGAACTTTATGGGGGTAAATGATTCGGCACATGAGCTTAAATTTCGTACAGAAACATTTAAATTGGTTGCCGGTAGACATATTACGGAAAATGATAAATTTAAAGTGTTGGTGCACGAGGATTTTGCAAAACAAAATAATTTAAAAATAGGAAGTAAATTAAAAGTTCAGGCCAATCCGTATGATCCAGATAATCTACAGAAATCCCACGAGTCGGCAGAAGTAGAGATTGTAGGAATCTTTAGTGGTAAAAATTCGCGAAAGGCGGCGGTGCGTTCAGAGTTATTTGAGAATATTTTTTATACAGACTTAATAACCACTAGAAAAGTGAATAAGGTAAATTTGGATAATGAAATTTACCAGAATGTAACATTCTTTGCAAAAGATATTAGCACGATGGGGAAGGTGCTGGAGCAGGCGAAAAAGTTACCAGTAGACTGGAAGATGTATCAGCTAACTAAAAGTGAACAAGAACTTGCAGGTATCACAAGTACGCTGAGTGGAATCTACGGATTAGTATTTGGGGTAATGGTACTTGGTATGGTGATTGGCGTTGGGGTATTGGCACTAGTTCTATTCTTATGGATCAATGAAAGAAGAAAAGAAGTCGGAGTCTTGCTCGCAATTGGTGTTTCTAAAGCAAAGATTGTCCTGCAGTTTTGTTTAGAGATTTTAATGATTTTTGTGGTGAGTTTTGGACTGTCATATTTCACATCAAGGATGGTAGCGCAGAATATCGGGAATGACTTAGTGGCTCAAGCATCAAAAAATACAACCAAGGAGATTAATCAATCTTTGCGGGGAGGAAACTTTGGTGCAGATGCTGACTCTTCAGTGTCAACAAAGACAATCGATCATATCGAGGTAAAGGTTGAACCTAAGTTATTAGTTGGTACGGGGATTTTTGGAGTAATAGTAATTATTGTTTCAGTATTAATTGCAGCAACACCAATCTTAAAACTGAAGCCAAAGAAACTATTGATGGAAATGGAGTAGAAAATGGAAGTGGCTTGGCGTGCATGGCTGGCGGTGAGACGAAAATGGGCAAGAAGTTTAACATTGCTGTTCATTATGTGTCTAATATTCGCGGCATTAATCTCAGGCGCAGTGGTAAGAAAATCGATTAATGAATTGAAGAAAACTTTGAACAGGAATTTTCATGCAGGATTTACGCTAAGGGCGGGGAGGGGACTAATTAAAGACAGCGAGGCGCAGGAGATTTTAAAAGTTCAGGGAGTTCAAAAAGCGAATTTTCAAGTGGATGAATTATTGGAAGTCCCTCGCTATAAGCTAGTAGAGGGTAACGATAGAGGCGTGACGCTTGATCGTAGGGAGGAAAAGCAGACCTTAGTGGCTAGTTTTATAAGTGAAAGTGCGGAGATTGAAGAATTCCTGAATGGAAAGTATGAAATAGTGAGGGGGAGAGGAATATCCGAGGGGGCGGAGAATGAGGCGCTAATTCATGAGGAATTTGCTACGTTAAATCAAATTCAGGTTGGTGATGAAGTTGAAGTAGGACTATACAAAAAGAAGCTCAAGCTAAAAGTAGTGGGGATGTTTTCAGGAAAAGATAGCCAACAGACTTTTAGGGCAGAGATGATTGAAAACCGATTTTTGGTAGGGATAAAGACACTGGGGCGGCTTAAAAAGAACTTAGAATATCAGCTAGTAAAATATTTGGTCAACGATCCGAAACGAGTAGATGAGGTGATTGGTTCGGTAAAAAAGCTGGAACTAAATTGGAAAGAGCTGAATCTGGAAAATAACTTTGCAAAAAAAGAAACGATTTATCAGACAATAGAAAATGTCGAAAAATTGTTGGCGAAGATTTTAGTTGGAGTGAGCGTGATGGGGATTTTGGTCCTAGGTTTTGTACTACTATTTTGGTTTAGAGGAAGAATTCATGAGATTGGTACGCTACTTGCAATTGGTAAGACAAAGGCGAATATTTTCTGGCAGATGTTGATTGAGCTGATCATTATAGCAACACTTTGTTTTGGTCCGGCAATTTTTCTAGGAAATTTATCAGCTGGAGCTTTGACGGAGAAGATTATGAGTGAAGCGAACCCTGATCAGTCGGGAAATACGACGGATGTGACTCTAGGCCGAAAACAGTTGGATTTACTAGACTATCTCGGAGTATATATGTGTGGTGGGGCGGTGATTCTTTTGGCGGTGGGTGGAGCCTCGGTATCAGTGATGAGATTAAAACCTAAAGCAATTTTAACGAAGATGAAATAGGAGGAATATGTCAATTTTAAAAATGAATAAGGTGGAATTTACTTACGAAAATACGGGAGTACAAGTATTGAAGCCAACAAGTGTGGAGTTTGAGAAGGGGAAATTTTATGCAGTGGTAGGAAAGTCAGGCTCCGGAAAATCAACATTTTTGGGATTACTTGCAGGGCTGGATACTCCAACTGCGGGTGAGATTTTGGTAGATAAAATTGATATTGCCGCAATGGGTTATTCATATCATAGGAAGCATAATATTGCCTTGGTGTTTCAAAATTATAATTTGATTGACTACTTAACGCCATTAGAAAATTTAAAATTGGTGAATTCGAAAGCAGATGGTGAGATTTTGGAGCGGATGGGGCTAGAAAAAGGAATGGCAGGCCGAAATATTATGCATCTTTCTGGTGGCCAACAACAACGTGTGGCGATTGGAAGAGCATTAGTTTCAAGTGCGCCGATTGTGCTTGCGGATGAACCAACGGGTAATTTGGATGAAGAGACGACGGAAGAGATTATTCAGATTTTAAAAGATGTGGCACATAAAGATAATAAATGCGTAATTGTGGTGACACATAGTGATAGAGTGGCAAAGGCGGCAGACGTGGTATATCAATTGAAAGATAAAACTCTAATAAAGAAGTAAAGAAAGAATTAGGGCGATTTTAGGTGTGATATAATCTTTTAAGAAAGGTTTTTCATGTGTGCACAGTTTGTAACATCGAATAGGGTAACTTGCCCAAGATGTGGAAGCCTAAACGTGACGCCGATGGGGAAGAGTGGGAGTTCGACGGCGGAGAGAATGATTTTTGGAAAAATGATGATGGGGCTTGTAGGAGCGATGATGGGGTATTTTGCTTCAAGTGAAAAATACGATTTTCATTGTGCAAATTGTGGGAAAGTTTTTTCAATTAAGAAGCCTTAGATAATAGCTAGCATAACGCTAGCTATTTTTAATGTTTATGCTAAAATGAAGGTATTGATTCAGAGGTGAATCTTGTTTTAAAAAAAGTTAAGGCGTGGGCGAAAGGAGAGGTGTCCCATGGTAAATAAAAATATGGAAACAAAAAAAGAGGAGACAAGAAAAAATAGCGGTAAGCCGTGCAAATATATTTTTGTGACGGGCGGTGTGCTTTCTGGTGTGGGTAAGGGAATTACGGCCGCTTCGATGGGGGCGATTTTAAAGGCTAAAGGCTATAAGGTGACGATGCAGAAGTGTGATCCATATCTTAATGTGGATGCGGGACTTTTGAATCCAGTGGAACATGGTGAATGCTATGTAACACATGATGGGGTGGAGACGGATCTTGACCTTGGACACTATGAACGATTTTTAGATTTTGAAACTAATCGTTATTCAATTACTTTATCAGGGTCTATTTTTAAAGAGTTAATCGAAAAAGAGCGAGCAGGCGGTTTTCACGGAAAAACAGTACAATTAGTGCCACACTTTACAAATTTAGTGCAAGAAAAGATTATGAAGGCTTCGCTTGATTCAGATATTCATATTGTGGAAGTTGGTGGTACGGTGGGTGATTACGAAGGACTGTCATTTATCGAGGCGATTAGGTTGTTTGCAAATAAAGTTGGCCGCCGAAACTGCTTGTATGTGGATGTAGTATATGTGCCTTGGATCAATACTTCGAAGGAATTAAAAACAAAACCAGCACAGAATGCATTGAAGGATTTAAGGGGTTTTGGAATTATTCCAGATGTAGTGGTTTGTCGCACGGAAAAACCGGCACCAAGAGAGATTTGCGAGAAGATTGCGCATTTTTCAGGAATTTCAGAGGCGGCGGTATTGAATTTACCAGATATTGATTCAGTCTATGATGTACCTTTCAACGTTTTAAAATCTGGTGTACTTGAGATTTTGAATGATTTTGTGGGGGATGACACTGAGCCTGATATGACAAAATGGTTGGAATTTTCGAAACGACGAGCTGAAAAGTATGAGAAGACTGTGAAGGTGGGACTTGTAGCTAAGTATGTGGGGAATGAGGATACTTATATCTGTGTGACGGAGGCGTTAAAAGCGGCAGCAGCCTGGAGTGGGGTAAATCTTGAGATTAAGTGGATCAATGCCGAAAAGGCAGAAGATAAAGATTTTGCAGCAGTCGATGGACTAGTTGTGCCTGGAGGGTTTGGGGTGCGTGGCGTTGAAGGAAAAATTAAGGCCGCGGAGTTTGCTTTAGCGAATGATAAGCCTTATCTTGGACTGTGTTTAGGAATGCAAGTGGCATGTATTGCGGCTGCAAGGCGGGCAGGACTCGAGGGCGCGACTTCTGAAGAATTTGATCCAGAATCTAAAACTAATGTAATTTACATTATGGATGACCAGAAGGGGAAAGAATCGACTGGGGGAACGATGAGGCTTGGCGATTACAAGGCGAAGTTAGTGAAGAGAAGCAAGACTGCGGAAATCTATGGGGCAGAGGAAATTGTGGAGAGACATCGTCATCGCTTTGAAGTGAATCAGAAATTCTTGAAGGAAATTGAAAAAGGAGGGATTAAAGTGTCTGGAACATCTCCTAATGGTAAATTGGTAGAATTTGTGGAGGCTCCAGATTGTAAATTCTTCCAGGCCACACAGGCTCATCCTGAACTAAAATCTCGACCACTAAACGTACATCCTCTATTTCAATCATTCATGGACACGTTGGCGTCAAACTAAACATAGCTGATTGCTTAATCTGGTAAATTTCTAGGGGTAAGTTTTTGTGTGTTAAAATATAGGTATGGAAAAAATCAGAGAGTTATTAGGGGCGGCGATCTTAGCGCTGTATGATGTTAAGGCTGAAATAAATTTAGTTGAGGCCCCGAAGGAAACGGGTGCGGATTTTGCATCAAATGTGGCAATGAGTTTGGTGAAAAGTTTAAAACGGAATCCATTTGAGGTGGCTGAGGAGATTCGTGAAAAAACCCTAGAACTCGATGAGGCTTCTGGAAAGGTAATTTCAAATATTGAAATTGCAAGACCTGGGTTTATCAATATTAAACTTAGTGACGGGTTTTATGTAACTGAAATTGAAAAATACCAGAAAGACTTTTTAAAGAATATATCACGAGATGAATATTTGAATAAGACGGTGATATGTGAATTCTCTGATCCAAATCCTTTTAAAATTCTTCACGTGGGGCATTTGTATACCTCGATGGTGGGTGATGCGATTTCCCGAATTGTGGAATTTGCTGGGGGAAATGTGGTGCGTGCTAATTTTGGTGGAGATGTGGGGCTTCATGTAGCAAAGAATATGTATGCGCTACTTAAACACCGAGATGAAATCTCGGAAGTAATGACGACGACTGAAAAGGCAGAACTTTTATCAAGAACCTATGTGGAAGGGTCAACGGCCTACGAGGAGGATGAAGAGGCGAAGCAAAAAATTATTGAAATTAATAAGTTGATTTATAAAATCGCGGATGCGGGGGAATCGGTAATTGCTGAGCTCGAGGAGTCGCTCGAGAATGGTGGTAATACTGAGATTGAGGAAGAATTGGAGTTAGCCAAGATTTACTTCTGGGGGAGAAAAGCTAGCTACCAGTATTTTGAAGATTTTTATGCTAGGATCGGTGTGAAATTCGACCGTTATTATCCGGAATCTACTGTTGCTGGTAAGGGTCTTGAAATGGTGACTAAAGAATTGAAGGCCGGTGTTTATGAAGAATCTGACGGTGCGGTTGTCTTTAAGGGTGAAAAGTATGGTTTACATACTAGGGTTTTTATTAATAAGAATGGTTTGCCAACCTATGAAGCAAAAGATATTGGTTTGATCTTTACGAAATGGGACGACTACCATTTTGATAAGTCAATTATCATTACTGGAAATGACATTATTGATTATATGAAGGTAGTGTTAAAGTCCGTCGAACAGTATGCTCCAGAACTACCAGAGAGGACGCTACACTTAACTCATGGCCAGGTTAAATTACCTGGTAGGGAGAAGATGTCTTCGAGAAAAGGAAACTTTTTGAAGGCGGTTGATGTAATCGAACTGATTCGAGAGGAACTCACAAAAGTACAAGAGGAAGTGAGTCGCAGCAAGGGGGAAGAGAATAGAGCTTCTGTAGATGAGAAAATTTTGCTGGGAGCAATACGCTATGCTTTCTTAAAATACAAGGTTGGTGGGGATATTATTTTCGATGTAAAAGAGTCGGTGTCAATGACTGGTAATTCGGGTCCATACTTACAATATTCGGCAGTGCGTGCGCAGAAGGTATTAGGAAAGATATTGGAATCTCAAGTTGAGAAAGTGAACAAAAAAGTTGAACAAAAAGAATGGGTTCTCGAGAGTGTTGAAAAGAATTTGATCAAAAAAATTATGCAATACAGGGTAGTAATGGGGGAGGCAGTAAGTGAACTAGCTCCAAGTAAACTATGTACGTACTTATATGAAGTTGCGCAGGAATTTAGTCGTTTTTACGAAAATGTACAGGTGGTGGGGAGCGAGTTTGAGGTGGAGCGCGGCGCGATTGTACTGGCTTATTTAAAAGTATTAACGCATGGTTTAAATATATTAGGAATTGAAGTTCCGGAAAAGATGTAAAAATGAAGAAGGCAAAGCTATTGTGGATGGATCTCGAGATGACAGGCTTAGATCCAGAGAAAGATCGAATACTCGAAGTGGCAGTGATTGCAACCGACTGGCAGTTTAATGTGATTAATCAGATGACTGCTGTGGTGAAGGTGCCGGAGCAATTAATGAAAGAGCGAATGGTGGGGGAGTTCTGGGAAAGAAATAAAGAAAGCTATGAGGCGCTGATAAGTCAGAATAAAGAAGGACGGGATACTTCTGAGATTGAGAAAGAGCTACTGGAATTTATTGATGCAAATTTTGGTAAGGAAGTCTATTTGGCGGGGAATTCGATCCATCAAGATAAAAGATTTATTGTGAAGGAGTGGCCAGAGCTTGATCGAAGACTGCATTATCGAATGTTTGATGTGTCGGCGTGGAAGATTTATTTTGAGAACGTATTGAATAAAAAATTTACAAAGAGAGAGGCGCATCGAGCATTGGATGATATCGAGGGATCAATTGAAGAGATTAAATATTATCTAAGTTTTATAAAGAAGGGATAAATGGAATTTTTAATTGCAGAAGTGGGGGGAATTGGGGAATATAAAATAAAGGATTTGTTGGCCAAGAATGGCGAAAAGGAGGGGGAGATTTTTCTCGCTCCAAACGAAAAGACTTTTTTGGTAGACCGTAAGAAGACGGTGGAAGTAAGAACGGATAGAAATCTATCGAAGCTACTAAGGGAACAATATGAGTCGGTGATGGTTTCACGTTATTTTGGGAATGGTGGGATTGAAATCGTAATGAGTGGACAGATACCACTTGACGAAATATATGACATGGTAAGACTAAGTTATAACCTGACAAAGGAAATTGAATAATTAGTTGAATTAAAAATAGCCTGTGAGGGCTATTTTTAGTGGTTAGGGTTCGATATTAGAGTGAGAGGTAGCCTGGGATGCCAGGTTGGTCGATACGGGCGTAGGTTTTATCGCTTGGATTAGTGTTGCTATAGGTGGTACCATTTTGACCAACAAGTTGGAAGGTGTAGGCAAACATATTGTTTGAGCTTGTGACAGAGTTTGTGACGAAGTTATTGGAAACGTGGATGGTTTGGAGGGCAGCGGCGTAAGCAAACATTCCATCCATATTTTGGACATTGCTAGTATTGAAACTGGTGAGATCAAGGTTTACAAGATTTTTTGTATCTTCAAACATATGTGACATATTTCGAACATTAGAGGTGTCGAAGCTTGGTAGGCTGAAATTTGTAAGGCCATACATGTGGCGGAACATACTTTCCATGGAAGTAACGTGACTGGTATTAAAATTGGAAAGGTTAAGCGTGGAAATATTTTGTTTGTGACGAAACATATTACTCATGTCGGTGACCTTAGAAGTGTCAAAGGTAGAGAGATTAAGATTTGTAATATTAGATGGTCCATCAAACATGCCGAACATAGTTGTGACGTTGCTGGTATTGAATTCTGAGAGGTCAATGCCGGTGATGTAGTCTAGATTAGTACTATCTTGGAAGAACATGCCATGCATACTGGTAACATGGCTGGTGTCGATGTCGCGAAGATCAAGATAGATTTGGTGGCCACGATTTTGGTAGAGGTGGGAGAAATAGAACATGTGGGCAGAGTCTGGGTTAGCATAGACATGTTCAGCAAGAGTCCACCAGAGCATGGCATTTTGAGCTGGATCGTATCAGAGATAGATTGGTAACTCGGAGTCGGCGGAGGCAACATTGGCGGTGGCAAAGACCGCGGCTGGAGGAGTAGGAGATTTCTGGAAGAGACGTAGGTTGTTGGTGTTGGCGAGAATATTTGCGTTGATTAGAGCACTAAAGGCGTTGCCATTGAGGAAAGTGGCAGTATTTGGAACGTAATTGGTAACAACAGAGACTTCAAGAATGTCACTGTAGGTATCGGTGGGAAGAGTGGCGGCAGATTTGACGCCTAAGAAGATATTGGTTGATTCACCGGTGGCTGGAGTGGGAGTGTTAGTGGTTTTAACTGCGACAGGAGCGGACTTTTTGGCGATTGGTTTAAAGGTAGTATTGTCTAGGGAATAGCCCCAAGTGCCTGGGGTGAAGTTACTTACTGTGGTATCGGTAGTGATGGAGGTAATATTTGTAGTGTTGAGTGGATTAGTGCTTTTTAGATCAGTATCTTCATCGTGATCGGAAAGTGAAATGGTGTAACCAGTACGGCAGTCGGTTGTGACTTTTACGGCAAAGGCCTGACTTTTGAATGCGGAGTTATTAAGATCGGTGGCATTAAAATGGATGTTGGTGGCTGTATCAACCGTCATCGATAGGCTAGGGTTAGTAGCGGAAACGGGGGTAGCAGAGACTTTATTATTTGGAAAAAGGGCAAAAAATGATAATAATACGGTCGTTATAAGAACTGGAAGGATACTGAAAATTGTAAAACAAAATGAACTCAGAGGATTTTGTAACGCCTTTGATTTTCTGTTTTTTTGACATATATTAATCATTGTTTGTATTTTTGATATAACCTAATAATTTTAATAGACAGAGTACTAGATATATTAATTTTAGCATAAAGACTATTTAAAACAAGAAAAAATAGCCATTTATTGGCTATTTTTCTAGAGAACTCGGCTTAGTTATTTCTTACGTTGGTCGCGAATTTCTTCGAGAACGGCAAGAATTTTATCGTCAGTGGTTGGTTTAGCTTCAGTTTCGGTTTCTTTCTTAGCTGAGAATTTATTAATTAATTTGATGAAGATAAATACACAGAAGGCAACAATGAGGAAGTCAACGATGTTTTGGATGAAGTTACCATAGCGAATGTGGGCTACACCAGATCCACCAATGAAATTAGGGATGGTGATTTCTAAGCTAGTAAAATCAATACCACCAAGGATAACGCCGACGGCAGGCATAATAATATCGTTGACTAAGGAGCTGATGATTTTATTGAAGGCGCCACCAACGATAACACCTACAGCTAGATCAAGAACGCTACCGCGATTAATAAAGTCGCGAAATTCTTTAAGGATGGGATTAACTTTTGTAATGTTTTTCTTTAGTTTCTTTAAATCGGTTTTTAAATCAGGATTTTTCATAATGTTAATTATAGACGAAAACCGAAATATTACTACCGCAGATTAGACGGCTTTAGTATTGAAGGTGGCGTAATTGTTTTTGAGATTGGTGAGATTTTTAATTTCTGTATCTGTAGCGGTTTTGGCGTTAGGTTTTGTTGTGCGTTCATGAGCTTCAGTTTGATAGTTAATGAGATAGGTGAGTTGAAGGGTGAATTCACGAACAAGGACACGGTCAAGATGGGCGGAGAGGTGGGCGGTTTGAAGGGTTGAATTTAAGGCTTGATTTTTAGATTTTTCTTCTTGACCAATGGCACCCTCTTCAAGATCGGAAACATCTTCGATACCAAATTCTTCGTTGAGGGATTTGGATTCGGTGAGCATAAGTTCGCTAAGAACTGTTTTGAGAGAGGCGGTATAAGCGCGGAGGTCGGATGACTTCAAGAGATCGCCGTATTTTGAAATTGTTTCATCGTTGAGATACTTTGCCATAAAATAGCTGCGAATAAGAAGATCACGGTCACGAGTATCGATGGTTTTTTTGGTATTAAAAAGTAGGGAAGCTCCAATGAGGAAGAAAATAGAAATAACAGCGATAAGAATATTTCTGGGCGTAAGGTATGAAAGAATATCAAACCCTGAACCAGAAGGTTTGTGATGGTTTTTGTTGTCGCTCGCAATTTGTTGCAAGTATGCCATTTTATCCATGTGATTATTATAGCATAACAGATTTGAGATGGTATAATTTAAAAAAGTGGAGGAAGACCTGATGAGGAAGTCGATAGATTGGAGAATGAAGTCTTAATGCAGGAAGCTAAGGAGGAAATTCGTGCAAGGTTGCCAATTGAGGATGTGGTTTCGCAGTATATCGAGCTTAAGAGGGCTGGGAGAACACTGAAGGGGCGATCGCCTTGGGGCGTGGATAAGACACCTTCTTTTATGGTGTCGCCGGAGAAGGGGATTTGGCATGATTTTTCGGCGAATAAGGGCGGAGATATTTTTAGTTTTATTATGGAGGTAGAGGGGATTACTTTTCGAGAGGCTTTGGAAAAACTGGCTGCACAGGCGGGGGTGGAACTAAAAAGGTACGATAAAAGCGATGAAATAAATGCACGTCTTAAGATGCGAGCTAAGGAAGTGATAGAGCTGGCATGTAAGTATTTCCAGGTTTGTCTAGCGAAGAACAAGTCGGTTTGTGAGTATGTATTTTATAGTCGAAAGTTAAATAGAAATACGATTGTGGATTTTCGAATTGGCTATGCGCCAAATTCAAAGAATAGCTTGATGGGGTTTTTGAAAAAAAGGGGATACTCCTTGCAAGAGGCGAGAGAGGCGGGACTGGTGAATCGATTTGATGGTGATCTTTTTAAGGGTAGGATGATGATTCCGTTTTTGGATGCTAATACCGGAGAAGTGATTGGTTTTACGGGTCGAATTATCGAGAAGGGAGAACCAAAGTATTTAAATACGCCGGAGACGAGGCTCTTTAATAAAGGACGTTTTATTTTTGGACTTTCACAGGCGAAAGAAGCAATCAGAAAAAGTAATTTTGTGGTGATTGTGGAAGGAAATATGGATGTGATTTCGTCACATCAGGCGGGAGTGAAGGAAGCGGTGGCGACTTCAGGAACAGCAATGACGGAAAATCACCTGAAGATTTTGTCGAGATTAACAACTGACATACGTTTAGCATACGATGGAGATGAGGCTGGGGTGAAGGCAGCAGAGCGAGCTATTATGCTGGCGGGAAAGATTGGTATTTCATTGTCGGTAATTTCAGGCTATGGAAAGGCAAAAGATCCAGACGAGTTAATTAAGATTGATCCAAAATTGTGGCAAGAATGCGTGGAGGAAAGAATGCCGGCAGTGGATTGGATCTTAAAAAAATATGAGAGTAAGTTGAATCTAATGACGGGGCCGGGAAAGAAGGAATATTCTGATATGGCAATGAAGATTATTTCTTATATAGAAGATCCAGTGGAGCGAAAACATTATGAACAGATGGTGGCAAGAAAGCTGGATGTGACGGTTGAGGATTTACAGGCGAAGAAGATTACGGCGGAAACGGTGCGACTAAAGCCAGTGGCAACGAAAGAACAGGAAACGATGGGCTCTGGACTCGGTGAGTCGATGGTAGTGATGAAGAGTCTTGAGGATAGCTTGCAAGCAATTTTGGTTTATGGGGGAGCGGTGGGGCAGGAGATAGGGCTTGAAATCCCGGAAGACGAGATGAGGTTAGAGGAGCTATCTTTAATTTTTGAAGAAAAATACGCTGGAATGAAGGGGGAGGCGTTAGCACGTGAAGTGGCAAGCTTAAATAGCCGATACAAGGAAGAGCTGAAGAAACGCAGAATTGTGGAAATGACGGAAAAATTGGTAGAATTCGAGAACGACGAGGAAAAAACGGTGGAGATTCTGAAGCAGATTGAACAGCTGAGGCGCGAATAGAGAGTTTAGCTCTAGTGTAATTTTATCTTCCTATAAGCTAGACATTTTAAAGAATAAGCGGTATATTTATTTAAAAGTCATATTTTAATTGAAAGGGTGTTTGCATGAAAGACGAGGGTAATAGTTTTACCACATCTCAAAAGGAGGTTCTTGCAAAGTTTATTGATCAGATGATCGATGAGAAAAGAGTGCCAAAAACAGATAGATTAAGAGCAGAACTAGAGGAGAAGCTGAGTGATGCTGTAATGACGGAGATTTTGATGAATCTGCCTGACTATCTTCTAGACAAAATTAATGCCGCCTACGATGAAAACCGAGCCAGCGAAGAGTTAATCGCAGAAATTGTAAGAGAGGCTGGAATTGATACAACCCAGATTGCACGAAAAGCAATGTTGAATTTTCGTGAAGAATTTTTAGCTTAATTAAAATATGACAAATCTTGAGGTATAGGAGAATAAAAAATGAAAAATATGAATAGTCTTGGGGGCGGAAATAATGTTGATAACCTGCCTGTAGATAATAACGAGAATAAAAATCTTGAGCAGAATAAAGAGCAGGATAAAAAAGGTTTGGAATTTTCCAAAGAAGATATCGGAAACGGTAAAAAGCGACAGGCGATTGTGAATTTTTTGAATGCAGAATTTTCAGCACAGATGAAGAAGGGGTTTGATTTGGGTTATACTGATAAGGATTTGGCTAAACGACAGATTTTTTCAGTACAAGATCGTTTGAAGAATGCAAGCAATAATTATAATGCAGATCATAATGATGATGCGTTCCTGTATGTAGTAAATGATATTATGGACAAGATTAACCAGGGGGCAGAGGCGGTTAATAGTGATGAGACAAAGACCAAAAAATTAGAAAATACAGCACGTATTAAGGAGTCAATTATCGCCAGAAACAAGAAAGGCGAAATTAGTGATTCATTAATGAATCACAAGTTGGATTCGCTTGAAAAAGTGGATGAGAATATTAATAAGGACTTCAACTTACGACAATGCGTTCTTATGGCTGAAAAAAGGATGAAAGATGAGAATGAGAGATACGCAGAGGCTGTAAAAGGGGTTAACGAGAAGGAAGAAGAATACAGTAGGAAACTTAGCAAATATCAGGCGGAGAATGGCGGAAGATTAACTGCTAAACAGAGAGAAGAGCTGAAAAAACTACGTGATGAGGCCGCTTCATTATGGGATAAGAGGTCTAGCCTTGAGGATATAGTGGGCGAGTCTGAAGAAGACAGAAAAACAAAGCTAGTAAGCGAAATTGCAAAAGAACAAGAGCAAGAAGCGCAAAAAGCCAAGGAAAGAAAACAGAAGCTTGAAGAGATTCTTGGAATGGACAAACAAAATACAGACAATAATACTGTTAACTTAAATAAGGATAATAGTGTAGATAATAATGAGGGGGTAACTGCAGCCCAGTTTACGCAATTTATGAGAAGTGGAGTTGCTGGTGGTCATAATAGGTCAAGAGCCAAAAATGAGCATGATGATGGTGCTAACAAAAACGTAGATAATATTGAGAACGCTGAAGCGGAGAGGAAGGCTGCCTTAAATAAAAGATTTGAGGCAATGTTGCCAGAGCCAGATACGATGGCAAGAGATGCGTATGAGGATGGGAGTAGGATTGTTAAAGCAATACTAAATTTTAATCTGGACAAGATGCGTAAGATGCGTGAAGTGAACGCTAAAGAAAAGGCTCGTCAGGAGGTCCTCGATAGTGCGAGTATTGATGAGAGAAAAACCAAGGATTACCTTGAAGCAAAAGCGGCAGGGCTTGGAGTAAAGACGATTCTTGACGGCTATAAGATCGAAGATTTTCCTCGTCTTAAAAAAGAGTATGGCGAAGAGGCTGCTCTTGCTGATCTATATTGCAAGACAATAACCATGAAGAATAAATTACTTGCTCAGCATGATCCGGTGGAGGCCGTAAAGATGAGAGGTGGGTCGAAAGAGGAAATTGAGGCTGCTAAGTCACAAAAAGGTGTAATTTCTAAGGAAGAGTATGAGATGGCTTTGAATGCTCTGAATGGTTTTGCTAGGGGGCTAATGGACCAACTTAAAGAAGATCGTAATCTTGCTGAGTATTCTGATGCTATTGATCTATTAGCTAACGCAAGAAGTAGCGAAGAATATAAGAACCTAGTTAATGGCGAAAAGGTTCGTGGCTATAAAAAAAATGAAGCAAATAGACTGATTGATGAGCGAAAAAGTTTATCAAAAGACTATATTAGGGGTTTTATAGATAAAGGAATATTTGGTAAAGTTAAGGACTTCTTGAGTGGTATAAATGTTTACCGTGATTCTTCAGAAGCTAAAGCTCTCCCTGGAGAAATTCTTAAAATGCAGAATGAGAATAGTGGTGAGACGGTGCGATTACTTGGTGAACTACACCTAGGTCCAATTATGAAAAACTTCTCAAAGGATCTTGGGGGCAGTGATGAGAATAAGCTATTTGGGGCGGCTTATGTTTATAACGAGCTAGATAAGAAACGAAAAGAATTAATAGATTTAACTACTAGTCGTGAATCTAGACATTTATCAGAGCAGGAAAGAAATGATTTGAATGTCAAAGCAAAAATGCTTTATGATATGATGGAGAGCGTAAAGGAATGCTATAGCGAAAAAGCTGGTGTTTCAAAATTTGATCTGCACACCACACTAGTTAATGAAATGAAAAATAAAAAGTTAAGTAAAATTAGGGGTATGATCCGTAATTTACCATTTATGCGAAGAGGCTAAAACAAAATACCCCACCTGAAAGATTGGTGGGGATTTTATTACGCTAGTTAGTGAAGATTGATTGAGATTTTGTTAACTGGAATTTGTATAATTTAATTTTTTATGTTATAAATTGATGTAATGAAAAAAGCGATCGTGGAAGAAAATAATAAACAGAATAATGAAGACGAGGAGCTTTTTGCTGTTCGTGATGTGGACATGGGTCCACAGGAACCTGGCCTAGATGATCTCTCGGAAGATGACGAGTTTTCTGATGAGGATCTTGAGATTACAGCAGAGAACGTAGATCAGTTTGCAGATGACTCTGTGAGATTATACTTGAGAGAGATTGGTAAGATTCCGCTACTTTCTAATGAGGAAGAAACTGATTTAGCTTATCGTATCGTAAAGGGGGAAAAGAAGGCGAAGGATAAAATGGTAGAAGCCAATATGCGCCTTGTAGTTTCGATTGCTAAGCGTTATTCTGGTCGTGGTCTTGATTTTCTTGATTTGATTCAAGAAGGTAATACGGGTTTGCTGCGCGCGGTAGAGAAATTTGACCCTGATAAAGGATTCAAATTCTCAACTTATGCAACTTGGTGGATTCGTCAGGCAATTACACGTGCAATTGCAGATCAGGCAAGAACTATTCGTATTCCAGTGCATATGGTGGAAACCATCAATAAAGTTTTACGTGCAACAAGGAAGCTAACGAACGAATTAAACCGTGAGCCGACAACGGAAGAAGTGGCTAAAGAGATGGGGATGGAACCGGATAAAGTCGACTATGTAATGAAGATTAAGCAGGATATTGCTTCACTTGACGCAGCGGTTGGTCATGATGGAGAGGATGAGGATTCGGTACTCGGGGACTTTATTGAGGATGAGGGCCGTGTTTCACCGGAGGATGCAGCGGCAGCGCAGATGCTAAAAGAGCAAATCGCAGAAATTTTAGGTTCATTGTCTGAGCGTGAGCAAAAAGTGATTAAACTACGTTTTGGAATTGGCGGGGGTCGTCCACATACTTTGGAAGAAGTGGGTGCCGAATTTGCGGTGACTAGGGAACGTATTCGTCAGATTGAGGCAAAAGCTTTGTCAAAACTGAGAAAGCATAAAGACACTAAGAAATTACACGAATACCTACATTAATTAGACGAACTAAGAGAAGAGAGATGATGAAGACGCTAAAGATGGTATCCAAGATTATGATGATGGGGGTGTTGGTTTTTGGGCTAGCCTATACAGTTTTAGCTTTTTCACAGCCAGTTTTTGCAGATTGTGGCGGTGTTCAGACTTCTATTGTAAATTGCAATGAGACTGATCCAAAGTCGGGGATTTTTGCTATTTTAGGCATGGTACTCAATGTATTAACTTTCGGGGTTGGAATTGCGGCGACGGCGGGTTTTATTTTCTGTGGTTACCAGTATATGACTTCGAAAAATGAACCGGCGGTAATTGTAAAAATTAAGACACGAATTCTCAATATGGTGATTGGTCTTTTGATTTATGCAATGTTCTGGGCGGTAATTGCTCTACTTCTACCTGGTGGCCTTAATTAAAGAAATTAAGGGCGGCGGAGGTAATAATGAAACAAAAAAGAAAAGAAACAGAATTAAGCTATGTTTTAAAGAGAATCACAGAGGAGTCTAATAATGGACGAATTCGAGTGGTCTTAGTGGTGAATTCGCGGTCAAGTCAGGCAAAAAAGGTGGAGACTGAAGCAATAAGGCCAATTAAGAAGGTAATTTTAGGTAAAACTGGTCTTCTGAATGTGACTTTTTTTCAGTATGAGGTGGCGCCAACAGATGTGGATGATAATGCAGAAAAGCTAGCGGCGTGTTTGATGGATGGGGATATTTTGGTGACTTTGGGTGGAGACGGAACGGCAACAATTGGAGTAAATGCTGCTTTTTTATCTGGTAAAAAAGTGCGATATTATACTCTACCATTTGGTAATTTTAATGATATTGCGCGAACAGTGAGAAGAGCAAGAGGGGGCGAGGTTTATGGACTTGAGTCAAGGGTGGACGGCGAACATTTTCGTTTTGCGCTTTGTTACTTTACGATGGGGATGTTGGCAGAATCGACGGAGGTTTTTGATGAGGGTAAAATTCGAGAGAAGTTAAGGAAGAAGCGTGGCAGATTATACTTTTCTTTAATAGTGCTATTTAAGTGGTTTATGAAAAATCATAAAAAAAGATTTATACCAAGATTTCGATATGAGCTAGATGGAAATAGGGGCGGAGTTGAGATGGCAGGGATTTCAGATGTGATGATTTTAAATGGTGAAAGTATGGCGAAATTAGTGCGGGGTGGCGATTATTACTTGAATGATAGATTTTTAGTGAGGATGGCGTCGCTTCAAAATATTTTTACAATGTGTTGGTTTATGATACGAGGTTTTTTTATGGGGGTAAAAGGAGAGAAGGCTTCGAAATTTAAAATAGCTTTTGAAGAAGAGGTTGTGGGGGGAGAGGTAGAAATCCAGGCGGAGGGTGAATATAAAAAGCTAAAGAACGTAAAGAATATTGAATTTAAAAAAACGAAAGAAGCTTTACAGATTTTATAGTGCTTGTGTTATAATTACACTAGTATGAGTCTATTGCATGGAGTGGGCGATTTCTTCGCATTGGATATTGGGACAAATTCGATCAGAATGATTCAGCTTTCTGGTAATATCGAAAAAGGATGGGTGCTTGAGAAATTTGCCTATGTACCAATTGATCCGGAATTAACGAAGGATGATTCAGATGCAGGAAGAAGAAGGCTGGGTGAGATTATTTTGGGTGCTAGACAACAAGCGGGAATTAAGACTAAGAATATTGCAGTGGGGATGCCGGCAAGAAAAACTTATACCGCGATTATTGAAGTACCGAATGCGCCAGAAAATGAGCTGGTCAATACAGTAAAATATGAGGCCGACCAATATGTACCGATGTCGGTGGATGACGCAAAGATTGATTTTGCGGTACTTGGGGTTAGTCCAATTGATGCTAAAAAAGCGGAGATTTTATTATCTTCTGTGGATAATGCTTATGCTGAATCATTACTTGAGAGAATTGAAGGATTGGGTCTAAATGTGATTGCACAGGAGCCAGAACCGATTTCAATGGTGAGGGCGTTAGCTCCAGTTGGAGTGCAGGATGCGAGAATGATTATTGACCTTGGCGAGACTTCGACGGATCTTGTGGTGATGTATCAAGATTCGCCAAGATTGGTACGTTCAATTCCGGGGGGACTTGCAAGCTTCGTGAAAGTAGTGGAAGATTCGTTGAAGGTACGCGAGGATCAAGCCAGGCAATTTATTTTGAAGTTTGGTCTTGCTCAAGACAAGCTCGAAGGGAAAGTTTATAATGCACTTAGTTCGACACTAGAGAGCTTTGCTTTAGAGTTAACAAAATCGGTGAGATTTTTCCAGAACCGTTACACCGGAGCGCAGGTTGGTGGGATTGTTCTTTCAGGCTTTTCGGGAATTATTCCATTCATTGCAGAGTATATTGAAATGAAGACTGGAGTGGCAACTATTCAGGGAAATCCTTGGCAATATGTAAAAGTAACACCTCAGCAACAACAGATGTTGTTGCCAGTGGCTTCAGAGTTCGCTGTGGCGATTGGTCTTGCAGAAAGGAGTAATGATTAATGAAAAAGTATACATTTAAAAATATGACTTTTTCAGATATTCCTAAGTTCTTTAAGGACTTAATTTCTGGTAAGACTAATGAGTCGACAATGATGACTGGACAGACTGGCAAGTACGAAGTGAACTTGGTCCCTGATGTGAAACTGCAAATGATTAGGTTGCAGAAGATCCGTAATCTAGTGTTCTTTATCTGTATTGTAGTGTCAATTGCCTCGATTTCCACTGTGGCAGTTCTTGGTGGTATTAAGGGTACTCAAGATTTATTAATATCTGGTCAAGAAAGTCATATTAAAAATCTGAGCGATAAGATTACGACCTATAAAGAGTTGCCCGATTTTTTGACAATTCAAGATCAGCTAAAGAAATTATCCGAAATTAATAAAAATCGTCCAGTGTTGTCGCGAGTATTTCCGATTTTGAGAAATTTGTTCCCAACTGGGGCAGATACGATTACGATGTCTGAACTTAATGTGAATTTAGATACGGCAACATTAAACTTCGATGCGCAGGCGAACGCGGGTGAGGAGCCAAAGATTGACTATCGTGTACTAGAGTCATTTAAGAAATCGGTGAACATGATGAAATATGATTTTGGTCGTTTTGTAACAGCAACGGGAGACCAGATTCCTACTCGATGTATTAAAGAGACTGATGAAAAGGGTAATTTGTTATCTGAAAATGGTAATGTGTATGTTATCTGGACACGAGGAAAGGTTGATTGTGATCCGGGACGTAACGACCATGCTGTCTCGAGTGATAATAATAAGACTATAGGTGATAAAAAGGCAGATTCTTCTGTTGAAAATACCAATTTAAATAATGGTTCGATCGGTCAGGTAGAGAATCCGGAGAAGAAAGACGGAAAGAAGACTGTTACTAAAATTGAAACTGTGATTCCAGATGAGAAGATCTGGCGTACGCCACAATTTGAAACTTGGAGTAAGGGAACTGAGGTAAAAACGTCAGAAGATGGGATTGCGGATGATCTGGCTTCATCGAGAGATAGCAGTATTCAGACTGAAAATGGAACAGAAGTCGAAACCGTTACAATTAAGAACGTAAAAAACTCAATCTATAAACCATCAATGGACTTTAAGGGTAAGATTAATGGTGTGCCTCACTTTGAGAGTGAATGTATTAAATATACGGGCAATCAGGTATCCGAGGGGGGAAAGGATGTGACAAAGTGGAGTGCAGAGAATAACTGTAAGATGGTGCCAGAAGGGATTCAGATTACGGATTCTTCAAATGGTCGCGATGCGAATAATAACTTAGTCTTAAGGTTTTCAGCAGTACTTGCAATTGATCCGGTGCTTTTTGCCTATAATAATAAGCATGTGATGACAATTGGACCAACTGGACAGAATGTAACAGATTCATATCAGCAAATTAAGGGGATGTTTGCAGCTCCTGCGAATGATTGTAGAGCTGACGATGCGGAGTGTAGTTCACAGTCTACAAAACAAACAGATAATAAAAATAGCGGAAGCGAGAGTAGGTAGAAATGGCAGAAAGAAGTTTTGGAAAACGATTTCGAATCAATAAGCTGCAACAGCAGATGATGATGGCGGTTCTTGGCGCATCATTACTACTTGGAGTAAGTATTGTGGTATCAATCCACTTGATTAAGTATATGAATTTTAACGCTAAGGTAATTAAGAAACGTGACGAAGCGATTGCTAACTATGATCTTGCCATAAAGAATGTTGGAATTTGTAAGGATGGTAACAAGGATGGGAAATTTTCTGATAAGGAACTAAAAGACTGTAATCCACAATCGCTTGATGTTTCGAGTCTGCCTGGTACTTTACGTTATAACGTAATGGTGGGGATGGCTGCTAATACAAACTTGGAGTCCGTGGCACGAGATAGTCAGAAAAATTGTTTTGATGAAAGTGGCAAGCGAATTGACTTTACGGCGGCTTATTCGAAGGCGACAAGTGACGATGAAAGGTCATATGATTTAAAGATGATTAAAATGTGCTCAGCACTACGGGTGGTGCCGGATGCTTTACCTGCACAGAAGAATGACGAGGCTTTGCTTGCTTCGTTAAATCAGATCTTCTTATTGTCTGGATTCGAGCCAGAACAACTATCGCCAGGTACGAATTATAAACAAAGTCGAGTGACTGGCGTTTCAACAATTCCTGTATCTTTGACAGTTAAACGAAATGAGGCTGAGACGATGTCGATTATTTCAAATATTGAGAAATCAATTCGTGCATTTAGTTTATCTTCGGCACAAATTAAATGGGGGAGTAATCTCGGTAACGGCAATATGAAGTTGGAATTATTGGCGCAAGGTGCAGCGTTTTATAGTGCTGAAACAACAGTTCAGGAAAAGACAGAAATAGTGAGAGCTAAAGACGATACGGCAAATATTAAAAAGAAATAAATAGGAAGAAAGATGAAGCAATCAGATATTTTTACAATCATCATTATCGCCTCAATTGGTATGGTGGGAGCGTTTTTTGCTTCAAATGCAGTTTTAGGAAACCCTGATGAGCTAATGTTGAAACACAAAAACATTTCACCGATTTCGACTGAAGTGGTCGAGCCAGATCCAGAAACTTTTAACCAAGATGCAATTAATCCGACAGTAGAAGTTTATGTGGGTCAATGTGAGGATGTGGATCAGAACGGGATTTTGGATCGTGCAGAACTCGTGGCGTGTGGCAAGGCGACTCCTCAACTAAGTGAGGAGGAAAAAAAGGCCGAGGAAGAGAAGAAAAAAGCTGAAGAAGAGAAAAAGAAAACTGAGGGACAGGCTGGAGAAAATAATAACGCAACACAAAATGGTCAGGCAGGACAGGATAATTCTGCTAATAATGGAAACGAGTCTTCAAATAGCCAAAACGGGGGAAGAGCAACAGAGTAACCATGACACTACTAACTCAAGAAGCACAGGAGAAAGTGGTATCCCTTTTAATCTCGGAAGGGTTGGTTTCTAGTGCAAAAGTGCAGGAAGTGGTGGAGGAAATTAAGAAAACAAAACAACCACTGCTGGCAACCTTGATTGCAAAAAAAGTAACAGATGCAGAGACTGTAACACACGCGACGGCTGTGGTGATTAATGTGCCATATGTAAGTCTCAGAAATGTGATGTTCGATCCGGAGATTTTGTCGCTTTTGCCGTATGATGTGGTATCTAGATCAATGGTGGTGCCACTTGGAGAGAAAAACGGACAACTATATGTAGCAATGCTTGATGTATCCAATGTGCAGCAGACGGATTATTTGTCGCAGTTGGTACAGAAACCGGTGAGGATTATGATGGCCTCAGAAAAGGGGCTGAAATCTGCTATCTCACAATATCGGGGTGATTTTACGGCGGTAGAGAAGGCGGTTAAAACTTCGGAGGCGGATGAGGCTTCGCATGGGGCAAATGTAAAAATCATTACTCAGGATTCGCCGATTTCAAAGGCTTTATCAACCATTCTGACTTTTGCGACTAAGTCGAAAGCCTCAGATATTCATATCGAGCCACTGGAGAAGGCTTTAATCGTGAGGTGCCGAATTGATGGCGTGTTACGTAAGGTGATGGAGCTGCCAAAAACTATTGAGCCAGCTTTGGTTTCTCGAGTAAAGATTTTATCGAATCTAAAGATTGATGAACATCGTATTCCTCAAGATGGTCAGTTTACGGTGCTGGTGGACGGAAAAGAGATCGACCTTCGTATTGCGATTTCACCGGTGATTTGGGGGGAGCAGGTGGTGATACGTATTTTGGATAAAAGTGGAACGACTTTAGATATTGAACAGATGGGAATGACTGGCCACGCTTTAAAGATGGTGGAGCGGGGAATTGCAAAACCGAATGGGATGATTTTGACTTCAGGACCAACAGGTTCTGGTAAGTCCACTACTTTGTATGCTTTGATTCGTAGAATTAAATCCGATGGAATCAATATTGTAACACTAGAAGATCCAGTGGAATACAAGATGGATGGAGTGAATCAAATTCAGGTGAATGTGGATGCAGGACTGACTTTTGCTGCGGGATTGCGTAGTATTTTGCGTCAAGATCCAGATGTGGTGATGGTAGGTGAAATTCGTGATGCGGAGACGGCAAACTTGGCGGTGCAAGCGGCTCTAACTGGACACTTGGTTTTTTCAACACTGCACACTAATTCGGCTGCGGGTATTTTACCAAGGTTACTTGATATGGGAATTGAACCGTTCCTACTTGCTTCGACTTTAAATACTGTGATTGGTCAGAGGTTGGTGAGAAGGGTGGCTCCTAAAAGAGAGGCTGTGCATTCAAATGAAATGGAGACAAAGCAGATAAATGATTTGGTGGGGAGTATTTTGCCACAAAATCAGCAACAGGTGGCGATTGTGTCGGACGACTTAGGATATACAGGCTTGCCGGTGGTTAATCCTAATGGATATACCTTGGTGCGTGGAATTGATGATCGAGAGACGCCTGGTGGATATAAGGGGAGGGCGGGTCTTTATGAGACGATTGAAGTGGATGATGATATTCAGAAAATGATTATTTCACATGCAACTTCGAGTGAAATTATGAAGTTGGCGAGGGCGAAGGGAACTTTGACGATGCGTCAAGATGGGATGATGAAGGCTTTGACGGGAGTAACGACGGTGAGTGAGGTGAATAGGGTGGCGTCAGACCTTGCTTAGACTAAACTTCTAAATTGCAATTAGTGAATTATCATAAACAATGAAGCTTATGCTAAAATAAGAGAAAAGAGGAGAAAAATGCAGCAAAATACACAGCCACAGGCAAACATGACGGGCCCAGCTCCAGCGATGGGTGTGGCTGGGGTGTCGCAGACGAATCCCATGCAGGCTCCAGTACAACAAACACAGGTACAGGCGCAGCCGACGGCGATAACGGGAACGGCGGTAAAAACGACGGCGGCTAATCAGGCGGCAGCTGCTTCCACGCCAACTAGCTTACCGACTTCGATTAAGATTGAAACATTACTCGAAGAGTGTATTAGGCGCGGAGCGTCAGATTTACATATTCAGGTCGGACTACCTCCGATCTTAAGGATAGATGGCTCACTGGCACCGATTCCAAATACACCAGCTCTAACAAGTGAGATGGTGGAAAAATTGGTTTTCTCAACCTTGGACTCAATGCAGCGTGAAGTTTTATCAAAGGATAAAGAATTTGACTATTCATTTTCTTTTGGAGAAATTGCACGTTTTCGTGTGAATGCTTTTAATGAAAAAGGGAATCTAGCAGCAGCGTTTCGTTTAATCCCAACAAAGATGCCTACGATCGAAGAATTGGGTATGCCACAAGTGATTTCTTCGTTTGCTGATTATCCACGTGGGCTGGTGCTCGTGACGGGGCCGACTGGTTCTGGTAAGTCTACAACTTTGGCAGCAATTATTAATAAGATTAATTCAGAAAAGGCGATGCATATTTTGACGATTGAGGATCCAATTGAGTTTACGCATAAGTCAATTCGATCTGTGGTCGCACAGAGGGAGGTGCATTATGATACTTACTCTTTTTCAAGGGCTTTAAAGTCGGCACTACGTGAAGATCCGGATGTGGTGTTACTTGGTGAGATGCGTGATCTTGAGACAATTTCTTCTGCGATTACGATTGCGGAGACTGGACATTTGGTATTTGCCACGCTTCATACAAATTCGGCAGCTCAATCAATTGATCGTATGATTGATGTTTTTCCGGCTGAGCAGCAGCCGCAGATCCGTTCGCAGTTAGCGGGAATTTTGATGGCAGTTTGTTCGCAGCGACTAGTGCCAGCGATTGGCGGAGGTCGAGTGGTAGCAGCAGAGATCATGATTGCAAACTCGGCTGTACGTGCAATAATTCGTGAGGGTAAGACGCATCAGCTTGATAACACGATACAGACTGGTGCAAATGAAGGAATGCAGACAATGGATCGTACTTTAGCGAAGCTAGTACAACAGGGTACGGTGACCTACGATAGTGCAAGAGATTATGCAGTGGATATGCGTGAGTTTGATAGGCTAGTGAAGGGGATTTAATGAAACGATTTATATATAAGGCTAGAGACAGTAAAACTGGAGAAATGACTAAGGGGGTGATCCAGGCAGAAAATGAACGTACTGCTGGGAAACTTTTGATTGAACAGGGAATGACGCCGGACCGAATTGATGAAGATATGTCAGGGGTTGGGCTATTTCAGCGTTTTAAAAACAAGATTACGATGAAAGACAGAATTGTCTTTACGAGGCAGTTTGCGACTTTAATCGGGGCTGGTTTGCCTTTATCTAATTCGTTACGTACCGTAATCGAACAGACCGAAAGTAAGCCAATGCAGAAGGTAGTGGAATCAATCTTGGTGGACGTGGAGGCTGGTAAGACTTTAACTCAGGCCTGTGAAAAGTATCCGGATGTGTTTAATAAGGTATATATTGCATTGCTTCGAGCGGGTGAGGCTTCGGGTAGCTTGGATTTGTCACTGAAACGTTTGGCGGCACAGCAGGAAAAAGATAACGCGATGATTTCAAAAATTCGTGGTGCTTTGGTTTATCCGGCAATTATTTTGATGGTGATTATCGCGGTACTGATATTCATGGTGCTTATGATTGTGCCACAAGTTCAGTCATTATATAAGGATATAGGGAAGCCATTACCATGGGCGACAGGCGCATTAGTTTCACTTGCGAACTTTTTGGTAGCATCTTGGTGGTTGGTAACGATTTTATTGGGGGTGGCGATCTATTTTCTATTTCAGTTTAGAAAAACTACAACTGGAATCGAGTGGGCGGCACTAGCGAAGTTGAATGTTCCAATATTTAAGACAATGTTTTGGCGTTTATATAATTCGCGTTTTGCTAGAACTGCTTCGAACTTAATGTCGGCAGGGGTATCAATTCAGGATACTTTGCAGATTTCAGCGGAAGCAATGAATAACGTGGTGCTGGAAAAAGAAATTAAGGAAGTCTCGGAAAAAGTTAAACAAGGTAAAACTTTGTCGTCATCTTTGAAAAACCTTTCTTATATTTTGCCATTGGTGCCTCAAATGGCTTCGATTGGTGAGGAATCTGGTAAAATAGATGAGATGTTGGCGAAAGCTGCACAAGTGTATGAGGACGAATTGGAAGAACAAATTCGAACAATTTCAACCTTGATTGAACCAGTATTGATGGTAATCATGGCAGTAATGGTTGGCTTCATTATTGTGGCGGTGCTATTCCCAATATATGCAATTGTAAATGATGTACAGGGAAGTTTGTAGTGAAGATTTTATGGACAGACGGAAGTGCTTCACCTAATCCTGGGCCAGGTGGCTATGCTGTGATTTGTGATGGTCAGCCGGTGAGATTGGGGAGAGAAGAAGCTTCAACGAATATTCGAATGGAAGGCGCGGCAATGCGTGCGGCAATGCAGTTTTTGGCTGGAGAAGAGGGGGAAATTCATTCAGACTCAGAATTTTGGATTAATGTTTTGACAAAATGGGCGCCTGGTTGGGAAAAAAATGGTTGGAAAAAGAAGACTGGACCTATTAAAAATCTAAATTTAGTAAAAGAATTGTATGAGCTTTATCGTGACTCTAAGGTGAAACTAATTTGGGTGAAGGGGCATGATGGAATTGAAATGAATGAACTAACCGATCTGTGGGCGAATAAGGCGCGAGAAAATGAGGGGGCGGAGAATGTTGAAGTAGAATTGGTATCAACGGAGTAGAAAATGCGAACGATTATTTATAAAAGTAAATTGGCAGATCGTGATGCGTTTGAGGCGAAGCTATCACATTTGGATTATGATTTTGGGCCGGTTTATTGGCAGCATAACAGAGTTTTTGTGCCAAAAAATTATCAGAATCACAATAATTATCCAAGAATGATTTTGAGAATCGAAATGAAGGCGGTGGATCGTCCAGCGAAGTATGATTTGATTTGTAAGAGACATATTGAAGATTCTGGAGTGACTATTTCACATGTGACGCAAGTGAGAGACTATGCGGAAGCGGCAAATATTTTGCTGCAATTAGGCTTTGTAATGCAGGCAGAAATTCCACGTCGAAGGCAATCTCTTGAGATTAATAAAAACACAAAGGTTTATATTGATCAAATTGACAACCAGAAAGAAGATTTCGTAAAAATTGAAATCACACTGGATGATAACGAGAAAGTGGGGGAAGGACAGCGAAAGTTGGAGGGGCTTTTGGCTGAATTTGGTCTGTCTGAAAATGAGAGACTGAAAGAAACCTACGCTGATCTAGCATAGTCAAACTTTTTTGTGTTAAACTAGTTAGAAAAAGAGAGGAAGTATGGAGTCAGAAGATAGACCAGCATTTACAAATTCTGAGATTAAGAAGATTAGTGATTTTGATGTATTCTTGTGGGCAAATGAGATTGATGAAGTAAAGAATAATGTCTCTTGCGAGCTTTTTCTATTTAATAAAAATTACACTCCGTTTAAGATTCGTTATTCAGAAAAACTAACTAATTCCGTAAAGCAAATGTTTATGGGTGAGGCAGTGGCTTTTGTCATTAAAGAGGCAGACAAAGGTCTGGAATGTCGTGAATACGAAAAATCAGATGGTGAAAATAAGGTGATTTATCGCACAGATCTCAACAAGGTGGTGAGAGCTGAGAGTCTGATTCGTTTAGTGGAAAAAGAATATAAGGATATTGATTATTTTACGGATAATGAGCACCAATTTAAGAAGGTGAAGGGTATTTTGGCGAGATTTACTTATCCTGGTGGGGATGGTATGAAAACGTTCTATATTGCAAAAGCGATTTCAGCCGCTTCAGCGCTTAATGCTAAGTCTTCTTGGGAATTAAATGGTGAGAGTTTTGAACCGTTTAGCGCCGAGGTGGCACTGAAGATGCCGGACGATAATCAAGTCGCTATTATTGATGAGAATGTGGTAATTTTCAATCAGAGTAAGTTTGAGAACCTTTTTCAATATGATTTTAAGTCACAGATGCTGGCTGAGGCGAAAGCAAGGGAGATTGAGGAGAAGTATCAGCTATCTTTTGCTGAGGGATTAACCTTGAATGCTTTACTGCAGGATAAAAAGCCTCTGGTAAAGAAGTTGCAAGATATGGATATTAAAGAGCAGATGTCGCAAGAACAGCTAGTGGATTATTCTGACGAGATGAAGCTGGAATTAATGACAGATGATGACGGTAAAATCATTATCATGGATGATAAGGATTTGACGATGTTTGTGAATTTATTAAATGAAGATTATTATGTTTCACCGGTGAATGGTAAGCGTTATGAGATTAAGTCTAAGAAGCTACTAAATGAGCCGGAGGGCGAACCACCAAGAGGCTAATATGCCAAAAGTTTATATAAAATGTCTACACTGTGGGGAGATTGAAGCGACTGTTTTAGGCGGGGGTGGTTTTTGTGGGGAGAAAGATCTCTGTCTTGAAAAGAGAGGGGCTAGAATAGTACTAGGGGTATGCGCTAACTGTCAGTGTAGAAAGTTAAATACGGGGAGAAGTTTGATTCTAAAGGGGGAGCTAACTCAGATTGCGTTAAGAGATCAGATGGATGATTGAGTAAATAATTTATACACATTTAATAGATTATAATTTTTGTATAAATTAATTATTCAAGGAGAAATAATGAAGAAAATTTATAAAGTAGCGGTGGCGGCTTTGGTTGTGGCGGGCGTGGCTTTTGCTGGAGTAAAGTTTGCTGGTATGCTGGGAAAGCATGAGATGGGGAAAAAATACTCAATTGTGAGTACGAGTTTTCCTGGTTATGATTTTGCGCGTGCAGTGGCTGGAAATAATACAGAAGTCTCTGTAAAAATGTTATTGAAGCCGGGGGCTGAATCACATACCTTTGAACCTACTCCGCAAGATATTTTAACAATTAAGAACAGTAATTTGTTTCTTTATGTTGGGGGAGACTCGGATGAATGGGTAAAAAAGGTGATCAGTGAAATTGATCCGAAGAAGACTAAGGTATTGAAGCTAGTTGATTTAGTAAAAACCAAAAATGAGGAAGTAGTCGAGGGGATGCAGGAAGATGAGGATGATCACAAGGATGATGACCATGACCACGACCATAAGCATGACCACGATCACGACCACGATCACGACCATGACCATGACCATAAAGAAGAGGAACCCGAAGTTGATGAGCATGTATGGACTAGTTTAAAGAATGCTAAAGAGATTACAGAAAAGATTCTTAAGGCTGTTTTAGAGTTTGATAAGGCAGAAGAAAAGAAGTTATCTGAAAATACTAAGAATTATACGGATAAAATTACTGCAGTCGACCAGAAAATTGGGGAAATGGTTAAGACAGCGAAGCGTAAAGAAATTATTGTTGGCGATCGTTTTCCGTTAAGATATTTTGTAGATGATTATGGAATTAAATATTATGCCGCCTTTCCAGGATGCTCGGAACAGACGGAAGCTAACGTAAAAACTGTAAGCTTCTTAGTAAAAAAGATAAAAGAAGATAAAATTCCTGCCGTCTTTAAGATTGAGCTTTCAAATGGGTTGATTGCAGAAACTTTAGCAAAGGAGACGGGGGCAAAGATTTTGGAAATTCAATCTGCACATAATATTTCGGAAAAAGATTTTGAGAGCGGTGTGACATACGTTGATTTAATGGAACGTAATTTTGAAGTGTTAAAAGAAGCCTTGAATAGTTAGTATTCAAAAACAGACGATATAGATGATGCGCGATATGAAAGAGTGACAAAAAGGAATGAAGAGTTTATGAAAGACGGCGGTGAGCCAATACTAACTGTAAAGAAGTTACAGGTAAGTTATGATAAGGTAAATGTTTTTTCGAATTTAAGCTTTGAAGTTCGTGAGGGGGATTTCATCTGTATCGTTGGACAAAATGGAGCTGGGAAATCAACACTGATTAAGACTTTACTGGGATCGATTAAGCAGAGTAAGGGTGAAATTATTTTTCATAACCTGAAACGTAAATTTATCGGCTATATGCCGCAGGAAAGCAAGGTGGATAAAAATTTTCCAGCTTCAGTATCTGAGATCGTTTATTCAGGGACGTTAAATCGGATAGGGGTACGACCGTTTTATGGGAGGGAAGAGGAAAAGGTGGTATCTGAATGCTTGAAGGAGTTGAAAATCTCAGACCTTACAAAACGTCATTTTGCAGATCTTTCGGGTGGGCAGAGACAAAAAGTCTTACTCGCTAGAGCTTTGGCAGCAACGTCAAAATTGTTAATCTTGGACGAACCATCGAATAATTTGGATTTTAAGTCAAAAATGGAATTATATGATAATTTGTTGAAGTTAAATAAAAAAGGTATTACGATTTTGATGGTGACACATGATCTTGATCATAAAAATTTGATAGGAAATAAAATATTGGCACTATCTGGAAAAGAATATTTCTTTGGTGAAACTTGTGAATACGTGGAGAGAATTCATAATGTTTGAGATATTTGGGCAAGGATTTTTAATGAGGGGATTTATTGCTGGGTTAGTAATATCAATCTCTGCAGCACTTATTGGGACGGCTTTAGTACTTAGAAGGAATGCGATGATTGGGGATGGGTTGTCGCATGTGGGGTTTGGGGCTTTTGCGGTCGCTACGGTATTGAATTTTGCACCTCTTGAATTTGCGATGCCAATCGTAATAATAATGTCGTTTTTAATTTTGAGGTTAAATAGTCAAAATAAAATTCAGCCAGATGCAGCAATAGCGATGGTTTCAGCAGGTGCATTGGCGCTTGGTACTTTCGTGATCTCGATAACGCGTGGCGTAAATACGGATATAAATAATTATTTGTTTGGGAGCATTCTATCGATTTCGGAAGGAGATATGATGATCAGTCTGGTCTTTTCAATACTGGTGATTGGAATCTTTATCGGTTGTTATAATAAGATTTTTGCGTTAACTTTTGATGAGGATTTTGCAAAATCAATCGGCATTAAAACAAACTTATATAATGCAATATTTGCAGTACTTTGTTCAGTCGTAGTGGTTTTGGGGATGAGATTGATGGGGTCATTGTTGATTTCGAGTTTGATTATTTTTCCAACGATGTCGGCAATGCAACTAGTGAAAACATTCAAGAAGGTAATACTGATATCAGTTTTGGTGTCCGTGATTTGTTTTATGATAGGAATGTGGGTATCTTATAGTTTATCCACGCCAACTGGTTCGACTATCGTATTAGTTAACCTAGCTGTATTTATTTTGGTACGACTAGTTCGCTGGGTACAGAAATAAGATTTGAAAAAATAAATAAATTATAATAAAATTATTCGATAAAAGAGTATTCTTTCTTTAAACAAGAATTCTAAATAGATCACGGGAGGTGATGGATGCTGAAATTATTTAAGTATATGAAGCCATATTTCTGGCAGTGTTTGGTTTTGGTGCTGGCTGTTGGGCTACAGGTTTTTGGTACATTGATGCTTCCGACGATGATGGCGGATATTGTAAATAATGGGATTAATAATAATGATACGGACTATATTTTTAGAACTGGTATCTTTATGTTTTTGGTTACTGTTGTGTCGGCGCTTGGCACTTTGGTGTCGTCCTATTTCTCGACTAAAGTGAGCGCTGGGATAAGTCGGGATATGAAACGTGATCTTTTTGCTAAGGTATTGTCTTTTTCGATTACGGAAACCGAGCAGTTTTCGACAGCCTCTTTGGTGACAAGAACTACGAATGATGTATCACAAGTGCAGCAAACAATGGTGATGTGTCTTTCGATGTTGGTGCGTGCACCATTAATGGCAGTAGGGGCGGTAGTGCAGGCTTTTGTGGTGGCGCCGGATATGACCTGGATTATTGCTCTTGCAATTGGTATTCTTTTGATTTTTTCAATTGTAATTATAGGATCAGTAATGCCAAAATTTGCGATTTTTCAGAAGATGATGGATAGGATTAATTTGCTTACTAGAGAGAATCTGACTGGGGTCAGGGTGATTAGAGCCTTAAATAAGGAAGATTACGAGGAAAAGAAGTTTAAAAAGGCGAATGAAGAATTAACGAAGACAGATCTTTCGATTGTGCGAATTATGCAATTACAGACACCGATTATGATGTTAGTGTTTAATATGACTTCGTTGTTTGCAATTTGGGTAGGGGTTTCAAGACTATCGTTTGATATGAGTTACCTTGGTAAGATGATTGCGTTTATGCAGTATGCTACACAGGTGATTATGTCGTTCTTGTTTTTGACAATGCTGTTTGTATTAATTCCTAGGGCAAATGTTTCGGCAAAGCGTATTAATGAGGTTTTAGTGACAAAATCAAAAATTGTATTCCCTGAAAAATCTCTTGATATGCCAAAATCAAAAACAAGTGTGGAATTTAGAAATGTAAGTTTTGGTTATAAAACAACCGATGGGAAGATTTTGGATAATATTAATTTTATTGCGGAGGCAGGAAAGACAACGGCCTTCATCGGCTCGACTGGTTCTGGAAAATCGACACTGATTAATTTAGTGCCAAGGCTTTACGATGCTACAGAAGGGCAGATTTTGATTAACGGGGTAGAGATTCAGAATTATTCTGAGGCTGATTTGATTAATCGAATTGGCCTAGTACCACAAAAGGGGTATCTATTTGGAGGGACGGTGCGTTCAAATATTTTGTTCGGGGTGGAAAATGGGTCGGATGAGCAAATGAAGAAAGCAGCGGAAGTTGCACAGGCAGCCGAATTCATTGAGAAGATGCCTAAAAAATATGATACGGAAATCTCAGAAGGGGGAACTAATGTCTCTGGTGGACAAAGGCAGCGTTTGTCAATTGCAAGAGCAGTGGCGAAAAATCCAGAAATTTATGTATTTGATGATGCATTTTCGGCTCTGGATATGAAGACAGATAGGAATTTAAGAAAGGCCTTAAAGAAAATAACAGAAGATTCTGTAGTGTTGGTTGTGGCACAGAGAATTAATACGATTCGAGACGCTGAACAGATTATTGTATTGGAGCAAGGCAAGATTGTTGGGAAGGGGACACATTACGAATTACTGAAGAATTGTCGGGTGTATCTTGAGATTGCTAAGTCGCAGTTTTCTGAAAAAGAGTTAGAAGCGGAGCTAGCTTTAACTCCTGGAAAAAACACGGAAAATAGAATGAGCCAGAAAGGGGAGAAATAAAATGCACGGTAAGGGCATGAGTTCACAGGGGCCAAAAGATTTTAAATCGGCATTAAGACGTTTTTGGTTTTCAATAAGAGAGTGGAAGGTGAAAATCATCGTGGCGTCGATATTGTCGTTGGTGTCAACGCTTTTGATGGTGTTTGGTCCTATGATTTTAGGAATGATGACGACTTCGGCAACGGAATCGTTAAAAAATCAGGGTGCAATAAATTGGCCAGAGATTAACTTCTTAGGTTTTGTATTAATTGCAACTTTTCTATTATCGGCAGTGATCTCTTATATTCAAGGCGTGGTGACTTCGTCGTTGTCGGTTTTATATGAGAAGAAACTAAGAAATAGCATTTTGGAGAAGATGAGGAAATTGCCAATTGGCTACTTTGATAAGACACCGAATGGTGATGTGATGTCCAGGATGATTAATGACGTGGATACAATTTCTGTTTCTTTTGCGGAAACTTTAACCCAGATAATTACAAGCTTTACAATGTTGTTTGGATATCTTGCAATTATGTTGTATCTTTCAATAACGTTATCATTGATTGCTATTATCGCCGTACCAATTTCAACTATTTTTATTTCGGGTGTATTAAAGAAGGCAAAGGTATATTTTGCGGCTGAAAGAGCAACGCTGGGTAAATTAAATTCAATTATTGAGGAGAATTTTAGTGGCCAGTTGATTATTAAAGCAAATAACCACGCAGGTAAGTCAATTAAGAGCTTCGATAAGATGAATACTAGGCTATACGAAGAAAGTAGACGAGCACAGTTTTTAAGTTCGTTAACATTTCCGCTAACGCATGTATTTTTAAACTTGGCATATGCTGGGGTGTGTATGTTGGGTGGTTATTATGTAATTTCAGGAGCAATCTCAATTGGCGGAATACAAGCATTTATTCAGTATCTAAATCGCTTCAATAGGCCAATTACTGAAGTGGCACAGCTTTCAAGTACGATTCAGCAGATTTTGGCAGCAGCAGAAAGAATTTTTAACTTCCTTGAAGAGACGGAAGAAACCCCAGAAGTGGAAAAAAGTTTATTTAAGCAAATCATGAATAAGGATCGTAAATTTCTTGGTGAGGTGGAGTTTAGAAACGTGAATTTTAGTTACGACGTAAAGCCTGTGATTAAGAATTTCTCAGTGAAAATTAAACCTGGGATGCAGGTGGCAATTGTGGGGCCGACGGGAGCTGGAAAGACTACGATTGTAAACTTGTTAATGCGATTTTTTGATCCTAATGATGGCGAGATCTTGATTGATGGAGTTGAGACCTCAAAAATGAAACGAAGTGAAGTCCGTGATTTGTTTGGAATGGTATTACAAGATACGTGGCTATTCTCGGGGACGATTATGGAGAACTTGAAGTACGGAGCAAAGAAGATTTCGGATGAAGATGTTTATAAAGCGACGAAACTGGTGGGAGTAGATCATTTTATAAAATCCTTACCAAATGGGTACCAGACAGTAATTTCAGAAGATTCGGATAATATTTCAGCGGGTGAGAAGCAGCTTTTGACAATTGCTAGAGCGGTGATTAGTGAACCGATGATGATGATTTTGGATGAGGCAACTTCTAATGTGGACACACGTACTGAGCAATTAATCCAGGATGCGTTTTCAAAGCTTACAAAGGGGAGAACTTCCTTTGTGATTGCACATCGGTTGTCGACAATTCGAGAGGCTGATTTGATTTTGGTAATGCGGGAGGGGAATATTATTGAGCAAGGCAATCATAAGGAATTGATCGCAAAGAACGGCTTTTATGCGGAGCTTTATAATTCGCAGTTTAGTGAAGATGTGTAGAAATTGAACTCTTGTGTTACTATAGAGATAATAATACTAGGAGGATGCTGTGGCGAAACTATATTTCAGATACGGTGCAATGGGCTGCGGAAAGACAATGCAGCTTTTACAGGTGGCTTTTAATTATGAAGAGCGCGGACATCAAGTCTGTGTGATGAAACCAAAGACGGATACTAAGAATGGCGAAAAGTTGTTAACTAGGATTGGGCCGGAGCGAGTGACAGATTTTTGTTTTGAGAAAGAAGATGATCTCTTTAGTTATTTGAAAAAACATATTAAGGATAAGAAAATTTCTTGCGTATTAGTCGACGAGGCACAGTTTTTGACGTCAAAACAAGTGGATCAGTTGATGAAAGTGACGACGGATCTTGAAGTGCCGGTCATGGCTTATGGCTTAAGACTAAACTTTAGGTTGACTGATGGTGGTTTTGAAGGGGCAACTAGATTATTACAGATGGCACACGATATCGATGAAATTAAAACGATATGCGAGTGCGGACGTAAGGCAACGCTGAACGCGCGATTTTTGAATGGAGAGTTTATGGCGGATGGCCCAGATGTATTAATTGATGATGGTACCTCAGAGGTTGAGTATAGGGCAATTTGTCCAAAATGTTACTCTGAATACGCAGCGGGGAAGAAAAAAGGCGGGGAGATTTTGAAAAAGCATGCGGCAGGAGTGAAATAATGTTGATTGTAATTGAGGGGCAAGATGCGACTGGAAAAGATACACAGGCGCGACTTCTGGCTGAATATCTAAGGGAAAGGGGTAGAACAGTAACGGCTTATTCAGAGTCGGGAACTGGTTCGGAGGATCCCTTTGTCTCTGAGATTGCTAAGTTAACATATAAAACTAAGCAAGATATTAACCATAGAACTAGAGTGTTGCTATTCCTAGTCAATCGTTATGAACAATGGCGGAAGATTGCGGAGCCTGCGTTAAGGCGAGGTGAGACGGTGATTTTGACACGTAACTGGTTGTCGACTTTGATTTATGAAGGTTATGCTGGTGGGGTATCAAAATCATTAATTTCGCGTTTGCACAAAGAAATTATGCCGGACTATTATTTTAAGCCTGATAGGGTAGTAATACTGACGCTGTCAGATGCGGAGAGGCAACGTAGGTTAAATACGCAGGCGGTCGAACAAGGTCGAGTGGGTGAAGTATTAAAAACACAGCCAACAGAGTTTCAGAAAAAAGTGAATGAAGCATATCTTAAAGTAACTAAGAAAATGAAGTTGCAGTGCCTAGACGCTGGGGGAACGATTGATGAAGTACAAGAGGAATTAAGAAAACTGTTTGCGTTATAAGATGAAGTATTTTGATGAAAGTTGGCGGGTGTTTTTGGAGGAAGAATTCTCAAAGACTTATTTTAAAAAATTAGCTGATTTTTTACATGAAGAATATGAGAAAAAGACGATTTTCCCAGAAAAAGACTCGGTGTTTAGGGCTTTTTTGACGGATTTAAACAAAATAAAGGTAGTAATTTTGGGGCAAGACCCATACCATACACCAGGAGTGGCGGATGGGTTGGCTTTTTCGGTTAAAAAGGGCGGAAAATACATTGCGCCTAGTTTATTAAATATTTACAAGGAAATTGATGCGGATATGGGGGAGCACATGAATCCGGATGGTGATCTTTCGAGTTGGCAGGAGCAGGGAGTGTTGCTACTAAATAATGTGTTGACAGTAGAGGCACATAAAGCTGGGTCGCATAGAGGAAAAGGGTGGGAGTTTTTTTCGAAGAACTGTGTGGAGTATTTGAATAGAAATCGTGAGAATTTGGTATTTATTTTGTGGGGAAGAGATGCTAGAAGTAAAAAGGTATTAATTGACCAAGAGAGACACCTAGTTTTAGAATCGGCTCACCCCTCGCCGCTTTCGGCCCATAATGGATTCTTTGGTTCTAAGCCATTTTCGAAAACAAATGAATATTTGAAGTCGAAGGGTCTAGAAGAAATTAAATGGTAAAAAATATTAGAATAAAAAAAGAACCCCTTGCGGGGTGTCTTTTTTAAAGTGGTTGACAGATTGAGCCACCGCCTTCTTTCTTATAAAGGATGGCAACTTTGCGTGAGCCGGAAGCATGAATAGCGTCTGGGCCTTCGCAGGTGGCATTGGTGACGATGCTGATGGTGTGACCTTTGGTACCACTTTGTTCGTAAGGGTTACCGGCTGTGACGTCTTCTACACCGTTTGGACGGCCCTCAGATTGATCACGCCAGGTAGAAGCTGAACGTTGACCGTTGTTACAAATTTTGGTCTCTGCATTATAGGAAGTTGCTTCACGGCAGGAGGAAATGGATAGAGAGTATGGGCCACCTTCTGGGTCAACAAATTTATCTTTATCTTCTTTACCAATGATTAGGTAGGAATCGTAGAAATAGGCCCAAGATTGGTGATTAAGAGTACGGGAAATGTTCTGATCGACTTCAGTGTGTCCAGAAACGTAGGAGCCAAATTTGTCTGAAGGAATAGCGCCACTGTTATTTGACTGATAGTTGGTTAGAGCAGCAGCGAGTCTGGAGATGTCAGAGGTGCGCTGGGTGTCGCGGCGGTTGCGTTGGAGAGCAGGAAGGGCGATGAAGACCATAAGGAAGATAAGACCGGCGATACCAAGTACCAAGACAACCTCGATGATGGTGAAGCCTTTTTTGTTATTTAGATTTTGATTTGCCATTTGATCCTTTCTTTTTAGTCAAGTTTTTGGCGTGTTTCTTATGCAAATAATAATAAAATCTCATAGAAAAATCAAGAGGCTTATGCTAATATACAGATAGTGTTAGTGGTGCTTTATCTAGTATTTTTTGTGGTGGGGGCGGTTTTTGGATCATTTGCATGCTGTCAGGCTTATCGGATTCGATATAAGGAAGAGGGGAAGAGGATTGGTGGACGTTCAGAGTGTCTTTTTTGTCATCACCGACTGGCTTGGTATGAATTAATCCCGATTGTATCATGGGTATTACAGAGGGGGCGTTGTCGGCAATGCGGAAAGAAGATTGGGGGAATTGAGATTGCTTCAGAAGTGGCGATGGGATTAATTTTTTGTGGAATTTTGAGTTTATTTTTTAAACAAGTGAATGTAATGGGATTTTGGCAAGGAGGGGGTTATGATTTCTGGCGGAATTTTGATATTGAGCTTCTGGTGAGAATTTTTACTAATCCGTTGATTATAGTAAGGGCATTAATTCTTATGGTAAGTGCAGTATTATTTTGGATTTTAGTGGTTTATGATTTGAAATGGCAACGGTTACCTAGTTGGATTTTATATGTGTTGATAGGTCTTGGTGTTGGTTACTTTATTTTGAATGAGCTGGTGAGATTTGGGATAATCTCGGAGTTAAGATATTTGCCTGGTTCAAAATTGCTTAGTGTACAAACTGGGACGACTAGGCAGGTGAGTGAAGTTATTAGGAACGATTTATTTACTTTAGTGAGTAGTATTTTAGTATTGCCGGGCCTATATTTTTTAATGTATAAAATTTCAAAAGAACGGTTAGTAGGGGGAGGGGATTATTTGTTGGCTTTAGCGGCGGTATTATTTTTGGGAAGATTCGAACTGTCACTGACGTTACTTTTTGTAGCGAATTTGTTGGCACTAGGATTTAATGCGAAGAAAATTATGCAAAAGAAAAAGGTGCGAGTACCATTTGGTCCGTATCTAATTATGGGATTTTGGTTGGTCTTGCTGTTCGCTAGAGAGATTCTTTTATATCTCTATGTGGTGGCGGTATAGGCCGTGGTTGAATTGGAATCGTGAGGCTAAAAAATTAGTCTTTGGTTTCTGAATGAAATTTTTCGTGAACTTCTTTAAGGTGGGGATCAGTGATATGGGTGTAAATCTGAGTGGTGGCAATATTGGCATGGCCAAGGAGACTCTGAACAGAGCGTAGGTCGGCGCCATTCATTAAAAGATCGGTAGCGAAGCTGTGGCGAAGGGTGTGGGGGGTGACGTGTTTGGTGATGCCGGCAAGGCGGGCATACTTTTGAATAATCCGTTCGATCGAACGTGGACTGAGCCGGCGAAAATCGCCAGAGGTGTCAGGTATATTTTGATTGGAAGAGTTATTGAGGAAAAGAGCGGGAAGAGTGTCACTTCTGGCGGAAAGGTATTCTTCAAGATGATCGGCAGTGGTTTGATCAATAAAGATAGGGCGGTCTTTTTTACCTTTGCCGCGAACCATAAACTCGCGGCGGGCGAGGTTAATGGAATCACGATTCAAATTACAAAGTTCAGAAACACGAAGTCCACCGGAGAATAATAGTTCAATGATGGCACGGTCACGTAGGCCAGTTTCGGTATCGATGGGGATTTCTGCGAGCAAACGTTCGACTTCATCGAAATGGAGAAAGGTGACCTGTTTTTTGGCGGCGCGGGGTAGGTCAACTAGACTTGGGTCAAGAGAGTGAATCCCACGTTTGGCTAGATATTTGAGAAAACCACGGAGGGCAATTAGATGATAGCTTTGAGTAAGGGCGGAAAGGCGTTCATGGTTTTGATTGTCGTCAAAACGATTGAGTCTGAGACGAAATTTACGTAAAATTTCTGGAGTGAGATCAGAAGGCTTAATGGTGGCACCTTCGGGAAAATCTTGAGTGATTAGATCAAGAAAACGAGCAAGATAAAGTCCGTAGTTTTCAGTGGTTTTAGTAGAGCGGCCTTTTTCAATTTCAAGGGATTCGAGAAAGTCATTAATAAGATCAGAGATATCCATAAGAGATATTATAACAGACCGTGCTATAATACGGTTATGGATAATCTGAATACTCCGGGTGTGGATTTTACGCCAAATATGAATGGCGACGTGAAGCTGAATGATGGAAACCAGCCGAATAATGCAGTAGAGACGAATTCGGTATTTAAGGTTTTTGGTGAAGTAAAGAAAATTGATTATAATCAAGAACTGGTCGATCAGCAAATCAATATGAATCCGACAGAGAAGAGAATTTATGAGCCTCTAACTGGGAGTAGCGTGGTGGTGGATACAGTGCAGGAAAATAGGGTACCTGAAAATGGGTTCCCGGCAGGGTATGGGCCGAATGCTGATTTTAAGAGAATTGAAAAACCGAAGAAACCGAAGTTGGGGGAAAGAATTAAGCGTTCTTTTGGTGAGCTGACGAAGATACAGAAGAGGCTACTAATTATTATCCCGTCAGCAGCGGTGGGATTAATTGTGGTTTTTTCGATAGTTGCAAGTATTACGGGAATGTTTTCAACCGATTACTCAAAAACTTACAGTGTGGCGAAAGCGATTAAGAGTGACCTACAAAAACTAAGAAGTAATGTGAACTGTGATAAGGTAACAGAATATAATGACAACACCTTCACTTCGATGGAGATATATCAGGGATATATTGAGGGATGCAAAAAAAATAGTCAGGGAGTAAATGCGCAGTTGATCGAAGAAATGGGGGACACGGCCGGAGTCTTGAAGGATATCGAGGTAAATCGTCGATTTGAGGCGTTTAAGGTGGCGTTGAATGAGTCTAAGGCAAGTAGCGCTGAAGTAGAAAAGACTCTGGATCTTTATTCGTTGTGGCATAATTGGCTAATTGTGGAGTCGTCTGGAGATAAAACTCATAACGGTTTTGAATGGAGTGAATCAGAAATTAAGGAAGCGGCGAAAATTTTGGTGGAATCTGGGAATGAAAGATTGGTGTCGTATGGCAATGCATGGATTAGTTTAAAAACAGAGGTGGCGAAGGCGGCGTATAAATTCTATCATTCTTCTGAGGAGACTGAAGTGGTGGATTATGTGGAAGCAAAGAACGATTTAGAAGCGAAAAAGAATGCATTTATACAATTTCAAAAGGAGAAGAGGCCGGATGTGTTGACGGAATTCCCGTTACAGCTGGTTGATCTTGCAAATATTTCGGTGAAATTTGAGGAAATGTATAGTTTTATTCGGGAAACCTATCAAAAAAATTACAATAAAAAGGTTGGGGGATGTAAGGAATTGATTAACGCGGTAATTTGTGATTAAGACTGCGAGTTGCATCTGGATGAGAGTAGGCGTGGAATGGCTTGACTGGTTGTGTTATAATCAGAAAAATGTAAGAGCATAGCTCAGGGAGTACGTATGTCAGAAGATAAACCTACTAATAAACAAAAGGAGGTCGATCTTGCCGACTTCGTGCAAAGAACTCTTGTGATCTTTAAGCCAGATTCAGTTCAACGTGGTATCGTGGGGGAGATCTTGCAACGTTTTGAGCGTGTGGGACTAAAAATTGTTGGCATGAAGATGGTAAGTCCAGATCAGGTGCTATTTAAGAAGCATTATGAAGATATTGGAAAGTTGATCTCACGCCGTGGTGAGGAGACTTTTATGTATAACCTGGACTATATGATGTCTGGTCCAATTATTGCAATGTGCCTTGAAGGAGTGGAGGCGGTAGCTTTGGTGCGTAAGATTGTTGGCCCAACTGAGCCAAAGTCTGCGGATATGGGTACAATTCGTGGTGACTTTTCTCACATGAGTTTTGGTTATTCTAATGCAAAAAAGATTGGTGTACCTAATCTTGTACATGCTTCAGGAAATCCAGAAGAGGCGGAGGAAGAAGTGAGATTATGGTTCACTGATGCTGAACTTTATGATTACGAAGATTTGAACGAAAAATATACTCGCTAAGATAGTGAAGTATATATGGTATAATTAATTTGTGTTGGCCTGGTAGCTCAATGGATAGAGCAGCTCCGTCCTAAGGAGAAGGTTGCGAGTTCGACCCCCGCCCGGGTCACCATAAATTGAAATTATATGACAAAATTAGTATTTGATGGGCAGCGAGAAGGGGAAGAAGTTAAGTTTATTTTTCGTCGCCATTTTTCGACAGCAAAAGCGGGAATTATTTTCCTAGTAATTATGATAATACTAGGAATAATTCCGCTTTTTTTGTGGCAGAATGATCTAAGAATGTTGTGGATCTTTCTGGGGTTTGTGTTCGTGGGGGTGTGTGGTTTTTTCTATGCATATATGATGTGGTATTTTTCGGTTTATATCGTGACAGACCAAAGAATTAGACAGGTTTCACAAAAAGGTTTATTCAAGAAGACCGTAGTGGATCTGGGATTAGACAAAATCCAGAGCATTTCTTACGGAATCACTTCGGTAGTTGGGGGGATTTTAGGTTATGGAACAATCTTAATTCAAACTGGTGTGGGTGATCTGGTGATTTCAGTAGTGGGGAAACCGGCGCAGATTTATGAAAAATTGCAGAATGTCGTGGCAAAAAATACAAAGTAGAGAAGAGGAGAAATAAGAGTGAAGAAGCAAGAACAAAATGATGAAAAAAAGCCATCAATTATCAAACGTTTAAAACAGCGTAAAGAACAGAAGGAAATTGAGGAATTTAAAAATAAGACAGAGCTTGAGCGGGTCGAAGAGAGGCGTGAAGAAGTTTTATCGAAGGGGCGAAAGTTTAAATATCCTCTACAATATGCTAAATATCGTATTGTAACGTTGACTATTGTGATCTCTTTGGTGGCAGTAATGTTGTTTGGTGGATTCTTGTACCTATCTCTATATAAGTGGCAGAGTACAGATTCAGTACTTTATAGACTTACTCAGCTGGTGCCGCTACCTGTGGCTTCGGTAGATGGCGAGCGTGTACGATACTCTGATTATTTGATGATCTATAAGAGTACGATTACGCCAATTGAACAACAGCAAGGGAAGTTGGGCAATGATAAAGATGCTTCGTCAATGATGAATCACTACAAAAGAATGTCCTTAACTGAGGCGGAGAATTATGCCTATGCCTTGAAATTGGCGGCTGAGTATCATTTGACCGTGGATAAGGACGAGATTGATCGTGCGCTCGATAAGCATCGTAAGATTGGCGGAGTGGAGAGAAGTGAGGAGAGTTTTAAGAAAATCCTAGAGGACAACTTTGGCCTATCCGTTAAAGAGTATCGCAGGATGCTTTACCTTTCCTTAATGAAAGAAAAAGTATCACAACAGATTGATAAGGAAGCGATTAGAATTTCGGAGACTGTACAGGCGGGAGTAAAGTCGGGAAAAAGTTTAAAGGCTATTGCTGATGAGCTTGGTGAAAAGGTTTTATATGAGGAGACCGGGGGGTTGGTTGATAAGTTGAACGTTGACGGGGGTAGGGCTGGAATCGCGATGGGCCTTGAGGCGGGGCAGACTTCAGATCGTGTGATGTCTTCATCTGGTGATGGATACTATTTTGTGACATTGATTAACAAAACCGAATCACAAGTGAATTATACGTCAATTAAGATTCCGTTTTTGGAGTTTAATAAACAAGTGAAACAAATTCGTGAAGGGGGGCTGGTACGAGAAATGATTAGCTTGAAAGACGAATAGAGGATATCGTATCGATAAAAAAGATCCCTGGAAGAGGGATTTTTTTGACAAAAAATGGTGCGAGTAGAGGGAGTCGAACCCTCGTCTCTTCCTTGGGAAGGAAGCATAATAGCCGTTATACGATACTCGCCTATGTAGTTATTTTAGCATAATTTAAAGAAGATAGAGAAAAAGTCTTGCACAATCGGGGACAATAAAGTATACTACTGGTATTGGATTCGTAGCTCAGTTGGTTAGAGCGCCGCCCTGTCACGGCGGAGGTCGCGAGTTCGAGTCTCGTCGGATCCGCCATTACAGCTTTAGGGCTGTTTTTTCTTGTTTAAATTTTTTATTCAATAATGGAATTATCTATATACTTTTGATAGTGTTTTTCGGAATTTGAAGAGAGTATCCAGCAGAGTACAGGGTGAGATTGGCGATAATTCTGAATATGATTGTTTTGAACAATTTTTTTATCGACGGAAAGAAAATCCGGTTTAAGCCATGAGTTAAAAGGGAATTTTAGAAGAGATAAACCTAAATAATAAAGAGGATTTGGATGGCTGGGAATAAGTAAGCCAGAGGGGATATTTGGACAATAATGAAGAAACCAGTGCACGATGCGCGGATCAAAACTTTTGATGGAGATAGGGGCGTTTTGGTGTTGGTCTTGATATTTTTGAAGTAGGCTTGCAGTTTGTTGGCAGAAACGACGATAGTTAACATTGAATTCAGATTTAAGTTCAATAAGAAGAGGAGTTTTACCGGCGATAAGTTGAAGTGCAGATTCTAGTGTGGGGATCCTAGAGATATATTCTTTGGGGAAAGGATTTTTTGAATGCTTGGAGGGAGAAAGAAGCTGGAGTTCTTGAATACTAGCTAGGGTACTATGTTTAATTTTTTGAGAGACTTGAGTAAGTCGATAAGTGTTGTTGTCGTGAAAAATAACAAGGTGACGATCGTTCGTATAGTGAAGGTCAAGTTCGATGGCTAGTTGATTTTGAATAGCAAGTTGAAAGGAGGCAAGGGTGTTTTCGGGGATGAAAAGGTAGGGTTGATGAGGAGATGGAACATTAGGGTATTTTTGATAGGTTGATGGATTAAGGAAGCCATGTACACCACGATGTGCAAATGGGCGACTAGTAAGTGCGGCAATCTGAGACTGTTTTAGTTTATCCTCAGGAGGGGATGTTGGGCTTAGGTGGGGTTTTCGTTGGGCTAGGAAATGTTTCATGATATAATCTAATCAGGTGCCATTGTAGCTCAGTTGGTAGAGCAGCTCATTCGTAACGAGCAGGTCGCAGGTTCGATCCCTGTCAATGGCTCCATTTTTTTAGTTTAAAAAATTAATAGCAGAAGTAGCACTAAGCGCGCCATCGGCGGTAGCGGTAACTAGTTGGCGAGTAGCTTTAGAGCGGCAATCTCCGGCAACATAGAAGCCTGGTAAGGTCGTAGCGCAATTATCATCGGTAATTGGGAAGCCAAAAGAGTCCGTAACTAAATTATGGTTTTGACCTAGGTTCTTTAGAAGATTAGTACTTGGGAAAATACGACCAATTTCAATAAAGAGGCCTTGAATTTTAAGAGTACGGGGGAGTGAGGGGTCTTGTTGAAGATCTTTTGGCAAATCATTTTTAAGATCGACTGCCGTGAGGAAATGGTTGGAAGATCTTAGTGAGTTGATCTCATTGTTGGTAAGAATGGTTACATTTTTGCGAAGTTTTAGCTTGTCAAAGAGAATTTCTTCGGTACGAAAAAGATCGGAACGGTGTATGAGATAAACTTTTTGACAAAGATCTGCTAAGTAGAGGGCAGAAAGAACGGCGGAATTACCTCCACCAACAACGGCGACAGTTTGATTTTTATAAAGTGGGCCATCACAGGTGGCGCAGATGGCGATGCCACGACCTAGAAGTTGATCTTCTTCCGGGAGATTAAGTTTGCGGCGTGTGGTCCCAGTTGCCAAAATAACTGTTTTGGCATGATATTGTTGATTTTTAGTGTGAATGGAATAAAGAGAGTCTACATAGTCTAGGTCAAGAACGGTTTGGTAGGTGATTTTTTGGTTTAAAGCTTGAAGCTGCTGATACAAATGAGAGGCAAAATCTTGGCCAGATACATTAGGGAGACCAGGGTAGTTTTCTACAAGGGGAGACTGAATGATTTGGCCACCATAAATAGTGGATTCTAGCAAAAGAACAGTTTTATTTGCGCGAAGAGCGTAGAGGGCGGCAGTCATACCAGCGGTACCGGCACCAATAATTGCAATATCATAAATCATATTAATATTATAGCAAGTTCTAATTTAAAATTAGGCATGGTATGATTATAGATAATGGTACAGCTTGGAATTAGAACTGGCAGGGGTGGATTTTCTGAATGGATGAAGGGCTTTTTTGGACAAAGAGAAAAGAATTGGAATATTGAATTAATAAAACGCAACAGAGAAAGGATGGCGAGAATTTTTTTGGTGGCAATTGAGCAATATAATATTGAAGTGTCACAAAAAGAGGTTGTGGATAAAAATGGTGTACACATTGCTGAACAATTAATTTCCCCGGAAGGTTTTAAATTAGTGGCTGGATATCATACCGACTCGATTAGTGAAGAAAGGGAGGTTGAATCTAATTATGGGATATATATACAAAATTTAACCACAACAATTTATTCAAACCTGGTAATAGGTTATAACTGGCAAACTGGAGTGATTGTGATTGTGAAGGTGGATGCTGAACTAAATAGTTATTCAGATATATATGTATTTTCTAAACAGAATGTATTTAAGGCTAAGCATGGGTGGTTTTCAGACGTTTTCCAGATTTATGATAGAAGTGAGAGCTTAATAAAAAATTTATTAATTTTTTTGAGTTTTAAAAACCGTACAACTTTTATGGTGGATGCGGAGATGGATGGCAGTTTAAGAGACGAGAAGGGGAGATCGATTTTGATTTATATGAGGCAGACACAAGAGAGGGCGGATTTTGTGAATTTTTTTCGAAAATTTGCAAAATAGTCAAAAGAGAAGAAATAGAGTAATATAGAGAAAATAAGAGGAAAAGATGATGAATGATGGTAATATAAAAATCATAGCAGTTGTGGGGATGAGTGGATCTGGAAAATCGGTAGTAGTAGATTATTTGACTGAAAAAGGTTTTCCTAAAGTGTATTTTGGGGGAATGATTTATAAAGAGATGAAACGACGTGGGATCGAAATTACTGCAGACGGAGAAAGTGAAAAGCGGTTCAGGGAGATGATTCGGGAGACCGAAGGTAAAGATTGGGTGGTAAAGCAAGTGATTGAGGAGGCAAAAAACCTAATTAATGCTGGTCAAAAGAGGATTGTATTAGATGGTCTTTATTCATGGACTGAATATAAGATTTTAAAAAAGGAATTTCCAGGTCAATTAACAGTGTTGGCGGTTGTAGTACCAAAGGCACTGAGGCATTTTAGGGTTGGAAAAAGACCAGAGAGGCCATTCAATACAAAAGAAATTCAAGAACGTGATAGGTCTGAGGTGGAGAATTTAGAGAAGGGTGGTCCAATTGCAATGGCAGATTACTATGTACTGAATGATGAAAGCGTTGCTAAGCTACATGATGATGTAGATGTGATTCTCGATCGAATTGAATTCTAATTAAAAAAACTAGACTAAGGTGAGACGATGAAGACATTGGTAATTATTGACGGTAAGAGTGTATTTTATAGGGGATATTTTGCAATGGGGGCGTTGTCAACATCGGACGGTACGCCAACTTCTGGAGTGTATGGTTTTGCAACAATTGCAACAGAGATTGTGAAAAAATTGCAACCAACGAAAGTGGTGGTTGCGTGGGACAAAGCGAAGACCTCAACAGCAAAAAGACTAGCAATTTATCCAGAATATAAGGCTGGAAGAACAAAACCACCTGAAGACTTTTTTGCGCAAATTCCACTATTAAAAGAGTTAGTTCTTGCCTTGGGCTGGGAGTTTCTGGAGGCGGATGAGTATGAGGCAGATGATATTATCGGGACGCTAGCTAGACAGGCAGATGAAGAGGGGGACTATATGACCTATATTGTATCGTCAGATCTCGATATGTTGCAGATTGTTGATGAAAATACCAAGATGTATAGACTGATTAAGGGCTTTTCGAATATTGAGGAGATAGATGTTTCCGCAATTGAAGAAAAGTATGGTATTTTAAAGAGTCAATTTTTGGATTTGAAAGCTCTTAAGGGGGATAATTCGGATAATATTCCGGGCGTGCCTGGTGTTGGTGAAAAGACGGCAGTGAAGCTATTAAATGAATATGGTAGTTTGAGGGGGGTGTATGAACACATTAATGAGATTTCTGGAGTAGTAAAAAAGAAACTGGAGGAGGGAAGAGAATCGGCCGAAATGTCGTATGAGCTTGCAAAAATCTTGACAGATGCTCCGGTGCAGCTTGATGAGGTTGCGGATCTAGTAATAGAGCCAGAGAGAATTATTGCGGCGTTAAAAAAACTAGAATTTAACTCATTGATTAGAAAGTTTCGAAACGAATTAAAATTGAGTGAAGACCAGAATAGGCTAAAAAATCAGGAAATAAAGAGCGTTGAAACAGGTCTAAGTGGTGATGCTTCTGTGCAGGTAGTGGAGGAGGCGGTGTTTGCGGAGAAAATGTTTGAAATACCGGAGGGTATGATCGTTGCCAGTGACTTAAAAGAGAAGATGCATCTTTCAGATGAGCTTGCAGAGGTAATTTTGGCAGGGGATAGAAAAATTTGGGATTTGAAACAAGCAGATTTTTTAATTAACCCGTTAAAGAGAACGGAGAATACGGATAATAATCAAGCTACGTTGCTGCTGGAAGATCCGTGCGAGAGAATATTAGCAGGTAAATATACGGAAGCGGAACAGGCTGAATATGCGGAACAGATGGAAATTTTATCGAAGATGCCTAAGCTGTACCAGATACTAACTGATTATGATTTGCCATTAATTCCAGTGCTTTATGAAATGGAGAAGACTGGGGTCTTGATTGATCGGGACTACTTTAAAGGGCTTAAAAAAGAGTTTACAGAGAAAGTTACGGAACTTGAACAAAAAATTTATTCAGTATGTGGAGTGAATTTTAATGTTAATTCACCTATACAATTATCGAAAGTACTTTTTGAGGACTTAGCATTACCGACTAAGGGAATAAAGAAGACGACGCGAGGATTTTCGACGGGTGCAAGTGAGCTTGAGAAATTAGAAGGGCAGCATCCGGTGATTGAAATGATTAAGGAATATCGCGAGGTTTCAAAGTTGCTTTCAACCTATATCTTGCCATTACCAGAGCTTGCCGGAGAAGATGGGCGTATTCATACAACTTTTACCCAAAATGTGACTGCAACTGGAAGACTATCAAGTGTAAATCCTAACCTGCAAAATATTCCAGTGAGATCTGAAGATGGGAAACGGATTCGAACAGGATTTGTGGCGGAAAGTGGTAAGGTTTTTGTGTCTGCGGATTATGCGCAGTTTGAACTACGATTAGCGGCTGCGTTAGCAGGAGACCAGAAGTTAATTGAATCATTTGCGCAAAATATTGATATTCACACCAAAACGGCTGCAGAAGTGTTTGGAATTAAGATGGAGGATGTCTCAAAAGCGCAGCGTCGAGCAGCTAAGGTGATTAATTTTGGTGTACTGTATGGTATGAGTCCAAAGGGTTTAGCAGATTCTGCAGAGATGAATTTTTATGAGGCAAAGCAATTTATTGATGATTATTTTAGAGTAAGAAAACCAATTAAAGATTATTTGGAAAAAACTTTAAAACAGGCGCGTGAGGAAGGTTTTGTGGAGACATACTTTGGTCGTAGGAGACCGACGCCAGATGTGAAATCGTCTAATTTTATTGTAAGGTCGGCCGCGGAGAGGGCTGCTCAAAATATGCCAATTCAAGGGACTGAAGCGGATTTAATGAAAAGAGCAATGATTCGGGTTCATGATCTATTGAAAGTGAAGTATCATGAGGAGGCAAAATTAATATTACAGGTGCATGACTCGTTGATTATTGAATGTACTAAAGGCTTAGAAGAGGCAGTATCGGCGGATTTGGTCCAAATTATGGAAAGTGTGGCACCAGAATTACCGGTGAAGCTAAAAGCGGATGTGGCGATAGGAGTGAACTGGGGTGAACTATAAACTGGGAATTTATCAAGCGCCAGAAGGGGGAATAGTTTTTGATGTGGATGTTGAGTCGGAGACAATGTGGGCGACGCAAGTTCAGATTGCACAGCTGTTTGGTGTCGATAAAACTGTTATTTCAAGGCATTTGAAAAATATTTATAAAGATGGGGAATTAGAGGAAGCGAAAACTTGTCAGAAGCAAAATGAGATACGTAAGGAGGGGGAAAGGCAAGTAAGGCGCGAAGTTAAAAGATATAATTTGGATGCAATTATTTCTGTTGGTTATCGGGTAAATTCGATGAAGGCGACGAAATTTCGTGTTTGGTCAAACCGTATTTTGAAGGACTACATTACAAAGGGTGTGGTGATTAATCAGAAACAACTTGAGAGAACTCCTGAAATGGAGGCAGAGAAAAAACTAGATGAAATTAAGATGGCAATGAAGATTGTCGAACGAGTGATTCGAGGAAATGAACTATCAAGTGGTGAAGCAAAGGGGGTTATTGAAATTATATCTAAATATACAAGAAGTTTTCAGGTAATTGATGAATATTTAAAGGGAAAATTTATTTTATCAAATAACCGTCGTGCAAGACATGAACTATCTGGGGTAGAGATGGAGAACTTGGTGATGGACCTGAAAGAAAAAATAGGGGAGGGAAGGGGATTCGGAGAGTTACGAGCTGAATATGATGATTTTAATAGTTTGGCGGAGAAGATTAAGCGAGATAATGCTGAAGATGATTCGGTGTCGAGAAAAGCGGCGAAGCTACTGTATTTTATTGTGAAGAACGAGCCGTTTGAGCGGGGTAATCAACAGATTGGGGGCTTATTGTTTGTGGTATATTTGGCTTTTAATCAGATTCAATTAAGCAGTATGGGAGAGACAAAGATTTCCGACCAAGCGTTAACGGCTTTAGTGTTACTGATTTCTGAGAGTGTGGGTACAGAAAAAGAACTATTAATTAATTTAATCTGTAAGTTATTAGATAATTAATGCTATAATAATAAAGATGAAAGATCTAGTTAAGGATCTAAAAGAAGTTTATGTCAAACATCGCTCAATGTTTACATTGATGGTGGTGATGACTATTTTTTCGATAATACTTTTTATTTATTCAATAGTAAACCTTCATCCGAATGCTTCAGTGGTTAAGGTGAGCTATGGTGATATTGGGAGATATCAGGGTGGAGAGTGGTCTTCAATGTCGAATTCTGGTGGATATCATGACGGAGCATGGCATGCGATGCTGGTGTATCCGTTATTTGCATTAATTTTTGGAGTATTACATAATGTGATCGCTTTGAGACTATATCGTAAAAAGGGCGATAAAGTGGCCAGTGTGTTTTTGGTTGTGACAATTGCTGTGATTTTATTTGCGATTTTAATTCTCTGGAGATTGCTTGGTGAGGGGTAAAAAGCATGATAGAAGAGAAAAAGTAAAACCGGTTGAGCGGTCAGATTGGGCTGACCTTGAGATCCCATTAGGAAAAAGAACGAAGAAGTATCGTCTGTTAGAAATCTTGCCGGGCGCTATGTCATACACAATGATAATTTTATTGTTCGCATTATCGATAATAAGCCCGGCGCTAGGGTCTTATTATCTACTTTTAATTATTGCAGTGACATTAGTGAAAGCGGTAGGAATTGTTTATCGTACAATTCAGGGTTATAACGCTGCAAAAAGAGCAGAAAAAGTGAACTGGCACGAAAGGCTAGTCGATCTTGAGACACCACACGAACGCTACGAGGAGCTCTTAAAGCATAAATGTAAGGAGTTTGCTTTTAATGAGCATGTAGAAAATTTAAAACTACTATCAGTCGGAAAGGATTTAGTATTATCTGAGAGTGAAGTGGTAGTAGATGAGCCAATATCCTTTCCTAAGCCAAAAGAGATTTATCATGCGGTGATTATGGTGGCATATAATGAAGGTCTGGAAACATTAATTCCAACAGTGGAAGCTGTAAGAGACGGCAGTTTTGATAATGAACGAATAATTTTTGTGTTCGGATATGAGGAACGTGGTGGCGAAGCGATGGTTGAAAACGCAAAAGTATTAAAAGATAAATTTAAGGATGATTTCTTTGAATTTATTACGGTAATGCATCCAAAAGATTTGAAAGATGAGATTCAGGGTAAGGGGCCAAATTTGAATTTTGCAGCGGGAGAACTTTTGGAATTTGTAAAGAAAAAGAAAATCCCCTTAGGGAATGTCATTGTAACGTCGCTTGATTCAGATAATAAGATGAGTAAGTGGTATCTTGACTATGTAGCGTATCAATTTATTGTACATCCAAATAGACAACATTTGAGTTATCAGCCAGTATCGTTGTTTACTAATAATATTTGGGATGCGCCAGCGCCAATGAGGATTATCGCAATTTCGAACTCATTTTTTAATATTATCTCATCAATGCGTTCACATACTCTTAAGAATTTTGCTTCACACTCACAGCCACTACTTGCTTTGTCTGAAATGGGTTTTTGGAGTAAGAAGACGATTGTAGAAGATGGTCATCAATATTGGCGTTCATTATTCTTTTTTAAGGGCAACTATGAAGTTTTGCCTATCCATGTGGCTATTTACCAAGATGCGGTAATGGAAGAGACTCTGATAAAGACGTTAAAGGCGCAGTTCGTACAGCTTCGCCGATGGGACTATGGAGCGTCGGACGTGGCATATGTGGGGGTGAGGCTGTTTTCAAAAGACAGAAAACGAATTGGAAAGATGCCATTTTTGCCGCTTTTTGCTAAATTTGTACGTCTCCTAGAAGGACATGTGACTTTGGCGGCTATTTCACCAATGGTGGCATTTGGGGGATGGGTGCCAAAAATTATCAACTCAAGATCGAAAGACCTCTTAACATTTAATTTACCAAACACGATTAGTTTAATTCAGATTTTTGCTTCAGTGGGTTTGATGACGACGATTTTATTGTCATTAAAGATGCTGCCACCAAGACCAAAAGAGGTGAAGACGCCACGGATTCTGATGATACTGCAGTGGCTGTTAATGCCTGTCGTAGCAATTGTCTATCAATCATTTGCAGCATTTTATTCACAAACAAGACTGCTGACGGGGAATTATATGGAGAAATTTGACGTAACAAAGAAAGTGGTAAAAACAAAAAAAGATACTAAATAAAAAACCTTGGTGAAAAGCCAAGGTTTTTTGAAGGCTTATAGATGTGGTGAGAGGGGAGAGTGTGTAGAGAAAGAAATATTAAAAAAACGCCAAGATTGGCGATTTCATATGGTGGGTCGCGAGGGATTCGAACCCCCGACTTCCTCCGTGTAAAGGAGACACTCTAGCCAGCTGAGTTAGCGACCCTTGTGCTCTTTATTTTACCACAAAATATGATAAAATAAAAGAGTTAATAAGAAAGGAAAAAAGTCATGAGTAGTACTGAGAGTTTTGAGACCGAACGTGTGGACCGAATGCGACACACCTTGAGTCATATAATGGCAACTGCTCTGACAGAAATGTATCCTGGAATTCAGTTTGGTGTCGGTCCTGCAATTAAGGATGGGTTTTATTATGACGTTGACCTTTCTAAGGTAAAGACAAAAAATGGTGAAGTAGTAAAAATTTCTGATGCTGACTTATCTAAAATTGAGAAAAAGATGAGAGAGGTTATTGCGCGGGGATTTGAGATGCAATATTCAGAAAAAAGTCGCGCGGAAGCACTAGATTGGGCAAAACAGAGCGGACAAGATTTTAAGATTGAATTAATTAACGAATTACCAGAAGGCGAAGTGATTTCTTTCTATCAACTAGGTGACTTCACTGATTTATGCAAGGGGCCACATATTGAGAGCGACAAAGAGGTTGGCGTCTTCAAATTAATGCGTGTTGCGGGTGCGTATTGGCAGGGGGATGAGAATAAGCCAATGTTGACACGTATTTATGGTGTGGCTTTTGAAAGTGAAGATGAACTTAAGGAATACCTCGAGAAAATTGAGGAGGCAAAAGCTAGGGACCATAGAAAACTGGGTAAGGAATTGGATCTATTCTGTTTTTCAGATCTAGTAGGTGCGGGATTACCGCTGTTTTCACCACGAGGAACAATACTACGCGAGATGATGTCGGAATATTCGTTGTCGCTAAGAGGAGTTTCTGGATTTGAGAAGGTATGGACGCCACACATTACAAAAATGGATCTCTTTAAGGCTTCTGGGCATTATGCTAAATTTGGTGATGAGTTGTTTATTGTGCATTCACAGGTGAGCGGAGAGGATTTTGCATTAAAGCCAATGAACTGTCCGCATCATGCGCAGATTTTCGCTTCAAGACCACGTACTTATAAAGAAATGCCTGTCCGATATATGGAGGCGACAACGGTTTATCGTGATGAAAAATCTGGAGAATTGGGTGGACTTTCTCGAGTACGTTCTTTAACTCAGGATGACTCACATGTTTTCTGTCGTAAATCTCAAATTGAGGATGAAATTAAGAATTTAATTAAAATCGTACGTGAACTATATACGGCGGTGGGGATGGAGAAGCTAAGAGCAAGGCTTTCTTATCGTTCTGATGAGGACAAATACCTTGGCGATATGAGTCTTTGGGAAATGGCACAGGCGCAAATTAAGAATGCTGCAATTGATAACGGATTAGATTTTTTTGAGGCAGAGGGCGAGGCAGCCTTTTATGGTCCTAAAATTGATTTTATGGCGGAAGATGCGATTGGTCGTGAACATCAGGTAGCGACAGTACAGCTTGATTTTGTGCAACCGGAGCGCTTTGATCTTAATTTTATAAATGAAAAGGGCGAAAAAGAGCGACCAGTGATGGTACACCATGCGACATTAGGTTCGATTGAAAGATTCCTCGCAGTGTTTATAGAGCATACTGCGGGTTGGTTCCCATTTTGGTGTGCACCTGAACAGGTTAGGATTGTAACAGTGAACGATGGAGTATTGGGTTACGTTTCAGAAATTGAGGATGTGTTAAAACAAATTGTACTAGATAAACCATTAAAATATAATGAACTAAGATTTACGACTGATAAGACGGATGATTCGTTAGGAAAGAAGATTCGTCGCGCAACAGCGATGAAGATTCCGGCAATCTTAGTGGTTGGGCCGAAAGATATGGAGGCAAGAACTGTCAGCGTGAGGTTGAAAGATGAAGAAAAAACAGTAGATCTAAAGAATCTGGGTGATTTTCTGAAAGCTTTGGCTTAATCTTTGCTGGGTAGACATGGTGAAACCAGTAATAGTAATAGTTGGTCCTACCGCCTCTGGTAAAACAGGGGCGGCTATTGCTTTGGCGCTAGAAATCGGTGGGGAAATTATTTGTGCGGATTCGAGAACGATTTACCGAGGAATGGACGTGGGTACGGCTAAGCCTAGTATGGAGGAGAGGAAAAATATTGTTCATTTTGGATTAGACCTAGTGAACCCAGACGAGCGATTTACAGTATACGAATGGAAGAAATATGCTGAACAAAAAATTTATGAGATAAGAACGAGGGGAAAATATCCGATCGTTGTCGGTGGGACGGGGCTTTATATTGATGCTTTAATCTATGATTATCAATTTAATCAGGAAAGAAAGAGTGATCAACTTGATCGAAGAGAGGTCGGAGAAGATTTCTTGGTTTATGGGGTAAAGTGGAGTAGTGAGGAAATCAGAGAAAGAATTAAACTTCGTGAACAACAGATGTTTGAAAACGAGGAACTAGTTTTAGAAACGGTAAAATTAGCTAAGCGTTTTGATTGGAGCTTGCAATCTATGCGAAGTAATATTTATCAGTTCGTATGGCGAATGTTGAATAAGGAAATTACAAAAGAAGAAGCCATAACTCTTGGGGTGTATGATGATTATCATTTGGCGAAGAGGCAGATGACTTGGTTCAAAAGGAACAAACAGATTTGGTGGTGTAGGTTAAAAGATTTGAACGCTGAAATTATAAAAGACTTGAAGTCTTTAGAATAAAAAGTTTATGATGTGGTAAAATAGAGTTAAGATGAGTAAAGAAAATAATACTCCACTAGAAAAACTATTTGGATCAAAAACTAGAACAAAATTATTAAGTCTATTTTTTGGTAATCCTGAACGTTCTTTCTATGTCCGTGAGATGACACGGGTGATTGAGGAGCAGATTAACTCAGTGAGGCGAGAACTGTTAAATCTTGAAGGAATAGGGATTATTAAAAACGAAACCTATGATAACAAGGTTTATTATTCAGCAAATACGAAGCACCCCTTTTCAAAGCCACTAGTTATGTTGTTTTCTACACGTGCTGATGTGGTGGTTGACGTGACAGTAAAGCCAAACGTTTGGGAAGAATATGTGCGTTCAGTTAAGAACTACTTGGACTGTTTAATTGTTACTAACCGACTGCCTGGTCAAGAAGGGGTTGATTTATTAATAGTTGGGGATGATAAAACGAAGAAGCTGACACATTGGGCTGAGGTTGTTGAGAAGAAAGAGGGGAAACCTCTGAATTATGTAATTATGTCTCGTGATGATTTTCAGTATCGTTTGAATGTGAAGGATAGGTTCGTTTCGGAAGTCTTGGAGATGTCGATATTGGAAAAAATTGATCCAGATGGAATATTGAATAGACGTTAAAATAATTTGGAAAAAGAGGAAGGAGTGACAGATGTTTGAAATTGAGAGTAAGAATCCAAATGAAATTACAATTAAAACTGCTACAAAAACGGTGACGATTGATTTTGTTAATGGGGTGATTATGGCTGATCTAGCTGTAGGGGAAATCGCGGGTCCCGGTGAGTTTGAGATCGGAGAGGCAACAATTAGAGGTATTAGTGTGGCTAAACATACTAAAACAATTTATGATGTGGAAGTAGGTGGAATCCATGTCGGCATTATTGGTGATTTTGATGAGAACTTGGATGAGTTAGGTATTTCTGATATTCTATGTACGAGTTCAGTGAAGGCGATTAAGGATATTAATCCTAAAATAATTGTAGCTACGGGTAATATTGACGGTATGGTGACTGAATTAAAGCTTTCAAGTAGAGTGGAGAAGAAAATTAAGATTAAAAAGATAGAGGATCTTCCTGCGATACAAGAAGTGATCGCTTTAAATTAAGATTAGTAAAAGATAGTGAGGGGGATAAATTTAAAAAAAGAGCTCAAAAGATGGAGGGCTCTTTTTTAAAGTTACTATGAAAGTGAATTTACTTAAAAAATGTATTCAGAATAATAGGTTTTTGTATACAATTTCTGGATAGAAAATCATCAAAAATGATACTGAGTAAAAAATGTGTTCAGCAACCTAAATAAAATTATGTTGTTGAAAAATATGATGGTTAATTAATATGCTATAATTCTGATATGAATTTTGATATTTTTGCGATTATCATTGTATTTATTATTATTTTATTTTCAATGGTCCTACATGAGATGGCACATGCTTATACTGCGTATTTTCTGGGGGATAATACCGCAAAAGAAGAAGGGCGATTGTCGTTAAATCCATTTTCACATATTGATCCGGTGATGTCGATAGTTGTACCGCTGTTGCTATTTATTAGTGGTGGGCCGATTTTTGGAGGAGCCAAGCCTGTTCCTGTAGCGCAGAAAAGACTTAAAGGGGGTGAATGGGGGATGGCGTTGGTTGCGTTTTCTGGGCCATTTGTAAATTTCCTGATTGCTCTTGTTGGGTTTTTAATCGGTCATCTAAGTGGCGGCTTGGTGGCCGGTGGGTATGTTGGACTATTCTTTAAACAGTTAGTTTTAGCTAATTTGGGTTTTATGATTTTTAATTTATTACCAATTCCACCACTCGATGGTTCGAGGATTGCCTACGCTTTGGCGCCTGACTTTATTAGGGATTTATTTGATAGTATTGAAAAAGGTATGGGGGTTTTTCTGGTTTTGATTTTGGTATACGTTTTTGGAAATTCTTTGTCTATTTTTACTTCAAGTATAATGGTCTCTATACTGAAATTCTTTTATTTTATTGTGGGTGTAAAATAAGGTATGCTATAATTAAGTTACCCTAGTGGCGGCATGATTTTCCTGAATAGTCATGTTTCAGGGGTTTCGCGGTGTTATCTCCGTGGAGATGCGCATAAGATTCTACCCACCTGTATTTATTACAGGGAAAAACAGGTCACTAGGGTTTATGATTTTTCAAGATATGAGTGGGTATGAAGCAGAAAATTAGAATAGCTGGAATGATTCGGAAAGCGGATCATTTTTTGGTGTTAAAGAAGAATAAGGGACGTGCGGATATATCTACTGTCTGGGAGCTGCCGGTTTGCAAGATTCGAGTGGGGGAGCAGCCAGAAGAGGCGATAGCGAGGTTGGTAGATGAGGATTTATCACTGACTGTTAAGAAAATGAAGATTAGAGACGTAATCACATTTACGGAGTATGAAGATGCCTCAAAAATATATAGTTTATATATTATATATGATATTGACGTTGAGGATAATGAAGCTAATAAGATTGAACTGAGTGATAAATATTCATCGTATAAATTTTTAGGATTCAATGATGATATCTTTTCTAACTTAAGTTTCGAGGAGGCCTCAGCTACAGTACTTGGAATTGAACTTGGAAAAACAGGTAACAGGCAGAATGGAGAAGTTACGGTGGGGCTTCGGGGTGCTGCTAATGGGCCAATCATCTACACGGATGGAGCTTCAAGGGGAAATCCTGGGCCATCGGGAATCGGATACGTGGTATATAGTGAGGAGGTTCAGGAGCTTAACAGGAGGGGGGAGTTTATTGGATTTGCGACTTCTAGAGTGGCAGAATATTATGCTCTTAAAGAAGGGTGTGAACAGGCAATTGAACTTGGCTTTAAGACGGTGCGCTTTGTATCGGATAATTTGATGATGGTGAATCAAATGAATGGAATATATCAAGTTAAGAATAATGATATCCTGCCGATCTATAATGACATTAATAGACTTATTCAAAGTTTTGACACAGTGGCATTTACGCATGTAAAGAGAGAACGAAATATAATTGCAGATAGCGAAGCGAATAAGGCGATAGATCGACATTTTGGATCCTAGCTTTTAGATGTAATTTATGATAGGATATTCAAGAGTCCGCAAGACAGTCGCTTGGTATAACCAAGAGGAAAGTCCGGGCAGCATAGAACGCAGTAGTCGTTAACGGCGACCGTTTGATCGTTTAGAAGTGTAGTGATACATCAAAAAACTTAAAAATAGGGAAAGTGCCACAGAGACAATACCGCCTTCGGGCAAGGGTGAAAAGTGTGAGGTAAGAGCTCACGGCGTACTATGGTGACATAGACGATGGTAAACCCTACTGGCTGCAAGGAGTGCTAGAGAACCTTTGTTCGAGGATGCACGCTCACCGCTTGAACATTTTGGCAACAAGATGTCTAGATAGATGACTGTCGGCTTATCTAATATCCCCCCGTTATGGTTATCTTGTGATAGGGGATCGATAGAACATAAGTTACAGAACCCGGCTTAGTAAAGACTTAAAAAATAGACCCTTTGCGGGCCTATTTTTTTGTTTTCTAATTATTTAAGAAAACCTTTTTTCTTGAGGGTACGAATAGCGGCAGCGCTAACGTTTAGGCGAATCTTTTTACCATCGATGACGAGGGTTTTCTTTTGAATATTTGGTTTAAATACTTTACGGGTTTTATGCTGTGAGAACGAAACATTGTGTCCGTACATCTTGCCTTTACCGGTGATTTCACAAATAGCCATTACTTATTCTCCTGTTTAGCTTTTTCAACAATAGCTTTGAAGGCAGAAGGTTGATTAACGGCAAGCTCGGCAAGGATTTTGCGGTCAACAGTGATGTTCTGTTTCTTCATAAGATTGATAAGCTGAGAATAACTTAGACCAAGCTCGCGGGATGCGTTGTTGATGCGAGTAATCCAGAGAGCACGTAGGTCGCGTTTGCGATTACGGCGGTCACGGTAAGCGTAGCGAAGAGCCTTGATGACGCCTTGTTTGGCAAGACGGAAACTTCGTGTACGATAATGTTGCATACCTTTAGCGGCAGCTAGGATTTTTTTGTGTTTTGCGCGTGCAGCGACACCTCTTTTAATTCTCATGATTAAACTCCTAATGCACTCTTAATGTTTTTTGCAATTTTACCTTCGACTGCACCAGCAGTTTTCATATTGCGTTTCCTTGCTTTAGACTTCTTAGCAAGGATGTGATTACCAAAGGCGCGTTCACGGATTAATTTTCCAGTACCGGAAATCTTAATACGCTTTGCGGTGCCTTTATGGGTCTTTAATTTAGGCATAGGTTTTCCTTTTAGTTATAGTTAATATTTGTACTCAGGCTAGCTGAGCTAAGGAGCGATCAGGGAACCGTGGAAGTAGGAAATTACTTCTTCCGAACTCCGACTGATAAGTTGCGTCCGGCAAATTGTGGTTTTCCTTCAACGATGGCCACTTCAGCTAATTCAGCTAAAATACGATCAAGTAGGGTATTACCAAGCTCTTTGTGAGCAAGCTCACGACCTCGGAAAGTGATCATGATTTTACAATGATCGCCATCATCGAGGAAGCTTTTAATTTTGCGGATTTTAATATTGAGGTCATTGTCACTGATTTTGAGACCAATCTTCATTTGTTTTAGCTCAGATTGTTTTTCACGAGCTTTTTTACGATTCTTGGCTTCTTCTTTCATCTTCTGATATTGAAATTTACCCCAGTCGATGATTCTGACAACAGGAGGATTTGCGTTTCCAGCAATTTCAACTAGATCAACGCCATTTTCTCTTGCGAGGAGCTGAGCTTCGCGACTTGACATAATGCCAAGTTGCTCTCCATTAGTTCCAATAACTCGCACAGATTCGTAACGGATTTCTCCATTGATTTTTGTACGTGAATTTTTGATACTAATGGTAGTCCTTTCTTTTAACCTTAATAGATAGAATTATATCAAGAATAACTGAGATTATCAAGGGGTTAGGCTAAGTTACGGTCTAGTTATGGCTGATTAAAACTAATGGCTTCCGATAGATGTTGAATCTTAATATCGCTTGAGTGATCAAGATCGGCAATGGTGCGCGAAAGGCGAATGATTTTAAGCAAGGCACGGGCGGATAGTTGAAGTTTGCTGGAGGCTTGCTCAAGGTGCTTTTTCTCGGGGTCTTTTAGATGAATAAATTTTGTAATCTGAGAAGAAGAAAGTGTTCCATTAAAGAGCTGATCTGTTTGATAGCGGAATTTTTGACACTCTAATGCCTCTTGTATACAATTTTTAATAACATGATGAGTTAGGGGTTGCTCGTGGGCAGAGCTGAGCCTGGCTAGATTGAATTGATCGAGAATTTTTTGATTTCCTAAATATGGAACGTTAACTTTAATATCGATACGATCTAGAATTGGACCACTAATCTTCTTTTGATAGCGCTGAATTTCGTTTGGAGTGCAGGTGCAATGTTTGATTTGACTACCATGAAAACCGCAAGGGCAGGGATTCATAGTGGCGACCAGGATAAAATTTGCGGGATAAGTGACCTTTTCTTTGGTTCTGGCGATCGTAATTTGATGATCTTCGAGTGGTTGGCGCAAGGCCTCTATGACTTGACGGGAAAATTCAGGTAGTTCATCAAGAAAGAGGACGCCGTGATGTGCGAGGGAGATTTCTCCTGGTATGATGGGGTTACCACCACCAACAATGGAGCAGGTAGAACTACTGTGATGAGGTGAGCGAAATGGACGAGAATCTACGATATTGAGAGCTTTAGAGAGTTCTTTTAGTTTGGTGATTTCGAGAAGTTCATGGGTGCTGGGGCGAGGAAGGAGAGCTGGAATAGTTTTGGCAAGTAGGGTTTTGCCACTACCCGGAGGACCACTAAAAAGTATATTATGATGACCGGCTAGGGCAAGTGTGAGGGCGCGCTTGGCGAAATTGAGGCCATAAACTTGATCAAGTGTCGTGTCGAATTTCATAGTTGTTGATGGGTGGGCTGGTTGATAATTCTGGGAAGTAACTGGAGTTATAAGCGTTTGGCCTTTGAGATGAAGAAATAGTTGACGTAGGTTTTGGACTGGAAAAAGCTTAATATTGTCTACGATGGCAGCGGAGTTTAAGTTTTCGCTAGGAAGATAGATTTCGGTGAAACCAGCATCCCTGGCAGCCTCAACGATATTGATAATACCAAAGACGGGTCGAAGATCGCCGCTTAAGGAAAGTTCACCGACAAAGAATTTATGCGTTATATTAAGTGGAGTTAGTTGCTTGCTGCCAGCAAGAATGGCGATGGCAATTGGTAGGTCGAGGGTGGACCCAGTTTTGGTTAGGTTGGCGGGAGCAAGATTGACAGTGACTTTTTGAAGTGGAAATGTAAGATCAGAATTTTGTATGGCGTTACGGACGCGATCCCTTGATTCAAAGATAGTTTTGTCGGCCATGCCAACGAGATTGAATACCGGTAGGCCTTTAACAAGACTAGCTTCAACTTCGATGATTTTACCATTATAGCCGTAGGGAATAGCTGAATATACTTTTGTAATCATATTTTTAATATAACGAGGTAGATGAGGAAAGTCGAAAAATATGCACTTTTTGAATAAAAAAGATGGTTAAAAAATAAAATAACTGGGGTGAAATGATATCTTGCTTATGATTGATATCTTGCTTATGATATAAAATTGAAGAAAAACGGAGAATATGTTAGAATTGGAATTAGTTGGGGCTGACAAAGCTTAGACGGATTATTAACAGATATCAGGCATGACGATTGATACCGTAAGTATTGAATAAGTGAAGAAACAACTTCAAAGCACGTGCTTTATGCACCTGTTTACGCCTAATTATTTATAGGCCGGTTTAGATATAGTTTTCCGGATGATCTAAATTGTTATAAAATAGGAAATAGGGGTAGTCCATTGACGGGGACTACTTAGAAAAAATAGTCATGACGACTAGTAGTTTTGTTCCGTTGCCGCTACTAGTGTAAGTCGAGATGAAACAAGGAACTATGCATGTAGAATGATATCATGGAGATTTTTCGGACCCGGAGGCAGTATCCGGCAGCTCCACCATAAAAGATTAGTTTAAAAGGCGCCTCTGGTGCTCTTTTTTATTTATAGGGGGAGGTAAAAATGGGGTGTGGAAAAGAAGCCAAAATTCATAAATATTTTATTCAAAAAGTTGTTGACATAAGCGAAATAGAGCGGTAAGATAGAGGTAGCTTTTGAATAAAAAAATTATTCAAAGCCAAAAACAAACAATATAGCCAAAAAACTCCACACTCTATAAGAAAAGTTCGGCATTCCTCGCAGTTTGGCCGACTTTTCTTTTTTTATGGTATGAATACATGAGCCTCAAATTGCATGAGAGTTTTATTAAAATTATATAAAATCTGGATAAATAAGGACGACTGTGTTAATGGCGATAATTAATATTTTGATAAGTAGAAAACTTTACGAACTTAGTATTAGTTTTGTTGAGTGTTTATTTTCTGAAATAAAAAAGCATGGAGGATACTTGTAGGGTTTTTTAAAGCCGTGGTCTTTTCTTTTTTATTTTTTAGTAAAGAAATTCCAAAGAATCTATATTAAGAGTAGGGTTGATTATAGTACGGAAAGATGCCTAGTTGTATGTGACGAAAATACTATTTAAAATAAAAAATAAATATATTATGTTTATTAGAAAAATAATGATTTGTTGTTAAATAAAAGGTTTCTAAATGATAGGAGAAGAAAGAAAGACGTAGTGAGGGCTATGTATTTTTTTGCTCTTGTTGTAAAAATAATATATGTAAATTACATGTGTTTGTTGTAATTATTTACAGTAAAAGTTACATCATTACATAAAATTCAGAGTTTTTGTTGTGATTATTACAATTATGTAAATTGAGCTACAACACCTATTTATAGGGAAGAATTTTATATTTTTGATTATTGTTGTAGTAAATACATGTATAAATATAGCATTTTGTATTGATTTAAAATGAAGCTTATGTTAGTATAAGAGTGTCGAAAGACAAACATAAAAATCAACAAATAAAAAGATTGTGAGAATCTAAATGTAAATTAAAAGGTTGGTTTTAAAGATATCTAAACATGCTTAATGTAGAGATATTTAAAAAGCTTTGAGGGGAAGCTTATGACGGATGCCCCACTATACGTGGAGCGGTCAAATAGTCTAGGTGGAGATGGTTGCGGTATTTATTTATGTTTTAGCGCCGGATAACCACCCACCTAGATTCCAGGGGAGAGTACATTATAGGATCTAGCTTGACTAGATGAGGTGTTTTTAAATAAATAAAATAAGTTTTATTAATAAGACTTACTCAAGTTCATTTTTAAAATGACGAGAATTAGGGAATAAGAGTAGATGACTCTTATATAGGATTATGTTCTTTAAGTTTTTAAAATGACGTATAATATGGTTATGATTAATCGATTGATTTTGATTTTATCACTAGTCGTATTGTCGATTATTTTAGCAATATTGTTTTTGACGTCGCCGGCAAATATAGGGCCACTTGGAATATTGTTTTTCTTTGTTTTAGTTTATTTTCTGTCTTTTGGAATTGTTACTTTTTTTATGAAATTTTTTGTAAAGATTTTTTTTGCAAGAACTGTAATGATTAAGAAGGATTACATTAATGCGGGTATTATTGCGATTTTACCAATTACGGTATTGGTTTTAATTGCTTCGGGTGTGAGGAACTTAATAATATTAGTGTTAGGCCCAATTTTACTAGTAGCTGTTAATGTATTTTTGTTTACTAAGATTAGTGAAAATTAGACCCGAAAGGGCTATTTTTTATGTCGTAATGTTTTCTTTTATGCTTTGTTTTTTCTAATATTTACAGGGGTGAAATTAGTGTATTGTCTGCGATTGAATAAAATAATTAATTCATAAAGATGTTGAGTAAAAATAATACATTAAATCAAAGTGGATATGGTAAAATGGAGGTATGGATAATGGTAACGTTGGGCCAGGACAGATGAGGGGACAGTGGAATAATTTTGAGGCACCACAGTATACCCCCAATAGGCACAACCTTGATCCATTAATGAGCCAGGAGTCAATGGAGGCTGGCGTTGAACAACGCGTCGAACAGTTACCAAATAATATGAATCTTGTAAATCAAGGCCCACCAAATGCTTATGGGAATGCTAATATGATGGGGAATGCTGGCTTGACTGCTACTGGTTTTCTATCATCAGAGGAGACTCCGCAGGCGCCACTGGGGGAAGTAGTGACAGTGGGCAATATGACTTTTGATGATGAGGGAAAAATTGTTGGAACAGATTTACCTAAAGCAAAAGATATGGACGGATTGGAGCCGGAGTTTATAAAGGCGGTTAGTGAAGCTATGAAGATTAAGGACCCGAACGAAAAATACCGAAAAAAGCGTGAATTAGCAGCCAAGCTTTTGCTTGATCGTTATGGAAGAATACTTGGTCAGGGAAATGAGTAGGCAGAATAATGAACGGTGATAGTAGATTGGAAGATTTGATTAGGGGTGGCAATCAACAACCTGTGGAGCAGGAATCAAATAGTCAGGTGGTTGATTCGCCAAGTACTACTAGTGCTCAAAGTCAGAACCAGCAGGTTGGACAAGGGACTACTTTGCAGCCAAAAAATAATATGAGTACCAGACTTGATAGTAGTATTTTGGCTGGAATTGTGATTTTTGGTCTAATAATTACAGCGGCGATTTTTGTAGTTATTAGGATACTAAAACAAAAACGTAAGGCGAAAGAATTTGAGCGTGCTCTAAAAATGATTCCAATGTTAATTCATTTACCGCCATCAACTGATGATATCCAGGGTGGGGGTAGAGATGAGCGTGACATAAATGATGAGGCAATTTCTCAAGCCACGATTATGTATACGATTATTTCATCTACTTTGAAAAAGGCTGGAATGAAGACTCACGTGTATGGACAAAAATATTTTTCCTTTGAAATCGTGGCGGTGGACGGGTTTGTAAAATATTATGCTGTGGTACCGGCGGTTTTAACTGAAACGGTAAAGCAGGCAATTTTGACTTCTTATCCAACAGCTAGATTGGAAGAGACGGAAGTCGAGAATATTTTCAGTAGAGACGGTATGGATAATAGTGAAAGTACGGGAAATCAGTATAATGCTGAAAATTTTGTATCTGGGGGCGAGCTAGTGATGAAAAAAGAGGTTGAGTATCCGATTTTAACATTTCAGGAAATGAAATGGGATGCACAATTGGCTTTACTAAATGCTTTTTCTAAAGTACGAATTGGCGAGGGGCTTGGTTTACAAGTGATGTTTAGACCGTTAGATTCTGGTTGGTCGAAAAATGCAGAAACAAAAATAAAAAATATTAAATCTGGTAAAAAAGGTTTCGGTAGTAAGGGATCAAATTTACCGACGCGAGTACTTTATTTATTGACGGATTTAATTAGAGCACCATTTGAAGTGCCTGATGAACACAAAAAAGATAAGGATGAACAAAATCCTGAATTATCACAAAGGAAACAAGAAGAGATTCAAGCAATTGATACTAAAGCAAAGTTTCCTGTGTTTGAGTGTCTAATTAGGATTGTGGCACACTCAAAATCAAAAGCTCGAAGTGAGGGGTTGGTTGGGGGTGTGGTAGCTGCATTTTCACAATTTGATTCACCAAATTCAAATGGTTTTAAGTATGATTTGAGTAAAAAAGTTGATCAATTGGTGACTGATTACATTTTTAGGTTTTTCCCGGTATCGAATAAAAAAATTGTACTAAATACACAAGAATTGGCAACGATTTTTCATTTACCTTCACAGGCATCGATTCCGTCAAGTGGCGTGGAAAGACAGATGACGAAACAGGTTGATGGACCAGCGTCCTTGATTACCGATGGTGTGTTGATTGGGCGAAATGAATATCGCGGTGCAATTAAAGAGATTAAATTAAGTGTAAATGACCGCAGGCGACATATGTACGTAATTGGTGCTTCAGGTATGGGTAAATCGGTATTTTTGAAGAATATCGCCTATCAGGATATGGTTGAAGGTAAGGGTTTTTGTTTTATTGATCCGCACGGTGATGTAACGGAAGAGCTACTATCAATGGTACCAGAGGACCGCATTGATGATGTGATTTACTTTGATCCGTCAGATATGGAGTTCCCAATTGGTATGAATATGCTGGAGGCAAAAACTCCAGAGGAAAAGGACTTTATTGTACAAGAGGGTATTAATATGCTTTATTCTCTTTATGATCCTGGACATACTGGTATTTTTGGTCCACGTGGTGAGCAGATGTTCAGAAATGCGGCACTGCTTTTGATGAGTGATCCTAAAGGCGCTACATTTTTAGATATTCCGAGTCCATTTATTAATAAAGATTTAGTGGTTGATAAATTAAAATATGTAACAGATAGAGATCTATTTGATTACTGGACAAAAGAATTTCCAGCTTCACAAAAATCAAATGATGCGGGTGAAGTGATTACGTGGTTTGCTTCTAAGTGGAGTCCATTTAAGCAGAATACGATGATGAAGCGGGTACTGGGCCAGATCAAGTCAGGCTTTAATATCCGTGAGATTATGGATCAGCAGAAGATTTTACTAGTGAACCTTTCTAAAGGTAAGCTTGGCGAATTAAACTCGAAGCTGCTTGGTATGATCTTTGTGATGAAATTCCAGACGGCAGCAATGTCGCGCGTAGATACGCCAGAACATGATCGTAAAGATTTTTGTTTATTTGTCGATGAATTTCAGAACTTTTCAACAGAATCTTTTGAATCGATTCTTTCAGAGGCAAGGAAATTCCGACTTAATTTGATTGTTGCGAACCAGTTTATGACACAGCTGACCGATAAGATTCGTGAAGGTGTGCTTGGTAACGTTGGTACGATTGTGGCTGGTCGTGTTGGTGTGACAGACGCGGAAATGCTGGAAAAAGTGTTTACGCCTGTATTTAAAGCGGAAGATCTTCATAAGCAACCAAATCATCATGCAATTACAACTGTTTTGATGAATGGCATGCCATCGGCACCGTTTACAATGAATTTGCCAGCACCAATGGGGAAGGAGGATCGCAAGGTATTCGAATCTTTGCGTGAATACTCGGCAAAGAAGTACGGTCGTCCTGGTGCAGAGGTAGATAAAGAAATTGATGAGCGATTAAATATTAAGAACGAAGAAGAGAAGTCTGTAAAAGAGGCACCTAAGAATGAGGGGGGTGGTTTTATGTCGATGATTGGTGAAAAAAATAGTGGACAGGGAATAGATTTAGGGGTGGCGAAGGTGCCAGCAACTCAGGCGATACCAGGTTCACCAGAGGCGGCTAGAATAATTCAGCAGGCGAATGAGGCACCTGCTAAAGAGTTGTCACTTGAAGAGATTGATGCAGAACTGGCGAAGTTGAGTCAAGAATCTAAGGATAATGATCTTGATTGGCTAGCAAGTGAAGAGTCGAAAAAATCACCAGTAAAACAGGAAGAGGTTGCAGAGAATACGAAGATTGAGCCTAAAGGGTCCGATTTTGGCCAGATGAGCTCTGGGGACGTAATAAATCTGAGATAAGTTAGTATTCGGAGGTTAAATATGTCGGAATTTTATAGGATAATTTTTTGATAAAAAATGTGTTCAGGCTTTTTAGGGAAGCTGGAGGCAATAAAACTTTAATACACATGATTGATATCAGGATGAGAAACAAAATGCCCTTAGAGGCCCTTAGAATGCGTTAAACGGGGTGTTTATCTTGACAGCTTGGGGAGGAAAGAGTAAACTGGAGACAGATATCGAGTGAGGTGAACGATTTAGTTTAATCTTGAGTTTGACTTTTAATCAAGAGAGGATCGAATTTTACAGCGAGTCTTTGGTATCAGCATAAAAAACTTAATGAGGTATTTGTTTGATGGCTGAAAAACAAAAAATTGAGGAATACGATAGTTCCGAAATCCAGGTCCTAGAAGGGCTAGAGCCGGTTCGTGTACGTCCAGGTATGTATATTGGATCGACCGGATACGATGGTTTACATCACTTAGTAAAAGAAATTGCAGACAACTCAATTGATGAGGCGATCGCAGGTTTTGCGACTAAGGTATTGATTACGTTACAGAGTGATGGCGGTGTGAGGGTTGAGGATAACGGACGTGGTATTCCAGTAGATATTCATCCAAAAACACATAAATCAACACTTGAGACAGTATTAACTGTTCTGCATGCTGGTGGTAAATTTGGGGGTGGTGGTTATAAGGTTTCTTCAGGTCTGCACGGTGTGGGTTCATCGGTGGTGAATGCTCTTTCAACCAAGATGATCGCGGAAGTTTACCGAGATAAAAAAATTCATCATATTGAATTTGAAACAGGTAAGCCAATTATGCAGCTTGATACCTCAAAGAAGACTGATAAACAAGGTACCTGTATTACTTTTTACCCTGATCCAACAATCTTTAAAGAGACAACTACTTTTGATTATGATTGGGTGGCGCATTATGCAAGGCATCAGGCATACTTAACTAAGGGAATTTTAATTTCTGTATTTGATGAGAGAACCGGAGAAAGAGAAACTTTCTATTTTGAAGGTGGTATCAAGAGCTACGTAAAGCGTTTGAATGAAAGTAAGGAAGTTCTAGCTGACGACATTTTTTATGTTGATAAGCAGATTGAGGAAGCAGAGGTGGAGATTGCAGTGCAATATAACGATACCTATGCGGAAACTATGAAACCATTCGCAAATAACGTGTTGACCCCTGAAGGTGGAACCCATGTGGTTGGTTTTAGAACGGCTCTAAATCGTACAATTAATGACTATGCAAGACGTAATAATCTACTAAAAGAAAAAGAGGATAACCTAACTGGCGATGATATTAAGGAAGGTTTGACGGCGGTAATCTCTGTAAAGATTCCAAATCCAGAGTTTGAAGGCCAGACTAAAAATAAGTTAGGTAACCCAGAAGTACGTGGTTATGTAGATAAGGTAATGTCAGAATACTTTGGCTATTATCTTGAGGAGAATCCTGCAATTGCGAAAAAAATTGTGGGGAAGGCAACTTTGGCTGCACGAGCACGTAAGGCAGCAAGAGCGGCGCGCGATAATGTGATTCGTAAGGGTGCGTTTGAAGGTTTAAACCTGCCTTCAAAGCTAGCTGATTGTTCGTCAAGAGATCGTACGGAATGTGAATTATTCATCGTCGAGGGTAACTCGGCGGCTGGTTCAGCAAAAGAAGGACGTAATTCAAAGATTCAAGCAATTTTGCCACTACGTGGTAAGGTGTTGAATACCGAACGTGCTAGATTGGATAAAATGTATGCGAACGCAGAATTAGTTTCTTTGATTAAGGCGCTTGGGGTAGGGATTGGTGATCAGTTTGATCTATCTGGTCTACGCTATTACAAGATTGTTTTCATGACCGATGCCGATGTTGATGGTGCGCATATTTCAACCTTACTTCTTACTTTCTTCTTCCGCTATATGCCAGAAGTAGTAAAGGGTGGACATGTTTATCTTGCGAAGCCACCACTATTTGGCTTAATTAAGGGTACGGGTTCAAATAGGAAGATCGATTATATCTATGATGAAGAGGCGTTGGAAGCAAAAATTGCCGCGAGAATTGAAGAGCGAAAGAAAGAGGGCTTAAAGATTAACCCTGAGGATGAGAGATTTAAGCAGGCTGGATATACTGCACAACAGCGCTTTAAGGGTCTTGGTGAAATGAATGCACAACAACTTTGGGATACGACAATGAATCCAGATAATCGAGTGTTGGTGAGAGTGAATATTGAAGACGCGGAAAAGGCAGATGCAATCTTTACGAAACTGATGGGCCAGGAGGTGGAACTTCGTAAAAACTTTATTCAGTCACGAGCTTCAACTGTTAAAATTGATGATTTGGACTTCTAGTCTAGAAAGGAATGATGATGAAAGAGAATAAAAACAATCCAGAGAATCTAGACAATGAAAAAGTGAGTAAGGTTGGCGGTGTGCCAGATGCGACTGATGATAAAGGTGTAGATGAAACTATGGGTAAAACCCCAGACTTGAAAAAGAAAAGACTTGAGGCTGACGAGAATGAAGTAGATGAGACTGAAGAAACGGAAGCTAGTGAAACAGAGGAAGATGTTCATGTTGGTGGCTTAACGGCAAGGCGAGCTGAGGACGGCGTAGAGGAATTGACGGTTGAGAATGTGATGGAAGACTCCTTCCTGCGTTACTCGATGTCAGTAATTATCGACCGTGCACTGCCAGACGTGAGGGATGGTTTGAAACCAGTGCATCGTCGTATTCTTTATGCGATGTATAAAAATGGCTGGAAGGCCCCACACGCTACAGTAAAATCTGCACGTATCGTTGGTGAGGTAATGGGTAAGTACCACCCACACGGTGATTCGTCAATTTATGATGCAATGGTAAACTTGGCGCAGCCATGGAAGATGCGTTATACCTTGGTTGAGGGGCAGGGTAACTTTGGTTCGATGGATGGTGATGATCCAGCGGCCTCCCGTTATACAGAGGCACGAATGGATAAGGTGGGAGCGGAGCTATTGTCTGATATTGAAAAAGAGACGGTTGATTTTCGTGATAACTTCGACGGTACAGAGAAGGAACCAGTCGTGTTACCTGCTGCGGTGCCAAATATTCTATTGAATGGCCAGATGGGTATTGCGGTCGGTATGGCTACAAATATTCCACCACATAACCTTGGGGAAGTTGTAGACGCTACCGTGTCGTTAATCGACAATCCTGATGCAACGCTCGATGATTTATTGAAGCATGTAAAAGGTCCTGATTTTCCAACTGGTGCTGAGGTTTATGGTGGAGCGCCAATGAAGCAGGCCTATGCAACAGGTAAAGGTTCAGTGACTATCCGGGCGATTGCGGATATTGAAGAGCGTAAAAATGGTCGCTTTAATATTGTAATCACTGAAGTGCCATATGGTATGAGTAAGGAATCTTTTATCGAGAAAGTTCGTCAATTAGTATTGGATAAAAAATTGACTCATATTGCTGACGCTAGGGATGAATCGGCACGAGGTAAGATTCGAGTAGTAGTAGAACTAAAAAAGGATGCCTATCCAAAGAAGATTTTGAACCAGTTATATAAGATGACTGATTTGCAGACGACTTTTCATTATAATGTTTTGGCGTTAGTTAATGGTATCCAGCCTCGTATTATGGGATTGAAGGAAATTTTGGCGGAATTTATTAAGCATCGCCAGAAGGTGATTCGTCGCCGTACGGAGTATGATCTAAGGAAAGCAAAAGAGCGTGCTCATATTCTCGAAGGTTTGAAGATTGCTCTAGATAATATTGACGAAGTGATTAAGACAATTCGTGAATCTTATGATGATGCGGATAAACGCTTGATGGAACGTTTTGGTTTGTCTGAAATTCAGGCTGCAGCTATTTTGGCAATGCAACTTCGCCGCTTGCAAGGACTTGAGCGAGATAAAATTGAAGCTGAGCTCCAAGAATTAATGGCAATGATTGCAAAATATGAAGAAATTCTTGCCGATGAAGCAAAGGTGCTTGCTGTAGTCAAAGATGAGTTGTTGGCCATGAAGGACAAATATGGTGATAAGCGTCGTAGTAAGATGTTTAATCATGAGCTTGGTAAGTTCTCAGAGGAAGAACTGATTCCTGAAGAGGAAAGTGTCGTTCTATTGACAGCAGAGAACTATATTAAACGTGTGTCACAGACCGATTTTCATCGTCAGAATAGGGGTGGAAAAGGTAAGCGAGGTATGACTACGAAGGAAGAAGATGTGATTTCGCAGATTATTACGGCTAATTCACATGATTTCTTATATTTCTTTACTTCGCAGGGACGAATCTTCAAAATGAAAGCCTATGAAGTACCACAGGCTTCGTTGACTGCGAAGGGGACTGCAGCGGTGAACCTACTTAATATGCATCCAGATGAGAAAATTACGGAGATTATTAAGCATAGTGATGGAATCGATCCTGAGACGGGTTATCTCTTTATGGCGACCAAAAAAGGTACGATTAAAAAGACTGAAACAAAGAATTATATGAACGTACGTTCAAATGGTCTGATTACGATTAAGTTGGATCCAGGAGATGAACTGAAGTGGGTGAAGGCCACAACAGGAAAGAATGACATTATTATTTCAACTTCAGCTGGTCAAGCAATCCGCTTTAATGAGGAAGACGTAAGGGCAATGGGTCGTTCAGCAATGGGGGTGCGTGGTATTAGGTTGAGGCCAAAAGATGAAGTAGTGGGGATGGATGTAGTAACAGATCCAAAACAGACTTTAATTGCAGTGTCGGCTAATGGTTACGGAAAAGCAACACTAGTTTCTAACTTCCCAACGCATAAGCGTGGTGGTGTTGGAATTAAGGTGGCTTCCGTAACAGAGAAGACTGGTCCAATTGTGGCGGTACACACCTTAGATCCAGAAGCTTCAGAAGTAATTATGATGTCTAGTTTGGGTCAGGCAATTCGTGTAGCAGTTAAAGATATTCCGGTATTAGGTCGCGCAACTCAAGGAGTTAGAATTATGCGACTTGCAGATGACGATACGGTTGCATCGCTTGGGATTGTCTTGCCAGAAGATAAAGAAGAGGAATCTGAGGAAGAAGAGTAGACTAAATACTTTAAAAATACTCCGGAAACGGAGTATTTTTTATGTAAATTAATTAAAGATATTGGCGTGAAAAAAGTGCAGATATCTTGCTTATGCATTAAAATATCTTGCTTATGACAAAGTGAAAAAATGAAGATTTTACCCCTGTAAAATAAAAAAATAAAATGGTAATGTTTGCGTATTTTGAGGACTCCGTGCTAAGGTGTGGGCAAAAGAAATCTAAGTGAGGTAAAGAAAATGAATGAACATATCAGAAATACCAAAAAAGGCGCCACGGCGACAGCTGGTGTAATAAGGAGAAATTATATTGGTGCGGGGCTATTAACGGTGGCGGCAAGCGCGGTAATGGCAATGAATTTTAGTGTACCGACAATGGCGACGAATAAAATGCTGTCAATGAATGCAAATGTGCCAAATCAAGAACATCCAAATGTGCCAGAAGGAAACTGGGAAATTGAACCTCTAAAATCATTACCACCAAAATATGACGGACATATTCACTTGCCAGTACCTTTTGTAGACGGGAAACTTGCGGTAAGTCTTGATCGAATTGATAGAACAAATAGCCAGATCGAGTTTTCGATTAGTAAGAAATGGCTAGGCCAGCACAAGATTAAGAGAATTGGATTTGCATCGGTTAGATGGTATGGTTTTGCAATTGATAATGCTGGTTTATATGAGGCGAATAAATTTGATGACGAATGGACGACAAAATTATTAGCTAGTAAATTCGATTATGAAGAGATTAAAGATCGTCATGATACAGGTGAACGTTACTTTTGGATTAAGCCAACCTTCGATCTATTTTATGAATGGTCAAATGATGTTGTGTTTATGGTGCAATTAGATGATGGCCAATATTACAATGGTCGTGTTCTCTTTAAAGATGACTGCATGGGGGAATGGTACCCTGGAAAAGACTGCAGAGTTAAAAGTTTTGATATAACAAAGACATCGTGGAACGCGAGATATGCAGTGCATGATGCTCCAAAGAAATATCAAGAAGGGATGAAGTTAAAAGTAGAGGATGGTTATCTGAATAGTGATGTGGTCACTGAAAAGAAGGAAAATGAAACACATCCAGAAGAGCCAAAAAAGCCTGATAATTCAAAGACCCCGAATGGAAAGAAGGAGTCTGAGGAATCAAAGAAGCCTGATACCCCAAAAACTCCTGACGAGAAGAAAATACCTGAGGAATCAAAGAAGCCTGAAAAACAAGATGAAACTACAAAGAAGGAAAATTCAGGAGATTCAAAAGAATCTGAGAAAACAGATAAGAAGACAGAAGGGGAGTCTAAAAATAAGGCTGGTGAATTAGCTGAGAAGAAAAATGAGGAAGGGGGAGCTAAGAATAAGGAAGAAATAAATAAAGAAGATAAAGTAAATGAGCATCATGATGTGGTAGTAAAAAACCACAAACTAATCTTGGGGAAGTAAAAAATACAAATTATATAAAAGATAGAAAGAGAAATAATGTGTCAGTGTTAGCTACGGAGAAGACTACTGAAGATGGAAATAGTTCTGATACAGAAAATGATACGAAAACTGAGATAGAGGTAGAAAACGAGGCGGGTATTATATCTCAGGATGATAAGGATCAGAATAAAGAAATAGGCAATAAAAACGATAGTAGCCTTAATGAGGTACCAAAGTTAGGCGAAATTAAAAAGGAAAATACTGGTATCTCGCTATGGTGGGCTTGGTTTATCGGAGGCACAGTCTTAGGTGCCACACTTCACAAGATCTTCTTCTCAATTCGTTCGAAAAAGAAATCTATTTCAAACTAGAACGATAGCCGGCGATAGCTCTCTCTTCATAGCAAAAATCTCTCAACATATCGTCGGTGAATTGAGGAGAAGTGCACCTTAAAAGATTCTATATCCTGCTATAGGTATTACGCCTATAATCTTTATAGAGAATTATAGCCGTCAGCGATGATGGCTATAATTTTGGTTCAGAAGAAATATGTGATAAAATAGGTTTATGGAAAGCCTTTATGTTTTTTTGGCATTTATCTTAGGTTGGTTTGTTGCTCAGATTTTGAAGTTAATTTTCTTTATTATTAAGAAGCGGGGCAGAACAACATTTCAGGACGTTATATATTATATGGTGAAATCTGGGGGTATGCCGTCTGGGCATACAGCAAGTTTTACAGCAGTAACGATGACGATAGGTTATGTTAGTGGTTTTACTTCGACAATTTTTGCGCTTGCAGTATGTAATACCTTGATTATTATATATGATGCAATCAACGTAAGGTATTCGGTTGGAGAACATGGGGAAATATTGAATAAATTAATTGCGGACAAGAATAAAACAGAAGGAAGTAAGATTAAGAAGCTTCGTGTGGTTGAGGGGCATACGGTGGCAGAGGCTGCGGTGGGTTTTATATTGGGAATTTCAATTGCAACGATGATTAAAATCTTCTGTTTATAGGATAAAATGAGGGCTTTAAGGGTAAAAAGAAGGAAAAGTTAAAAAAATATAAAAAAAGTCCGAGAAATGTATTGACAGTTTGGTTTAAGTAATCTATTATTAGAGCATACAAATGCTGCGAGATAGATAAGATAACTCTGTGCTTTTGGAAAATGAAATTTAACAATTCAGTTGTGCAATTTGAAATGGTAAATATGTGTGATTTTTATAATCATACGGAATCCATTTCTTTCATCGTCAGTTTTATTTTTATTTGAGTTTTCAAATTTAATATTTAAGGTCTTTGACCTTTAATGGAGAGTTTGATCCTGGCTCAGGATGAATGCTGGCGGCATGCCTAATA
>CAUTSA010000002.1:0-122560 GCA_963540965.1 uncultured Candidatus Saccharibacteria bacterium
CAGCGGCAGGAGCAGCAGCAACAGCAACAGCGGCAGCAGCAGGCTCAATACCATATTCATCTTTAAGAGTATTTTTGAGTTCGTTAACTTCAAGAACGGTAAGATTTACTAGTTCTTCAGCTAATTTTTTAATATCAGCCATGTTAGACCTTTCTATAATTAGTAATTTAATATTTGTTCATTTAGAACGTTACAACATTGATTGTTTCAATATACACCCGAAGGATATATCAAATTTAAGCTTCTAGCTTTGCTTCCAAACCGGAAACAATACCAGAAAGTCCACCGGAAAGACCAGAGATAGAATCGTTGACTGGTGAAAGCAATTGTGCAACCACCTGTGCGACCAATTCGTTCTTGGAAGGAAGAGCAGCAAGCGCAGTAATTTCAGCGGTGTCGATCATGCGACCAGCTTCGCTAAAACCACCAACCAGCTTCAATGCCTTATGTGTCTTTCCAAAATCAGCTAAGATTTTTGCTGGAGCAACTTCGTCAGAATCAGAAATTGCATAAACCAATTGTCCAGTTAGATGAGTGGTATCAGTATCTTTATAGACAGCGATTTCATTCATCGCAACACGAACCAAGCGGTTCTTTACAATTTTGATCTTTACGCCCTGCTCACGAGCAGATTTACGCAAATCCTCAAGATCAGCAACGGAAAGTCCCTGATAATTTGCGTAAGCAGTTAGCTTTGCGTTTGAAAGTAGCTCAGTTAAATCAGCAACCAATGTATTCTTTTTATCTTTTGAAATTGCCATAAAAAGTTTTTCCTTGATTGTTAAGAAGTCTACGAATTGTTAAAATCCGTTACCAATTTTAAGAATTTTCCTCGGTGACCTAATTAAGACCAGCCTAAAGATGCAAATTTATACACCTCTACGTAGATCCGTCACTGTCTATGGTAACTGACAATATTGTATCAGATTTCCAAATATATTGCAAACTAATAGAAGAGGGGAACGGATGAAACTTTTTACTCGTGATGATATTTACCCCCAAGGTTAATTTCTTGCGCTCGATATATCTGTTCACTGAGCATTACACGTACCAATTGGTGGGGAAAGACAAGTTTTGAAAGACTCCAGACAAAGTTGGCTCTAGCCCGAATTTCATCCGTAAAACCGAAGGCGCCCCCAATCAGAATTACGACCTCTTTAGCGTCAACGAATTGCTGGTTAAGTTTATTAGCTAACTCCACGGAAGAAATATTTGTCCCACGCTCATCTAAAACTATCACAAACTCATGTCCCGAAAATGGCCACCCCTCTAAATACTTTAATAATTTATCTTCATCAAAAAACTGCCACTCAATATTAAACGGCTTTTTTAGCCTTTTTTCATACTCAGAAATCGCCGAATTTACCCAATCTTGATGCTTTTTCCCTCCAGCAATTACACGAATCATATATCTCACCCTTCCTGTCTTATTTGTTTAATTATAACAGAACTACCCCCCTCCATAGTCATGATCACAACATTATTTGTGTAATACTTCTGTATTTATTACAACACATGTCAATTAGTCTCTGTTAGTGCTGTGGAAATCTCTAGACAAATTATTTGTTGACTTTTTTACAGGACTGACATAATATAATATCAATATTATATTAAACAGACAGGATGCGAGGTGATGTCTGAATTACCAGAAAAACAAATAAAACGACTCCGCTCGCTTATTCAAGAAGCGGAAACCAATTTAGCCGCAGCCAAAGAACTACTTATTTCTGTAGTTGGTGATGGTGATGTAATCACCGCCCCACGAGAAGTTGTAGTTTCCGGACCCGAAGGTAAAATTATTGAGGGTGTTTTTGATGGTCAGATTATGATTGATCAAGATGGCAAAAACTATCCAGTTCCAGCAAACTACGCCAGTAAGTCCAAGCTCGTTGAGGGTGACATTATGAAGCTCACTATTACCCCTGAAGGTAAATTCCTCTACAAGCAGATCGGACCAGTTGAACGCAAAACCGTCATTGGAACTTTAACTCATCATGACGATAAATATTTTGTTGAAGTAAACGGCCGTGAGTACGAAATTCTTTACGCTTCAGTAACCTATTTCCGTCTTCGTGAAGGCGCACAGGTTTCGGTTGTAATTCCAGCCAATAACGACCAGGCCAACTGGGCTGCAGTGGAAGCCTCTCTCTAGTAGTAAGTCTTTTAGTCTTATTAAAAAACACCCTGGCCAGGGTGTTTTTTAAAACCTCACCAACCAATATTCTCCCTCCGCACCGACATATGCTAGAATATTTCTAATGAAGGCCTTATATCGTAAATACCGTCCCCTTAAACTCTCTGATGTTGTTGGACAAGATAAAACTATTCATCAATTACAGGGAGCTATTAGTCAAAACAAGATATCCCATGCCTATCTTTTCATTGGTCCAAGGGGTTGCGGTAAAACCTCCGTCGCTCGCATCTTTGCACACGAAATCAATCAATTTGATTACCAGCTAGAAGATTCTTATGTTGATATTATTGAAATCGATGCCGCCACTTTTACCGGCGTTGACAATATTCGAGAACTACGCGAAAAAGCCATGATTATCCCCACCACTGGTAAATACAAAGTCTATATTATCGACGAAGTGCATATGCTATCAACCAGCGCTTTTAATGCCTTACTTAAAATTCTTGAAGAGCCACCCGCTCACGTTGTCTTCATTATGGCTACCACTAATCCTGAAAAAATCCCCGCTACTATTGCTTCGCGCACTCAAATCTACCGTTTCAGTTTAGCCGAACCAGAAGTAATGCAAAACTTTCTCAGGAAAATTTCAGATCAAGAGGGAATTAACATTTCAGATGCTGCGCTACGTATTATTTCCGAAAGAGGCGGCGGCTCATTCAGAGACTCCCTATCCATTCTTGATCAACTCAGCACAATTAGCGATAAAGAACAACAGATCGACGAAACTACCGTCTCTGAAGCTCTAGGTATTCCAAGTCAGCAGGGGATCTCCGATTTACTCCAAGCCTACCAAGAATCCGACACCGCCAAGATCACAGAGACTCTTTCAGTATTACTTAATGCTGGCTTTACGGCCGACTCTATCACCACAGAATTAATCCAACAAATTATTAAAAGCCCTTCTCCAAAAACCCTGCCTTTAATCGAGCGGCTTTTTTCCGTTACAGGTAATTTTCTGGAAGCAAAACTAACCGTAGCTCTTATTTCTACCGCCACTAGTCTCACTACAAAAACAGCCAGTCCTCTAACTACATCTCAAGCCTCAAATCCAGTCATGGCCTCCAATAAGGCTATAAACTCCGCCCCCATAGTTGAATCTTCACTCCCTTCGCCCTCAACGGCTCAGAAAAAATCCGAAACCTCCAGCGCCTTTGCTAACATCCGTAATCAACTTGTTAAGAACGCTAAAAACCACAAAGCTGAACACGCACTTCCTCCGGTCGAGCCAGAAGACCTAACTCCAGTAGCTCCACCAACTCTACCTGAAGCCGTTGTTGACTCCGCCGGCAGTTTTAACTTTAATGGCTTTGTTGCTAACGTATCTAACGTCAACCCCACTCTTCTTACTGCTCTCAAAAAATCCTTCTTCCTGATTAATGGTAAAGATTTCGATATTTATCCTGAAAAGCCAGTCTATTGGCGCATTTTAAGCCAAAAAAATAACCTCGACATCCTTCGCGGCGCCATCAACTCGATCAATCTCACTGTGAAAAATCCTGATACCGATGTTATTCCAAAAACTGCCATCTCCTTTGACCAGGCTGCAGTTGGGCAGACCGCCAAGCCAGACACATCCTCCCCAAACTTAAGCTCACTTTCTGCTATAATGGGTGATATACAGGAGGTCACCGATAACCCATTTTAGAAAATAGGTGAGATTAGTTATGGCAGAATCAAAAGATACTACAGAAAAGAAATCCAAAAAGAAGACCATCTCTCAGAATGATCCAGAACTTTTTGGTGGTCGCATCCCACCACAAGATATCGACGCCGAACGTTCGCTATTAGGTGCGATTCTACTCAACGACTCCGCCTTTCCGGAAGTTCTCGAAAAAATCAAACCAATTGACTTCTACGAAAAAAAACATGGCACCATTTATCGCGCCATGATGTCGCTCTATGAGCATAGCCAACCAATCGATCTGCTTACTTTAAGATCAGAGCTTAATAACCAAAAACTAATTAAAGAAGTTGGTGGCGCCCCCTATCTTACTGAGCTGACCAATGTTGTTCCCACAGCATCCAACGTCTTATCCTATGCCAAGCTAGTAGAACAGGCTTCTATTCGTCGCCGTCTAATTCGTGCTGGCACCGAGATCACCAATCAAGCCTATGACAGCGCTACTGATGTCTCTGCTATGCTTGGCGCCGCCGAAAAAGAACTTTTTGCTGTTTCTGATCAAACCACAAAAACCGAATATGCAGCCCTTGAAGATCTTCTTGTTGATGCCTTTGACCGTATGGAGGCTCTTCATACTAATAAAGGTGCGCTCCGTGGGCTTAAAACTGGTTTTCGTGACCTCGATAACAAGACAGCCGGCTTTCAAAGAGGTGATCTTATTATTATCGGCGCCCGACCTGCCATGGGTAAAACTACCTTCGCCCAAAATCTTGCCTACAATATTGCAGGCATCAATAAACGTGGCGTCCTCTTCTTCTCTATGGAGATGGCAAAAAATGAGATTGTCGACCGTATGATTGCTAGTACCTCTGGCGTAGATTCTTGGCACATTCGTACAGGTAATATTACCGCCGATGATTTTGCCAAAATTGGTGACGCCCTAGGTGAAATGAGCGAAATTCCACTTTATCTTGATGACACCAGCTCAATGACCGTTCTCGAACTTCGCAATAAAGCCCGTCGCGCCGCCCACGATCACGATATTGGTCTCATTATCGTAGACTACCTCCAGCTCATTTCCGGTTCCGATCGTTATGCTGGTAACCGTGTACAAGAGGTTACTGAAATTTCTCGTGGCCTTAAAACCCTTGCTCGTGAACTAGAAATTCCCGTCATCGCCCTTGCCCAGCTCTCTCGTGGCGTTACCGGCCGTGATGATCCACGCCCAGTCCTTTCCGACCTTCGTGAATCCGGCTCCATCGAGCAGGATGCTGACCTTGTGATGTTCTTACACCGTCCCGATTATTATCATCAAGAAGATGGCTATGAACCAACCAATGTCACTGAACTTCTCATGGCCAAGCACCGTCATGGGCCTATCGGTAAAATCGAGCTCTACTTCCATCCTGAACTCCTCCGTTTTATGTCACTTGATAAAACCAGAGAATAGCACGAAATTATTTTTCATGCTAAAATATTAACGTGGGTAAATTAAATCCAAATAAATATTTTCTTTACAAAAATCGTTTCGTTATTGGCTACATCCTTCTCGCGGCCAGTTTTCTAACATTAATACTTTTTGTCCCCAAAATCGCTCTTACCGGTTTATCAACTAGCGAGATTACTTCCGCAACCGCCAGCCAAAATCTCAACCTTCGCAGTATTTTTGATGGACAACTCGTTGATCTCCCATATCGCCTTCTCCAAAAAACCGTCTTTAAACTCATTGGTATTACCACCTATTCCGTCATTATTCCAAGTATCATTATTGGTGGTTTTCTGGGCTTCTTTCTTATTCTTCTCTTAAACCGTTGGTTCAAAAATAACACCGCCATTATCGCCAGTATTATCGCCGTCCTTTCCTCAAATTTTCTCTTCCTAGTAAGCAACGGCACTCCTCTTATTATGGTCGTCTTCTGGCCGACCTTACTACTCTGGCTTGGCTCCAAGGTTCAAGGCAAAGAACGACCCGCCCCAATCTGGTCCTTCATCTTTGCTTTCGCCCTATTTCTTTCCAGCTTCACCCCTTACATGATTTATCTCATCATCCTCATTCTCATTTATACTATCCTCCATCCACACCTTCGCTTTACCATTAAAAACCTCCCCCGCCTCCCCTTTATTCTCGTTAGTTTATTTATTTTAATCGGATTCGGTTTTATGGGCTTCATCTTCTTACAGCACCCAGAAACTATTAAACCGCTTCTTTATTCAGGCGACTTTAGACTTTCCACTTATTTTAATAATCTCAAGCAAGCCTTCCTACCATTTTTCACCTGGCATGGCGTTATCGAAAGTATTTTCTTAGCTCCGCAAATCAGTCTTCCTGCAACTATGATCGCCATTATTGGCCTAGTCTCCACCTTTAAAGGTTTTTTTGCCAGTCGAAACTCTATTGCAATTTTCTTAATTATTTTCACTATTCTCATCTCTGGCTTCCACACCGATTACGCCGTTCTCTTAATTCTGCCTTTCACTATCCTAATCGCACATGGCCTACGTTATATTATTTACAAATGGTACAATCTCTTTCCAGAAAATCCATATGCCAAGTTCTTTGGTATTATCCCAATCGCCATTTTCCTCTTCACAATGATTACCTCAGATCTTTCACATTTTATCTCTGGCTATCGTTATGCCGCCCCAGTTGCCAACCAATTCAATAGTGATCTATCTATGGTTCTTACTCATGCAAAAGCCGGTGACTACCTACTACTTGACGAAAATGATGAATTCTCAAAGCTATTAATTGCCGCCAACACCGTTAAACCAATCTTCAGAGACTCACTCAACTACTACATCACTACAGACGTAAATAGCCTACCTGAAAACTCAAAGGTCTACACCATTGGCAAAACTAACCATACGCAATTAGAACTTCAAAAAGTTTATACCTCCTCAAAATCCCAAAACTCTGATCGTCTATATCTATATTCCGTAAAGTAATCTGTTATAATAAATAAAATAATAAATATATAAGGAGATGTTCTATGGGTGCTACTTTTGACCAGATGAAAATGATTAATACATTAAGAAAAGCCCAAAAAGACTTAAAAAACGAGATCGTAGAAGTTGAAGCCGGCGACGGTGCCGTTGTTGTCCAAATTACCGGCGAACTTAAGGTTAAAAAGGTCTCTATCGACCCTTCACGTATTGATCTTGATGATATTTCTGAACTTGAACGCTGGATTGAAAACTGCTTCCGCGACGGCTACGCTAAAGCTCAAGAAATTGCAACAGATAAAATGAAACCTCTCATGGGTCAACTTGGCGGTCTTTCCGGCCTCGGCATGTAATCAAATGTTGCCACAAGCCCTAGAAAATACTATTGAAGCACTTGGGAATCTCCCAGGAGTCGGTCCACGCACAGCTGAACGCTATGCTACCTATCTTTTTCGTGCCGATAAGAAAATCACAGATACTATTATCGATGCTCTGAGTCATCTCCATTCCGATGTTAAGACCTGCCCCATCACCTTCGCACTGATCAATCACAACGAGGAGGTCTCTCCTTTTTATGATAAAGAGGAGCGCGACAAAAGTACAATTCTTGTTGTTGAAGAACCTCTAGATATCTACGCCATCGAACAAACCAAACAATATCACGGTACCTATCATGTACTTGGCGGCGCCATTTCACCAATCGATGGTATCACCCCCGACAAACTTCATATTGAGGAGCTCATTTCACGGGTAGAGCATGATAAGGTGCAAGAAATTATTATCGCCACCAACCCTAGTGTTGAAGGTGAGAGTACTGCTCTTCTTTTACAACGCGTACTATCCGGCAAATATCCTGATCTCAAAGTCACACGACTAGCTCGAGGCCTTCCTCTGGGCGTTGATCTCTCCTTTGCCGACCAAATCACCTTAGGTGCCGCCCTCACAAACCGTACTCAACTCTAGGCTTTATTTCGTCTCCCAAATTTTTTATGCTAAAATCAAATCATTACTATCATTTTGGAGGTTTCACATTTATGGATCAAAATATTTTAGCCATTCTAGGCATAGCGATTTTAATTCTTCTAGTCGTCATTCTTTTTATTACCATCAAAAACCGAACAAACAGTACACAATCAGATCTTCTTAAATTACTTGAGGCCATGACTAAAAATACCGATCAAATCGTTGAAGCTTCTAAGAACCTTCATGAACGCATGATCCGTATTGAAACAACTGTCGATAAAATCACGAAAGGTGTTGATGACGGATTTAGAGATAATCGTAAGGAAATTGCCACCAATCTACAAACCATTCAAAAAACAGTTGACTCAAGAGTAAAAGATCTCCAAACCGATAACGCCAAAAAGCTTGAAGAGATGCGACTAACTGTCGATGAAAAACTACAAGCCTCCGTTGAGAAACGCTTCAACGAAAGCTTCAAAACCATCTCCGAACAACTTACTAGTGTCTATAAAGGCCTTGGAGAGATGAAAAATCTTGCCACCGGCGTAGGCGATCTTAAAAAAGTCATGGAAGGCGTAAAAACGAGGGGTATTTATGGTGAAGTCCAACTAAACAGTATTATTTCGGACATCTTAAGCCCCAACCAGTACCAGGAAAACATCAACACAAAACCCGGCTCTGCTGATCGCGTCGAATTTGCAGTCAAAATGCCAGGTAGGGAAGAAGACCATGAAACCTATCTTCCTATCGACTCAAAATTTCCAGTTGAGAATTATTCTCGCCTCATCGCCGCCTACGACCAAGGCAATAAGGCCGACATTATAACCTTCCAAAAAGCCCTAGCTACTGACGTCAAAGAACAGGCCAAAAAAATCTCCACAAAATACATCGAGCCCCCTTTTACCACCGATTTTGGCATGATGTTTGTCCCTACAGAATCTCTTTATGCAGAAATTTTACGCATTCCGGGTCTTTCTGATGAAATCCGTCAAAAATATAATATCAGTATCACCTCTCCGTCCACTCTCCCTGTCACCTTATCTGGACTCCTCATGGGCTTCCGTACTGTGGCTATTGAAAAACGTAGTAGTGAAGTCTGGCAAGTCCTTGGCGCCATTAAAACCCAGTTTAATAAATTTGGCGACCTCCTTGAAGCCACCAAGAAAAAACTTCAAGAATCTGCTAACAAAATTGACGCCGCCGCCACCACCTCTCGCCAAATTGAACGTCGTCTAAAAGAAGTTGAAAGTCTGCCTACTGCCGATAGTATCAAGTTGATTGGCGAAATCGACGATTCATTCTAAAACTAAAACCCTCATCATCTGTTATAATTAACCTAATGTACGAAAATTTTACTAAGTTTATTTCAGATAAGACAAAAATCTGCATTATCCAGGCAGAAAATCCTGACGGTGACTCCTTAGGCTCCGCTTTGGCCCTTGAAGCCCTACTTCAAGACAAACAAATATCTCAATTTTGTCCGGTAAATATTCCAAAATACCTTCGTTACTATAAAGACTGGTCGAAAATTTCCAGCGAGATCGATTATCAAGCTGATGGCTACATCATTGTTGACACCGCCGCTCAAATTCTGCTCAGTAAATTAACTGATGACCTTACGATCAGAAATCTTCTTTACACTAAACCTATTTTTGTCATTGACCATCACGAGACTCCTGACGACCTCGATTTTCCGCACCAATCAATTATCGAACACCTTCCTTCTTGCACCAATGTAATCTATAACATAGCGCAACAAACAGGAATAGAAATCAACAAGGCAGCTGCCGAATATATCTTCCAAGGCCTACTTTCCGACACACTAGGACTCACCTCCGCAGGAGTTTCTGGCGATACTTTTCGTCTAGCCGCTAACCTGCAAGATCTTGGTGCTAATATTAGCGAACTCGAGGAAAATCGCAAAGAATTCATGAAGAAGTCTCAGCGCATTCTTGCCTACAAAGCAGAACTAATTCAGCGTATCGATTATTCACTCGACGGTCAACTTTCTACCATTCATATCCCATGGGAAGAAATTCAAGAATATTCAGACGAATACAATCCTAATGTCTTGATTCTCGAAGAAATGAAAATGGTCGAAGGTGTAAAGGTGGCAGTTGCCATCAAAACCTACCCCGACGGCAAGTTGACTGGTAAAATTCGTTCTTCTCTCCCCATTTCTGACAAAATTGCCGGCTTCTTTGGTGGCGGCGGCCACCCTTATGCTGCGGGTTTTCGTATTTATGACACAAACTATCAAGACACTCTCCGCGAGCTCGTTACCTGTAGTTATAAGTTAATTGAAGCCTACGAACAGGAATCTACTACAGAAGAAACAACTTTTATTGGAAGCTTCTAAAATGTATCTATACAATACTCCAACTAAGAAAATTCAAGAATTCATCCCGCAAGATAAACAAAATGTTAAAATCTACACTTGCGGCCCAACCGTTTACAGCTTCGCTCATATTGGCAACTTCGCCGCCTACATTTACTGGGATCTTCTAGTGCGCCTCATTAAGACTCACGGCTGGACCCCAAATCGTGTCATGAATATTACCGATGTTGGTCATCTAACCTCCGACGGTGATGAGGGGGATGATAAAATGGAAAAAGGCGCAAAAAGAGAAAATAAAACGGTTTGGGAAATTGCCGATTTCTATACTCAAGTTTTCTTTGATGACTTTTACGCACTTAATTTAATTAAACCAACAAAAATTGCTCGCGCTACCGACTATATTAAGCAGGGACTAGCTCTCGTCCAAACCCTGATTGATAAAGGATTAACTTACGAGACCTCTGACGGCATCTATTTTGATACCAGCAAATTTTCCACTTATGCCGATTTTGCTAAATTAGACTTGGAACACCTTAAAGCAGGCGCTCGTGTGGAATTTAACCCTGAAAAACGTAATGTTTCTGATTTTGCTATTTGGAAATTTATCAAAGATGGGGAAGATCATGCCATGCAATGGGATTTTCAAGGTCGTCCAGGCTATCCAGGTTGGCATCTCGAGTGTTCTACTATTTCTCACACCGAACTAGGCGAAACAATTGATATTCATACTGGTGGAATCGACCATATCCCTATTCATCATACAAATGAGATCGCCCAATCCGAAGCCGCTTTCGGTTTACCTATGGCTCGTTTTTGGCTACACTGTAATTTTATTACCAGTGAAGGCCAAAAATTCAGCAAGTCTCTTGGTAATGCCTATACCATTCATGATCTTAAGGAACGTGGATTTTCGCCACTTGACTTCAAGATGTGGATTCTCCAAGGTCATTATCAATCCGAACGCAACTTTACGCTTTCTGATCTTGAATCCTCTAGAATCCGTCGTCTCAAATGGAAAAACCAAATTGCTGAATTATTACAAACTAGTAACCTAGATCTTAATTTTAATAATCCAACAGTTCTTACAGAATTCATAAATGATCTACAGAACAAAAATTCCACACCACAGACCAAAAAATCACAAGAGATCATCTCAATTGCAGACAATAACCTTAATTCCGCTGAGGCTTTTTCATATATTGATCAGCATCAACTCACTCTGGATGATTGGGCTCTAGTTGATAATCTATTCGGTATTGGATTGCTCACAGAACAATATTTCCCCGATAAGACCATAGTTAATCTTATTCACACACGTCAGGATGCCCGGCAGCAAAAAGATTTTAAAACTGCCGATCAGATTCGTGAAGAAATTGAACACGCTGGTTTTATCATTAAAGACCAAGCCGGCCAGCCAATTTGGCAATACTTAAAATAGCTTATTTCTTTTTCTTAAAAACTCAGCTATACTAAATAAAAACAGAGGAGGTACATGTCACGTACAATTGAGGTCGATACTAAAACTTTTATTCGCTTTTGGTTCGTTATTATTGCTTTTGCAGGCCTTGGCTATTTAATTTTCAAAGCTGCTAGTGGTCTTATCATTATCTTTATTTCAGCATTCTTAGCCCTAGCTCTGCGCCCATTAGCTAAATTAATTGACAAAATCGATAAAAAGAAGGAACGCCCTAGGCTCACTGCCATTATTGCTGTCCTCGTCGTCGTTCTTGGCTTCTCAACAATTGTAGCCGTCGTTGGGCCAATGATTGTCTCTCAAGTTTCAATTTTTCTCGCCTCTGCTCCTCAAAAAATCTCTACTGTCATTGGCGAATTCAACCTAGATCGTATAGGTGAATATTTTGGTATTCCTGACCTACAAGCGCAACTTCTTGTGGCCTTACGTAATTTTTCCAATACTTTACTCAATAATCTCAGTGGTATTGCAATTAGTAGTGTCGGTACTATCGGCACCATTCTCACAAACATCATTCTTACCATCGTTCTCACCATCCTTTTCATGCTCGAAGGCCCAACCTTAGTGGAAAATTTTTGGCGCACCATCTCATCTTCTCGCAACGCACAAGCCACTCGTGTCTGGCATCGCGTCACCTCTAAACTAAGTACCGTAGTTGCCAAATACGTCTCCGCACAAGTTTTGATTGCACTTCTAGACGGCACTATTACCGCCATTAGTGTCTTTATTCTTTGCTTAATTTTTAGCGTTCCAGGCGGTATCGCTATTCCTCTAGGACTCATCTCCTTCCTCTTCTATCTCATCCCTATGTTTGGACCAGTTATCGCCTGTATCATCAATACCGTTCTCCTTTTCGTCAACTCCCCATGGGCAGCCTTCAGCTTCTTTCTCTTCTACCTCATCTATCAACAAATTGAAAACAACATTATAGCTCCTCGAATCCAAGGTAAAGGTCTTGGCTTACCTCCAGTTATAATTCTTATTTCCATCATCATCGGTATGTATGCTTTTGGCCTTATTGGCTGTCTAATTGCTATTCCGATTGCCGGCTGCATCAAAGTTATTATTGACGAATATGCCGCCATTAAAAAAGTAATGGACGATTAAATTCATAGACTATTTAATCCGTCTATGACATAATTATTGAGAACTAATTTTAAGGAGTATATTATGGAACAAGTATTACCATTTCTTGAAGGAATTTTTATGATCGCCACCACTGAAGGAGATCAGCCACATGTTCGTCCTTTTGACGCAGCCGGCATCCTTGATGGCAAATTCTACATTGGTACTAAAAATAATAAAAAAGTTTTTGCTCAGATTAAGAACAATCCAAAAGTTGAAATCTATGCAAAACACGACACCCTAGGCGCTCTTCGCATAACTGCCGAAGCTTATCCTGTTGAAGACGAAGCATTAAACCAAGCCGCATATGAGTCCACTAAAAAAGACTACGCAGGAAATGACTGTGCTACTCTAGAACTTAAAAATGTTCACGGTACTATCCAAAATAAACTTGGCGAAGTAATCAATGTCGAATTCTAAATCCACTGCGTCAACCACAAACGTTAGACAAACTACTCTCATCTACCTCACGGCAATCTCCGCAGGTATTCTGCTAATTTCAAACTTAGCTGCCACCAAGCTTTGGAATATGTTCGGAATTGCCGTTGATGGGGGGATTCTTTGTTTTCCAATCTCATACATTCTCGGCGACATCATTATCGAGTTTTACGGCAAAAAAGTAGCTAAGTCCGTCATTTTTTCCAGCCTCCTTCTAAATATTCTTGCCGCCCTCGTCTTCTGGGCCGTCTGCCTTCTCCCTCCTTTCACTGGTACTGAAGAGATGCAGGCTTCCATTGTTAACGTACTCGGCTTTGCGCCTCGCATCATCATTGGCTCACTGACCGCCTATTTCTTCTCACAATTTTCTAACAACTTTATTTTCGAAAAAATTAAGAAGAAAACTGGCTCAAAACTCTTCCTTGTGCGTGCACTTGGATCATCAATCGTTGCCCATTTTCTCGACAGTCTTGTCTTTGAAACCATTGCCTTCCTTGGCGTTCTTCCATTCAATGATTTTCTTAATCAGACACTCTTCGCCTACCTCCTCGGCCTAGGTCTCGAATTGATTCTGTCTCCAATCGAACTTCTCATTGTTGCCAAAGTTCGTCCGTTTTTAAAGGATGAGGAGCAAAAAGCCAAAGAAGTCCAAATAGCAACAAAATCTTAACTGAAAGTTTGAATAATGTTTAGCTTCCAGATTGACCATAAAATTCCTGGCGCCCTTGGACGAGCCGGCACAATCAAAACTCCACACGGAGAAATAAAAACCCCAGCCTTTATGACCGTTGGTACCCAAGGCTACGTACGATTTTTAAAACCAGAAGACCTCGTAGCAATTGGTGCTCAAGCAATGCTTAGTAATGGTTATCATCTCCGCCGCACCTCTTTCGAAATAGCCAAGCAAAAAGGCTTATCAAATTGGTCGGGCTGGTCTGGCCCCACTCTCACCGATTCCGGTGGTTTTCAAGTCATGTCACTTGGTTCTGGACTAGGCAAAGTAGTCTCCATGGATAAAGAGCGTGGTGTAACCAATACAGCCCACAAAGAACGTCTTGCTCATGTCACCGAAGACGGAGTTCATTTTACCGATCCATTTGATGGTCAACCTGATTTTATTGGCCCCGAAGAATCCATGCAAATTCAGTGTAGAATAGGCGCCGACATTCATATGGCCTTCGATGAATTAACTTCACTCGCCGATGATTATGACTACAACGTCGAAGCCTTAGCCCGTACCGAACGCTGGGCTCAGCGTAGTCTCGATGAACACTTTAAATTACGGGACTCCCTTGGTTATCGCCAAAGTCTTTACGGAGTGCTACAGGGCGGTCGCTGGGAAGATCTTAGGCGTAGTACTGCTAAAAAACTTGGCGCCATGCCTTTTGATGGCTATGGACTCGGTGGCGCATTTCTTAAAGAAGATCTCTCTGAAATTCTTCGCTGGTGTAATGAGGAACTCCCAGAGCATAAACCTCGGCACCTCTTAGGTCTTTCACACCCAGACGATATTTTAAATGGCGCCGAAATGGGAGCCGATACCTTTGATTGTGTGGCACCTACTAGGGAAGCACGACATGGCAAAATTTACACTAAATATGGTGATATTAATTTGCGTAAATTTAAAGACTCAAACCTTCTACTTGACGAAGACTGTGACTGCCCTACCTGCCAAGCCGGTCACACCCGTGGCGAACTCCGTGACCTTTGGCGCTCTGGCGACGGGGAATTAAAGGCCAAGTTTTATCGTCTCGCGTCCATACATAATCTGCGCTTTATTATTCGTCTCACCGAACAAATTCGCGACGCTATTTTAGAGGATTGCTTCCATCAATTTAAGCAAGAATTCCTACGGAATTATTACACAAAATAGAAAAACCTAAATTATTTATGCTAAAATAAGGTAGTGGATAATCAAGTCTCTTTCATTCGAAGACACCCCTTACTAAAAGACATTTTTAGCCTGATTATTTTTGTCTTCTTTGTGATTCTTGGTACCTATTTTCTTAATACTTACATCATGCGTTCATATAATGTAGTGGGCGCCTCTATGGAAAACACCCTGCATGGCAAAGATCGCCTAATCGTTAACCGAGCTGCTGTTTCACTCTCGCATTTTTTTGGTAAACCATACATTCCAGAACGCGGCCAAATCATTGTTTTTCTTAACGGAGATGCCAGTGGACCATTAACCTGTGGCGTCGAGGCCTCTATTCGCGACCAATACATCATTAAGCGTGTCATCGCTTTTCCGGGCGAGCGCGTTGTTGTAAAAGATGGTAAATTGACCGTTTACAATAAAGAACATCCTGAAGGCTTTGACCCTGACGAATCAACCAGAAAATCAGATCAAGATGGGCCAAAGAAATATACCGCTGGTGAAGTCGACATGACCGTGCCTGAAGATGAAATCTTCGTTGCCGGCGACAATCGCGAAGGTACTCACTCCTATGATTCTCGCTATGGCCTTGGTACTATTCCATACTGCCGCATCATCGGCCCAGTCTTATTACGTCTCTATCCTTTTGATAAAATTCGTCTATTTTAGGTTATAATATTTATATATGTCAGATTATGTTTTAATACGTAAGGGGCGCAACATTATTAGTACAGTGCTGCACGCCTTATTTAATCTTGTTCTTGGACTTGGCTCCGTTTTTATTACCTTCTCCACGGCAAGCTGGATTCCAGGCGTTTTACTCGTCATCCTTTCGAAGTGGCGCATGTTCGCAGTTCGCCCTCGCTACCTCTTTCTTAACCTCAAGTCAAACTTAGTTGACCTTATTGTTGGCTTCTCTTTCATCTTCATCACCTACTGTTCTGGCCCAACACTTCTACCCATTCATTTTATACTTGCTATCTCATATTCCGCCTGGCTTATTGTCCTAAAGCCAATGTCTTCTGAACGTGCCTCGGCTTTGCAGTCTCTCCTCGCGGTTTTCTTAGGCACCACCGCCACTACTCTTATGACTGCTACCGCTAACTCCGCTTTCCCGGTTTTCTTTAATTTTCTTGTCGGTTTCGCTGCAGCCAGGCATGTCCTCGTCCAAGGTGATGACACCGACTTCACATTCTTATCACTTATTATCGGTCTTCTTTTTACCGAAATCTCCTGGCTCTCCCAATCCTGGCTCATCGTCTACACTTATCGAGAAATCGGTTTTCTCCTTCCGCAATCCGCCATTCTCCTAACCGCGCTCACTTTTCTTCTGGGCTACATTTTTAAAAATTACTCCAGCAACGAAGAATTCTCATTTTCAAAAATTGCCACCCCAGCTATCTTTTCAATTATTCTCATTGTTATTATCGTACTGTGGTTTAGTAAACCATTATTCAACGTTTAATACCGTATAAAGGAGGTAAAAATATGACCAACGAGTCTCATTCAGACACTCAAAAAAATAAATCAGACAAAGTAGAACAGGAAACTGTAGTCCTTAAGGATACGGTCCAAGCGGTTGACCAAAATACCGTCAAAAAGTCTCAAACCAGCCCAGTAGTTGTAGTTCTAGCAGTCGTCGCTCTCGCTAGCGGGCTCTACAATCTGCACCTAACTCACAACCTTTATTCTGAATTTAATTCACACGCCTACAATTCCAGTTCAAATGGCAATTCGCTAAATTTCACTGAAGGCTCTATCGCCAGTGTAGCTAATTCCGTTTCAAAAAGCGTTGTCTCGATTGTTACTAGCACTACTCAAAAATCACTCACAAGCTCCGAATCATCAGCAACTGCTGCTGGTACCGGCTTTATTCTAAGCAGCGACGGCTATATTGCTACCAACAAACACGTCGTCTCTAGCGCCACAAAAATTGGCGTTCTCCTCGATGATGGTACCGCTTTTGAAGATGTTGAGCTAATTGGTACAGACCCACTCAATGATTTTGCTATTATCAAAATTAAAGATGCCAAAGATCTTACACCTATTAAATTAGGCGACTCTAAGACCATCTCAGCAGGACAACAAGTTATCGCCATCGGTAATGCGCTCGGTGCCTACCAAAATTCGGTCACTTCCGGTATTATTTCAGGTAAAGGTCGCAGTCTCACCGCCACGGACTCTTCTCGTACTCAATATGAGACTCTTTCCGACATGATCCAAACCGATGCCGCCATTAATAGTGGAAACTCTGGTGGGCCATTACTCAATGCTGCTGGCGAGGTTATCGGCATTAATACCGCCTACGCTAGCCAAGGCAATAACGTTGGTTTCGCCATCCCTATTTCCAGTGTTAAGGGTATTATTAATAATGTACTAAAGGGTCAAGGTTTTGAACGCGCTGTTATCGGCGTTCGCTATATTAACCTTACACCAACAATTGCTAAACAGAAGAATTTAGATGTCAATCATGGTGCATTAATTTCTTCCAGCAAAGGTAATAACGCCATTATTCCAGGCAGCGCTGGTGATAAGGCTGGTCTCAAAGAAAATGACATCATCACCGCCGTGAACGGTACTGAAATTGGCGTCGCTGGCTCACTCTCTAGCTTAATCGGTGAGTATTCCGTTGGTGATACTGTTGAGCTCACCGTTGTTCGTGATAATAAAACCGAGAACTTAAAGCTCACTCTCACTACATATAAACAGTAGCACTCTATTCGCTTAAATAAAAATAGACCTCACAAGGTCTATTTTTCTTAAGCCAATCAACTCGTCAAGCTCAGATCATAAATCATATATCTCAAGATACAGATAAGTTTCTAATATTCAAACCAGGTAATTAAGCCTTCCGAACCAATAAACTTAAACCCATATCGCTTTGCATAACGAATAATTTTTTCATGTTGACTCATGTCTGACTCTAGCAGTAAGAATTTTTGATGTGTCGCCTTCTCTTCAAACAGATACGCCCACTTTTTACGAATCTGCCTAATCAATTTGTAGATCAATTCTAAACCGTTCTTTTCCGCAAAAAGTGCCACAGCTGGCTCATATTCAATCTCTGGCGACTGCCACTCCCAAGCCCGATCCACATATGGCAAATTGGCCATCATAATATCTGGCGCTGGTGCATTCTCTTTAACATTTTCAAGCAAGTCGCCGACTGTCAAATGTAGATTCTTTGTTTTGAATTGAGCTGCATTATAAGTGGCGACTTTCAATGCTTCCTTTGAAATATCAATTCCAATAACTTCAGCATTTGGACAAGCTAAAGCCGCAGAAATCGCCACGCAACCAGAACCCACCCCCACCTCAAACATCAAAACCGGTGACATAATTTCAGCCTTCAGCCTTGCATATTCCTCTTTAATTACAGGATTATCTGGCCAACTAGGTTCAATTGCACCAAATTTTTCCTTAATTAAAGAATCAAAAGTTTCAATCTTAGTTTTCAATACAAAACCATACAACTTCACCGCAAGATCAACCATCGTCTCGGTCTCTGGACGGGGAATCAATACATCAGGGTTAATCTTAAACTTATGCCCATAAAACCACTTTTCACCAGTAATATAAGCTAGCGGCACGTGCTGTGCTCGAAGCCCCAACATTCGATCCGCCGTCTGTCGTTCTTTATCTGAAAGTACCGACTCTTCATGGGTTACAAGATAAGTACGATCAGCAGCCTTAACCACATTTGTCAAAATCAATTCAGCATCGATCGGATTCACCAATGTCTTCGCCTGCGTTAGCCATCTTTTAACCGTTAAGGCCATCTAGAACTCCCTATTCCGAGATACCATTCTCATCACGGATTGCTTGCATCTCATATTTCTTTAGCTCCGCTAAAATATCGTCAATATCGCCATCCATTACAGCATTAATATTAGATCGTGAATAATGGATTCGGTGATCAGTCACGCGGTCTTGTGGAAAGTTATAAGTCCTAATTTTCTCAGAACGGTCGCCAGTACCAATTAATGATTTTCGCGCCGCTGAAGCATTAGCTGCCTGCTCAGCACGCTTAATATCATTTAGTCGTGTGCGTAACACCATCATTGCTTTTTCTTTATTTTGTCTAAGCGATCGCTCATCCTGCATGGCTACCACAAGACCAGATGGATAATGCGTGATGCGAATAGCCGAATTGGTTGTATTTACCGATTGACCGCCATGACCGCCCGAGTGGTAAATGTCGATCCTAAGATCCTTTTCATCAATCTCGATTTCCGATTCTTTAACTTCTGGAAGAGCCACAACTGTTGCTGTCGAAGTGTGAATTCGCCCTTGAGATTCGGTTACTGGCACACGTTGTACCCGATGAACACCCCCTTCAAACTTCAAGCTTCCAAACGGTCTCTCTCCTGATATTTTTAGAACTACTTCCTTCACACCACCAGCCTCATTAGCATTCTCAGACATCAACTCTGTTTTTAGTCCATGTTTTTCAGCATAGCGCAAATACATACGATAAAGCTCTGCTGCAAATAACGAGGCCTCATCACCACCGGCTCCGGCTCGAATCTCCATAATCACCGGCTTGTCATCATCTGGGTCACTAGGAATTAATTTTTCCTCTAAACTAGCTGTTAGTTTTTCTATTTCACTCTCTGCATGCTCAATATCTGCCTTTGCGATTTCAGCAAAATCTGCATCACTGAGCAATTGTTCAGCCTCCACAATATTCTGTTTCAACTGTGTAATTTTTCCATGAATTTCAATAATTTCATTTATTTCTGCAAGTCGTTTCGATTTAGAAGCAAAATCCTCATTCATATAAGCGTTGGGGTCTGACAAAAAAAGCGTAACCTCTTCCGCCTCCTTTTTCAAACTCTTGATTTTTTCTTCCATCCATTCTCCTCACAAAACCTGATTCTATTTACTTATATTTCAGAAAAATTAACATTGTATAAACATATTTTAACATATTTTAATCAGTAAAAATACATCTCCATAACATCCAAGTTCATTAATGACAAGCCATATAATAATTAGCAAAGTTCTATTTAAATTTCATACACCAAGTTCTTAAAAAATATTTTACAGGCTATAAGAAACCCCCAGTCTTCCTGGGGGTTAAAATTCTAATATAGGTAACTTGGTGGGGCTCAATTAACCAGGTTTTAATAGAATTACAGCAGTGACGACTTACAGAAAAGTTGTGAGTTGATGTTACAATACTTAATATGAAACCAGAAAAAACACAAAATAATATACCTAAAAAAGCAATTAGTAAATCAAATATTGTTAGTCTTATCTTTTTTATAATCATTGTGATAATTTGGGTACCATATACGTTGCCAATTTTTACAAATACAGCAAGTACGCAGGTTTTTGCCGCTATTTTCCTTGCTCCACTTGCAATTGTGGGATTATTCTTAGCCTATAATTCTGGCATTGCATTAGCCAAATACAACTATGGTCGGGTTGTAAAAGGTAATCTGTTTTTGCCATACCTTATATTAGTAGCTGTCCATATTGGATGCGTAGGAGGATGCCTAATTCGTGAGTTGACTTTGGCAGGCTATCCGTTTAAGTTGTGTTTTGATCATTGCAGCCAGATTAAAATGACAACAGCCGTTATGGCGTATTCTATAGTTTCGACTGTACTATTTTTACCAGCTTATTGCGCTATATACCGTTATCGTAGATGGGTGGTAAAGTATAATCTCCCTAAGCCAGTTTAGATTATTTGCAGTTGATTGGGGATTTAACAGACAAAATTATAGAGGCAAATTGCGATTTTTGGCACGTATTTGTCGTAAAAATGGCATAAAAATAGCCCTCTATTTTTTTAATAAGGGATTTAACAGACACTTATAGATTGCAGAATAGATAAAAATTATTATATAAACCGTTTGGTGGGTCTTACTGGGCTCGAACCAGTGACCTTACGAATGTGAATCGTACGCTCTAGCCAACTGAGCTAAAGACCCGTACAATTATTATAACAGGGAATGGACAAAAAAATAAAGATGGTTTTTCACATCTTTATTTTTCTCTAGACTAATCTTCCTTAGCGGCTTTCTTTTCTGCTTCTTTTTCAGCTTTTTTAGCCTTATTTGAAAGAGCAGCTTTGCGTTCTTCAGCTTTTTTAGCACGAGCCTTGAAGCGATCGACGCGACCCTCGGTATCGATAATCTTCTCTTCGCCAGTGAAGAATGGGTGTGAAGCTGAGGAAATCTGTACCTTTACTAATGGATATTCATTTCCGTCAGTCCATTTAACCGTTTCGTCGCTTTTTGCAGTTGATTTGGTTAGAAAAGAGAAATTCGCTGCCTCATCTGAAAAAACTACAAAACGATAATCTTTTGGATGTAATTCTTTTTTACTCATAATTACCCAAAATAATATCAGATTATCCTCAAATTGTAAAGTTATTAAAAAGGTTGGCCAGTTTTTATGCAAAAGAAAACCCCCGGATATAATCCGAGGGTTAATAAGGTTCATGAGTTGATCAGAAGAGGGACTTTACGTCCTTTACTTCTGTATAGAGTATTGCCGGCTTGATGTGCCAACCGATACCGTCACAGTATCTCTGAGCAACTTTAGCATATGTAGCCCCGGAGATAGTGATAGACTTAAGGTCCTCACTATGCTCCGCCTCACCATCAGTATCGATGATGAGGTCGTGGCTCCATACATCACTTACAGGATTAGAAGACCTATAAGTGTAGTTCGGATCCTGTCGACGCACAGCCTGTATACCATTTTCCCTCAGCCAGTTTGTAAAACCAGCCGATCTGAAGTAAGCATATCTGGAAGTAATATTACCTCCAGCCAGACCCAAAGTACCATCCTCAAGTTTAAACTCGCGATGGCAAATCGCTGGCCCGTAAGAATACTCACGCTCCGCATGACAGATTATCCTGCCTGGACGACCATTACGGCCTTCCTTTATAACAACGTCCCAGCCATTGCCGGAATATTGCTTCCCATCCTCAGAAAGAGAATGAAAATACCTATCACTGTAACTTAAAATCTGCCCGTTCTTTATTTCAAGAATTGTTGTTGCCATATTTGTTCCTCCTACGTATATTGCCCGCCGGCTTACTAATCCAACGGACCCTATGTCCGATGGTAAAACATCCGCTCGGATTCTCCCCCAAACGGTATAAGATAACACGAAAAATATCTCGTCATCTTATACCGCTTAGAGGTACGCAAGAAAGTCACTGCTCAACTCAAATTTTTAACCAAACTACCTATAGGTAGCTACGATAAGCTCTCCGCAATTCTCTTCAAGCTTATGTTTAAATTATATCATGTATTTAACATTTTATCAATAAGCTTATGTTAAATTCGTAATATCCACCATCTTTTACCTCTATACAAAACACCAAAATATAGTATAATAAGAGCATTAATAAATTTAATGAAACAACTTCGCGCGTTTTCCTGAAACAAAAGCGAAGTGAAGGGAAAGGAAAACATGTCTATTAAGATCGACATGAAAGAGCTCCTCGAAGCTGGAGCACACTTTGGCCACAAGACCTCACGTTGGCACCCAAAAATGGCTGAGTACATCCACAGCAAGCGCCAAGACACTCACATTATTAACCTTGAGAAGACCGTCGAGGGTATCGAACGCGCTCTTCCTATCGTTGAGAAAGTTGCCAAAGAAGGCAAGAAGATTCTCTTTGTCGGCACCAAAAAGCAACTAAAATCTATCGTCAAAGAAGTTGCCGAGTCTGTCGACATGCCATACGTCACCGAGCGTTGGGTTGGTGGTACTCTTACCAACGTCGAGACCGTCAATCGTCAAATCAAGAAGCTCAAAGACCTTGAGCGTCGCATGCAGTCTGGCGAACTTGAAGCTCGCTACTCCAAATTAGAAGTACAGCGCTTCCAGGAAGAAATCGAAGTCCTCAATACTCGTTACGGCGGTATTAAAGAAATGACTGATCAGCCAAGTCTCATCATCGTTACCGATGCTTGCGAAGACAAGAACGCAATCAAAGAAGCTAAAACCCTCAAGATTCCAGTCATTGCTATCTGTGACACCAATATCGACCCAACCGACATCGACTTTATTATTCCAGCCAATGATGATTCCACTAAGACCGAAAAATTAATTCTCGGCTACTTCGTTGAAGCTATCAAACAAGCAAAACAATAAATAAAAGGAGTATAAAATGGCAGAAATTACCATTGATGCAATCAAAAAACTCAAAGAATTATCTGGCGTTGGTCTAACTGATGCTAAAAAAGCTCTTGTCGAAGCCGACGGCGACTTTGATAAGGCCCTCAAAGCCATGCGTGAAAAAGGCCTTACAAAAGCCGAAAAACGTGGCGACCGCGAAACTCGCGAAGGTATCGTTTCTTCTTACGTCCACGATAATCGTCTTGGCGCCATTGTCGAAGTCAACTGCGAAACTAGCTTCGTTGCTAATACCGACGAATTTAAAGAACTTGCTCATAAAATAGCTATACAAATTGCTTCTATGAATCCACTTTACGTTTCCGAAGCTGACATCCCAGAAGCTGCCTACAACGAAAAAGCTGCTGAATTCGAAGCAAACTTCAAGGGTCCAGAAAACATGAAGGACCAGATCATCGAAGGTCAAATCAAGAAAGCTTTTGCCGATAAGGTCCTTATGCTTCAGCCATACATCCTTGATGATTCAAAAACTGTTGCTGAATTCATTAAAGAGATGATCGCAAAGACTGGTGAAAATATCACCATTCGTCAGTTCAAACGCATCGAGCTTGGTGTAAATGAGTAGTCAACTCTAAAAAAATAAATCCTACGGGGTTTATTTTTTTATCTTCCACCCGAGTTATGGTAATATATTACTTATGAATATATTTTTTGGGATTTTGATTGGATTTATCGTATTAACTACTCTTGTTGTCCTTCATGAATTGGGGCATTTTATCACTGCCAAGAAAAATGGCGTGAAGGTCAACGAGTTTGGTATTGGTTTTCCCCCACGCGCCATTGCCTGGATTCATATTCCAGCCAGCCAGGTCGAAAATTACCTTGAAAACCTCTCAGAGGAAGGAAAAAAGCAACTAAATCAAGTTAAATTACAAAAAAGACTGGCAAAAATTAAGAACGCCAAAACTAGTGATAAAGAAAAATACTATTGGCTCCCATTTCCAAAAGCTGAATACCAAACCCCTCAAAAATACTTAATTTTTAGCCTCAACTATCTCCCAATCGGTGGCTTTTGTGCCATGGACGGCGAATCTGCAGCCGACACTAAGAATGGAACCTTTGGTGCCACTAATTTTTGGCAAAAAACACAAATTCTCTTCGGCGGTGTAGTCATGAACTGGCTAACGGCTATTATTATCTTCACTATCCTAGCCTGGACTGGTATGCCAGAATTTCTACCTAACCAATTTTCAATTCAAAGCGACGCAAAAAGAACTACTCAGCCCGTCATCATCTCAAAAGTGCTTGAAAATTCTCCCGCCGAAAAAGCTGGCATTAAGAAAAATTCCTGGATCCTTAGTATGTCCGAACAAAATAGTGATCAGAAAATTCAACCCGCCAACTCCCAGTCAGTAATAGATTTCAATAACTCTCACAAAAACCAAACCGTTATTTACCACTTAAAGAATCTCGATTCCGAGCAAGAATATACCGCCACGGCCAATCTTGGCTCCGGCGAAAATAACCAGCCAGCCCTCGGTATTGCTTTAGAACCCAATTTTACAGAAGCTAAAACCCGCTACACTTGGTCAGCCCCTATTGTTGGTATTGGTACCACCGCTCAAATTACTGCCAAAACTTTTGAGGGCTTTGGCGAACTCGTCAAAAATATTTTCCAAGGCGTCATTAGACAGTTCAGCGGTAATGATCAAACTAAAGAAGAGGGGAAGAAACAGATTAGTAAAGTCGGAGATTCAGTTTCTGGCCCTGTTGGCATTATCGGCGTACTCTTTCCAGCCTTCACGAGTGCCGGCCCAACCAATCTCGCCTTCTTAGCCGCCGTGATTTCTATCTCTCTTGCCTGTATGAATGTCCTTCCAATCCCAGCTCTCGATGGTGGTCGTTGGTTTCTCATTGGCATCTTCAAACTACGTGGCAAAAAACTCAAGAAGCAAACCGAAGAGAAGATCGTTGGACGTGCATTTCTCGCTCTCATCGCACTCAGTATATTAATCACTGTTCTTGATATTATTAAGATCGCTAGATAAAGTTATGGAACAATTAAATTATAAAACCACTAGGAAAGAAAAAGGATTCAAGGGTTTTCTCACAAACCTAAAAAGCCTTCCACTGGTTATTATCTATCTTATTTCAACTTATCTCACATCCTTTGCCAGCGAGATTATTATTGGTTATGTCATGATTTTCACCCTCGGCCCAGCCACATTTAAGACACCCGTCATGATGACAACCTATACTGCCCTTGCTTATATACTCGCCTTTACAATCCTAGCTGGTCTGCCAAAGTTGGTATTAAGGAGTCACAAAACAAATGATAAGCCAAATACAAAATCAAATCCCTTGAAAAAATTTATAGGATTATGGCAAGTCGATAAAAAAGACCTCGGAGTAATCGGTCTTCCAACCTTCCTTGATATTACTCTCAGCTTAATTACCTTTGTCGGATACACTTTTATTTCATACCTTCTACTTGAGCTTTTCAAAAATTTCTCCTGGTTCCAAGTCAATCAGACCCAAGATGTTGGTTTTTCTCACTACTTAGTTGGCATTGATCGAATTTTCGCCTTCATCTCCCTAGTGATTCTTGCTCCCGTCTTCGAAGAACTTATTTTTCGAGGGTGGCTGTTCGGTAAACTACGCAAAAAACTCCAACTTATCCCAGCCATTCTCCTCACCTCTATTCTCTTTGGTGCTATGCATGGCCAATGGAATGTCGGAGTCAATGTTTTTGCACTCAGTCTTTTCCTCTGTGGCCTACGTGAATTTACGGGTACTATCTACGCCAGCATCCTCCTTCACATGATTAAAAACGGTATCGCCTTTTATTTCATGTATGTCATTGGTTTATAGTCTCTAATTTTTTTTAAATGTTTTAAAAGTAAAAAAATAATGCACTAAGACATTATTTTTATCATTATTTTTTGACATCGTCTTTTAGGCAATGGCAAGAATTTCACCTTCATTGCCATTTGGTAGGGTGTACTTATCACCCACTTTTTTACCCATTAAAGCCTTACCTATTGGAGAAATATCTGAAATACGACCATTCAAAGGATCAGCTTCTACTTCACCAACTACCGTATATTCATGTTCTTTACCCAAAATTTTGATTTTAACTTTCGCACCCACCGCAACCTTCTCATAATTGCCAGATTCAATAATTTTGGCGCTCTTTAAAATATCTTCAATCTCCAAAATTCTTGTTTCAATCTGTCGCTGCTCGTCACGTGCGTCGGTATATTCTTGATTTTCTTTTAGATCACCAAAAGACCTAGCATAAGCTAGACGATCAGCAACCACAGGACGCTCCGCAATTAACCTCTTTAATTCATTTTCAAGGTCAGCTTTACCGTCTTTAGTCAAGTTTACTATTTTTTTCATGCTTAATAAAATACACGTAAGTATTATAAAAGTCAAGCTCTATGCTATAATCAACCCATTGATATTTAAGAGAAAGGTGAGAAAAATGAAATTAAGTCAATCTTTTATCAAAACCTTCCGCGAAGTAGGAAAGGAAGAGGCTGCCCGCAACGCCCAGTTGCTTATTCGCGCAGGTTATATTCATAAAGAAATGGCAGGAGTTTACGATTTTCTCCCCTTGGGTCTCATTACCTTAAATAAAATTCAAAATATTATTCGTGAAGAATTAAACAGTTTGGGCTGTCAAGAATTTCAAATGACCGCTTTGCAGAATCCTGAACCATGGATTAAAACAAAGCGTTGGAGTGATCAGGTCATTGACGTCTGGTTTAAAACTAAACTCAACGCCGGAGGGGAATTAGGTCTTGCTCCAACTCATGAAGAACCGATTACTAATCTGATGACTAAGTTTATTTCATCTTATAAGGATCTTCCGGTCTACGTCTACCAGTTCCAAACAAAGTATCGAAACGAATTACGCGCTAAATCTGGCATTTTACGCACTCGCGAGTTCCTTATGAAAGATCTCTATAGTTTTAGTGTTGATGAAGCCGAACATCAGAAGTTTTATGACCAAGTTAACCAGGCATACATGCGAATCTACACACGACTTGGGCTCGGTGACTGCACCTATAAGACTTACGCCTCTGGAGGTGCCTTTGCTAAATATAGCCATGAATATCAGACCGTTCTTCCAGTCGGTGAAGACACTATTTATCTCAATCAGGACAAAACTCTTGCTATCAACGAAGAGGTTATGAACGACGAAGTGCTTAATGATTTAGGTGTCAAACGTGAAGATTTAACTGCCACCACCGCAGCAGAAGTGGGAAATATTTTCACCTTACGTTATAAATTCTCCGAGCCTATCAATCTAAAGTTTGACGACCAAGACGGTATCAAGAAGACTGTCTTTATGGGAAGCTACGGCATCGGTGTTTCACGTGTCATGGGCGTAATTGCTGAAAAATTTGCTGATGACAAAGGTCTAGTCTGGCCAGAAAATATTGCACCTTTCAAATACTATTTAATTGGTATTGGTGATCAAGGAGAAGATTTTGCTAATAACCTTCATAAAGAATACTCTAGCAGTATCCTTCTCGACGACCGCACGCTCCGCCCAGGTGAAAAATTTGCTGACGCAGAGCTTATGGGTATTCCTTATCGCGTTGTAGTCTCAAATAAAACGCTTGAAAATAACTCAGTTGAAATCACTAATCGCCGAACCAGTGAAACTAAAATTCTCTCCATAGAAGAATTTAAGCAGCTGCTACGAGATTAGTCTCCCCTGTGATATTATAGAAATAAGAAAAATAAAGGAAAATTATGTTTGATCATATTGAATATCAACAAGCCATGGAAGCCATCATCGAGCGTTTTAAGTCAGAAATGCAAAAAGTTCGCACCGGACGCGCCCACCCAGACATGTTAGGTAGTGTTAAGGTCGAAGCCTACGGTCAATATATGCCATTAAATCAGGTAGCCAATGTCACCGCTGGTGATGCCACGATGCTCCTTATTACACCGTTTGATCCATCAACTATTCAGGCTATTGCCTCAGCCATTCGTGCTGACCAAACACTGGGTCTTAACCCAGCAGATGATGGTCGTGTAGTTCGCGTACCAGTTCCACCACTCACTGAAGAACGTAGGAAGGAAATTGTAAAATCTGCTTCAGCCAAAGTTGAGGAAGCTAAAGTAGCTCTTCGCAAGGTACGCGACGATGCTAGGAAAGAATTAAAATCCGCCGAAGATCTCTCTGAAGACGTCAAGAAACGCGGCGAAAAAGAAATCGATGAACTAATCAAAAACTACTCAGGCAAAATTGATGAACTCTTCAAGACTAAAGAAGCCGAAATTATGAAAATTTAGTCACCTTTATTAAATTAAGCTGTTCTAGAGACAGAACAGAGACATGGTATAATTAATATATGACAACAATTAGCGACTACAGGGATGAGCGTTTACGTAAACTATCAGAGATCAAAAACTTCGGTATCGATCCGTATCCAGCACACTCAAACCGTGACACCAAAATTTCTGAAATCTTAGAGAACTTTGAATCTCTTGATCAAAAAGAAGTAACCATTGCTGGACGTATTACCGCCATTCGAAGCTTCGGTAAACTAGCTTTTGTAAAAATCCGCGATTATTTTGGCGAGATTCAGCTCTTCATGAAGCAATCTGACGACATAAAAGAAGGTTTACTCTCCGTTAAGACTCTTAAACTCCTCGATCTTGGTGATTTTATCGAAGCAACTGGACTTGTTGGCAAGTCTCAAACTGGTGAAATCTCCGTTTTTACCGACGCAGTGCGTCTCCTAACTAAGACTCTCCGCCCATTGCCTGGCCGCGATGGCTTCACTAATAAAGAAGAGCGTTACCGTCGACGTTATGTTGATATGAACGTTAACCCCGAAGTGCGAGAACGTCTCGTTCGTCGTAGTCGTTTTTGGCAAGCCACCCGTGATTATATGAATGAACACGGCTTCATTGAGATTAACACCCCAATTCTCGAACACACCACTGGTGGAGCTGACGCCGCACCCTTTGTCACGCACATGGATGCCCTAGACGAAGATTTCTACCTACGCATCTCACAAGAACTCCCTCTAAAACGTCTACTTGGTGCTGGTTTTGAAAAAGTTTATGATATTGGCCCGCGCTTCCGTAATGAAGGTGTTGACGACGAACATCTCCCAGAACATATTGCCTTCGAATCCTATGCTGCCTTCGAAGACTACCGAGACGGCATGGATTTTTATGAAGAGATGATTAAATATGTTGCCATGAAAACCTGGGGCACCTTACAATTCACCGTTGGTGGTTTTGAAATTGACCTCTCCCAAAAATGGCCACGCATTAAATACGCTGATCTCATCAAACAGCATTTTGATATCGACGTCTTTAATCCAGATCGCGCCAAAATCGTACAGATTCTTAAGGCCAATAATGTTGAAGTCAAACCGAGCCAAGCAGATTCTCGATTGATTGATAACTTATGGAAACTTATCCGCAAAGAATCCGGCGGCCCATTCTGGTTAATCGAAGAGCCGCTCAGCCTTTCACCACTCGCCAAAATCTCTCCTGACAACCCCCTAGTTACCGAACGATTCCATCCAGTTATTGCCGGCACCGAAATGGGGAATGGCTATTCTGAGTTAAATGATCCGATCGATCAGCTTGCCCGTTTTGAAGAGCAGCAGGCCATGCGTGATTCTGGCGATGATGAAGCTCAAATGCTTGATATGGACTTTGTTGAAATGCTCGAATACGGTATGCCACCTGCTTGTGGATGGGGTAATTCAGAACGCAACTTCTGGCTGCTTGAAGGTGTCTCCGGCCGTGAGGCCGTACCATTCCCGATCATTAAACGCAAAACCGACAATTAACCGATAATTCAAAAAAGAAAAGAGGTAAAAATGTTAGATATTAATTTCATTAGAGCTAATCGCGAATTAGTACAACATTCTATCAACGAAAAAATGTACAAGAATATTGACCTCGACAAATTATTTGCTCTTGATGATCAACGAAAATCCACTCTTCAAGAAGTTGAAGCCCTCCGCAAAGAACGCAACCAAAACACCGACTCCATGAAAGGCGGCAAACCAACTGAAGAACAAATCAACCGTGGAAAGATCCTCAAGGAGAAAATTTCTCAACTAGAAACCAAACTTAATGACGAGGAATCTAGTTTTAAAGATCTTCTCAAAGCTGTACCTAATATTATTTTTGAAGACGTGCCATTAGGCGATGAAAGCGCAAGCGTGGAGGTCGCAAAATGGGGTGAGCAAAAAGCCGAAGGCGTTGATCACCTAGATTACGCCACCTCAAGAGACTGGGTTGATTTTGAACGCGGCGCTAAGGTTGCTGGTGCCAAATTCTACTACATCAAAGGCGGCCTAGCTTTACTTGAAAACGCCTTAATTCAATTCGGTATTAAAAAAGTCACCGAACATGGTTTCACTTTAATGGACGTTCCAGACATGGTCAATTCTCGAGTCCTCGAAGGCACTGGCTTTGCCCCAAGAAGCTCTGAACAGAGCGACGAATATTATATCGAAGGCGAAGATCTCGCCATGATTGCCACCGCTGAGATGCCAATCACTGGCTACCACATGGATGAAATCATCGACGAAGACAAGCTTCCTCTCTTCTACGCTGGATTTTCAGCCTGTTTCCGCAAAGAGGCTGGCACCTACGGTAAACACACTCGTGGCCTCTTCCGGGTTCATCAATTTAATAAATTAGAGATGTATTCCTTCTGTCTCCCTGAACAAAGCAAGGAAATTCACGAAAAAATTCGCGCCATTGAAGAGGAGATTTGGCAGGAACTCGGTATTCCATACCACGTCATCAATATAGCCGCCGGAGACCTCGGAGCACCCGCCGCTAAGAAATACGACATCGAATACTGGTCACCAGTTGATCAAAAATATCGCGAACTCACCAGCTGCTCAAACTGTACTGATTTCCAAGCCAAAGGCCTTAATATTCGTGTGCGACGTAAAGATGGTACCATTGAAACCCTTCACACCCTCAACGGTACTGCCATTTCTCTTGCCCGCACCATGGTGGCCGTCATCGAAAACTTTGCTGAGAAAGATGGCAAACTCAAAGTACCTGCTGTCCTTAAACCATATCTGGGTGTTGACGAGTTATAAATCAATTAATTATTACTTGATATGGTAAAATAAGCGAAAGGAGTATATATGATTGAAAAAATTGATATTAGCGGCAGTAACTACAAAGTTGAAGAAAGCTTTCAAAAATACGCCACCAAGCGCATTGGTAAATTAGATCGTTATCTTCCACGTGGTAGCAAAAAAGATGTTGTCGCAAAGATTGTTGTCACCGAAGTAAATCGTTCACACGGTAACAAATATGAAATTTCTGTAGCAATGGAGATTCCAGGTGGAAAGGTTATTGCAGCCAAGGATGAGTGTTCAAATGTTTTTGCCGGTATTGATATTCTTGAAGCAAAATTAACCGGTCAAATTCGTCGCTATAAGATTGAGACCAATCCACACCTACGTAAAAATCCTATCCTTCACCTCTTTCGTCGCGAAAAGTAAGGATTAATCAAGAAAATATCATTTAAAACTGCATGGATCATTAATTCATGCAGTTTTTATGATAAAATACATTCATAATATAATACTGTTTTTGGAGGTTTTGACTGACTATGTCGAAAAAAGTAAAAAAAGAAAAGAAGCCAACCGACAAATTGGCTGATAAGACCCTAACCACTCGTGTACTCCAAGGAGTTTTTGGCGATCCTGAAAAACGAAATCTTAAGCGCATGAAAAAAATCGTGCAGGGTATTAATAAGCTTGAGCCAAAATACCAAGCTATGTCTGACCAGGAACTGCAAGAACAGACCAATATCCTAAAAGAGCGCCTATTAAATCTTCGCAAAAAAGCTGAAGCTAAAGTTGCCCTTGCTAAACAAGCTAAAGCAACTGAAAAAACCCAAAAATCTAAGAATCATAGTCAAAATCAACCAACATCTCTAAATAAGGAAGAAGACAAAGTTCTTGACCAACTCTTACCTGACGCCTTCGCCCTTGTTCGTGAATCCACTTTCCGCGTTCTCGGCATGCGCCATTTTGATGTTCAACTTATCGGCGGTATCGCACTCCATGAAGGCAATGTAGCTGAAATGAAAACCGGTGAAGGTAAAACCCTTGTGGCGCTCCTCCCATCCTATCTTAATGCCTTAACCGGACGCGGTGTTCACGTAGTCACCGTTAACGACTACCTCGCACAACGTGATGCCGGTTGGAATGCTCCAGTCTATCACTTTCTTGGACTTAGCATCGGCGTAATTATTGCCGACGCTAGCTTCATTTATGATCCAGAATACATTAACGAAGACCACGATGACGAACGTATGCAGCATCTTAAGCCTTGTACAAGAAAAGAAGCTTATGCCGCCGATGTTACTTATGGCACCAATAACGAGTTTGGTTTTGATTATCTACGCGACAATATGGTTAACGAGGTTGATTTCCTCAGGCAACGTGAATTAAACTTTGCCATTGTCGATGAGGTTGACTCCATTCTCATCGATGAGGCTCGCACCCCTCTCATTATTTCTGCTCCTGCAGGTGATAATCCAGATTCCTATTATCAATTTGCAAAAGTCGTTGCTAAACTCGACTCTTCAGATTATGTACTTGATGAAAAACACAAATCTGTCACTCTCACAGACCAGGGAATCGAAAAAGTCCAACGCTTGCTTGGCGTTGAAAATCTTTATTCGGCCGAAAACTCTCGTCTTGTCTATCATCTCGATCAAGCTCTTCGCGCCCAAGTTGTCTTTCAGCGTGATCGCGACTATGTCGTGACTAACTCAGGCGAAGTCATCATCGTTGACGAACACACCGGTCGTCTCATGCATGGCCGTCGTTACAATGAAGGCCTTCACCAGGCAATCGAAGCTAAAGAAGGTGTAGTAGTCAAAGAAGAGTCAATGACCCTCGCCACCATCTCCTTCCAGAATTTCTTCCGCCTCTATCGTAAGCTCTCCGGCATGACCGGTACTGCCTTTACCGAAGCTGAAGAATTCCAGCAAATTTATGCTCTTGATGTTATTCAAATTCCACCAAACCGACCTATCATCCGTATCGATAAAGATGATCTCATTTTCCGTACTGAAGCTGGAAAAATCCGCGCCATCATTAATGCAATTCAGGAATATCACGCCAAAGGTTTACCTATCCTCGTAGGTTCCGCAAGTATCGTTAAAAACGAATTAATCGCCAAACATCTTGATGAGGTTGGATTGAGGTATGAAATCTTAAACGCCAAAAATAACGAACGTGAGGCTGCTATTATTGCAAAGGCCGGTGAAAAGGGAGCAATCACTCTTGCCACCAATATGGCTGGGCGTGGTACTGACATTAAACTTTCTGATGAAGTCAAGAAAATGGGCGGTCTTGTCGTGATTGGTTCTGAAAGACATGATTCACGCCGTGTTGATAATCAGCTCCGTGGTCGTGGTGGTCGTCAGGGAGATCCTGGTATCACTCAATTCTTCGTCTCTTGCGAAGACGATCTCATGCGCATCTTCCAAGGCATGCAACTTGGCAACATCCTTCGCTATGTTGGTCTTGACGAAGACACTCCAATCCAGAATCGTGCAGTTACACGTAATCTAGAAGCCGCACAACGTCGCATTGAAGGTTTTAACTTTGATTCACGTAAAAACGTCGTTCAATACGACAACGTTATTAACCGTCATCGTCGAGTCGTCTATCTTATGCGTCGCAAAATTCTTGAAGGAGAAAATATCTCCCAAGAAATCAAGCGTCTCATGAAAGAGGCCACCGAAGATCTCACCATCGAGAGTTCTCGTGTTAACAAGAAATTCAAACAAAATTTTCTCCAAGTATTCAACATTGACCCAGAGCTTGTCGAAACAATTGGCCAAATGCGCAAGCCTGCAGATCGTGCCAAGCTTGCCCTTACAGCAGTCAGCGAGGCTTACGCTTCTCAAGAATTAGATTTTGGTGCCGACGTCATGCGACGAATTGAACGTGAAGTATACCTCAAAGTTCTCGACGCTCTCTGGATGCAACATCTTGAGAATATGCAACACCTTCGCGAAGGTATTCACTGGCGATCAATCGGTCAAAGAGATCCACTCGTTGAATATCGTACCGAGTCTCAAAAACTCTTCGAAGGCTTGCAGAAGAATCTACGTGAAGAAGTTCTCAAGATTCTTCTCAGCATTACCAAACAAGAAGCTATTGCTACCGACGTAATTGATGGAGAAGAATATGATACCGAACTCACCCAAATGGCTGAATCCGCCACTAATAAGGGTGTAAATACCATTGAGTCTGGTGTTAAAAATCTTGATGATGAATTTAAGACAGGCTCAAACCAGAAAACGAATCTCAACCAAGAACGTAATGCTGCTCGTAAATCAAAAAAGAAACAGCGTCAGAACAAGAAGCATAACAAGCACTAATCATGAAACATTTTGTTGAAGAAATCGAGCTAAAAAACGGCGCGAGAGGACTTCTTATTGATGTCCCCGGTGCTTCCGTGATGAATATTAAGGTTCAATTCCGTGGCGGCATGCGTTTCGCTAAAACTCCAGACCTCTACGAGATTGCCCATGTTGTTGAGCACCTCAGTTTTGGCGCTAACTCCGTCTTTCCTGACGAACAAGCCTACGAAGCCGACTTCACTAAAAATGGTGCTTACCACAACGCCTGGACCTCAGACTATTCTGTCTGTTATGAAGCCGAATGTGCTGATTTTGAATGGGAACGCATCTTAAACCTAGAACGCATTGCCATCACTTCACCAAAATTTAATGAAGATGAACTTAGGAGCGAGAAAGGTAACGTTAAAGCTGAACTGACCGGTTATATGAATGATTATGCTCGGCTTCTGTGGCCAAGGCTTCAAAAGGCTATCGGCGAAGACGTCCCCAATCTTAAAGAGCGTCTTGCTACAATCAATAATATCGAGCTTAAGGATATTCGCGAACATTATCGTCGCACTCATACCGCAAAAAACATGCGTTTTATTATTGCTGGACAAATTAAACACCGTAAAAAGGAAATTTTGCGTAATCTTGAAGATTGGGACCTCAAAGAAGGTAAGCGTTTTGAAATCCCCAAAGATAAATTGCACTCTTCTCCAGCTATTCTCGTAAAAAGAAAGGATGCCAGTAATATTACATTTGGTTTTTCTATGGTTACCCCAAGACGCCTCTCTAGCCAAGAAACTCAAGCCATGGGTGCACTCAACCATATCCTCAATGGCACCATGAGCAGTCGTATTTTTGGCCAAGCCAGAAAACGTGGCCTTGTTTATGGAATGGGTAGTGGCATCAATAGCAGTAAACATTATTCATCTTGGGACTTTGATGGCGAAGTGAATCTTGAGACTGCTGACGAACTTTTCTCCCTTATTCAAATCGAAATGGTAAAAGCCCTCAATGGTGAAATTTCTGACGAAGAAATTGAAGCTGTTAAAACCTACGCCCAGGGACGCTACCAGATGGGAGCACAGACCGTCAGCCAAATCTCTGACTACTATACCGATGATTATTTTATGACCGAAAAATTTGAACTCTACGATGATTTCCCTCAAATCATTAAAGAGATCAATAAACCATCTATTGTTGAGTTAGCTAGAGAATTTGCTGGCTCCGGCATACACGCTTTTGTGACCGTTGGCTCTGTTGAAAAATCCGTCATCAACCAGCTTGCTGAATCGCTTAATTTTTAAAACCATTAAAAACCAAGTATAATAGAGCTATGAATATTGCAATTTTAGGTCATGGACTTGAGGGGCAAGCCGTAGAAGCGTATTTTAAGACCCACTCATCAGAAGCTAGTCCCAATCATTTTACTTTTTTTGACCATTTCGAGGATCATCAAATTCCAGATTTTCACTTAGAGAATTTTGATCTCGTTTTTCGTAGCCCCTCTGTTCATCCTCAATTTATTTTAGAACCAGAGCAGCGTGGTAAATCCCAGAATTGGACCTCAATTACCAACTATTTCTTTGAAAATTGCAAAGCACCGATCATCGGCGTTACCGGTACCAAAGGGAAGGGAACTACCTGCTCCATTATCACAAATCTACTCCGTCAATTTCCGGAACGTTTCAATAATATTCATCTTGTTGGCAATATTGGCACGCCAGCCATCCTCGAGTTAGACAAAATCACTGAAAAGGATTTAGTCGTTTATGAGATGAGTAGTTTTCAATGCTGGGATCTCCGAAAATCTCCTCATGTTGCCGTAGTTTTACGCATTGAACCAGACCACCTCGATCGACACCGCGGTTTTGATGATTATCTAGCCGCCAAATCAAATATCGTAAAACATCAGACAGCCTCAGATTATTGTATTTATTACAAGAACAATAATGATAGTGTAAAAATTGGCCAGAAAAGTGCTGGTCAAAAAAACACCTACCCCATCGTTAGGTATCAATCAGAACTTAAAAACCTCCTTGATTATTTAAAAATTCCAGGTGAGCACAACCGTGAGAACGCCGAGGCGGCCATCTTGGCAGTACTCAGCATCTTGAACCTATCTCTAGATGAACTTTTTAGCAATAGTAATCAAGCAATCTATCAAAAAATAGCCCATGGCCTCGCTACTTTTGTAGGATTACCTCACCGCATTCAATTTGTCCGCGAATTAAATCATGTGCGCTACTATGATGATAACTACTCTTCAGCTTTTCCTGCTGCTGACGTCGCCATCAAAGCTTTTGAAGATTACCCCACTATTCTTATTGCCGGCGGCAAAGATAGACATCTCGATTTAACAGCTATGAAAGAACGCTTCTTTAGTGCCAAAAATCTTAAGAAAATCATTTTAATCGGCGAAACACGTTTCATGTTAGCAGAAGGAGAAGATCCTGATAAATTTATTCTGGCCGATTCGCTTGAGGATGCCGTAGAATACGCCAAAAACTACGCCGAAAAATACGCCGCTGATCTCGAATCGAATTATGATCTCTGTATTCCATCTACTAGAGAAGCTCTCAACAACCAAACCGCAAAACCAGTCATTGTTCTAATGAGTCCTGGAGCTGCCAGCTTTGACATGTTTAAGGATTTTAGTGATCGCGGAAATCAATTTCAACAAATCGTAAACGCTTTTTAATGCTAAAATAATAATAATGATTGCATCAAATTTTTCATCTATTCTTGGTTCTTTAAATAAAAAACCGACCCAGCCGGCCCCCACCGTCGCTCCGTCAAAAGACGCCGTCTTTCGCTTTTTAAGTTATTATTTTGATCGTTCAACCTACACCGCAACTTTTGTCTACCAAGGAATCGACAATATCATCTTTACCGAAAAGGTCTTTTTTGCACCTAAGCCCGGCACCAATACTAGCTCCTTCAACCTACTTGACGACCCCAGTCTTACTGAGCTACTAGACCGGGCTATGTTCCTTGCCTTTATCCTGATTGGCACCAGCTATTATAAAGCTCACCCCACCCAGAATATTCGCCTCGACCGGCCTCTAGACGATTTTCAAGCGCACTTCTTTTCTACCGTCTTTCAAGAAGGATTGTCCCAATATGCCTTCGAAAATCGTCTGACTCGTACTCAATTAGCCACTTTTAGATCTGCTCTCAGGTTTCAAAATAAACCAGCTGTTGAATATCGTGGTCAAGGAGTTCTCGCTCTCCAATCTGGCGGAAAGGACAGTCTCCTGGTTGCCGAATTACTTAATGAACGTAATATTAACTTTGTCCCATGGTATATCAGTAGTAGCCCAGACCGTTCACACCCAAATGTTATTGATCATCTAAATGAAGGCTTTAATCATCAAAAAGCCAGTGTCGTTTATCGCCAAATTGATCACCTCCACTTGCAGCAAACTGGCGGACTTAATGGACATGTTCCCGTTACTTTTATCGTAGAATCTCTGGCTCTTATCCAAGCTATCTTAAATAATCAGAACGTCATCCTCACAAGCATCGGCCGTGAGGGGGAAGAGCCCCACGCAATGATTGGAGATTTACCAGTCAACCATCAATGGTCAAAAACCTGGCAGGCTGAACAATTGATGACCGAATACATCAAACGTTACCTCTCCCCAGACCTTCATCTAGGTTCACCTATCCGTCATCTCAGCGAACTACGTATTGCCGACCTCTTTGTCCAAAAATGTTGGCAAAAGTATGGCTACAGTTTTAGTTCTTGCAACGAGGCAAATTATAAACAAAATAAGCAAAATAACACACTCAAATGGTGTGGACACTGTGCCAAATGTGCCAACTCATATTTACTTTTCTGCCCATTTATTCCACCACAATTTCTCCAATCACTTTTTGGCGATCAGGATCTTTTCTTGGATCAAAATCTTACGCAAATCTTTAAAGGTCTTCTTGGTGTCGGCGGAGAGATGAAGCCTTTTGAATGCGTTGGTAGTGTTGAAGAACTACGTTCTGCCTACCATCATCGCATGATTACTCCGCCGATTCCAGTCCCACAAAATCCAAATCAGAAGGATAGCCCTGTTACATATTGGCAACCAGTTTACGCCAATCTTCCATTCATGGTCCCCGAAAGTAATTTCAATTATCTTGCAGAATCAGCCAACCAAGAATATTTTCGTAATTTCTATACCACATATCAATCAGAGAACACTTCCGAACAAACAATGGCCCACAACGAACAACTAGCAAAGAGTCACCAAAAGGCAGACCAAATCCTGGCCATGATTGAACGACGTAAACAACTCGAACAACTAAGACGTACTGGTCGCCAAAGACAGCGTGATCTTGAATAGCTAACAGTAAACATCGTCATCTCTTCATTTTTAGCCTAGACTCTTGCACCATTTACTTTTTTACTTGAAAGCGTTAGAATAGAAAAAAGCATTAACAGAATAAAAACCATGCCAAAGACAACTACAACAAAAAAATCAATTAACACCAAAACTAACCACAAGGTAGTCAAAAAAGCTGCCACCAGTACCAAAAAAGTCACCGCTAAATCACCTAAAGATTCTGGTAAACAAGATGCTTATTTCTGGGGCGGTCTCGGCATTATCCTTTGCGCAACCGGCGCACTTCTCACCCTTCTTTGGGGTGTTGGCACAATGTTAAGTAAATAAAAAATAAAGTGGTGGGCAAATGAAATTTTACACAGTACGACATGGACAAACTGACTGGAATAATCTTGGTCTAAATCAAGGCTGGTCCGACACGCCATTAAATACTTTAGGACAATTTCAAGCCCTAAGAGCTCGCGATCAACTAAAGGATGTGCGCTTCAATATAGCTTATTCCTCACCACTACAGCGTGCAGCTAAAACTTGTCAGATCATCCTCGGACGTGTCGTTCCTGATAAAGCTATCTTTGATGAATTAAGCCTTGAAGATGCGATCGAGCTCAACCATTTTTATCGTCAACATAATGATCTAAATAAAGATTGCTACATTCGTTATGCAGAGGATCTCATTGAACGCGGACTTGGCGTCTTTGAAGGCAAGGAAGGCTCCAGAATTCACGAAATTAGCTGGAAAGATGGCTTTAATGCCGACCGTTTCAAAATGGAGTCTGTACCACACATGTTCCATCGTATTGATCGTATTCTCAAACAAATTCAAGCAGACACCCTACAGAATTATGGTAACGACGCAAACGTGCTAATTGCCTCGCATGCCGGCATTCTTCGCATTGTTGACTACGTTCTGCGTGGTGGTACCGAACAAGGCCTCTTCTATTCCGCCCTTTACGATAGCTCCATAAATCTACATTTGAAAAACTGTGAATTTAATATCTACGAACGATAAAACTTATCTTTCCCAAAACCAAAAACTTGTGGTAAAATAGTTACAGTTTATTGGACCTTCGCCAAGTGGTAAGGCAACGGGTTTTGGTCCCGTCATTCGCAGGTTCGAATCCTGCAGGTCCAGCCATAAAGAAAAACCTCTTTTGAGGTCTTTTTTATATATTTTTCTTATGGTCACTTTTAAGTGTTACAATTAGCTTATGCATAGCATCAAAATTCTACAACTCAATGTCTGGGGCGGACGCATTAAAGATGGCCTTACTAATTTTATAAAAGAAGGGAACTACGACCTCATTTGTTTACAAGAAGCCGTCTGGGACCGTAATCACACCAAAACCCTAGAGTATTTTATGGATACCGTTGATAAAATCAAAGAGGAAGCCAACTTCAAATATGACGCTCGTAGCAGTCAATTTGGTATTTCAATTTTAAATAACACTATTCACTACGAAAGCGGCAATGCTATTCTTAGTAAAATTCCTTTTAAGCACTCTGAAGAAAAAATTCTGCATGGCGAGTATCGTTTTGCTACAAACCTAGATCAATACGAGCAAGCCGTAAAACATAATCTTTATACCGCACAAAAAGTTATTTTAGAAGATGATCTCACGGTTATTAATTATCATGGCTACTGGCTAAAAGACCCGCTTGGAGACGAAACTTCAGTCTTATGCATGCGCTCCGTCGCCGACATGATTAGCTCAGACAAAAATCCCGTTGTTCTTTGTGGCGATCTTAACGTTATTCCTGAAGCAAAAGCAATGCGTGAGCTCGATTTTCTTCGCGACCTCACAGCTATCCATCATATTCCCACCACTCTGCGTAATATTCGCTTCACAAAAGACGTTCCTTGTGACCATATTTTAATTAATGATAATATAAACTATCAAGATTTTAAAGTCATCGATGCACCCATCTCCGACCACTGTGCATTAACAGTTAAGATTAATTTCTAAATCTATTCCTCAGTAAAATCCGCATCCATCACCGCCTGCAATTGATAATCAGGGAATACTTTTTGAATTTCAGCCACAGCTTTCTTAAATGAGGCCAGCCTATCCTCTGCATCAAAACTCACCACAAGATCAAACCGCATCTGTTTCTTCGCCTCAAGCAAATAAAAACCATGCACCTGTCGGATATATTCCTGTTTTAGTGCAACTTCCTTTAGTTTTTGTTGCATCTTGATCACATGTTCGTCTTTTGTATTTACGGAATAAACGCCGATCGCCGTTAAAAGCACCCTATGTTCTTTTACTACTTTCACCGAAATCTCCCGCAATAACTGGTCAAGCTCCACCACACTCAAAGTATCAGGCACCTCAATATGTAAAGACCCATTCCAACGATTTGGACCATAGTTATTTAAAATTAAATCGTAAACCCCCAGCACATTCTTAAAACCCATTACGGTTTTCTTGATAGCCTTCGCCACCTCAAGATCATTTTGTTCACCCAATAGTTGCGATATTGTCCCCTTTAGCATTTCAATACCTGATTTGATAATGATTACGGCGATCACTGCACCAAGATATGCTTCAAGTGCCAACCCAAACATCATAAAGATAATAGCCGCCACAAGAGTCGAGAAGGAGATTACAGCATCAAGTGTGGCATCAGCTCCAGAATTAATTAAAGAATCTGATTTCACCTTTTCTCCTACCTTCTTCACGTATGCGCCTAAGGCAATTTTTACCACTACAGCTACCGCAATAATTATTAGTGAGGTTAGATTATAATCAGGAGTTTCTGGCTTAATAATTTGTTTAACCGACTCAATTAATGACGTTGTGCCAGCATACAGAATAATCACCGCAATCATCATTGCGCTTAAGTATTCAATTCTCCCATGACCAAAAGGATGCTTCTTATCTGGCGCCTTTCCAGCCAATTTTGTACCAACAACCGTAATTACTGAACTTCCAGCATCAGAGATATTATTCACCGCATCGAGAACAATAGCAATCGAATTAGAAAGTAGCCCAATGCTAGCCTTGAACGCCGCCAAAAAAACATTTGTAATGATTCCAATCACACTGGTTTTAATAACGATTTTTTCTCTTTCGTTATTTTTATTTAACTCCCTTAGTTCACTTAAATTCGACATTTTATCCTTGTAACTTAAAAATCAATAATAATCTTTCTATTTTACCATATCAAAAAAGTCAAAAACTATAGGGTTATCCAGAGGCTCTTTTCTTTGCTATAATTACAACATGAATGATCTCGAAAAACGTCTCGCCGCTCTGCAAATCGACCTTGATAATACCTGGCAAAAACTCCAGATTAACCAAAAAATTGAAAATCTTAAAAATCTTGAAATTCAAATCTCTGAACCAGAAATTTGGCAAAATCCCGAACATGCCAAAAAAGTAAACACTAATTTTAGTCGACTCAAGGCAGAGGTTGAGCCATGGCAGGTCCTCAAAATTCAGGCTTCCGACCTTTATGATATTATTGCCCTCAAGGAGACAGACTTATTAGATGAGATCAACGACCAACTCTCTTCTATGGAGCAAACATTAATTGAGCTAAAAAGGGCGCTTCGTTTTACTAATCCTTTAGACGAAAAAAATGCCATTCTCCGCATTACTGCCGGCGTTGGCGGGACCGAAGCAATGGACTGGGCGTCTATGCTCGAGCGTATGTATCTACGTTATTTCGAAAAAAACCACTTCAATGTTGAACTTATTGAACGCACTGCTGGGGAAGAAGCAGGTATCAAAACTGCCGTTTATGAAATTTACGGAAATCACCCCTATGGCAATCTAAGGTCCGAACATGGCGTACATCGCCTAGTTAGACTCTCGCCGTTCAACGCCGATAATCTTCGCCAAACCTCTTTTTCTCTAGTCGAAATTTTACCCATCCTGGAAAGTGACGATGATTATAAAATAGACGAGAAAGATCTTCGTATTGACACCTACCATGCTGGCGGCCACGGAGGTCAATCTGTCAATACCACTAACTCAGCCATCCGCATTACTCATCTCCCCACCAACACCGTTGTAGCCATTCAAAACGAAAGATCCCAGCTGCAAAATCGTGAAAAAGCTATGGAGATTTTACGTGGCAAATTAATCATGATGCAGCAAGAACAACAGGCAGAATCTATCAATCAATTACGTGCCGGAGAATCCGCTAAATGGGGCCAACAAATTCGCAATTACGTCCTGCAACCATACAAATTAGTAAAAGATACTCGCACTAAATATGAAGAGACCGATGCCGATGCAGTGCTTAATGGCAAAATCGAAGGCTTTCTCAACGCCTATCTTGAGTCACAAATTGGTAGCTAATTACTAAATAGGTAATCTTCAACTATTCGTACCTCTATCAAATAATGTTAGCTAAACAAACATATAAGAATTTCTCAAATATTTGTTAATTCCACAATTTACAAAAAATAGAGCAACGCTCTATTTTTTATTTCATGCTACAATAACCATATACACTATAGATTGTAAAATTGTAAAGAGGGATTCCATGCCAAGCCTATCGCCAAATCAACTTAATCATAATGAGATAACGGACCGAGAAAATAATATAAATACAACTGAACAAAAGGCTCAGCATCTATCTCGCCTCCAAAACGAAATCGGATCCAAAGTTCTCTCCCTTGTTAATTTCGAATCTAAGCATAAAGACATTGTCGAATCCTCTTTCAATAAAGCCCGCAATAAAAAAGAAAAGCTCCCAGGTAAAAATAATGAACGTAGAAACTTCGCCTATCTCTCCCGTCTCAATAATATAGTTGAGAAGTATGGCGATAAAGCTGAACAAAAACTCTGGGAAGCCTCTGCTGAGAATCTCGTTATGGACTATGAAGACATTCCAGACGCCTATTGGAAGCAGCAAGAACAAATTCTAAGAGATAATGGTCAAGGTAGAGAATTAAGTAGATATGAAAAGAAAATCCTCGCTGAAGATCTCATCGATAAACAACGAGAGTCTATCACTTCTTGGACAAACTATCTAGGCGATAAAAACTGCCCTTATCCTCTCTGGTTTAAAGTCTATGCCTTCGATGGTATCTCCAAGATGAGTAATGCTCTCAATCTTGATGAAGCAGACTACAATAGACGCGATAATACCACTGCATTAAGTTTCCCAAAACTTAACGCCGAAATCCTCGCCAAAGTCTATCGCCAAATTAATGATTTTTATGGCGTAGATAAGAAAGACTGGCTCTCTAAACACTCCGATGATGAAAAACTAGTTTCTCTCGTTAAATCCGCCAACTTCCCCAAACTTTATGCCAAAGAATTAGTAGATACTAAGGTCATTCTCAAAACCCCAGAACGCACCGAAGATGTCCATGGTGATTGGTTTGAATATAAGCTAGGAGACGAAGAAGAAATCGCCGACCTCGCAGAAGGTACTGGTTGGTGCGTTGTGGACCCTAACGTTGCTCATAATTACCTGACATATGGACAATATAGTAACCCAGAAGAATATGACGATTACGATGATGACTATTATGACTATGACGATGCTGAAGTAGAGAATTCTGAAGCCAAATTCATCATCTTTAGACTAGAAGACCCTAATTCTCCTGGTGTCTTCGCCTCTAACGGTTCTGCCTCTGTTCGCCTCGATCCAGATGGCAAGGTTGCTGAAGTTTCTGGACTAAACGAAGGACAAGCCATTGAGGATTCTTTAATTCCCATCGTTAAGGAAAAAGTCTTATCTATGCCAGGTGGTAAAGAGTTTCTACAAAAATTCGAAGATAAACAAACTCTAATCCGCTTAGATAAGAAGATGGAAAAAGGACAAGATCTAACCAAGGAAGAATTAAGTTTTCTCTATGAACTAGATCGTCCAATTGCCACTCTAGACACCTATAACAGAAAAGATCCTAGAATTCCAGAATTAAAAGAAAAATATGGCATAGAATATGCCTTAGAAAAAGGAGTAGATACCAATAAGTTAGCCTCGAGTTTAGAATCTGAAGATATTATCAGTAAGCTTGATGTTCTTCTTAGATACAGTGCAGATATTGATAATATTGTAAAAAATATGGATTCAAAAGATATTAACACAAATCTAGATGCTTTTCTTAAATATCATGCAGATATTGATCTTGTTGTAGGTAGAATGGAACCTCGCGATATTGTATATAAGCTAGACTTCCTCTTCGACCACGGTGCAAATATTGATGTCAACGAATTAGTTTCAAAACTAGGATCATATGACATCTTACAAAATCTAGACACCCTTCTTAAGAATGGTGCAGATATTGACGTTGATCAAATGCGTTATAGATTTTCATACTATGCCCACTTTAATCTAGACGATCTCCTCCGACGCGGTGCAGATATTAATAATGTTGTAAATTATATGAATTCAAATTATATCGCAGCAGACCTAGAATATCTCTATAAAAATGGTGCAGACATCAATAATATTGTAAAAAATATGGATCCAAATGATATTGTATGGAAACTAGACTATCTTAATAAAAATGGTGCAAATATTGATATTAACGAATTAGTTTCAAAACTAGACTCCACTTATGTCTTCAGACGTATGGATTTTCTCTTAAGTCATGGCGCAGATATTGATATTATTGTAAAAAATATGGATCCAAAAAATATCGCACAAAATCTAGATTATCTCAATAAAAATGGTGCAAACATCGATATTAATCAATTAGTCTCAAACTTAAGGCAAGAAGATATCACTAAAAACAAAAACCTAAACACTCTCCTCCAACACGGCGCAGATGTTAATCTTATAACAGAAAAATTGAGTAAGAAAGACATTGAGGATAATATTGATCTCCTCCGAAAATACGGCGCAAATCTCGATACATACCAAGAAAATAATTAATACTTAAATTCAAAATATTTTAGCTAACAAAATTACTCGTACCTCTATCAAAAATTCACTTTAGTTCATATTATGTTTATGCTAAAATAAGTGTATGATATTGTTCGACCACGTCACCAAACATTATCACGGCGATAGCCGAGCTGCGCTTGATAACATCTCAATGCACATTGCTGCTAATGAGTTCGTTTTTCTTGTCGGTAAGTCTGGTGCTGGCAAGTCGACTCTTCTAAAAATGATTACCAAAGAAGAGACTCCTGACTCTGGCAAAATCGTCATTGGCGGCATTGATCTTGATTATGTAAAAAAGAAACACATCCCTAATTATCGTCGCCGTATTGGTGTGGTTTTTCAAGATTATAAACTTCTTCCAACCCGCACAGTCTACGAAAACGTCGCCTTTGCACTTGAAATAGCCGGCATGAGTAATCACGAAATTGAAAACACTGTGCCAAAAGTCCTTGACCTCGTCGGACTCTCTGAAAAGGCCTACCGTTTTCCCGATAATCTATCTGGTGGTGAAAGGCAGCGTGTTTCTATCGCTCGCTCCGTCGCCAGACAACCAAAGATCCTTATTGCCGACGAGCCAACGGGTAATTTGGATGTTTTAACTTCTAAAGAAATTATTGATTTATTACAAAAAATTAATGACTATGGCACCACGGTTTTAGTCACTACCCACGACGCCAGCATTGTTAACCTGCTTAAAAAACGTGTTATTACGATGAAAGACGGTAAAATCGTTTCTGATCAAAAAGAACACGGTATTTATCGTCTTGATGCCAATAATGATGGCATCTCACGCCTGCCTCACCCTGGCTACATGCGCGCCACTTCCTTCCTTTCCCCCGAAGAGAATCATCAGCGTCAGAACAGTCATCTCTCAGCCGATAAAACTGCTTCAATCACTATCCATACAAGTAAGACTCTAGAAATTAATGAAAACAAAGCACCAAAACGTCGTCATCTAATTCAATAGGAGAATCATGACTAATAAATCCAAGAATACAACCATCGATCGTCTAAAAACTATGTCCAAAAATAGTCGTGGTAATTTTGTACGTAATAATCTACGCATTCTAAAATACGGCATTATTGGTTACGGACGTAATATCTGGCTCTCAATCACCTCAACCTTTGTAATGACTCTCACTCTTATTCTTCTTTTCGTCACCGTCATTGCCAGTATGATTCTTTCTGCCACTGCAGACCGCATGCGTGATAAAATTGACATCACTATTTTCTTTAAACCAGGCACCGAAGTTGTTGCACTCCAAGAAATGTCAGACATTATTAAAAAAGATGCCAATGTTAAAACCACCGAATATTCCACCTCCGAACAAGAGTACAATAAGGTCATAGAAGATTCTAAAAAAACTGGCGACGCAGCCCTACTTGCAACACTAAATGATAGTGACATGAAAGAAGCAATGTTAAAATCCATGCAGTCCACATTACGCATTAAAGTCTATAATGCCGACCATCTTGATAACATTAAAGACATCGTCAACACTAACCCTACCTTCAAAGAAAATCTCGACACCAAAAGGGAACCAACCTACAACACAAACAATACCGCCATTGAAACCATCGCTTCCTGGGCCAACATTGCAAAAACCGGTGGGTTTGCACTTTCTGGAATTTTCCTTGTTATCTCAATTCTCGTTATCTTCAACACCATTCGCATGGCAATCTACTCCCGCAGCGAAGAAATCTACATGGAGAAACTAGTTGGTGCTGACAACCATTTCGTACGAGGTCCATTCCTAGTCGAAGCCATGATTTCTGGCATCTTAGCTGGTATCTTCGCCACCATCCTAGGTTTTCTCATCTTTGGTTTTGCTGCCCCAAAACTCGCCTCCTATGACATTGATATCAATGAAATCAGTAAAATCATCTATTCACCTAGCTATTTTCTAGTATCTCTAGCACTAATCCTTCTGGGTATCATTATTGCCTTTACTTCTTCCAGGCTCGCAGTTTCTAAATATCTTAAAAGAGTTTAATCATCATTTTCTTTTGACATCGGATAATTCTTATGTTAAAATTTTTATGAAAAATATAACGTCCTGAAAGGAGGTTACATGATAAAAACCAAAACAACTATTAGCAAGAAAAAGAAGAGTACTAAAAAACTAAACTATAAGAACTTCTTTATTTTTACCATTATTTTTGCCACTCTAGTTGCATCTTTACCTAACCTTTTTTCTGTCGATAAGTCGGCCTCAGCTATCGAAAATGAAGCCTATTGTACGTCCAGTGCCTGCCGTGCAGCAAAAAAGGCCGAGAATGAAGCTGTCGCCAAAGCCAATGAAGCCTCAAAGGCAGCTACTACTCTTGAAGGAGAAGTAGAACGTTTACAACAGGAAATCAGCATGTATGAGGCTAGAATTAAAACTAACGAGGCTGAAGCTGAAGACCTTAAATTAAAAATCGAAGAAAGTACAAAAAAACTTAAACTCCAACAGCAAGCCCTAGCCAACCTCTTGATTAATATGCATTTTGAAGAAAAAGGCGACGCCATTATGATATTGGCCGGCTCAAAATCAATTTCAGACTTCGCAGAACGTCAAACCCGTGTTGATACAGCAAAAAGTCAAGTTACTATTTCAGCTCAAACCGTCAAAAGCATTAAACAAGACCTCGAAAAACAGAAGGTCGAAGTTGAACGCGTCATCGCTGACCAGCAGATTCAAAGAAAAGCCATCGAAGATAAGAAGATTGAGCAGCAAACCCTCATTATTAAATATCGTGACAACGCTGCCGCCTTTGCTCTTGAAGCTGCCACCTCTCGTGAAGAAAAAATTAAACTCATTAACCAAGAGTATCAGAATCACCTATTAAGTCTCCGCAATCGTGGTGGTTTCGGTACAGTTGCTGATGGCTATAACAGCTACGAAGCTTTTATCGGCAATTACGGTTTCGCCTGCCCTCGTGATAATATTCGCGGTATCCTTGACACTTATTACACCTGTCAATGTACCAGTTATGCTGCCTATAAAGCCATCGAATATTGGGGACCACGTGTTCGTGTCACTGGTTGGGGTAACGCCTATAGCTGGGCATCAGCCGCAAGGGCACTGGGCTACCGTGTCGACCGCACCCCAAGTGCTAACTCTATTGGACAAACCGCCTCTGGAGCTTGGGGACACGTTTTCTGGGTCGAATCAGTCAACGCCAATGGCACTATTAACGTCTCTGAATATAATAATGCCTACTCCTCTAGGTCTGGACAGTGGGGCGACTTTGGTTATCGTGTTGGCGTCGATCCTTCTGCGTATTATTTCATTCATTTCGATTAAAACCAGTTTCTTCTTAAATCCATAGCGCTTTTGCTGTGCTATAATAATGATTATGAATAAGAAGCAAAAGCAAGTTAGTCTTAGTACTACAATCTTCTCCAGTTTAATTACCCTTGCTATTGGTATATTCCTAGGGTCGAATTGGAATAATTTATATTTACAATTTTCCCCCTACATTAACCCCTCTCAGAAAATCACCAGCAACATTAAATGGGATGATTTAAACGAAGTCTATTCTCAAATCTCCTCAAACTTTGACGGGAGTATTGATAAAGCTCAACTAATTGAAGGCGCTAAAAAAGGTCTAACCGCAGCGCTTGGCGATCCATACACTGTTTATTTCGATTCAAAAGAAGCAGCCGAATTTAAGTCTGATTTAAAAGGTGAAATCAAGGAAGCTGGCGTTGGCATCGAGATGATGAAACAGGGTGATTATGTAGTCGTCACACGCACCTTGCCAGACAATCCTGCTAGAAAAGCCGGAGTTCATGCTGGCGACGTCATCTTTGCCATTAATGGCGAAGAAGTTTGGGACAAAGATACCGAAATCATTGCCAGCAAACTACGTGGTGCTTCCGGCGAAAAGGTAAAGCTTACTGTTGCTCGTGACAAACAAAAACTTGATTTTGAGCTAGTTCGAGAAAAAATTAACAACGTCTCCGCCGACATCACTTATCAAGACAAAACTGCTATTATTTCTGTCTATCGTTTTAGTGAGGACACTGGCACTCTGGTCCAATCTTTTACTAAAGACTTTAAGAATAGGGGAATTAATAAAGTTATCCTTGATTTAAGAAATAATGGTGGTGGCTATGTAACTGCAGCTCGCGACCTCCTATCTCTCTGGCTTGACGGCGATAAAATCCTGACCCAAAAGTCTGCTACAGTTGGTCAGACAATTACCTACGCCAAACGCGGTGAAGCCACCTTAAAAGACATGAAGACTATCGTTCTAGTTAACAATGCCACTGCCTCTGCTTCTGAAATCGTTGCTGGCGCCCTCAAAGACTACAAGAAAGCAACTATCCTAGGCACAAAAACCTATGGTAAAGGCGTTGTTCAAACTATGCTCGAACTATCCGGCGGCTCACTCCTTAAAATCACCACTGCACACTGGTACACCCCAGAAGGTCAAACTATTAATAAGACCGGTATTTCTCCTGATATTGAGGTAGAGCGCTCATATAGTGACATTAATTCTGGCAAAGATCCGCAACTTGATAAAGCTAAAACTCTCTAAATCTGCTATAATAAACCTGTTATGATAAAAGTTTATACCACACCTACATGTATTTATTGTCACGCCTTAGTTAACTGGCTTAATGAAGAGGGAATTGAATACCAAGAATTTGATGCTGCATCAATGCCTGGTATTACTACCGTTCCTGTCACTATTATTACCGATCACGAGGATAAAAATCCTGTTCAAATTATCGGTTTTGATCGTGAAGCTATTACTGAAACCCTAAATCAATTAAAAGAACAATAAATTTATAAATATCCCACCTAGAAATTATAAGAAAAACTAAAATCAGAAAGGAAGATGTGCAGAAAGAGCAGAAGCCTACACTTTTATTCGTCCACGGTTTTCGCGGCAATCATTTTGGCTTAACTGACATAATTCATAACTTTGAAGCCCTTGGCTACAAAGTTTATTGTCCAGACATTCCTCCAGCCTTTAATACCCAAGATGAAGCACTTCCTAAGCTTAAAGATTTTACCGCCGATGCTTATGCCACTTGGCTAGCCGATTATATTCTAAATAATAAAATAGATCATCCTATCCTCATCGGCCATTCAATGGGATCACTCACCGTGGCTGCTACTGCCGAGAAATACCCCAACCTTATTCATCAAAAAGTCTTCTTTCTATCTCCAATTTCCGAACCTACCCCAAAATTTCTTCGCCCCATCATTCCTTTAATCGCCTTTGTTCCCAATAAACTTGTTTGTTACATTGTTACTAAGTACCTAATCGGTACGCTTGGTAAGAAACAACTTCCAAGAATTCTTGATCTAACTTATCAATGTGCTAAAAAGTTCACCAGTATTTCCGATGAAATTAAGGCTGCAAAATTTTCAGTTTCTCATTCTATATCCGATTTCAACTTCAATAAAGAGTGTTATTTTATTGCAGGCACTGAGGACAAACTCAACCACCAAAAACAAACCAAAAAAATCGCTGAAAAATATAACGCCAAGGTACATTTTATTAAAAAATCAGGCCACCTCATTAATTACGAAGTACCTGATCAACTTTCTGAAATTATCGAAAGCTATCTCTAGTTTAAAATTAATTTCATCTAGTCCGTCACCCAACGAACTAAATTCTTATACTCCGCTGACTCTTTATCATAAGTATCTAAAATATCCTGAATGTAAGTTTTTCCATTTGAAATATTTAACGTTTCCACGTCTGGGCAAGACGCTAGCAAACGAATAATTGCTTCATCCGTATCTATATTAGTCATTGACTTCTTTTCACCACTTCTATAAGAAGCAACTCGTAGTTCTTTATATACAAAACGTTTTATTCCAGCCTGTAAACAATATTTCAAGCAATTTTCGCAGGTTGCCATTTTATTATATAAAGTACAGCCAGTCAAATCCCGCCCTGCAAAGATGACCGCATTCATTTCAGAATGAATCGCAAAATAATATTTCATTGGACGCTCAGAAAGCGTCATTTTTGATTCATCTGCCCCCTGAATCGTACCATTATAACCAAAAGACACCGGTCGCCTTCGTGCATCAACAATCACACATCCATTTTGCGAAGAGGGGTCCTTTGAACGTTTTGCCACCTCTTCGGCAATCCCCATGAAGTAGCTATCCCAGTCCTTATGTTTTTGCATCTCTGAATTCATCACACTCCTTTTTTAAAAACTCTATCCTAGTCATACACTTCTGTCAATTATATCTTGCTTATGATAAGTGTTATTTACAACATTAAACAGAAGTAAATATTATTTTGAATCATCGAATACTTATTAAGACCTTGTTTTCTAAATCAATTCGCTGCATACTAAATTTAACCTTTTCTAAACCTAAATCTATCTTGGGGTTTTATTTTATGCGCCGGTTCTTTAGATACTTCTTGTTGTCTATTTTTCTTATTATTCTTTCATTCCTATACTATTCACTAAAATTTTTACCTTTAACCACCAATGCCGCCTCCGCTAAGCAGTCCTGCGTCGACTATTATGTTGTCTTTGCAAGGGGTTCCGGTGAAGAGCTTCATACTAATATTGATCATCAAGCTTTTTCTAAAGCTATCTCGGAAATATTCCATAAACTACCCCAACACAGTTATCACTATTATCAACTAGGAGAGTCCAGTTCTTTCGGCCAACCATATCCTGCTATTGGTATTGAAGATCCCAAAGTCATCTCCGGTGCTATCCTGAGTGGCGGAAAGGCTTATGCTTTTGGACGAAGTGTTAAAGCCGGCATTAATGAATTAACTAATCTCTATCAGCAAGTCACCAAAACCTGTCCAAACACTCAATTTATTCTTTCCGGCTATTCACAAGGAGCCATGGTCGTAACCTACGCGATTAGACATCTTAATCCCGAAAAAATTCTCTATGTCGCAAATTTTGGAGACCCAAAACTCTACCTACCAGAGGGTAAGGGAATTATGCCGGATGCTTGCAAAAATTTAAACCTTTCTCCATATCGGCAAAATATTCCAGACTGCTATGTCGAACACGGCCTACTTGGCGGGTTAGATCCCTACATCTACACAAAATATCATCAGAAAGTCGGTGTCTGGTGTAATATCGCTGACTTCATCTGCGGCAGCACTTTTGATCCTCTGGGATTATCCGATCCCACTCAAAGCTCAAAAAATAATATATTCGCCAACATTTTTAACGGTCATGTTTCCTACTCAAGACGTGGCGCCTATCAAGAAGCAGCCCAGGTAATCTACCAAAAGATCACACAAAGATCCAATCAATCACCCACACAGGAGCAAACGCTCATTCATTATTATCATCCAGAACAACTAAATATTGGCTCACTATCCAAACTTTATTCCAACCGCCCTCAATCCTCTAAACGATCACATATTAATAACGAATTGGTTATTATGTTGCCTACTTATTTAACCGACCCAGGTGACGCCAGGGAATATTTACTACTCAATCAATTATTTGATAAGTCCTATAATCACCACTTTCACATTCACCTATATCAGTATGGTTTCTTTCCTACCAGTCTCTCAGACTCACCTATCTATTTTCCCCAAAGGCTTGATCAAAACGCCCCAGCTTCCTACAAACAAGGCGTAAGATATATCGAAAGCATGTATACAACTGACATGAGCCCAGAAAGCTGGGATCAAATCCTTAAATTTCTTCGCGGCAGAATCTATAATCCGCCAAACATCAATTTACCCCGCCTTCTCGATCATTCACTTTATGACGTAATCGCTAATGCACCCTGGACTACAAAAGCCAACCATCTTCTCTTTCTATTTACTCCAAACCATACAATTAATTTTAACTACGACAACAAGGAGTCACTTGCCGACTCGATTAATCAACAAATTAAGAAGAAACAACTTTCAACCTTCATTTATAATTTTAATCCGTCTCTTTCAAAATATCTTAAAGTTTATAACACTGTTGACTCTGAAAATATTTTCGATACTGATCATGATCCCGATGATATTATCCAGCGCATTCTCCAAGAAAACCGAACTCAGCAACTCAACCAATTACTTCGTCCACGCTTCGATTCCTTAGACCTAAAATATAATGGTCAGGATATTCTTTTTAGTAACCCAGCCAGAAGACTAAAAAGAAGTGTTAATACAGATAATGTTGCAAGGCTTTCCTATAGATGGACTACTAGCCAATCAGGAGAAACGCGAGAATATATAACTCAAGGCCCGAATCTACGCCTACATATAGATTCACTCCTACCAAATCTCATTCAAATCTATAACCACAAAGAAGTATTACAGCAAACTAATCTAGCCTTCCTACCTAAGAAAATTCACGAGCCTCAGACTTCTAAGAATTTAAATTCAACCATTTTTCCATACCGCCTTGTTATTATCGATGACTATATTGCTGGCTTCACTAATCAAAAACGGCTGATTTTTAAAAATGTTGATCCCACCGCCCCACACACAATACGCGAAATCAAATTCAGTAGCCTTGGCCGTATTGTTGACCAAAAAATCACTCATGTTCCAATTCAAAATAAAATCGAGCCACATAACCAAAAGCCTTCAAATACCACACAGGGCATAGCCCAGCAAAACACTTCAAACACACAGACGACCTACACTAAAAACACCGAGACAAGCCCAAATCTAGTTTCTTTGATTAATAAACTACCAAATTGTGGCGTAAAAAAGCGCTTCCCATTACCGCAAATTCAGTATTTTAACGCTTATTTTTACTAGCTTGCCCGCCCGAAGATAAATGCCAGTGGTCGCCATATTCACAATGATATACGGTCAATTCTGGCGCCCCATAGTCATGAGCCACCACCTGTGCCGCCACCTCAGCTTCATCTCGCGAGGCATAACAAATCTTTTGACTATCGCCAACCCAACATCGCTTCGGTTCATAATTACCAAAATTAATTTTTTTCATACTCTGTTATTATACTATTATCTCTGTAAAATTATGTATAAAATACAACAAAAATATAAGCAGTTTCCATTGACACACTACATATAGTGTCATAAAATAAACACAGACACTAAATATAGCGTCACCAATACTAGACTAATAACAAAAATTTAATCAAAAAACATTGAAGAAATTTTGGACACAATCAAGGAGGTAATTTTTTATGTTCAAAAAAATCGTCAAACGTGATGGAAAGATTGTTGACTTCAACCTAGACAAAATCACCGATGCCATCGCTAAGGCCGGCGCCGCGACCGAAGAATTCAAACACGATCGTGCAGCCCAATTATCCGAGAAAGTACTTAAACTTGCTGAAGAAACTGTTAAAGAGCGCACTCCTACCGTTGAGCAAATTCAAGACTTAGTTGAGAAAGTCTTGATGGATTCAAGCTTCAAGCGCACCGCCAAAGCTTATATCACTTACCGACAGGATCGCAATAAAACCCGTAACGCAAAATCAAATCTTATGGGTATCTACAAAACAATTGCCATCGCTGATGCTTCTGAAGACTCAGATGTTAAGCGTAGCAACGCCAACGTTGACGGCAACTCCGCTATGGGTAAAATGCTACAATTTGGCGCTGAAGGTTCAAAAGTTTTCGCAAAAACCGTCCTTGTAGACCCACGCTTTGCTGCTGCTCATGATAATGGCGATATTCACATCCATGACTTAGATTTCTATGCTACTGGTACTTTAACTTGCTGTCAAACTGACCCACTTAAACTATTCGCTAATGGTGGATTCAATACTGGACACGGACATCTTCGCACTCCAAACTCCATTGCCTCCTACGCCGCCCTTGCCGCAATCATCCTCCAGGCAAACCAAAACGAACAGCACGGTGGTCAGTCAATCCCAAACTTTGACTACGCAATGGCTCCAGGTGTAAACAAGTCTTTCAGAAAAGCTCTTCGCAGTAATCTAGAGAAATACAACAAATATTCTGGCAAAAAAGTAGATATTAAAATCCCAGATGACATCGCTTATGGTGACACTGAGACCCTTAAGAAACTAAAAATTCCAGAAACTGTTATTGAAACTTCAAATGAAGACGTCGAGAAACAAACTTTCCAAGCTATGGAAGGATTCATCCACAACCTCAACACCATGCACTCTCGCGCTGGCGCCCAGGTTCCATTTACCTCCATCAACTTCGGAACAGACACCACTCCAGCTGGTCGCTTAGTTACTAAAAACCTTCTAGAAGCAACCGACAAAGGTCTCGGACATGGAGAAACTCCTATCTTCCCAATCTCAATCTTTAAGGTAAAAGAAGGTGTCAGCTACAACCCTGAAGATCCAAACTACGACCTCTTCAAGCGCTCAATGGAAGTTTCCTCAAAACGCCTATTCCCAAACTTCACCTTCATCGATGCACCTTTCAATCTTAAATACTACAAAAAGGGTGACTATAATACTGAAATCGCCACCATGGGCTGCCGTACTCGTGTCTTCTCATCCGTTTTCCCAGAATCAGACGGTATCGTCACCGGTCGTGGCAACAACTCATTTACTACCATCAACCTTGTTCGCCTTGGTATTAAGCACGGTATCGCCCTTAAAGAACGCAAAGAAGCCGACTGGACTGGCTTCTACAAAGAGCTCGACGATCTCATGGATCTCTGTAGAGACCCACTGCTCGGGCGTTACGAGTGCCAAGCGAAGCAACACGTGCGCAACTGCCCATTCCTCATGGGCGAAGGTAGCTGGTTCGGTAGTGAAAAACTTAAGCCAAATGACACGCTTCGTGAAGTTATCAAGCACGGCTCACTCTCCATTGGTTTCATCGGTCTCGCCGAAGCTCTAGTTGCAATGATCGGTAAACACCACGGTGAAAGCGAAGAAGCTAGGGAATTAGGTCTCGACATCATCACTCATATGAGTAAACGCTGTGATGAGTACGCTAAGAAAAACCACCTCAACTTTGGTCTTATCGGAACCCCAGCTGAAGGTCTCTCTGGTCGCTTCACCAAGATTGATCGCAAAGAATTCGGTACCATCAAAGGCGTAACTGACCGTGATTACTACACTAACTCCTTCCACGTTCCAGTCTACTACCCAATTTCAGCCTTTGAGAAGATTGAAATCGAAGCTCCTTATCACGCTCTCTGTCCTGCTGGACACATCTCCTACATCGAACTCGATGGTGATCCATCACAGAACATTGACGCCTTTGAGGCTGTCATCCGCAAAATGCACGATTCAGGCATTGGCTACGGCTCAGTTAACCACCCAGTCGATCGTGACCCAGTCTGTGGCTTCTCAGGTATTATCGCCGACACTCGCTGTCCATCATGTGGTCGTACCGAAGACGAGGTTCCATTCGAAAGACTCCGCCGTATCACCGGTTACCTCGTAGGCTCTCTCGAACGTTGGAACGATGGCAAGAAAGCTGAGGAACATGATCGCGTTAAGCACAATGTTTCCGGCACCTACACCAAAGCCCAAAAAGCCGCTCGTGAATGCGCAAAAGCAAACTCAGCAGCTGCTTTCGGTAAAGAATAAAGAACACCGACATTAAAAGTTAGGAGCAAGTCTCCTAACTTTTAATTATTAAACTAATAAGGAAAACTATGGCTCAAGAATTTGTCTCACCTGTCGCCGGCTCCAACAGTCAGTATCTCAGATTATCTGGACCTATCGAACATGACAGTATTGTTAATGGCTACGGACTTCGTGCCGTCATCTGGACCCAAGGTTGTTTCATTGGCTGCGAAGGCTGTCAAAACCAAGAAACTTGGGATCCTGAGGGTGGCGTCTTAGTCAGTGTAGAAGATATAAAAGAAGAACTACGTCAACTTAAAGGCCAAAATGGACTCACTTTCTGTGGTGGGGAACCATCAATCCAAGCTGCTGCTTGTATTGAGATTGCTAAGTTCGTAAAAGAAGAACTTGGCTGGAATGTTTGGTCATTTTCTGGCTATACCTACGACGAAATTAAAGCTAAAAATAACCTTCAATGGGAGTTCTTTAAGACTTTAGATGCTCTTATCGATGGACCATTCGTTCTAGCTGAAAGAGATTTAACCCTTCGTTTCCGTGGCTCCCGAAACCAGCGCCTCTTGCACCTTAAAGATGGCGAAATTACCTCCATTGAGTAAAATCCCAAATACTTCAAAACATAAAAAATAACCTCTTCACGAGGTTATTTTTATTTCTTTAGCCTAGATCTTATTCAATAATTCATTTGCGCGAACAATCATTTCATCAGACTCATCAGTCTTAATTACATAGATTGGTTTTGATCCGACGGCCGCGATATTGCAATATCTTTCATCCATATCGCCAGTATTCTTTTCCTCATCAATCGTAAAACCAAGATATCCAAGCTTCTGCACCACTCGACGCCTAACATCATCAGACCTTTCGCCAATTGTCGCAGTAAAGACTAGAGCATCTACTCCACCAAGAGAAGCCGCCATTTGACCAATTGCAGATTGTAAACGATAAATATATAGAGCATGTGCAAACACACCGCGCGAGTCACCTTCATCCCTTAACCTAATAATTTCGCGCATATCATCACTATGTCCTGATACACCCAAAAGTCCACCCTGCTTATTTAAATATTTTTCAAGCTCATCATCCGTTTTTAGCCCCAACTCACGCTTAATTGCAAGCGCAGCAGCAACATCCATCGAGCCAGTCCTTGTTGCCATCATTACGCCCTCAAGTGGAGTATAGCCCATGGTCGTGTCATGTGATTTGCCATTATACACTGCAGTAATTGACGAACCTGAACCCACATGACAAACAATCATCTTTTCTTCTAAAATATCCTGTTCACGCATATATCTAGCGATCGAACCAACCGAAAGACCATGATAGCCCCAACGTTTAATATCATATTTATTAGCAACCTCAGTATCGATTGCGTAAGCCTTCATCAATTCTGGCCTTGAATTATGGAAACCAGAATCTGAAATCGCGATCACAGTAGTTTCCTTAAAAGTCTTCTTTAATTGCTCAATTTCATTAGCAATTACAGGTGCATGTAGTGGTGCTCTTGCTTTTGCGGTCTCAAGTTGAGCCAGACACTCTTCATCTACAATATGATCTTCTGCAAAATAACTTCCGGGCGCCGCCACGCGGGCTAAAATTGCATCAAGTTTAGTAGGACCACCAATATACTGTTCGTCCACTAAGATTTTTTCCAAACCAGAAACCACCTCATTAAGAGTCGTAAATTTTGTTTCCGTTTTATTTTTTGTACCATCAGCTTTTTTCAGCGTATATACAATCTTGTCTCCCTCAAACTCAAAATGCAATGCGCATAGAAAGTTACTACCACGATATAGAGCATATTTCCGAGAACTACTCCCAGGGTTAGTAATCAGAATTAATCGATCGTTATTCATCATTTACTCCTCTTTTATATCATCATTATATCCTAAATATCTTTTTTATGCAGAGATTATTTAGCACTCTTGCATTTTGAGTGCTAAAACACTATAATTAATGGTAATTATGTCTACACAAAAAGATTATTATGAAATTTTAGGCGTATCCAAAAACGCATCTGATGACGAAATTAAGAAGGCGTATCGAAAACTCGCCTTTAAATACCATCCAGATAAAAATCCTGGCGATAAGGAAGCTGAGGCTAAATTTAAAGAAGCTACAGAAGCAAACGAAGTACTTTCCGACAAACAAAAGCGTGCGCGCTATGATCAATTTGGTCATGCAGGTGTAGGTGGAAATTCCAACTACGGCGGCGGCAATCCTTTTAGTGGCGGCAGCTACTCATTTAATGGTCAAAACTTCAATTTTGATTTTGGCGGAGATGGCAACATCGATGACATCTTCAGTACTCTCTTCGGCTTCGGTGGAGGGCGATCCCAAAGACGCCGTGGTGCAGATTATCGAACCGTTCTGACCGTCTCATTTGAAGAATCAATTTTTGGTACCACCAAAACTGTTCAAGTTGACGGAAAAGAGATTAACCTAAAAATCCCGGCTGGTATCGATGATGGTCAATCCATTCGACTACGTGGACATGGTGGACCCGCCCCTGACTCCTCTGGAGAGGCTGGTGATTTGTTGGTCCAAATTCGAGTTCGCCCCCATAAGACCCTAACGCGCGAAGGTTATATTATTCTTTCCGAACAACATATCTCTATGATCGACGCCGCTCTTGGTTGTGAAGTTGAGGTTGAAACTATTGACGGTAAAATCACCATGAAAGTGCCTGCTGGCACTCAATCCAGTACTCCATTTAAACTTTCCGGTCACGGTGTACCTATGCGCGGAGAGGAACGTGGTCCACATATCGTAAACATTATTGTCGATACCCCAACCAACTTATCCAAGAAACAAAAAGAGTTACTTGAAGAGTTTCGTACCGCAAAAAAACGTGGTTTCTGGAATTAATTCTTATCCACAAACAGCCTTATGCTATAATTATCTAAGTAATGACGATTGAGAATACAGAAAACGGCAAGTATATAGCAAGCAAACAATCTCATCCCTTATTGATTTTTTTAGGACTTATTATTACTCCTTTCTTGGCAGTGGGGACAACATTCTCTGTTTTTCAAACAAAACCAGTCTACGCTGAAGGCTATGATCTAAATACAATAACTCATAAAAAACTAAACGATTTAGAAAGGGGAAACATCTCCACTGGTTGTGCCTCGATTCAGGTTAGTCTGAGAAATCTACAAAAAAATGATTCAAAAACTCGCGTCCTCCTTGGTACTAGTTATCAAACACTCTTAACCAACTTTCTTTCGCCCCTAAATATCCGTCTTATCAAAAACAATTTGCCAGACATTAATCTCAGTCGCGTTCAAACTGAAATGTTCGCCTCCCGTAATGATTTTACAAATCTTTTTATTACTTACAGTCAACATTTAGAAACGCTCATCTCTCTAGATTGCAAAAATCAGCCTAATGAATTTTATTATGAGCTTGAAAATGTGCGTTTTTTACGAGAAAAACTCGAAGACTCAGTTACAAAAACCAACAACATTATTTCCTTACATCTCCAATTAGTAGATCAACTTAAGCATAACATGACAATCAAAGATTCCGAGAGCCAGAAAAAGGAGAATCAATGAATCACTTTACGTCAAGAGGAGGTAAAGCTCTAATCCGACTAGGTATCATCTCAACCATAATTGCGATCGCAACAACCGGCCTATCTTTATATTTCTATCACGCCAGTGGCGATATTTACATCGATCGTTCTCGACCTGGATTTCTCCCCGAAAAGCACGAAAACGAACAATTCGACAATAATTCCTCCTATCGTTTTTCTGAAGAAGGCAAGATTAGCGAACAAGAAATCGAAGAATATCTAGAGAATATTCGACCAATCATTAATACAATCAACGAGACTAAAAAACCTTTTTCCAAAGATAGTCTTTCTGATAAGTCGCTAGGTATTTCTAATTAGTCACCGTTCCACAACCGCATAAAAACTAGAACTCACTAGCATCTCGCCTTTTGCATTTTTTCTACTATTCAATATAAGACTTTACAAAATCTATATTTTATTTTAGAATATATAAAATCTAGTATTATTATTTGAGTAGGGAGAATTTAAAATGGGGTCGCTAAGGGAAGCGCTATTAAAGAATGGCGTATTTTATTTTGAGAACGACGGCATCAGATATACAGTCGAAGGCGGAGCCGGTTGCTACATGGTTGTTAGAGATGCCAGTGGTATTGTTCGCTATCGTATCGAAGGTTCAGAGCTTAGCTCAGATCTAGTAGTACGCGACATTTCTTCCGGACTCGTGGCTTTTACTGTCAATTCAGCCTCCTTGTTCTAGAAACACTTTTGATGTCTTTTGCTATAATATACTTATGGCTATCATAATACCAATCGCAATCTTTCTACTTTTCTACTTATTCAAAAGACGTTTAGGTTCACCAACCCTAGCCTCAATCGCTGGAGCACTTATTTACAACCTCTTTATTGAAGATATAGTTCGTTTCACCTCAAGCTTTATTTCAACTATTCCTGGTTCCTATGTCCAATTTTTCGTATTATGCTTTTTTATCCTTCTGCTTCCTCTTATTTTATATTTTCGCCAGTCACATAGCCATTCAACTGGTCTTTTTTACATTATTAAATGTCTCGGTTTGACCAGTTTTATTTTTATATTGTTGGCACCGCAACTGCAGTTGTTTTTGCCATTCGACCAAATAAGTACCAATATCTTGCATACCATCACTCCTTTTAATCGTTTGATTATCCTGCTTTGTTCTGTCTTCGCCTATCTTGATATTCTTTTTTCGCAAAAAGAAATATAAATAGGCAATTATTAAGTATAGATAGAGGAAACTTATATTATTTTTTGCCACCGTTACTGTCAAAATCTGTATCTCACTAAAAGCCCCAATCATCTTAATCTGTAACTCCAGAAGACTAATCCCTCCTGTAAAAAGAAAATAGAGGTGTCTGTAAATCCAGAACGGCAAAATTCCAACCATTGCAATACTAAATAGAATCATCGGCATCAATGGCGATAATACTACCGTCATAAAAATAGACAGCCACGAAAAGCGACCAAAATAATACAAGATTATCGGTAGAACCATTAGATTAACAGCCACCGCTACAATCAATCCCGCTCGAAGATTAAACACGCTATCGATTTTAGCCAACATTGTTCTCAAATAGCCCTTCTTTTCCAAGCTTCTTTTTTTATTAAAACCTTTTCCAAACAAGAAACCCTCTATCAATGGATTAAGGATCAATATTCCAACATATGCCAGCATCGATAATTGCCAACCAATACTATTAATAAAATTTGGATTAATTAACAGCGTTATTGTAAACGTCAAAAATAAAATTCTACCTTTATCTAGTTTTCTTCCATAATAACTTGCAAAAATTTGACAAAAGACCACAATTGCTGCTCGCATTAGTGATGGAGTAAGTCCAATCATCATAATATATAACAGAACAAAAACTCCACAAAAATAGCTTTTCACGAGTCTAGACATAGGCTTTAGTCCGTCGGATAGTATCTTTACTAAAACTACTAGATGCATTCCCGAAATCACGATTAAATGCGTTAAACCGATTTCGCTAATCTCTTCTTTTAGACTACTACTTAGACCATTTTTATCCCCAACTAAGTATGCCACGGCCAAACCGCTTATTTTTGGGTCAAATCGATTATTTAAATTTGTCTTTATATAATCACGAAAGCTATTTTCTTCCCGCGAACTCCGCAATTTGTCATCTTTAAACTGATATTTTGTCTCGGCGGGAGACCTACAACTCACTCTTAAAAAAGTTATTATTGCAATTACAATGATTATTATTTTACTAATTTTATTCACCATAAAACCTCATTTAATTTCCGCCCCAAACTTACTTCAGAAACGTAGTATTATCAAGACTCTTTTGAAAAAATCCTCACAAATCCTTTCAATAACAGAGAGAAAAATCTTTACCATAAGCAAGATATTTTTAATCAACATAAGCAAGATATTAAATAACAGTCATAAACGGTAGCAGTCATAGATTCTTCCATGTTTCTCATTAGAATCATATTAATAGACCTGCTCTTAAAACTTGCATTCTCTCCCCCTACGATATAAGCTAGATGTAATGAGAAAAAAAGAACCTAAAATTGCTACACCAAAACTCCCCCTCTTTATTTACGACTTTGCCACCACGGGACAGGGAATTGCTACCCTAAATTCAGAGCTCATCATTAACCAACAGTCTTATTCCGAACTGGTCGGCGTCAAGGTTTTACTCTGGAATGCACTTCCAGGAGAGGTAATTTCCAAATTTCAAATTGTTACCCAAAAGCCACATTTTATTGAAGGAATCGCCATTGAATTTGAAAAACAATCTGAATCTCGCGTCACACCGCAAGATGAACAATTTCTTTCAACTTCCCCCTGGCAGATTCTAAACGATCAGGCCGAGTTGTCTGCCAAGTCAAATATCTTGGCTTCTCTCTTTAACCACCTCAGTAAAACTCATCCTATCAATAAAGATTTGATTCTAAATATCCCTATTCACCAATCACCGAAAAATTATTTCTATCGCAACAAGATGGAGTATTCACTTTATTATAATCACGACACCGAAAAAATTCAGCTCGCCGTCCATTATCGCGGTTCCCATCGTAAAATACCCATTACCAGCTCCTCTCTTGAATTACCAGCCATCTTTACTCGTGCCAATCAAATAGTCGATGAATTAAATCGAACCAAACAAGAAGCTCGTTCTTTCCAATCATTACTGCTTCGTGCCAACCAATCCGGTGAAGTCAGCGGTGGGCTACTTGAGAACGGTAAGCCACATCCCGTCTTTCCGAATCTCACCGACACTCTTCTCGGCAACACCTATTCATACTCGCCTGGTGGCTTTTTCCAAATCAATTTGCCTGTCTATGAGGCTGCTTTACTGCAAATTAAGGCCTTCCTCGAAGATTCTAACTCTGTTTTAGATCTTTACGCCGGTGTTGGAACCATTGGTCTATCAGTCGCCAGAGACAAGGCACTTACTCTTGTGGAAGTGAACAAGTCCGCCTATGAAGAGCTCGCCGCCAACTCCACCCGTGTAATTCACGCCACAAATAATCAGCTCATCCATCCAATTCTTGCCAAATCCGAAGAAGTCTTAGACCAAATTTCCGCCGATGCAAGCGTAATTCTTGACCCGCCAAGAGCTGGCTGCGACCAAAAGCTCATTCAAAAACTCTGTGAAGTCCAACCTCAAAAAATAGTCTATCTATCCTGTAATCCAGTTACGCAAGTTCGCGACCTCTCTAGTCTACTCCAGCATTACAACATCCAATCCATTCAAGGTTTTAATTTCTTTCCACACACCCCACATATAGAGACGTTAATTCTAATGTCACGTATATAGTTGGACGAATCGTTTGAAGTTGAAATCCTCTTGTGAGATAATAAAAAAGTACATTCTCTATATGAATATATGTATCCGTGAGTGATATAGTGCTAGAAAGTCGTCACGTCAGATTGATAGCGGATATCATGTAGAAAGTTAAGAAAAGCGTTATGGTCATAAAGGAATATGGAAAAGAAAATACAGATACAATAATACTTCTTCATGGCGGAGGGCTTTCTTGGTGGAACTATCGAGAAGAGGCTGAAATACTCAGTAACGAGTTTCATGTAGTATTACCGATTTTAGACGGTCATGCCGAAAGCGATAGGGATTTTATTGACATCAATAGCAATGCGACTGAAATTATCACTTATATTGATGATAACTATGATGGAAAAGTCATGGCAATATGTGGGCTATCATTAGGAGCGCAAGTGCTCATAGAAATCTTGTCTATACGAGCAGATATATGTCGGTATTCGATTATTGAAAGTGCATTAATTGAAGAAATGCCTCTAGTAAATTATTTAATTGAGCCCTTAATGAATATAAGCTATTGGATGATTGCAAAGCGATGGTTTGCTAAATTACAGTTTCAGTCACTTAAAATTCGTCAGGAGTTGTTTGAAGATTATTACCGAGATTCCCGCAAGATATCAAAGAAATCAATGATTGCCTTTTTGAAGGCAAACTCAAAATATCAAGTGAGAGATGATTTACATAAGTCAAAAGCTAAAGTACTGATACTTGTAGGTAGTAAGGAACCGAAGAAAATAATTTCGTCTGCTCATAAATTAAATAGAATGGTTTCTAGAAGTAAACTAAAAATATGTAAAGGATATACACACGGAGAGATCAGTTTAAATCATCCAATAGAATATGTAGATGAATTATTAACTTTAATGAAGTAGTACATTCCAGCTTGGAGGAATTAATGAGCGTTTTAAAATGATTTAATATAAATGCTCGACAAGATAATATATATCAAAAGGGGTGTTGACAGTGAGTGATAAAAGAAATAAAAATTTTTGGGATAGATTTGCCAAGCTATACGCTCTTTTTATGAGAAAAGATAAAGGAGTTTACGATAAAGCTTGTGGACATATTTGTCCTTATTTGAATAAAGACATGAATGTACTTAAACTTGCTTGTGGCTCAGGGCAATTGTCATTTAGTCTTTCAAAACATGTCAAAAGGTGGATTGGAACAGATTTTTCTGAACGAATGATTTTGGAAGCAAGAAAGCATAGAGAATACGAAAACCTTACATTTGAAATAGCCGATACAACAACACTATCATTTACAAATGGAGAATTTGATTGTGTGGTAATCGCTAATGGTCGAAAATGAAGAACCACCAGCTAGGCTGGTGGATTCCTTTTATATCTGCATATTGATACTATTGTCAGTAAGTGTGACTGTAAATTTATTTACGGAAAGATTATAACGGAATATTTATCAATAAAGCAAACATCGGAAAACCAAAAAGAACGGGCTTTATTTTTAAATAAAGAGAATTTAGAATTCGTAGAGAGGTATTTATGTCTTTTTTAAATTATAATAAAGATGAAAAGTTGAAATTTAATTATAAGAAAGCTTGTGATTTATGGACAATTATAGCAGCGGTGATTATTTTATTGGCAACTTTAATAGAGGGAAAACAAATGTGAGAGATAATAAGAGTTTACATGGGGAATAAAGTGACAAAAAAAGAAAATAAAGTTTATAAAATATTACTTACTCCTATCAAATGCGATAAAAGTGTTCCTAAAATTTATATGAAAGATAATGTTATATATAGCCCACAGCTATATAAACGTAATCCAGATGAAGATATGTCAGATTTAAGTGTGGGTTTCTATAAAATAGTATATAAGGACATTTTAGGGAGAAATAATGTAGAAATTTTAAATGAAGATGGGGCATATAAAAATGAGAATTATACGGGAGATACTATTCATTCATTTAATTCACTCGCAAATGTGATCTTGGGTAATAGAACAAAAAAAGAACGAAACTCAAAAGAAAAGTGGCCTAAAGAATTAATTAACTATCAGTCTAAGTATCATTGTTTAGCTAATTTTTGGGTTATCCCTATGTATCATGGAAGAACGAGCGCAAAACTCAATCGCTATGATTCTCTAGACGTGTATTTGAACAAAGTATATACAGGGGATATAAAAAATGCAGATGAGTATTTTCAAAAGTTAACATATGAATCTTTTCTAGAGATTCATTGTATGTCATGGTATAAAATATTAGATAATCCATTAGAAATATATAGATCAAAAGATAAGAAGGGTTGCATTAATGAAATACAGCGCATATATGATTTTTGGAATAAAAGAGCTAGTGAGATTGCAAAAAAATATAGCCGTGAACTCTATGATTACTTTGAGGATCTTGGATTAATAGACACGGCTGAGACTACGAATTAACGGTCATTACTTGACAAAATTGTTGTAATAAAAATATTTAGACTATGATAAATATAAGTTTATCTGTCTAATACCTTTTTACGATGATCTTATGCTATTATTAAAAAGTACGTGGATATGTTTCTGCATACAGACAAAACTATCTAATATACATAGTGATCACTCGTTTCATATTGAGTCTTTAGTTCTATTAACACTTAAATAAGGAGTCTTATGCCACTCAATCAAAAACAGCAAGAAGCAGTCGAATATCTAGATGGACCTCTTCTAGTTTTAGCCGGTCCAGGCACAGGTAAGACTCAACTCCTTTCTAAAAAAGTTGAATATATCCTTCAAAATACTGATACCGACCCAAGTATGATTCTATGTATCACCTACACAGAGGCCGGTGCTGAAAATATGAAAGAACGCTTGCGCAGCATGATTGGTCAAGCCGCTGACAAGGTTGATATTATGACTTTTCATGCCTTTGGTCAAAAAATTCTCGGTCTTTATAATCAGTTTGCCACAGAACCACAACGTAGCTTCACTGAACCCATCGAGGAGATTATTCAACTAAAAATTATTGAAGAATTGCAAGCAAATCTTCCTAATTCCTATTTACTAAAGGCCGAACAGAAGCAAAAAAATTTGCTCAGTCTTATTGCTAAAATCAAAGTTTCAAAGGTTTCACCAGAAGAGCTCAGAGCTATCGTTAAACAAAACCAGCAAGACATCGAAATTCTAAACAAAGAACTTGCCCCCATCTTACAGTATCTTCCAGATAAAGCCTCTGGCAAAAACGCCTATGCTAAACTAGCCGAAACGGTCTACATTCCACTACTAAAAAAGCTTGGTGAGCTCAAAACCGATCAGCCAATTGTAGGTCGTATCTACTCTCTTTTTGATGTTTTTTATGAAAAAATTTATTCATTCATTGAAGAGCAAGCCAGCTCAGAAAAACCATCGGTAAAAAATATTAACAACTTCATCAAGAAGTATTTTTCAAAAGACAAAAATGGCATCTTTAAATTTTCCGAACTGGCTAGCAATCAACGCCTCTTAGAATTAGCTGAACTCTATGAAAAGTATCAAAGCTATCTTCAAGAACACGGATATTTTGACTTTAATGACATGATTGAAATGCCTATTAAGTATCTCGAGGATGATATCGATTTTCGTCGCAAAATTGCTCAGAATTATCTGTACATCATGGTTGATGAATACCAAGATACAAACCCCTCCCAAACTCGACTACTTGAATTAATCGCCGATGAGCAGGAGTCGCCCTCCGTAATGGCTGTTGGCGACGACGATCAGTCAATCTTCGAATTCCAAGGAGCTAAGGCCAGTAGCCTTATTTATTTCAAAAATCATTTTAACGCAAAAGTAATTGTTCTCACCGAGAACTACCGCTCTACGAGTGAGATTCTTCGCTTCTCACGTAAAATTGCTGATCAGCTAGACGAGAGTTTCATTAAAAATGAAGCTATGCAACGTAGTCTTCATGCAGAAAATCAAGTGACTGAAGATCTCAAGAAAGAATTAACTTCCGTACGTAACTCCGATATCCTAAAAAACAGTCCCGAAGACTTCTTGTTTGAACAAATATTTTACTCAACACACCAAGCAGAAGATGAAGACTCAAACCCTGAACAATCGTCACAACTGAATAAATCTATTACTCAAAAAACTTTCATTGAAAGACATCAATTTATTAACCAAGACGCTGAATATAACTGGGTCGCCGGGCGAGTACATCAGCTCATCCAAGCTGGCACAAACCCTTCAGATATCGGCATTCTCTTTCCAAAGCATAAATATGCCACTGCCTTAATTCCATATCTACGCAAATATCCCGAAATCGACCTCGCTTACGAACGCACCGAAAATATTTTAGAAAATGAACAAATCTATGAATTATTAACCCTCTGTAATTTTATTTATCAACTTTCTGAAGGGGAAAACCCCAGCTATATGTTACCCGAAATCCTTTCTTTCGATTTTTGGGGTATTCCTAGCGAAGATATGATTCTCGCCGTTCAATCCATCCATCGCCATAAACGTCCAGCGCTTGAAATTCTGCAAAATTATCTTGATAATCCATCTTTTGCAGACCTCGCCGCTTTCTTTGCCGAACTAGCTAAACTGTCCCTAACTCTACCACTTGAATTCTTGCTTGATATAATTTCCGGACTCTCACCAATTGAAATCACCGTTAATCAGAAGACCAAAGCTTTCACCTCTCCTTTTCTTACTTTCTATTCAAAAGATTCCTACTCCAAAAATACTTTTGATTTTTATAATCGCTTGCGTCTACTTCGTAACCGCCTCCTTTCTCGCACCAAAAAGGATAAATTACGCCTTGCTGACCTCGTCCAGCTCATTGATGACTATAAAAAGACTGAAACCAGTATTACTGAACAAACTTTTTATCGAGATTCTGACAAGGCCGTTAGTCTTATGACCGCCCATAAATCAAAAGGGCTAGAATTTAAGCATGTCTTCTTAATCAATCTTACAGCCTCCGCCTGGGATGGCTCAGGAGGACCGAATACCCTTACTCTTCCCCTAAATCTTGAAGTTATCGGTGACGCTCGCAATACCCAAGACGGCAAAAAACGACTTCTCTTTGTCGCTATCACCCGTGCTGCCAAAACCCTTACTATGACCAGCCCAAAGTATGCTGATGACGCAGAAAAAGAAAATAAACCCCTCTCCTTTCTCGATGAAAAAGTTATTCAAACCGATGACCAATCATATATTTCCTCGCCATTCATTCCAACCGGTCAGGTTATCGAACATAACGAGACACTCTCTGATGACGAAAAGGTCTCGGCTATGCGTCGTATTTGGTTAAATAAATTACTCGACCCATCCGAAAAAATCGAACCACTCCTAAAAGAGCGTGTAAAAGATTTTCGGCTTTCCGCCTCCCATATTTCATCATTTATTCGTCTCACTTACGGCGGTCCACTGAATTTTTACCTTAATAGTATTATTAAAGCACCTAGTGAGCCCACTTCATTAAATATTGCTTACGGCAATTTAATCCATAAAGTCTTCGAGGAGATAACCAAAAATCAGCTTACTAAAGAAGATGCTATTTTGCTTTACACCACAGAGGCAAAAAAACAGGACCTGCTAGAAGAAGACATTAAAACCTTGATTGAGCGCGGTGAAGATGAATTACCCCTAGCGATTGATGAATACCAATCTATCCTACGAAGCCCCGGCGCTAAGGCTGAAGTTGATTTTAGTAATGAACATCTCATTTTTGACGGTATTCCAATTACTGGAAAAATTGATCACCTCAATATTGATGACCAAAATAAGCTTATCGATATCTATGACTTTAAAACTAGCACTATTTCTGACCGTGACAAGTGGCATTCTAAAGAGTCTCTTTATATCTATCACTTTCAGCTGCTCTTTTACCGCCTGTTACTTAAACAGTCCAAGTTTTACCATGACTATACTGTTCGCTCAATGAATCTACTCTTTACTAAGCCCAATCGACGTGAGACCCTTGACCATCCAGATGGCAAGCTCCATAGGCTTACTCTGACCGAAGAAGATATCGCAAAAGACGATCTGGATTTTGAGGATCTTATTAAAGCCATTTACCATCAAATTACTACCCTAGATTTCTTGCGCCCCGACTCGCCACTCAATCTCGCAAACACCGCCGACGCCACCCTAGCCGACATCAAAAAGTTCTGCCATCAGCTTATTGATCTTTATAAAAACAGTTGACTTTATTAATTTATATGTTATTATAAACAAGCAACGTTGTGATAACAGTCGCTACGGGGCTCGTCCTGACTTTGTTTCGGGGTGAGTCCTGTCTTAAAAACTTGCCCAAGGAAGGGGGTGAGTGTACTTTAAATTTTGGAAAACGCGAGAAGAATAGCCATCTTCAATACTACTACACATAACACAATCGTTAATTTTTTTATATATAGGCTATGCTTCTCGTTGGATTCCATGCAGAAAGGGGGTGAATATGCATGGGATGGGTAATTACCGATAAGGTAACTGGACGCTCGTATGACACCGACCACGACGGCTATGCAGCCGTTGCAGAGGCGCTCCATGAGCACCCAGACCGTTTCACGGATGCTACAACCGAAGAAAAGCGCCGAATTAAGGAAGGCGCCGAAATCCTCGGCTGGCACCCGAGTTACTAATATAAAATCCTTCCTCAGGGAGGGGCCATACGTTTTTTCCAAAAAACTTCTCTCGGGGAGCCACTCGGCTCCCCTCTTTTTTATTTTAAACATATCCACTATAATATAATCATCTTGTCATACTTCGGTCACTGACAATGAGAAAATTCAAAAGCTTTAAGTATCGTCATTTATACTTTTAGCCAGGAGCCAATAAATCAGGCTCGCATAAATGACTCCAATCAAATACTAAAAGGAGTTACTTATGAAAAATAATATTAACAATAATCAAGAACGCGTCGAAGTCATGGCTCTCTTCGGGTACGAAATGACCCCTTGTCAGCCATTAAATTTCAAAAAGCGCAGTGGGGAAGAGTTTGAAGTTACTGAACTCCTCCAAACCCACATTCGTTTTATTGGCAACACCGCCATCCACATCTTTGACGTTATCGCGGGACAAAGCAACTATCAGCTATCCTTCAATGCCACCGATCTTTCCTGGCATCTGCGTCTCGCGTAAGTTCTAAAAGAGACCGTCGGTCTCTTTTTTGATGAATAAATTAAACTTTACTCCAGTCACTTAGCTATTTATTTAAGACCCAACCTTGCCCAAAAATTCATCAACCACTAGCCTAATCTCATCAGTGTTCTTGCAGTCCATCAATTTCACTCGCAAATCAGACGCTCCGTCAAATGAATTAATATACACCTTAAACATTCGTTTTAAAGGCTCAAACGGATAACGCGACCCCGCCGCCTCCAGCTCTTTTTTTCTTGCATCAAAACAATCTAAATGATATTTAAATAAGTTCATTAACTCAAGCACACTTATGTCCCCCTCTTGTGAGACTGGCCTTCGATTGGTAAAGCAATATGGATTCGAGAATACACCACGTCCAATCATAAAACCATCGACCTCTGGATATTTCTCTCTTAACTCCTGTACATGCTGATAATTTAGGATATCACCATTAATAGTTAGTCGTGTTGCCGGCGCAATTTCATCACGCAACTTCAAAATCTCTGGAATCAAATCAAAATGTGCTGGCACTTTCGACATTTCTTTTCGTGTACGCAAATGAATAGTCAGATTTGCAACTTGTTGTTTCAAAACCACTGGCAGCCAATCCTTATATTCATCTATATATGTAAAACCCAGTCTCGTTTTTACCGAAACTGGTAGATTTGTATTCTTTTTTGCCTCCTCTATACAAGATATTGCAAGCTCCGGCGTCCTAATCATTGCCGCCCCACCTCCGGCCTTATTGACGTGCCGATCTGGACAACCCATATTAATATCTAGACCCTGAAAGCCTAACCCCTCTAGCTCACGCGCAATTAGAGCAAAGTGTTCTGGAATTTTACCCCAAATCTGCGCAATAATCGGAGCATCCGCTTCGCAGACCGTCAGCCGCTCCAAGGCATCATGTCGCCCCTTCTCAGATGCATACGACGTGACATTCGTAAATTCAGTATAGAACAAATCCGGTCGTCCAGCTCGCTCAATTACTTGTCGAAACACCACATCCGTCACCCCCTCCATGGGGGCTAAAATCGTAAAACCTTTAGGTAAATCTTGCCAAATATTCATTTTATTCTTCCGTATTCTTTAATATAATCGCTTGCTCATAAATTTCCTCAAAACGCGCAATCGTGCGTTTTAGATCATGGCGTTTTGCAATCTCGATTGAAGCTAATTTATACTTTTTTAAGCGCTCCGGGTCTATTAAGATCCGCCTCATTGCATGGGCAATACCTGCAACGTCTCCTGGATGACAAAGCTCACCATTCTTTCGATTTTGACATAGTTCCGATACCGCCCCGGCATCAACCGCCACAAGAGGTAGTCCCACCGCCGCCGCTTCTATTAGAACAATACCCTGTGTTTCAGTCTCTGATGCCGTTACAAACATTAAGCCCGCTCGATAGATTTCTATTAACTCCGGTGGCATGATTTTACCCAAAAACTTCACCTGCCCCTCAATCTCCAGTTCTTTCGCCAAGGTTTTCAGGTTTGCAAGATCAATCCCATCCCCCACGATAATCAACTCTAAATCTTTAGTCTCAACCTTCGGAAGTGTTAATAACTTCTTAAAGGCCTTAAGTACTACGCTAATACTTTTTTCCGGATCAACTCGCCCAATATATAAAATCTTTTGAGTTTTTGCTGTCAATCCATATTTCTTTAAAATCTTTGTATCTGGTTTCTTCGGATAAAACTCCGTTAAGTCCACTCCATTCGATAAAGCCTCGACCGTCACTTTAAAATGTTTACGATTTTTAGGAATTAAATCACCTATCGCCATTTCGGTTGGCATGGTCGCATATTCCGCATGTTTCAAAAAACTCGACATATACGCGCGCAGCATGGCGTTAGATGCTTTTTTAATTAATTTAGGTTTCAAAATTTTTAGCTGGTCCGTAATATTATCTGGATAAGCATGCCCCGTTGAAACTAGTGGCACTTTATATTTCTTTGCATACCACATCACAGCGAGCGCAATCGTTTCTGCCGTCTGTAGATGAATCACATCCGGTTGAAAATCTTTCAATATTTTCTTGATTTCTTTTACCGGATTTACTGACCACCAAATACCATAACGATAAGCCAGTCTTGGCATCTGGATACCGAGAAAATCTCGCTTCTCAGGCACTTTATTAATCTGATCTGGATAAAAAGGGAAGCGCAGGGAAGTTAAGAAGGCTGTTCTTACCCCATTTTCCGCATCGGTTTCAATATGAAATTTCCCATTAAAACTTGGCGATAATACCAGTACCTCATGCCCAGCTTTCGCTAACCCATTCGCTAGATTGTGTGCAAAAACCGCCACACCGTTCGTCATTGGGTAATAAATATCTGAAGCAATTACAATTTTCATTTCCTCTATTATATCAAATTCAGCAAAATCCCACTTTCACTTCTGTTATAATACCCATATGAAGAAAACTAAAAAAGCTCAAAGCCAAGTCTCCGTCAATCGACGCGCAAGTTTCGATTATCATCTTGGTGATAAGCTGATTTGTGGCATGGCTCTTTCTGGCCCTGAAGTTCGTCTCATTCGCGATCGTCACCTCCAACTCAAAGGCTCCTTTATTACTTTAAGAAATAATGAATTATGGCTAAACAACCTTACCCTTGGCGCCGAAACTGCCAGAAACATTAAACTTCTTGCCACTAAAAAACAAATTCTATCTCTTCAGAAATCAAAACTTCTTGGCAATACCATTGTTCCCACCAAGCTCTTTGGCGGCTCTCGCCATATCAAGCTTGAGATTGCGCTCGCCTCTGGTAAGAAAAAATACGACAAACGCCTCAGTATCAAACATCGCGATCTCGATCGAGAACGCCAAAAATATTAGGAGAATCATATGCAATACTCTCTCTATTCTTGGAATGTTAATGGTATCAGGGCCGTCCTCAAAAAAGGCGTGCTTCAAGAGTTACTTCAATCTAAAAATCCCGACTTCCTCTGCCTACAAGAAACTAAAGCTAAAAAAGATCAGGTCGAAGTTGACTTTCCCGACTATCAAGAAATCTGGAATTCAGCAGATCGCGCTGGTTATTCTGGCACCGCAATCTTCGCCAAAAATCATCAGCCCTTGCAAAGTACTGAACTGAATTTAGAGCATTTCTTAGCCACCCAAACTGATCCAGAAATTACCAAAATTCTCAATCAACTTCATCAAGATCAGTATGGCGCCCCCCTCAACGAAGGCCGTATCACCACTGTCGAAACACCTCATTTTTATCTAGTTACTGTTTACACTCCGAACTCTAAGAACGACCTTTCAAGACTAAATCTTCGCCATGATCTTTGGGATCCCCTCTTTCTTTACTACATTAAATACCTTGAACAGACCAAACCTGTAGTCTTTTGTGGCGATCTTAATGTCTCACACCAAGAAATTGATCTTGCAAGGCCCAAACAGAACACCAAGAACGCTGGATTTACTCAAGAAGAACGAGAAGGTATTGAAAACTATATCAAGAACCACTTCCTCGACACTTTCCGCACCCTTCACCCAGAGACTATTAAATATTCGTGGTGGTCACACTGGGGTCACGCTCGTGAGAACAATGTGGGGTGGAGAATTGATTATTTTTTCATCTCCGAAATACTAAAAAAGCATCTTCTTAGCGCAGAAATCCATGACCAGATTCTTGGCTCTGACCACTGCCCTATCTCAATTACACTTCAATTTTAAGAAAGGATATTATGCAAAACGCAGATTATTGGCAAAAACTTCAACCCATCACCGATAACTCAATCCTTTGGAATATCCCCGAGCAAAAGACCGGCCGCATTGCCATCCTTGGTGGTAATTTACAAAATTGCATGATTGCTATTAAAAATACTGAATTCCTAAATTCGCTCCCTATTAAAACCGCTAATTTACTTCTCCCCGATGTTTTGCAGGGCAAGCTACCCACTTTTTCCTCACTTTACTTCGCTGAATCCACTGAGTCAGGCTCTTTTGCTCGCTCAAATACCTTAGAAGACTTTACTCTAAACTCTGATCTCGTATTATACTCTGGCGATTTTTCTAAAAACTCTATCACCGAAATCGCTATTACAGATACCATTAAAAAACTCAACCGGGATCAGCTGGCCGTCCTGTCTCGCGATACGGTCGATCTTATCACCGCCGATATTCAAGGCATACTTGAACGCCAAAATCTCATCCTGATTGCCAGTCTTGCGCAACTCCAAAAAGTCTTCCGCGCCGCACTTTACCCTAAGATGATTCTTCTTTCTATGCCCATCTTTCCGGTGATTGAAATCCTCCACAAATTCACCCTCAGCTACCCATGTACTATTTTCACTTTTCACCAAAATCAAATCATTATTGCGCTTTCCGGTATGGTTCACACAATCGCCATCGACAAAACTTCATATACTCCACTTTCACTTTGGTCTGGAACTCTCGCCTGCAAAATTTCCGCTCTAGCACTCTGGAACCCGCAAAATCTTCTTGAGGCCACAGAGACTGCAGTCTTCTGGGATCACCAACAAAAATAGTAAGTCCGTGATCGCCAAAAATCAACAGTTATGCTAAAATAAGCATTAGAATTATAAGGGTCTATTATGGCAAATAAGGTAATGATTATTGGAACAGGAAACGTTGGTGCAAGTATTGGTTTTTCACTTGTTTCTCAGCGCACTGCCGTTAATGAATTAGTTCTTGTCGACCTTAATCAAGACGACGCCGAAGGGGAAGCCATGGATTTACGCGACACCCTGGCTGTTAGTCCCACTTATCTTAAAATCTCTGCCGGTAGCTACGAAAAAGACGCTAGAGATACCGATATTGTTATTTTTACTGCCGGCGCTGCCCAGAAAAAAGGTGGCGAAACTCGCATGGAGTTACTCGCACGTAATGCTAAAATTCTTCATAATGTCATCGATCAGCTTCTTGCTGCCAATTTCCATGGCATTTTTCTCATCGTCACGAATCCTGTCGACGTCATGAGTTACCTCGCCATGCAGTATTCTGGTTTTCCTAGCCACAAAGTGATTGGCTCTGGCACCGTCCTTGATTCTGCTCGCCTTCGCTATTATCTCGCTGAAAGACTCAAAGTTTCACCAAAATCAGTCCATGCCTATCAAGTTGGTGAGCATGGCGACTCCGAATTTGCCATCTGGTCCTCTGCCAATGTAGGCGGACAACCTGTTCAAAAAATATTAAAAAAGTCTGACCTTAGTACAATTGAAGAGGAGACAAAAACGGCTGCTTATAAGATTATTGAGCGCAAAGGTGCTACCTATTATGGTATCGGCGCCTGTGTTACCAGCATCGTGAATTGTATTTTTAATGACGAGTGTAGAGTCCTACCAGTTTCAACCTATGACGCCTTTTCCGATACCTACTTTGGCTTCCCAGCGGTTGTCGGCAGAAAGGGAGTTATCCATCGGCTCGACACGGAACTCACCGAAGCCGAATCACTAAAACTCCAATCTTCCATCAATGTTATTAAAAAAGCCATCGATACTGTACCGACATTTTTTTCATAGTCTGTTATACTTAGGACATGATTCGGCAAATTAAAAATATTCTCAAATTCACATTAATTATCAGTCTAGTTTCGCTTATCCTCTTGACTCCCCCAGTTAACGCCAGGCGTCGTCGTAGTGATTTTGATATTACCGATAATTTTACATTTAATAGCTTTACCGGCGATTACTATGTGACTCGAGACGATAATAATCTTGCCAAAATGCACGTCGTTGAGACCCTAGTCGCTAAATTCCCCGATTATGACCAAAACCACGGGATCAAACGAGTTATTCCTGTTACAAATAACGGTGGCAAAAATATTGTCATCTCAAATCCTTCGAAGTTTCAAGCCAAGGTCAAACGTAATGGGAACGAAGAACCCTACACCGTCTCCTTCACTGACGGTAATATTGTTCTAAAAATTGGCAATCAGAATACTTATGTCACCGGCGAACAAACTTACACTATTGAATACGATTTTGAGAACGTCGCCAATAATGTTGAATTAGAAAAATCTGCCGAGGATAAAGCTGATACTATTCATAAATTCCAGGAAATCTATTGGAATGCTAATGGCAGTGCCTGGAAACAATCCTTCGGCTCCGTCACCGCCAATGTTCATGTCGATAAAAAACTCCTACCTGAACTCTACGATGTTACTATCTGTTTTAGTGGCGCCTACGGCTCCCGCGATGAGTGCGACAAAACAGTCGAAACCGCCGACGGATTCACCTTTACAAGTAAAAATCTTTCCCGTGGCGAAGGGCTAACTTTTGGCATTGCTTTTCCAGAAAATACCTTCACTCCAGCTCCTGTTCGCATCAGCTATATTGCCTATTTTGCCTTCGGTGGCGGATTAATTATCCTTCTTACAACCATCGTCATTCTTGTTCGTCGTTACATTAAAAAAATTGCCCCTAAAAGACGTTTCTATAAGAGTCTCTTCATAGCCCCGCAGTTTACCCCACTTGAAGGTTATACTATTGCTGAAGCTTCTAGTCTCTATCTAAAGCCTGCCCAGAATCCTAAAGTTGCAGCCGTGCTTGAGCTTGCTGTTCAGAAGAAAATTGAAATTATTAAACACGAAGACGGCAAAAAGAAACTCTTTAATAAAGAATCCTGGGCGATTCGCATTAAAGATCTCAAAGGATTGTCAAAAGAGCAAATTTCACTGCTCAACATCATGAACGGTGGCATCGAACAGCTCACAGAAAATCAAGTTATCGAACTAAAGCCCCACCGCTATAGTAGTACCCTAACCGCACTCTACAAACAATTTGATACCGAAGTTGAATCTTCACTCAGAGAACGCAAAGACCTAGAACCAGAAACTAAATTCTTCCAAAATCTTAAATGGCCACTTATTATTAAGCTTGTCGCAGTTGCCGTGGTCACCATTGCAATCATCGTCACCAGTATAATAAATCAGGAATGGTTCATTAATACCTTTGGCGAATATGGTTCAGTCGCCATTATTGAAAACGAAATCCTACTAAATATTGCTTTTTACTTCGTACCAGCCTTCTTCTTTATTATTACTTGCGGATCCGCTATTGGTTATCGCTACATGAAGTACACCAACCAGGGTTTAGAGCAAGCCAATTATCTTGCTGGACTTGAAACTTATATCAAAATGGCGGAAGCTGATCGAATTAAACTTCTTCAAAGCACAAAGGGTGCAGACACCTCGAATCAGGGAATCGTCAAGCTATACGAAAAACTTTTACCCTACGCCATTATCTTTGGCCAGGAAAAATCTTGGCGCAAATCACTTGAGCATTACTATACATTAGTCGATGAACGTGACCTTGCTATACCACTTTGCTACAGCTTCTCCAGCTCCAGTTTACGTAGCCTCAGTAGTAGCTTAAATAGCTCAGTCACTGTACCAGGCAGCGGTTCCGGTTCCGGCTTCTCAGGTGGCTTTTCCGGTGGCGGCGGCGGTGGCGGTGGCGGGGGCGGCTGGTAATGCGCATTGCCCTCTTTACGGATATTTATCTTGATATCCCGGGCGGCATTCCATCTTCTATTAAGGCACAAAAATCTGCACTTCAAAAACTTGGACATCAAGTCACCATCTTTTGCCCCGGAGATCGGATAAAAAATACCGAGCAAGACCTCTGCATTATTCCTACGCATCATTTTTTACACCCCAACCATGCGCCTCTAGCCAAAAGACCTAAGAAGATCCTGCGCTTTATTAAAAAAGAATACCCCGTCTTCTCCGATCATTTCGATCTTATCCATGTACACTATGAAGCTAGCTGCAGTATCGCTGGAGTTAAACTTGCTAAAGAATATGGAATAAAACTCATTCAGACCATGCATGGTCGAGAAGATATTGCTATTAATACCAATCTTCCTACTCCTATAAAATTCCTTGTAGCAAAATTACTGGATACCATGCATGCTATTAGCCTTAGCAGTGTGTCATCTGATTCAGAAAGATTACCCCAAAAAGATGCTTTTTTAATCAAGAATTCCGTCTCTCAACACATGTGGCAACTCATGGTACGACAAGCCAACCTTGCAGACTTCGTGGTTTCCCCCTCTACCCATTTTGCAAAAAATCTTAAACAGTACGGCGTCAAAAAGCCGATTCACGTTATTTCCAACGGTGTCGACGACTCTTATTTGCAAAATTTAAGTTTCTCTGTTCGCCTCTTTAAACCAAACGAACCTCTGCGCATCATTTGGAACTCCCGGCTCTCTAAGGAAAAACGCATCCTACCTTTCCTTCAATCTGTCGCAAACTCAAAACATAAGGATAGAATCGCTTTAACCATCATTGGTGATGGCAATCAAGCACAAGAAGCTAAAATTTTCGCAAAATCACATCTGCAATCTAGCCAAATTAGATTTTTAGGAACTATCCCACATGAACAAATTTTTAACTTCATGCAAGATCAGCATATTTCAGTGATTAATTCATACGGTTTTGATACGCAAGGTATGACTATCTTGGAGGCAGTTGCCTGTGGTCTACCCGTCCTTTATGCGGATCCGGCCATGGATGAAGTCGTTCCAAACCATGGTGGGCTTCGCTCTTCAAATGATTCAATTGCCGCTATGACAAATTCAATCGATCAGCTCTTCGCACAACCCGCATTAATTGCAGAAATGAGTAAAAATATCATTAAAGCTAAAACTTCCGTCCTTCAATCCACACAAATCAATAAACTATTAGAGCTCTACTTAAGATAGAGCTCTTTTTTAAGTTAATGTTTCCTGAAGATTTTCTTCTCGATAATTTTCTCTTGTATAAAACCTATAAAGAACTTAAAGTAAAGCACAGCCAATAGTTTCTCAAAGAAAACCATAGTCGGTAAGACCAAACAAGCCGTAATTGCAAAGATAGTCCAACCAATGTAAGAAATATTAAATGTTACACCGAATAAATCTTGCAAAAAGATCATGCAGAAAATCATACCAAACCCACAGCCCCCTACAATCAACTTCTTCCAAATATTATCAAATGGACGACAGATTCTATATAAGTAAACTAGACCTACAACCTCCCAGGCTAAAACACAAAGCATCCCGAGCTCCGCTCGCTCGATATGTAATGCGCGAGCCACAAATACTAAGGTCCAGACCACCACAACATTCGTCATTGCTGCTGGTGTAGCTTTCGACAATACGTTCAGAATAAAGTTACCCTTAATTAAATTCTGATTAGGAATCTGCGCCAAGAAGAAACTTGGTATACCAATTGTAAACATCGTCACAAGGGAAACCTGCGTCGGGAGCAAAGGATAGATCATACCAAAGCTAATCGACAAAATCGCTGCAATGAATGAAAAGATATTCTTCACAAGAAACAGGGAACCAGATCGCTCAAGGTTATTTACTACCTGTCGCCCCTCTTTAACAATTGCTGGCATTCTTGCAAAATCAGACTCTAGTAGGACTAGTTGCGAGGCCTGGACTGCCGCCTGCGAACCAGAAGCCATTGCCACAGAGCAATCCGCTTCTTTTAGAGCTAGCACATCATTCACGCCGTCCCCCGTCATTGCCACTGTACGGCCAGCCGCCTTCAGAATCTTTACCATTTTTAGCTTCTCCTCCGGCTTCACGCGGCCAAACACTGTATATTTTAAAACTGCCGCCTTGAACTCTTTGGCGTCTTTAACGGTAGAAATATCTATATAGTCTTCCGCTCCTTCTACTCCAGCCATTTTTGCCACTTCCGACACCGTTCTTGCATTATCACCAGAAATCACCTTAATTTTTACACCCTGCTCTTTAAAATACGCAAAAGTTGCTGGTGCGGTTTTTCTAATTTCATTAGATAACACAATCACGAGTAGCGGTCTAACTTTTTCCGTCAAAGCCATCTCTGTCTTCTCTTTTTTCCCAGACAGTTTCCCTTGATACTCACCAAATACCAAGGCACGATAACCTTTTTCCGTAAATTGATTAAAGGTTTTTGCATATTTCTTAAAATCATCCCCTAATACAAACTCAGGCGCCCCCACTACTAATGTTTTCTTTTTAAAACAAATACCACTATATTTATACTTTGAAGAGAATCCTAATACTTTTATCACCTCACCAGTAAGATCAGATAATGCGCTATGTTCCTCGACTGGCTCTTCTGATTTTTCAAAATATCGTTTCAAAGCTCGCATCGTCTCATTGTCTCCAGACTGCTCTGCCACTACTTTTTTTAGAAGCTTCTCAAATTGATCAGGTAAAATATCTCCGTCATCTTCGCCTACAATTCGCTGAATCTGCTCAACATTCATCCGATCGCTCGTAATTGTGCCAGTTTTATCAACACATAAAACATCTACCCTCGCCAAGGTCTCAATACACTTCATATCGTGCACCAAAACTTTTTTCTGAGCCAAACGCACCGCAGAAAGTACCAGTGTTACCGAAGCAAGCAGAAACAGCCCTTCCGGAATCATCCCCATAATTGCCGCCACCATTGCCTGAATACTCACCTTTGCTGTTGCACTATGCAAAAAGTACTGCTGTCCAAACATAATAATACCAATTGGGATGATCGCAATACCTGCCAACTTCACAAAGCTATTTAACGACCTTAAGATCTCTGATTGCTCGCCCACACGAATCGCTTTCGCCTTCATGGTTAATTTTGCCGCATATGATTCAGCTCCCACTTTCGTTACCTTGGCGTAGCATTTACCATAAACCACAAAACTACCAGAGAATAATTCATCTCCAGTCTTTTTTACAATATCGTCTGATTCTCCAGTTAATAGCGACTCATTCACCGCCACCTCACCATCAATCACCACCGCGTCAGCCGGTATTTGGTAGCCCGCGGTCAACACCATCACATCATCCATCACCAGATTATGTGTCTTTATCATTTTCTCTTCGCCATCTCGCATCACTCCTATTTCTGGCGCGCTCAAAACGGTCAATTTATCCAAGATCTGTTTTGCTCTTAATTCCTGTAAAATACCGATCAGGGAATTAATAAAAATGAGAGGCAAAAAACTTAAATCCCGAAATGAACGTACAGAAATTAGTAATGCCGCAAGCAACAAGAAGACAAAATTAAAATACGTAAAAACATTGGAAGCGATAATTTCTCCGACTGTTTTCGAGGGAGCCTCCACTGCCTTATTTGTTAGCCCGGCCGTCTTCCTTGCTTCTACTTCCTCTTGACTAAGCCCTACTATAATCTGTTCTTTTTTCATTTCTTCCATAATTATTTTTTCTTCTGCTCGATTGAGAATAATACTCCTGATATTACTAATGACACAACTATTACTAAAATCCCTCCGATAAATAATGGCGCAGACCTCCCCATGGTCTCATTTTTCACTCCGTCATATTCATGGTTATTAATTTTTAATAATCTTTCCTCTAAATCTGCCCGGAGCACCTCTTTTTCTTGTATTTGCCTGGATTTTAGTCCATATTCAGCCGATTCTCCATGTTTTTCATACTCGTCCAGCATTTCTTTTCTTAAAATATCTATTTCTTGATAGCTAGTTTTTATCTCCGCCTGTATTTTTTCGGCTGTTGGTAAATTTAGTTTCGAATATTCTGAATTCATATTCTGGTAAACGCCAAAAGCAATCAAAATTACCCCTAGCAGCACGCCACAAATCACAATTACACTACGGTTAATCTGTTTTCTATTTTCCATTTCTACCACCTCCAAAAAACTAATACCATTATAACAAATAAATCCCTATAAAAAAATCGACCATTAGGTCGTTTTGGTGGGCGAAGTGGGAATCGAACCCACACTCCATTGCTGGAACTAGATTTTGAGTCTGGCGCGTCTACCAATTCCGCCATTCGCCCTCTGTCTTATTTTACCATAAAACCCCACTTTCTTTATAATAGTTTTTTCTAGACATAGCTTTTCAATGTTATAATTAATATATGAATCCAAAAGATGGTGGGCTATCTTCTAGCGATCGACAACGACAGACCGTTACTGAACTCGCTCGCAATAAAGTTCTGGCTGCTTATTCTAGTAACAGCCCTGTTTCTGCTTCTCAAAATTCCCCAGCTCAAAATTCGCCACTAAATAAATTACAGCAAACCAGTCGTTCTTTCGCCGCCCTCTCTTTTCTTCATAATAACCAACACAAAGTAGAGCATCGCATTCTTGGCGAGCAAACTCTTCGCAGTAATCTGATTCAAAAATACAATACCGAAAATCGCAGCTCACTCAAACAGACCCCTATTAACCTCAATAACCAAACCAATAACTGGCAAAAATATCATTCTGATTGGCAAAATTATTATCAAAAATACTACAGCGAATATTATGCCAAGGCTGCTCAAAAATATATCGAAACCGAAAAGAATAAATTCTCTAGCGCAGCAACCGCCGAGCAAAATCAACTTTCTCAAGACAATATTACCGGAGATAACTTAGAGTCCAAACAGGTTGAGACTAGTTTGCGCGAAAAAATTCGTCAAAAGGCCAACTCCAGCTTTAAGCTGACAAAACGACATAAGCAACTCGTCCCACTTTTTGCCGGGATCTTTTCCGTCCTCTTCATCTTATTCTTACAGTATAACCGTTTAATCTTTGCACCAATTATGGCCTATATTGCACCAGGGAACACTAAAGATACTGGCATTACCGCCATCGATCCTACCGTTTCCGAAGCCCCAACTGCCGACCCTCGTCTGATTATTCCCAAGCTCAATGTCGACGTTCCGGTTCTTTACAATCTTGCCACCGACACGGCCACTATTAACGACGCAATGAATCATGGCGTTGCTCAATTCAAAATTCCTGGCGCCGATGCGATGCCAGGACAAATCGGTAATCTCGTAATTTCAGGCCACTCTGCTGGCGACATTTACAGTAACAACCAGTATAAATTCATTTTTTCTGGCCTTGAACGACTTGTTGATGGCGATCTAATCTACATCAACTACAACTCAGTTCGCTATACTTACAAAGTTTTTAAGCGTGAAACCGTTGAACCAACCAATGTTGCTGCACTTATTTACCCGACAGATAAGCCATTACTCACCCTTATCACTTGTACCCCGCTCGGTACCGATCGCTATCGCTTACTAGTTACTGCTGAGCAGATCAATCCAACTTACGATAAAACCCAAGCTCCAGCTGTTGCTGAAACTAAACCTGAGACCACAGAAAACACTAGCTCCGTTCTACCAGCCAACGAGCGCTCTTTCTTCGATCGAGTCTGGCGCTGGCTAACTGGACAATCAAATTAGATAATATCTAATCGGACAATTAATTAGATAAATTAAGACTTTCTAGCTATATAAAAAATAGTCCCTCAAAAGGGGACTATTTTTACATTTAATTCTAAATTAGTTTATCTCGCTTTAAGCTATATCCATCAGCCGTTTTTGTTACATAATACATATAACGATTATTTGAGTTAATCACCGCATCAAACCCAAAGGCCACATCTTGATTTAAGATAGTGCGACGATTAGCTCCGTCAAAATCGAAGACCTCCATCTTGCCATCCACCACATCAAACATCAGATAATAATCTAGCCATGCGATATTATTATTTTGATGTTCTACATAGCTCAACTCTTCTAGGTCAAGATTATAGATCATAAATTTCTTATCACTTTTCGCAATAAAGAATTCACCATTGCCCGACTTAATCAATTCACTTGGCACAAATCCTAATTTTTCTTCACTAATTTTTTCAAAGCTATTGTCATTATTGCCATAAGTCGGATATTCATTCGCTCTATAAACCGCCAATCGATCATCCACAGTGACACAGAGATATTTTTTACTGTCAAATTCAGAAATCGCTAAACCAATAGACGCATCTTTCTTCGATCGTACAATCACCTCAATATCAATACCGCCCTTATCGCCTAAACGATAAATCCCGACCTGACGTTTATCTTTCTCGGTATTAGTTAAATAAATAATCTGCGAACCAGAGGCTCTAAATTTAGCAATATTCTTCAAATAACTCTCCGATAATGTCTTCATTGAGGTATCAATCTCTCTCAAATTACCATCAATTAAGGCAATAAACCTGCTAGCAGTCGCATCACTAATCACCGCCTGCGTTAAGATTCGTTTACCCTCCGGTATTCGAGCCTCGGTCATCGTCTCAGGCTTCTTGTCGGTTCCTTTTTCGGTGTATTTTAGAATTGCCTGAGAAAGATTCACACTTTCGCTAACCTTCTTTAAACTAAGCACGCCCCATTCAACCGTTTCGCCATTTTTAACCTGCATCAGGACCTTTTCACCAGTATCATTCCATGTTACCTGTAAAATTTCACCCGGGAACTTACCGTCGCTTGTACCGACAAAAATCCCCTTCACATCAATCTCCTCTATTGTAACTTTATCCGCACCTAGCGCTGTAATGTACTGCCATTTTGTTGTATTATTCTTCGCCACCAATAAGCTTCGATGATCTGGCGCCGCATAAACGAAACGTAAATCTTGATAACTGGCCACTTCTTCTGTGGTGCGTTCCTTCTTAAATAGACGTGGATGTTTTAAACGTGTTAAAAGTCCTGACGTAATACTAATCTTCTTAGTCCAAGAATCAAAACCCTCCTTCCATAATGTAATTTCATGTTCACCAGCCGAAAGTAGCTTCGAAATATTTGTCTCATTAAAATCCTGCTTTCCGTCAATTACCAATTTTGCTCCAGTTGGTAACGACTCAATCTGCGCCATACCGTTCTGCTCTAATTTAAGGTTAGCCCCCAATCTCCACCCTTCAACTACAGCCACCAACACAAAGACCAACCCCACCACAGCCAGTGACATAATAATATCTACAAAAATGACTCTAATTAGCTTATTACGTTTACGTTTTTCAATATCCATATTGGGATTATTATAGCATGATAGCAATTAGTATTGATTTTCCAAACCGGTATAGTTTATAATAACAAGCGTAATAAAAGAGTGAGGAAGACAAGACAAACATGCAAAGACAGTTATATACCCAAGACATTTCAAGCAGGCAAACTCACCATAATCTTCAAGCATCTGCCACCTTGAATCGTCGCTATGTTCGACGTCCAGCCTCTTACTTAACTACCCCTCAGAGTCAACTAAAAAACAACGCTCCGCGCGTTAGCTCTCTTTCTCAATCCACCTCCAACCAACCTCAACCTATCGCTGATCAAAGAATGGTTCAAAAAGCTACAGATAGTAATTCTGTTAATATTACATTCAAGCACAAAATTGCTAAAGAGGCTCCAGTTAAAAAGCCTGTTTCAATATCCGTTTCTCAACCATCAATGCCTCGCTCTATTGATACCCCGCAACCAAAGAAAATTATGGTTCTCGACAATGCTCCTTTGGTAGAGAAAAATACCCGACAAATCAAACTGGAAGAAAAAGACTCCACCCCTATTTTTGATCATCAGGCCAGGATGGACCGTGCTTTTTCTCTCGTATCTGAACAAGAACAATCTATCCTCAATCAAACTGTTCAACCAACCCCAATTTTCACTGATTCTTTCAAGAGACGCCAACTCCTTAATGCACGCGCCAAGGCACTCGCTAAACACGAAAAGGCTGCTATAAAATCAACTAAAAAGACCAGCTTCTCTTCTCGCCCTGCCGTCACCCCAATTAGTATTCCTGCCACTAACATGACCGTCACCTCAGTAGAATCCGCTTTCAGTCGCATGCAAAGACTAGATCATCTAGAAAAACAAGCTACAAAAACAACACATGCCGCCGTCAAGCCAGTCGCCTCTATTAAGACCAAAACTGCTTCTTCCTCTAAAACTTTAGCTAAGCGCAACAAAGGCGCTCGCGTACTCTTCGCCTTCCTTTGTTCCTCAGCCGTCGTTGCCGCGCTCTTCTTTATTGTACAGTCTAATATGCCAGATATTTCAATCAAAGTTGCCGCCATGCAAACTGGTATCCAAGCTACCTATCCTAGTTATGTTCCTCGCGACTACCGCCTCTCCGGTGTCTACACTGCGCAAGACAACAGCGTTGCTATGGATTTTCTAGGCCCTAACCAAGCCAAATTCACCCTTACTGAAGAAAAACTTCCTTGGGATAGCACCGCTCTATTAAACCGTTTTGTCAAACCAAAATGGAGTGAAGACTTTACTACCATCAAGGAACAGGGAATCACAATTTATGTCAGTGGCTCCAATGCTGCCTGGGTCAACGCCGGCATCGTTTACAAAATCACCAATTTCCATGGTGAACTTACTAAAAAACAGATCAAAAACATCGTTACCTCTCTTTAGTAACTTCTCTCTAGTAGCTAAAAGTGCTATACTAGAATTATTATGAAAAAAATTCGCACCCGTTTTGCTCCGAGCCCTACTGGCTACATCCATATCGGCAATATTAGGAGCGCCATTTATCCATTTCTAATCGCTAAACAAGCCGGTGGACAGTTTATTCTTCGTATTGAAGATACTGATCAGGCTCGTTTTGTCGAGGGTGCCACTGAATTAATTCTTGATACCTTGCGTTGGCTCCATCTAGAATGGGATGAAGGCCCCATCAAAAATGGTCCCTTTGCCCCCTACATACAATCTGCTAGAAAGGATATTTATCTTAAATGGGCCAAACAACTCATTGCTGATGGTCGAGCCTATGCCGATGACACCACAAGCGAGCAGATCGATATCTATCGTAAAGAAGACGAAGCAAAAAAGGTTCCATACCTCTATCGTAACCACCGTCCAGTAAATCCCCCAGAATGGAAAGAGGGTCTACCCATTCGTTTTAAAACCATTCCTAAAGAATATAGTTGGCACGACGAGGTTATGGGCGATATCCATACTGGACCAGAAGTCTGCGACGACATCATTTTAATTAAAAAAGATGGACTGCCAACCTACAACTTTGCCCATATCATCGATGACACCCTCATGGAATGCAGCCATATTACTCGTGGCGTTGAATACCTATCTAGCACCCCAAATTATCTCGCACTCTATGACGCGCTTGATTTTCCAAGACACCTCTTTGTCTCTCTACCACATATTCTTGCCCCAACTGGCAACAAAAAACTTGGTAAACGCGATGGAGCTAAGTCCGTTACCGAATATCGCGACGACGGTATTTTACCAGAAGCTATGCTAAATTACCTTGCTTGCCTCGGTTGGAATGATGGCACTGAACAAGAAATTTACTCACTAGAAGAGCTTATTGAAAAATTCTCAATCGATCGCATCCAGAACTCGGGTGCCCGTTTTGACGAAGTGAAGATTCTCTGGATGAACGGTCAGTGGATTCGTAAAATTGCTACCGAGCAGGGGATCGATGCACTCTTTGCCCGCACTTGTGAAACCACGGGCTCAGAAGATTTCTCCCGTTATGATCTGTTCCAGCCAATTGACTTCTGGCCAGCTTCCGCCAAACAAGAAACTATTGAATATAAAAAGTCTGTTCTTGCTATTATTTATGACCGCTTAAAAACTCTTTCTGATCTTCGCACGATGACAACTTATTTCTTTGAAGATCCAGCCATTGATCTCTCTATGATCACTAGCAGTAAATTCCTCAAAAAGTACTCTGAACAGGAATTAGTTGGCTTATTAACAGAGACCATCGAAGCCCTGAACGACGTCGATGAAGCCGACTGGACAGAGGATAATCTTCAAAACCTCCTCAATAGCCTACTTGTAAAAACTGAGAAAAAACCTGCTGAATTCTTCAGTCTTATCCGTATCGCAGTTAGCTTTGCAGCCTTTAGCCCTGCCCTTCACCTCACCCTTCATGTCTTAGGCAAAAACCGCACGCTCGCAAGACTAAATAAGGTCCGCACCGCTCTTTCAAATAACTAAAGGAGCCCTAAGTGGGAACAGTACATCATTCTCCCCAACAAAATAATTCAAAAAAACATCAGGTTTCAAATCCTGAGTCCGAAGAAACTGAAGAAATAGAGTCCAGCAATGTCACGAAAAAACCTCTACCCTTAAAATTTATCCTCGGACTCATTACTATCTTTATCTTAAGTTCGATTATTATCGGCACCATCTTTCTTCTTTCTAAAAAATCAACTACCCCCATTAATTCCGTAGAGCATCAGCTAACCGAAGTCGAAGGCACACCTACCTGGTTTTATGACAATCTCACTGGACAACCCATTTCTCATTCAGGCACTCAGTATAATACTTCCGGTAATCCAATTTTAGACCAAGACGGTCAGCCTCAGAAAATCAGTATCAAACAGGCTGAACAGGCGGCAAATGAAATTAACTCTCAGCCCACTTTCTGTATTCAGATCCCTAATGGAATAGACGGGGCCAGACCACAAACGGGCTTAAACCAGGCTAGTATCGTTTTTGAAGCTATTGCCGAAGCTGGCATCACTCGTTTTGCAGCCATTTTTAAAAATCCAACTAATCAGACCGCCATCGGCCCCATTCGTTCGCTTCGGGTTTATCATCTTGATTGGGTTTCGCCCTTCGACTGCACTATTATTCATGCTGGTGGCGCTGACGATGCATTATCGGCCATTAGCACTGGATATAAACACCTCAGCGAATCATACACCTATATGTGGCGCAGTAATGGTTCCTGGACAAGGTCAGGCTTTGTCGGTTATTATGCCCCCAATAATCTCTTGACTTCCGGCCCCTTACTTGCCGATTTTCATCGCCAAAAAGAAAACGATCAGCGCTCTTACCCCAAATCTTTTTCAAGACTCACCCCTGAAGAATCTCTTACCCAAAAACAACTTGTAGAAAAGTCAACCGAACAAACCGAACAAGATCAGTCAACTAGTCCCGCTTACAAAAAAGTCTCCAATATCCATATTCGTTTTAATTGGCAAACTAGTTTTAATGTTGATTATCTCTATAATTCAAATACCAACACCTATACACGTAGCTTCCAAAATGGTGAAAAACACCTTTCCTATATCTGCGAAAATACTAAGGACAAACCAACCCCCGCTCTTGATTGTGGAACACCCACTCAAGTAAACCCTGACGTTGTAATTGTTATGCTGGTTAAACAGCACACCAGCCCCCTCGACCACTACCATGAAGACATTACCACTATTGGCTCTGGACCAGCCTTTATCTTTCAAAATGGCACCGTTCTTGAAGGTACTTGGCATAAATTAAACCGAGAATCCCAGATTATTTTCAAAAACCAACAGGGTGAAGAAATTAAACTTAAACCTGGTCGCATTTGGCTTTCTGCTATCCCTGAAAGCTATGGCAAGATTACTTACGATTAAATCCTAAATTTGTTATAATTAAGTCAACTTAAGCAGGAGTTTTGCATGACTGGTCAATATCACACTAATATTGGCGAACCAAATAGTAAAATGTCTGAGGTTCTTGAAGAGATCGTCGACACCGATGCAGATTCCTGGGACTCTGGCGCCAATCAACCCGACTATTTTGATCACGCCGCCTATGATATTAACGATCCTACCGATGACGATAATCTCGAAGATGAAGGTGATGAAGATAATCTCGGTAACATGTCTGATGAAGATTTTCGTCGCCAAAATAATGGCCTTGATCTCGGTATGAGTGGCAAACCACGCGCCTTCATTGAACTTGATGATCTAGATTATAAAGATCGTACTTTCGACTGCGATTAGTACGTAAGGCTTCAATCTTGCAGACTCTGGCCTTTTTCTCTTGCCTTTTTATTCATAAAATGTTAATTTTAATGTACTGGTTCCGTCGTCTAGTGGTCTAGGACGTCTGGTTCTCATCCAGAAAATCGCGGGTTCGACTCCCGCCGGAATCACCAAATCAGCAAATTTCCTAGAGCCTTCGGGCTCTTTTTCTAGTTACACCATATTTTTTGTATTTTACAAGCACAGTAAACTATGTTAAAATATCTGCATGAAGAAGCTTCCTATTGTTGCATTAATTGGCCAAACTAACGCTGGAAAATCCAGTCTATTAAATCGTTTGGCTCACAAAAATATCGCCATTGTTGCCCGTGAAGCTGGTACTACTCGCGATAATGTCGTCGCGACAATCGACAATGCTTTTACCCTTATTGACACCGCTGGTCTTAAAAACCCAGAAGATGATTTCGAAGCCTCCATCCAAGACCAGATCGAAGATGCCATTGAGGTCGCTGATCTCATTCTTGTTACTGTCGATTCCACAAAATACCCTGATTTTCGTGATCTTGAAATCTCTCGTTCTGCACTAAAGTCCAAAAAGCCAGTTTTTCTTATTCTTAATAAGTCAGACCTCAAAGAGTCTCTCGAGCCTTTTGAATATCTTAAATTTGGCATTAAGGAGACTGAGATCTTTAAGACCTCCGCTACCACCGGTTTTGGTATCTCCGCCCTCAAATATCATATCTTTGAGGAACTCAAAATCGCGCCTAAGGCTGAAGCTGCCGAAGAATCCAAAATCAATCTCGATGAAAATGGCAATCCTTTAATCAAATTAGCCCTCATTGGCCGCCCGAATGTTGGAAAATCCAGCCTTTTTAACCGCCTTGGTCAAAAGCAACAAGCCATCGTCAGTTCCAAACAGGGAACCACTCGTGACATCAATCGTATTTGTATCAAGTTCAAAGGCCAAACTATTGAAATTCTTGACACCGCTGGACTTAGGAAGCCTGGCAAACGAGAAGTCGGTATCGAAAAATTCTCTGCTATTCGCACACTTGCAGCCATCGAAGAGGCCGACATCTGTGCCCTACTGATCGATGCAAAAGAGCCACATTCTAAACTCGATCAATCTCTTGCTGGACAAATTATTGAAGCTGGCAAGGGAATTATTATGGTCTTAACTAAGGCCGATCTTCTAGATAATTCCACCCCTGTCACCTCCAATTTTGAGGATAAAACAAGAACCGTCGAATATACTGAGATTGATCACATTCTAAATCAGCTCGAACGTGATTATAATTTCTTATCCTTCGCTCCTGTTCTCATCACCAGCTCTGAAACCGGCAAAAATGTCACCAAATTATTTGAGCTAGTCACCGAAATCGACATCGCAAGACACACCGAAGTAAAAACCTCTGATCTTAATAAAATTCTGCGTGAAGCTACCGCTTCTCATCCCCCAGCTGGTCTTAAAAATACTCATCCAAAGCTCAAATATATCACCCAGACCGACACCTGCCCCCCATGGTTTGTTATTCACGGACGCGAAATGGAGCTTTTGCATTGGTCTTATAAGCGCTATTTGGAGCGTAAAATCCGTGAAACCTATCCCTTCATTGGTACGCCAATTATCTTCTCCTTCCATAATGATCGTGCCAGCGGCCCACGTAAATCCTATCGCGGCCAAAAACAAGACTAATTTTCGCCCCCCTCTATCTCCTAAAAGACGTTTTCTTATTTTTAATGCATTTTTCTCCGTTCCTCTAATGCTTGCATTCATTGATTCTTATGCAATAATATCTCCAAGTAGGTATTGTACCTATTTTTAGTAATCGGTAATTTTCCGCTGTTTGATACACCAAATACCGAAAGTTGCCAAGTTAAGTTCTTTTACAAAAAAGGAGGGATCCCATGAAAAAGATGGAGACCAAGCTGTCAGCTCACAGTAATACTATGTTTATTCGTAATATATACGAATGTGACCTTATTAATTATTTAGGCAAGAAATATCCAGTCTACTTAATTGATAAAAGTATTCTGCTAACTTGTCCAGAAATCATTCCGACAAGTCAGGGTTGGCAGGTCGCAGACAATAATCTGCAGATTACAGGCAAGCATTTTATCATTCCAGTTTCTGTTATTTTGGAGCTCGAGGAGCAAAAACAACAAGAGGGACTTGATAGTTTTACATCTAAGGATTTACTTTTTAGAATACGTCAGTTATTAGTTGAGACCGACTATCAAACTGACCAAAAGTCAAACGGAGAATTGGTTTCAGCCATCTATTTCCGCCAGACTGACACGCTGTTCTCAGTTTTTGCTAATGTGTCGGATACCGAATTAGATCTCTTTGGCCTAGCTTTTGGCTCAGGATATCTTCGTCAGAAGAATAAGTATCCTCAGATTCAAACCGAGCACCAAGAAGTTCGCACCGCACAGCTAATCTCGGCAGCAAACCAGATCGCAAAATCATTAATCGGTTTTCAGGAAGCATCTGCCGATGGATTGACCAATGATCAGTATGATACAATTCAGCAAAAACCGACAGTTGAAATATTGACTTGCAATAATCTTGTCACTATTTTGGCCCGTGCGAATGGTATAGAAACTAGACTGTTCGAGTTTACAAGGCGTCTCTATACTGGCAGAAGAGATATTATCGTTCCGCCTGATTTTTACAATATTTTCCTCGCCTCAAAGGATGGAATCGATCATCAAACTTGGCAGGAGTATTTCCCAGACGAACCAGAACTCATCGCCAATGAGTTTATTAGTATGACTCCTAATCTTGAACTAGATGATCTTGATTTCATCAGTCCCGCACGTGACCAATATGCTCATATCGGTCGCTTTGACCAAAAGGCAGACAAAATCGTGCACCTCACTCACTACAAGAATTTTGGGATTAGACTTAAAAACGAAGGTCAAGCTATGTATGCCGAAGCCATCTCTAATCCAGATATTTCTGTAGTTTTTGTAACCGGCTCGGCTGGAACTGGTAAAACTTTTCTTTCGGTACTAGGCGCCATTAAGGTCTGTGCTCTGGGTAAATTCTTGCAAGCTACGATCGTACCTTGCAGTATCGACGTTCAACGCGCACTTGGCTTCTTGCCTGGTGATCTTAATGACAAGATTGGGCCTAACGTAGAACCAATTAAAAATGCCATTCAAAATTACATTAAATTAACCGATGGCAAGATTAGTAAGACCTTAGAAAACACCCCAAATAGCTGTGACAAGCAACGCAATCTTAAAGATTCACAGAATACAATCCGCACCGAAAGCGATAAGTTATACAGCAAGCATTTTAAGAATATTCCCGTTGAGGCCGCACGTGGTCTTGATTTTGCCAATATGTTCGTCATTTATGATGAATTCCAAGATCAAACACCCGATCAAGCCGATATGCTCTTAAAACGTATCGCTAAGGACTCTAAGGTTATCATTTCTGGTGACGTCAAACAGATTCATCAACATGGCCTCTCCAAGCAGAATAATGGTCTATCCTACGCCAAACAGTTATGCTTAGGACTACCAATGGTTGCTCAAATCGAGCTTAAAGACATTGAGGTAGTTCGTAGTGAATTTGTTCAGGCAATCGTTGCTAGACAGTCATAAAAGTAACAGCTCAAAACAACAATCCGGATGACCAAAATCCCTAATCAACTTCTTCACATTTTAAATGAATGAAGTTCTCCTTTTAAAGCCACCTTTATGGTGGCTTTTTCCATTTTAGGATATAATTTGTCATATGAAACTTATTATTGGCCTTGGTAATACCGGCCGCGAATATGATTTTACTCGACATAATATCGGCTTTCTTGCTTTAGATTATTTTTTTAAACTACACGGACTATCTTGGCAGACTAGTCAAAAGTTCCATTCAATTTGGGCAAAGCATGATGATATTATATTTCTTAAGCCGCAAACCTTTTATAACGAAGTCGGCCTCGCCGCTAAAGAATGTGCTAGCTTTTTTAAAATTGACCCGACCAATATCCTAGCCGTCTGTGATGATTTTAATCTTGAGTTCGGTCAATTACGCTTTCGGGAAAAAGGTAGTGATGGTGGCAATAATGGCCTCAAATCTTTAACCAATTATCTTCACACTACCGACTATCCGCGTCTTCGCATTGGTACTGGCAATCCAGAACTACGTCAAAAAATCGGTGACACTAATTTTGTTCTTGGTCATTTCACTCAAACCGAAAAGGAATTACTGCCAGACATCCTAACTGAGGCCGCGCATCGCATCTCGGACTTGTCATAAATCTCTGTTATTCTTTTTATCCCATTTTGCCACGCTCCTGCTTAATTTTATTTTCCATCAAGACGTGTCTGACATTTCGATCAATTTTCCAAAGCATTCTCCCCATCATCACCCTTTCATCATGTGTAAAACCGTTAAATATCTCGTCTAGATACTTCCTCTGCTCTAGCATAATATAGCTTGCCACAAAATTACCTTCTCCCGCCACCGTTAAATCCACACATTTCTGATTAAACTGCTGACTGCGCCGACGTATATATGATCGTTCCTCTAATCTTGAAATCGAACGCGTGATCGAAGTTTCACCCATATTATGGCATTCTAAAATATCACTTAATCCATGCCGAAGTTCGTTACATCTGATAAATCCCATAATCTTCACTTCGGTCAAACTTAAATTAAACCGGTTTGCAACATTTAATGCATGGATTTTACGTAATTTATCAATTCGCGCCAAAATATTCACCGTATCCGCATTAGAAATACTTTTAGGTAAACTACTATTCTCCATTTTCTTTTTTCTCCTAATCAATCAACATCCATCGATTACTGCCGAGCGCCTTAATCCGCCCCTTGATTTGCAGATCAAAAATTGCCATTGTAAAATCAGAAACTGTCATCATTACCCCATTCTTTTGTATCGCCTCCAATATTTCCTCCCCATCCGATCTTCCTTCCTGTATTCTTTCTAAAATCTGCGTTTCCGCCTCCGAGTCCCCCTTTAAGACCCTCTTTTTCTGCGTTACAGCTTTCTTAATTTTGAACCCCAGATCTAGTAGTATTTCCTCTGTCTCCGAAAAGGCAACTGCTCCTCTCCCCAAAAGTTTATTACATCCCCTCGATCCTTCTCTCGTCACGTCCCCTGGCACCGCATATACTAAATTACTTTGTTCAAACGCATGATGTGCCGTATTAAGAGACCCCGATCTTAGATCCGCCTCCACAATAATCACAATATCCGATAAGCCAGAGATCAACCGATTTCTCTGCAAGAAAGCCGCTTTTCGCCCCGATTGTGATTGTAAAGTTTTTGCCAATTTCTCATCTTTTAACACTTCCTGCCACTCTGGATATTCTGAAATAACCGCGCCCTTCTTTTGAACTATTTCTTCTGCCAGCCCTTTGTGGCAGGCTGGATATATTTGATCAATCGGCGTACCCAATACTGCCACGGTTATTCCACCCGCATCAAGAGCAGCCCGATGTGCTACCGAATCTATACCAAAAGCCAAACCTGAAACCACCACTACGCCCTGACGAGCAAGCTCATAAGCAATCTTATAGCCCTGTTCTCGCCCATAATCAGTGCATTTTCTTGCGCCCACCACTGCCACAGTCCTCGGTCGCCCTCTCCCCTCAAATGCGTATCTTGCCTCAGTCTCACTAAACCTTTCATCCATACTCGGCAATGTTCCATAGTAATACAACTTTTTAGGCTTAAGCGCAATAGTAGAAAGACGCGCCGTAAACTGCGTATCTTCAGGTGTAATTCTATTGATTTCCATACAAATACCCTCCGTTTTTTACTTGATTATTTAATATCTTTAGTTTTAAGTATTGACATATATATTTTTGTATGGTATACTTCAACAAGTTAGAGGTCGAAGCACAAAAAAGGCACGATCTCTACACCGCACCTAAATAAATCATAATTTCTGTTACCAATATAACAGAAGTTGCGTGTTCTTAAAAGACTTTCGACTTACAATTTTTCTTTTATCGGTTGTAAGTATAAGTATTACCTCCACTTGAAAGTCAATCTTTAAGAACATAGCAACCCCTATAACCGGCGGGCCCCAAAGTTTGTGAGGTGGGTCACGCTCCGGGGAATCTCCCGGTATCAAAGAGATGCGTTGTAGGGTCAAATAGCCCCAAGTGATGCCCACCCTTACTTGGGGCTTTTTGATTGTTTTTAAAACCCCACTAAAACCAGCAGGGAATTACAATATATTTTCGTTATGCAAAAAGGACCCTCTACGGGTCCTTTTTATAAGACTATTCAACAGCCAAAACTAACAATATTTTTCCTCGCAATATTAATATTATTAGTTATTTGTTACGGCAGTAAGTAGTAAGGTATTTGAATAAGTACCCGATGGTACGCTTGTTGTTGCACTAGCGCCAATTGTTAGGGTCTTATTATCACCTGTTGGAGTAGCAGCTGTGGTGCGGCTAAAGACTGCACTGTTGTCGGTTGTACCGGTAGCTTTTACTGGATTAAACTGAGTCGCATTATTTGACCAGCCCCATCCATTGCCAGAAATAGTGGTTCCACTTGTGGAAACTGTAGGAATAACAGCTGAAACACCGGCCGCAGCTGGCTGCTTTAAGCTGGTTTCAGTTGTGCTTGAAGTAATATAGGTCGTATAACCTTTTACGTTATTGGTTGAAATCACCACATTACCATTCGCAGTTCTAAACTGGCCAGAGGTGGTTGGAGTAATATCCATTTCAATATTTGGTGAAGCCGTAATCGAAATCACCGGATCAATGGTTACATTAACCGTTGTTGTGGCAGACTGTGAGGCCGCCGAGGTTGGTGCACCATTAAGTAGTAGCACTGGCATTGCAAATAAACTTGCAGCCAACATGCCACTAACAATTTTTATACCTTTGTTTGTAGGTTTTTGTTTTTTTATTCCCACAGCAAAATATCCTTTCTGTATTTAGCTGCCAGAAAACCTTCACTCTACCTATACTTTAACATAAGTTTTTTCACCTGCCAAGTCTTTTCTTCTTATTTTTAGTAACATTTCAAATTATTTTTCACCCCCATACCAACCAACTCTTGACAACCGTGCTAATATATAAATATGTCAAAGAACTTAGTTATCGTGGAGAGCCCTGCCAAGGCCAAAACTATTGAAAAATACCTCGGCTCTGATTTTAAAGTCTTAGCCTCCGTTGGTCATATCAGAAAAGACACCAAGGTTGATGTTCACGATAATTTTGCAGTTACTTATGAAATTGACCCAGATCACAAAAATATCATCTCTGAACTCAAAAAAGAAGCCAAAAAGGCCGAATCTATCTGGCTCGCCACCGATGAAGACCGCGAAGGGGAATCAATTTCTTGGCACTTACTTGAAGTGCTTAAACTCCCCAAATCTACCCATCGTATTACTTTTCATGAAATCACCAAAACTGCCCTGCAGTCTGCCATCGCCAATCCTCGTACCGTCGATATGGATATGGTTTCCAGTCAACAAGCCCGCCAAACTCTTGATATGCTTGTAGGTTATGATCTTTCTGATATTGTTCGTAAAAAAGTTCCTGGTGCCAAGTCGGCTGGCCGCGTTCAATCACCAGCACTCCGTCTGATCGTCGAAAAAGAACGTGAAATTGAAAAATTTTCCGCCAAATCAACTTTTAAAGTTACTGGTAAATTTTCCAATCAAGCCGCCAATGTTTCCGATCCGAATTCATCCGAAATTTTTGATGCTAACCTAGAAAAATCCACTCTCCAAACTCCAGATGAGGCTAAAAATCTTTTTTCTCAACTAGCCTCCTCTGATTTTATCGTACAAAATATTGAACAGACCGAGGGAACTAAAGCAAACCCAGTCCCATTCACCACCGCCGCCCTGCAAATTGAATCCAATAGCCGCCTCGGCTACAGCGCTAAAACCACTATGTCTGCCGCTCAGGGACTCTATCAGGCTGGTCTCATCACCTATCATCGTACCGACTCTCTTAATCTCTCGAAAGACGCCATTTCAGCCATCTCCAGTTACATTAAACAAACTTTCGGCGAGAATTACCTTCAGACTCGTCACTTTCATACTAAAGACGCTAGTGCTCAAGAAGCCCACGAAGCTATTCGCCCCACCAATATCGCGCAAGAAGTTGCTGGTAAAAATGATTATGAAAAAAAGCTTTATCAGCTCATTCGCACCCGCACTCTTGCTACTCAAATGAAAAATGCCGTAGTAGCAAAAACCAGCATTGACATTGCGCCAACACAAAATCCAGACCTTAAGTTTAATGCCAAAGGTGAAGTAGTTATCTTCGATGGTTTTCTCAAAGTTTACGGCAAAAATAAGGATACTCTCTTACCAAAGCTAAATATCGGAGATCACCTCAATACTCATGACCTTATTGCTAAGCAAACCTATTCAAAACCACCTGCAAGATATACTGAGGGTTCTCTCGTTAAGAAACTTGAGGAACTAGGTATTGGTCGCCCAAGTACTTATGCCTCCATCATTAATGCCATCCAGGTGCGTAATTACGTAGTTAAAGGCGAGTCAGAAGGCACTGAGCGAGAGATTCAGGAAATAGTTCTACATGGCAAAGTTAGTGTTACTGATCATGACGCCGTTCCAAATTCTTTTACCGAATCTACTCTTAAAGAAAAAACCGGCGCTAATAAAGGTAAGCTCCTGCCAACCCCAGTTGGCGAATTAGTCTCCGACTTTCTTTGCGAAAACTTTGAAAATATTGTCGACTATGATTTTACCGCCGGTATTGAAGAGCAACTTGATAAGATTGCTGAACATAAATTAACCCGCCTCAAGATGCTTCGAGACTTCTATACTCCATTTGCTGAAACCGTAGGAGCCTCCGCAATGGCAAATCGCTACAACTCTGCCACCGAATTAGGTGTTGATCCAAAAACCAATAAGAAAGTCTATGCCAAAATTGGCCGTAATGGCGGCTTCATCCAACTCGGAGAAAACGAGAAGGAAGCTGGCGAAAAACCAATTTTTGCTCCGTTACCAGCTGGAAAAACCGTCAAAACCATCACCTTGGAGTTAGCGCTAAAACAACTTGAGCTCCCTCAACTACCAAGACTCATTGGTAAGGCTGATGACGGCACCGAACTTATTGCTGCCAATGGCCCCTTTGGTCCATATTTAAAAGCCGGAAACTACAATATTCAATTAAATCGTGCAAATAAAGAAGAGAGTCCTTATACGATTAGTTTTGAGCTTGCAAATCAGCTCTATCAGAAGAAGAAATCCTCAATTATTGCCGACTGGGGTGAAATTAAAATTATCCATGGTCCATTTGGTCCATACATTAAAGGTCCCGCCATTAAACCAGCTTCTGGTAAAGGACGTCCACGCCCTAATAATCTCAAAATACCAGCTGATCTCGATCCAAAAACTATAACCTTAGAGCAAGCTACTGAACTACTCCAGAGTAAGGTCACTCCAGCCACTAAAACCGCCAAAACTCGCAAGAAAACGGCGACAAAAGCGACAAAAGCTACGAAGACCACTAAATCTACTACTAAAAAAGCTACGACAAAGGCTGCAGCAAGAAAATCTAGCACAAAATAACTAGTTAAAAACCATAAAAATATACCCAGTATACCTCGGGTATATTTTTATATCTCCTCCAAAATATCATATCTGCAACATATCATAGACTTATTTTGACCACCCCCTCATCTCTATATTAAGTAAAAAAATACCACACCATAAAAATGCTTATTCTTATATTTATATAAAACTAATTAGGATATGTGTAAAATTTATGGTACAATAGAAAACATAAAAACCTAAAAGAAAGTAAGTTAAGACCGTATACCTCAAAGTCAGTATTATTAATATTTTATTACTTGACAAATTATATTTTAATGTTATTATACTATAAATTTCAGTATTAGTCAGTGGTGGAGAAGGGAAGAAGATCTAAAGATGGGTCAATACGAAGATGTGATCAAAGCAGCCGTTCAGGGCAGCTTGAGCATCATTGAACAAGATCGTGAAAAAGAAATTATCTCTCGTCGCTTTGGTTTAAGCGGCGATCGTGAGACCCTTGAACAAATTGGCGATTATCTCTCTATCACTAGGGAACGTGTTAGGCAACTTGAAAAAGCCATCATCGTTCGACTTCGTATCGCCGCCGAAGATGGTAAAATTCCTGAACTTGCTGCAGCCGAAAAAATTCTTATCAGAAACCTTACCGAAGAGGGAAGAATTGCCAAAATTTCCGTCTTAACTAACAAAATCTATGGCCATGAAGCAACTAATCTTGAAAAATCTTACCTCATCTTTCTCGGCGAAATTTCTTCTAGCCTCACTCTGATTGAGGAAACTGAAAAATATTATGGCGCCATTGGTATTTCCGATTACGGTGACGAAAAGACTATCAAAAAACAAATTGACGAGATTGTTGCTCTTATTAAAAATAAGAAAGCCCCTCTCTCTTTGGAAGAGCTTGACAATCAGCTAAACTATGAGCACCCTAACTATATTCGCGCCATTGCATCAATCTCCAAACAATTATCATCCCTAGACGACCAGTGGGGTCTCACAAAATGGCCGACTGTCAATCCAAAAAATATCCGTGATAAAATCTATGTTATCTTACAAAATAAGAAAGAGCCTATGCATTTTAATGATATCGCTAGCGCCATTTCTTCTTCCAAGTTTCGTAAAAAAGACGTCACTCTGCAAGCTATTCATAACGAGCTAATCAAAGATCCCCGTTTTGTTCTTATTGGCCGTGGCATCTATGCCCTACGTGACTGGGGATACAAAAAGGGAACAGTCTCTCAGATCATCACCAGCATCCTTGAGGAGGCTAAGACTCCACTCACGAGGGAAGAAATAGTAAAAAATGTCCTTAAGGTTCGCAAGGTTAAGGAAACCACCGTCTTACTTAATCTCCAAAACAAAAAACTCTACCAAAGAGTCGACAAAAATACCTACACCGTCGCAAAAGCTGAAAAATAAATATCCTCCCTTAAAACACGCCCAAAATGATAAGCTTTTTATTCCTTTCTATGCTAAACTATAGATATGATCATTGAAATTCTCCACTTTCTTTTAATGCCAATTATTTGGCTTCCAATTGTAATTATTTTAGGCATTTTAACCTACCGTAATTACAAGAAAATCAATCAACTAAAAGTTCTTAATGTTGACTCCGTGCTTCTAATGCTGGAGATTCCAAAAACTAACGACAAACAAGAGCTCTCCGCAGAACAAATGTTTGCCTCACTACACGGTATCCTACGTGACTCTGAATCACTCAAAGGCTCTGGCGGTGTTCAAGAGCATCTCAGCTTTGAAGTCGTCAGTACTGGCGGCCAAATTCGTTTTTACGTCTGGACTCCAAAGACCTTACAAAGCTTCGTTGAAGGCCAAATCTATGCTCAATATCCAACCGTTCAAATCTATACCATTGACCACGATTACGTTGATAACCGTGAAAAACATGAAGTAATCTATACGGCAGAATTAGGACTCACAGAGAACACCGCTCTCCCTATTAAAACTTTTGAAAGTTTTGAAGTAGATCCCTTGGCTGGTATTACTGGTACTCTCGCAAAACTAGACTCCGATCACTCTGAAGAGCTCTGGATCCAAATTCTCACTCGCCCAATCGCTGACTCTTGGCACAAGGATACCGATAACTGGATAAAAGTTATTAAATCTGGCAAAAATTCTTTCCGCTTCTTCAATATTGATATTACCTGGATTCTGCAGGCTATTTCCGCCCTCTGGACTCCACCCGCTGGTGGTACTGCCTCTGACACTAAGATCGAACTTTCCGAACGAGCTAAAACCCAGATTAGCGCTGCCGAACAAAAGGCCACTAAGCTTGGATATGAGGTTAAAATCCGTCTAGCTTATCTTGGTAATAGCGAGATTAACGCCAAACTCAATATGCAGGCCCTTGTCGGTACTTTCAAACAGTTCAATTCCACTAACCTCAACGGTTTCAAACAGCTTGGCGGAAGCTTCAACAAGGAAGATCTTGATGCCTATAAAATGCGTCAATTTACAAACCCTGGCTTTATCCTCAATATTTCCGAGCTAGCCAGCGTCTATCATCTCCCACATACCTCAGTTGAAACACCAAACATTGTCTGGGCTACCTCCAAAACCGCCGAACCACCAGCCAAACTTCCTCTCATTACTGGTATCGCTAGTACTGATGAGAATATCTCCGCTTTTGGTCTCACCAACTTCCGCGGTATCAATCACCAATTTGGTATGTTAAGAAAAGACCGTTCTAGGCACGTCTATATCATCGGCCAGACTGGTGCTGGTAAATCTGGTCTTCTAGAGCTCTTTGCCCTCTCTGATATCTTCTATAATCAAGGTTACTGTATCATTGACCCACACGGCGACTTTGCAGTCAATAACCTACGCTTCGTTCCTCAAAATCGTATTAAAGACGTTGTCTATTTTAATCCAGCTGACACTCAATACCCAGTCGCCTTTAACCCTCTTGAGCTTTCTGATCCTACCAGAAAACCCAACGTCTGTTCTGAAGTAATTGGCGTACTTAAACGCATGTTCGGCGACTCTTGGGGTCCTCGCCTTGAGCATATCCTCCGCTATACCTTACTTGCTCTTCTTGACCGCCCTGATTCTACATTACTTGATATTTCACGAATTCTTACCGATAAAGATTTTCGCAAGGAGACCCTTGAATATTGTACCGACGTAACAGTGCTTCAATTCTGGAAACAAGAGTTTGGACAGTGGAACGAAAAACAGGTCAACGAATCTATCGCTCCAGTCCTCAATAAGGTAGGCGCCTTCACTGCCAACCCAATCATTCGCAATATTATCGGTCAGCCACGTTCCAGCTTTGATGTTCGCAAGATCATGGATGAAGGTAAAATCCTTGTCGTTAATCTCTCCAAAGGCTTAATTGGTGAAGATAATGCTGGCATCCTAGGCTCCTTCTTGGTCACCAAAATTCAGCTTGCTGCTATGTCTCGTTCAGATATTCCAGACGTCTCAAAACGCCGCCCGTTCTATCTATATGTTGACGAGTTTCAGAACTTCGCCACCGATTCATTCTCCGTCATTCTCTCTGAAGCTCGCAAATATGGCCTAAATCTCACCGTGGCCAACCAGTACATTGCTCAGATGACAGACTCTGTACGTGACGCCGTCTTTGGCAACGTCGGTACCACCATCTCCTTCCGTGTTTCCGCCGATGACGCACCAATCCTAGTTAAACAATTTGAGCCAACCTTTGACAGTTCTGATCTAATCCAAATGAATAACCGTCACTTTGTGATCTCCATGATTATAAATGGCGAAAAAGCACCAGCCTTCTCTGCAACCACACTTAACATCCCTCAAGCCTCCACAGACAACCTAGATGCAATCATTACCAACTCCCGCAATCTCTTCTCTAGAGCTCGCGCCGAGGTCGAGGCTGAGATTCGTGCCACTATCGAACAGAGTGAAAAATACAAGAAAGAACTCTCCGATTCTGGCCGCCAGTCCCATAAAGAAGATACCACCACGGTTCAAAACACTTCCCCCGCTCAACCTAAGCCTGCCTTCATCAAAGAACCCAGTTATCAAACCTTTAAGAAAATCTCACCTAATACCGCCACAGGGAAGGACTCAATGACCCTCAAGGATCTAGGTAATGTCCTTAAGCAGATAGACTCCGTTACACCAATTACCTCTAATGGTGTCAAGTCTGCTACAGAATTAGCTCGTGAACAGGAAAAGATAACGGCTAAAAAGCCCGTGGAGCAGGGAAATACTAATATTAGTAATTTCAAACACAACCAAAAGAATAAAAAGCCCTTTAATAAGAATAAGAAGAAGCCAAATTTTGAATCAGTACCGCTCACTCCGATCGTCAGCCCATCACACCCCACTGAGACCCCACGTAAAACAAACTTCGCCTCCGACCTTCATGATGGGCATCCCGGCTTTGCAACCAGCCAAAATCTGCCAGGGAAGCATCAATTAGGCGAAAATGGTTTTCGTCAGAATCTACAGGGAAGTAACAGTTCCCCAGATAGTGGGTATTTCTCTATCCACCATTAATAAAAACCACCCCTCAAGGGGGTGTTTTTTTGTTGTCTCATAACTTTACTTTTGTTTTAAAGAATCAACTCTTCTCTACCTCTGTTAAAAAAAATTAATCATGCTCTTCTCTACCCCTGTTATCTACTTATTATCTGCAATTACCCTAACGCCCTTATATTAAACAAGAAAGAGTTATATATATTTATCTATTCCAAACCACTAACATGGCTCCTAGAGTCTCTCATGGCGTCAAATCCCAGAAGAATAGTAGAAGAGCTTGCTGGAAGACTACATAACATGGGGGATCCCTATATTACGACCCAATTTTTACGCGTGATCCAATTTTTAATTTATTTTGAACGTATGGTTAATCGTTTTTTGTCCATATTTACAATGTCGTACAATAACTATTTTACGACGCACTAGATCAAGGAACCTGCCAGACCCATAAAACACATGTATATCTATATACCACCATTAATCCCTACATGACTCTTCAAATATCTATCTCCAGCTAGTCCACCCGCTGACACCCCCTTAAAATTAAATAAAATCAGCAGGAAAACACTTCATTTTTGATTTTAAAACCTTTGTTAATATATAAATATACCTATGAACTACCGCTCGTATCTATTAGAACTCGTGCAATTCTCAGTAATTCCGAAAACCCGGAGAAGAGCTCCGGAATTACTAGCCCAAACCCACCCCTGTTAGCACCCATTTTTTCACAAATTTCTCTGTGAAAACTCGTTTTTTGGTCAGATTTCACGAGTTTTTAAGCCAAAATTCACTTTTTCCTCTTTCCCTTGTCTGGACCTTTCCCCATCTCTTTTCGCAAAGAAGTCAGCCCATCCGTCGGCCAAATCTTAATACCATTTTTTCTATAAAAAACTGCTTTTTGTTTGTTTCCCTATCTCCGAACAAAAACCGAACAATACAGTAAGAAAAAATAAGGCACACTAGGTACCTTATTTATCGATTGATCCTCTAAAGCTTCTTCTTCCTTAGCTCCCTTGTAAAGAATTTCACACGGTCGCCAATCTCGATCACAAGCCTCTTCTCCAGCTTAAAGGCAATACCACCAGTCTCACCGGCTACCAACTCGTTGACCTGCATTTTCTCCTTCTGCACTGAATCCACTTCCACCTCGCCAATCAGCTCTTTCTCATGATAGACGCGACCAAGCATTCCTGCATTAACACGACCAGTCAAAACTTCTCCACCAGCAATAATTGCGGTACGTTCAGTCCTAAATACCCCTTTAATCTTCATTTCACCAGTCTCTTCCTCGACTACCTCGTCATCAAGCAGTTGTTCCATTGACTGTTTTGCGTCATCAAGCAACTCGTAAATTACCCGGTAATTACGGATCTCTACGCCATCTCTTGCCGCTAACTTCACAATATTTGTTGGAATATTTACATTGAAGCCATAAATCACTGTATTATCCCCCTCAGCCATATAGACGTCATTTTCCGTTACGTCACCTACACCAGAAGACACAATATTTAGAGAAATCTCACCCTTTGTGTCGATCATCTTTAATGAGTCCACCACAGAGGTCACTGAACCTAGTACGTCGCCCTTAATAATTACGTTGAAGACTTTTGAGTTATCTGCAGTATTCATCATCCTTAATAGATCCGACGAAGTCACATTTGCTGAAGCCGTTTCAGAAGCCTCCGCCTGTGCGTTTAACAAAGCCTGTTTCCTAGCTGTTTTTTCATCTTTTACCTCAATAAAGCGATCACCGAAGTTTGGTAACTCCTTAAAACCAGTTACTGTTACTGGTGTTGAAGGCGTAGCTTTTCCCTTTGGTTTTCCTCTAAAGTCCATCATTGTACGAATCTTACCATAGACACTACCAGCTACTACAAATTCTCCGGTCTTTAATTCCCCACCAGTTACCAATAAATTAACCACCGACCCCTTACCAATCTCCATGTGCGATTCAATCACTAGCCCCTCTGCCGGAATTTCCACGTCTGCCTTCAATTCTTCAATATCGGCAGTTAATAGAATCATATCTAATAATTTATCCAAGTTATCGCCGCGTTTAGCTGAAATTGGCACCATCGTCACATCCCCTCCCCACTCCTCTGGCTGCAAACCGTGTTGCGCCAAATCAGCCATTGTACGTGGAATATCCGCTCCCTCACGATCAATCTTATTAATCGCCACAATAATCTTCGCATTTGCGCCCTGCGCAAATTTAATCGCCTCAATTGTCTGTGGCTTCACGCCATCATCAGCCGCCACCACAATCACCACAATATCTGTCAGCATTGCCCCGTGTTGGCGAATCGCCGCAAAGGCCTCATGTCCTGGTGTATCCAAGAAGGTAATCAAACGCTCATCATGTTTTAACTGATAAGCCGAAATATGCTGCGTAATACCGCCAGCCTCCCCCTCTACTGTCTTTTTATGCAGCAAAGAGTCTAGCAAAGTCGTTTTACCGTGGTCAACGTGACCCATCACAGCCACTACTGGTGGGCGCAAAACCGCCTTCTCTGATAATTCCCTATGAAAATTCGAGGTTTTTGTCGCAGTATTTTTGCGTTCCAATCTGACATTTTCCAACTTTAATTCATCAATTATTAAACTTGCAGTATCAAAATCTAGGCGTTGATTAATTGTCGCCATAATTCCCTGCTTAAATAACTCCCCGATTAATGCGGTCACCGAAAGCCCTAACGCCTCCGCTAGTTCATCTACCGTGATTGAGCCTGCGATCTGAATGATCTTCTCTTGGGTCTCCGCCATTTTTCTCCTTCCCTGTTTTTGCCCATCATAAGAAACAGGCTTAATGCGTAAAAATTACTCTTATTTTACCATATTTATAGAGAATAAGAAAATGCCAAAGTTTAAAATAAGCTTAAACTAATCTGCATAACCAGCCACGTGTGCAGTTTCCATATTGGCTGCCACTGTTGACTTTGCATTCTTTGCGATTGAATTAAGTCTTGCCTGTTCAACTTTTAAATCATCGCGCTCTGCTTCGAGATTAGCAATTTGTGCATCCATTGCACTCATTTTATAATCATAAGTTGTCACCTTAGACTGTTCAGACACGTAAAATAAGCCAATCATAAATACTTCGATTACTAAAATTGCAATTGCTGAAATTCGCCCAATTCCCCTCGCCTGATGTCGCACCGTATTGCGATTACGTGAATATCCAGAGCTTACTGCATTCGCAAGGTAACTAGTCCGAGGACGCTCGCTCACATTGCGCATATTCATTCCACGTAAATTGCCAAACCCCTGTTGTCGCACAGTTCTCGCTCCACTCTGCATTTGTTTTCCTCGCTTTTTTGTTTTCAAAAAAACTCTCGCTAAAATCTTCTCAGCAAAAATAAAGGTTTTAATTAGAGTTTTTAATTGTTGTTATTTTTTTGTTTTGTTTTTTGTTCTTTGTGTCGGAGTGCCTTCGTTTAGCGAATTTACCCCGTCATAGACCGAAACCCCTTATTAGCCGCACCACCGCATCGCTAATAAGAGCTTTCGGGAAGGTCATATCTTTTTTGTTAAACACTTATCCCAGTTGACTTAACAACCGTGTCGGGACGCCGTCGTTTCCGAAAGTTTCCCGATAGCAGACCCCGAAGGGTCTGAAGTATCCAAAATTAAGGTCTTTAAGACTTAAGTTTAGATTATTTATTTTTCCCTAGCGAAAATTAACTTTGATTTTCTGTGCTCGAGATGAGTTTTTGACAATGATTTGCTTTGGCATATTGCCTCCTTTTTATTTTTATTTTTATCATCCCAAAAACCATCGGCCCGTCCCCGTTCAGTCTAGTTTAGTTGTCTACTAAATTTTTCTAGCTGCCCTCAGTTTTGCGCTTCTAGCCCTTGGATTGATAACTAATTCATCCATGCCCGCAACAATTGGTGTTTTATTCAAAATCTCTAACTCTGATTCCCTTCCCAGTGAACTTACCTCTTTAAAGTACTGTTTCACCAGCCTATCTTCTAAGCTATGAAAAGTAATTATCGCAATGCGTCCACCTGGTTTCAGTAATTTCGGAACCAACGGTAAAGTTTTTTCGATCAAGGTTAATTCTTCATTAACAGCAATTCTGATTGCTTGAAAAACTTTGGTTGCTGGGTGCTTGCCATACCATCCTTTCGGACTTAAGGCCTCCGCCAGCTCCTTCGTAGTTTTCCATGGCCGGTTATGCACAATTTCTCTCGCATGTTTTCTAGCCAGCCCGGATGATTCTTCCCCATATTGCTCAAAAATCTCAATTAGCCTTTTTTCTGACCAATGGTTTACAATCGTTTCCGCTGACAAGTCTTGTGTTTGATCCATTCGCATATCCAGCACCCCCTCATGCATAAATGAAAAACCTCGCTCTGAATTATCCAGTTGCGGTGAAGATACCCCAAAATCAGCTAAAATCATATCAAAAGTTTTTCCACACTCGATTAAAGACTGCGCCGCATTATAAAAATCTTCATGCAATAGTTTTATATCAAATTCACCCTCAGGGTACTTCTCTGATAAAACCTTAATTGCATTCTCGTCTCGGTCCACTAGAACCGAATCTTTATAATTCCGCGTAACCGCCAAAATCTTTCCCGCATGACCTGCATATCCCGCCGTCAAATCTAAATATGATTCACCCGGATTCGGTTGCAAAGTCTCGAGAACTTCTGATAGTAACACTGGTTTATGAAGCTCTTCCATACTTCTATTATATCAAAGACTTATATTCTCTGTTATATAGAAGCTCTTTAGTTTGAGATCGCTCAACTAGAAATTTCAGCGTGTTTGTGTTTGTATGTTTTTTGTTTAAAATTTCTAAACAATAAATGCTGCTATAGTTTTATTCAGTGCAAAACTGAGTATATGACTATAACCGTTGAGAGACTTATTGTGTAGGTTGTTTGTTGAGTTAATTGGGAGGTGTTTATAGATGTGCTAGTGGTTTTGATGACGCGTTTCCTAAACGCGCGCCAAGACTCCTAGTTGACCGACCTCAAACATTTTTTAATGTGCCAAAAAGACCGCTTTTTTAACTATTGTTCTTCTTTACCAAGCGAATCACTTCGTAATCTTGATTGTCTTCTAAATTCTTTTTCACTTGATTACTCATTGTTTTTAATCTTTTTGTTTGTGGTTTTTGTTTTGTTATCCACTGACCTTAGTTTAGCGCCATTAACTACATAATGCAAGTGCTTTTTAAATATTTTTTCCAACTTTTTCAACTTACTTTTCCACATGTTTATATATTATGCAAATATTCCCCTGTTATCCACAACTCGGTCATTGTAATCTCACCCCTGTTATTTTGTAGTATTTTATTTATTCACTTTTCCACAACTGTGTAAAACTTTCCGCTCTCCCCTATAAATTTTTTAATATTTTTAATTCCCCTCTCTTGCATATTATCACTTTCATTTTATAAAAATCCGAACACATCAAACTTGAACCGAACGCGTTTTAATCATCTGGGTACTTGTATTTTTAATTAATTATTGTAAAATATATCATCTGCCTAGCATCTAAAAACCGAACAGGAATTACTACTGTTCTAAGACTTTATTCTTCACCTATTTCCCATAACTAATCCCCACCAACAAAAAACCGGACTTTTGCTCCGGTTTACCCCTCTATATACCCCCTATATTGTCTTATAATAAGCACGCCCCTCAATTCTTACATCCACATAACCCACCTTCAGGTCCTGTTTTTTCAGAAATCCTATCATCCTAATTATATCCTCTAGCGTCTCTGCTGTTCCTCGATCTAAATTGCATTTGTAAAATTCCTCTCGGCCCTCAAAATACAAATCCACCTCTCGCGCCTTACCCGCCGGGATAATGGCTTTTACTATCTTCAGTCCGCTCTCATTCGCATCTTTTTCAAACAACCCCACGTATTGTTTTGTTCGCTCGGTTATAAAATTTGAACCATCTTCATCGGTAATACTCACCGTAGGCGTATATTTTATCGTTTCAACCTTCTTCTGATTCGCTGCCGGAACCTTCTTTACTGCACTCTGAATTATTACCACTCCAAGCACCACCGTTGCTACAATTACTACACCAAGTAATAGTAATTGCACTTTCTTTTTCTTTTCGCGCTTCTCAAGTAACTGTTGCCTCGCAAGTTCACTCTCAACTGCGTCCCGGTTTCCTGCAATCGTCCTGCCCAATCTCATTCGTTTTCCACCCGTTTTTTATTTTTCGCCTCCACAATAATCTCCATCATACGCTTAGATGCCTCTGGTTTTGCAAGTTCATGTAACTTGTTCGCCAGTTTCTCTCTTTTTTCATCATCATCTAGTAACTTAAAAATTTTGTTCAATAATAGCTCTGGCTTATCCATCATCTTGCTATCAAGCACCATCTCTACCGCCTCGGATTTAGTCAATCTTTCGGCATTCTTCGTTTGATGACCACCAGGCAACTTTTCAAAAGGCACCAAAATGACCGGTTTTTTGAGAGCGGCAAGCTCCGTAATGGTTGTTGCACCCGCCCTTGATACCACCAGATCTGCTGCTCCCAGTATTTCACTCATTTTAGGAGAAAAATTCCACATTCTAAAATCTGAATCCAATTTTGCCCTGTTCCATTTCTCAAAATCTTTCAGCTCTAACATTGTGTCATAATATTTTCGCCCAGCAATCAGCCCCACGCTTGCCTTTTCCAATAATTTTTCTAGAATCACACTCACTGACATATTTAAGTGTTCTGACCCCTGCGAACCTCCAGTTATTACCACCAGTTTCTTCCTAGAATTAAATCCTAATTCCCGCTTTAAGCTATTTTGCTTCGCAATCGACACTGGCATAAATTCTGGCGCCACTGGAATCCCCACCCACTCAATTTTTTTTGCGATTTCTTCACTATATTTCTCGACCTCAACCGGCACGCCCGTCGCAATTTTAACCGCCTTTTTCATCAAAATACGATTAGTCAAACCAAAGACCGCATCAGATTCGTGTAATACATAAGGAATTCCAAGCACCCCAGCCACGAGGCCAACTGGCAACCCCACGAATCCACCTTTCAAAAAGACTACATCCGGTCGCTGTCTTTTTATTATTAACCTCAAAAAAGTCTGGGTCAACCCCATTAAAAAACCTACGGCCCCAGCGACATTACCAAACACCACATCAAAGAAGGTTCTCGCTCCTTGATCAAAATAGTCTTTCAGCTTCAAGCCGTGATATCTTCGAAATTTCCCAGCAAACACCTTACGCACACGAATATACTGTCGGTTTTTACGACTTTTCTCTTCTTCCTCACCCCATCCCACCGACATTTCATTTGCAAGATTTAAGATATTTTTATAATATTTGCGATCAGTCCAAAATTCCACCTGCGTGTTTGGGTATTTTAAAAGTAGCTCGCGGATCACCGACATTGCAGGCGTAATATGCCCACCAGATCCACCACCAACTACTAATACCTTCATAAGAAAATTATTTCCTTTCCGCGTCCGTTAAATCTGCTCTCATTGTATACTGTGAAATATTTAATGCCAAGCCAATAATTGCCATATTCAAAATTAAGCTCGTACCTCCTTTTGAAAGTAGGGGCAATGTAATACCAGTCAGCGGCACTAGCCCAATCATCGCCGCAATATTTACCACCACATGCCCGGCCAACCAGGCAAAAATTCCAATTGTAATCATCTGGTAATAGCTTTCTTTCGTACAATCGGCAACTTTTAGAATTCTAGAGAGCAGCATGTAATAGAAAAATAACACCACAGAGATCCCCACAAAACCAATCGTTTCCCCTATCACTGCAAACATCGAGTCAGTGATCGATTCCGGTAAATATCCTGCCGTCTGGACATTATTTCCAATACCTACACCAAATAAACCTCCTGACCCAATCGCAATTAGGGCATTATTAATATGATAAGCATTAGAAGAATCACCCTGTAAAAACCCCTTTAAACGTTCCTGTCGATGTGGTGAACTTAGTGCCAACACCGCCAGCACCATTCCCGCCACGCCGATTATCAAGAAATATTTTAATCTTGCTCCACTCACCAGCAGCATCGCCAACGCCATTGCAATTAGGGGCAGTGCCGAACCCAGGTCTTTCTGCGCCACCACCAAGAAAAAGACCGCCACGCCTAAAGTCAAAATGTATTTTAGCCAAAACACCCTACCTTCTGTTTTAGTAAGAATATCTCTAATCTCAGATGTTAGCTCGCTCATCTTCCCTTTTTGTCTTTTTGTATTAGTTAAATTTGTTTTATTCTGGTAGCTATATCTGTTATTTCTTAATACTCCGTCACCACGAGAAACCATATGTTCTTTCCTTCCAGAAAAACCACCTTTCTCCCTGTACTCTGTACAGATCTTTGCAAAATAGAATAATGCCCCAAATTTCACTAATTCCGCCGCCTGTAACTGAAAAAATCCCAGATTCAGCCATCGACATGCCCCAAGTGCACATCTCACGAACGGCAGTTCCACCGTCAGCGAGCTAATATACATTATTAGGCACAAAATTAAACTACCAAACATTAAAATCTCAGGTGCCTTGCTCGTCATATTTAATATTTTCTTATGTTTCCCACCCTTATCCTCTGCCTGCTTCAAAGGTAATCTCAAAAAGAAGATCATCGTAACGAAGGCTAGAAACACATACAAAATTTGGCTCTTAAAAGTCTGGTTTGGATCATCATTTCGCCCATACGCAATATTTTGAATATTAGTATAAGAAGGCCCGATAATACTTACCATAATCGTTCCGATTAATACTAATATAAAAGTAGCTATAAAGATTCGTTTGTCTGTTTGATGTTTGCGCATAATTACTTCTTTCTATAAAGGAATAATTCCCCCAGCCATCGCAATAAAAACACCGATGATTCCCATCACTCCAGCAATCACCCAAAAACGCATTACAATTTTAGCCTCACCCCAACCACTTGCTTCCAAATGATGATGTATTGGCGCCGACAAAAATATCTTTTTGTGGAATAGTTGTTTAGAAGTCATCTGAATTAACGAAGAACCAGCTTCCACTACAAACAGTAGGCCTATAATCGGCAACAATAAGAACGAATTTGTCATCATTGATACCACTCCGAGTCCTGCCCCTAGTGCAAACGAACCAACATCCCCCATCATAAAACGCGCAGGTGGCACATTAAACCAAACATAGGAAAGCAGCCAGCCAACCACTGTCATACAAAAGGCAAATAAGGCAATCTGTCCCCTAAATAACGCAATAATCCCAAACGAGCCATAGGCCATCATAGTAAGACCACCAGCCAAACCATCTAACCCATCCGAAATATTCACCGCGTTCGAGGTTGCAACTACCGAGAAGGCGAATAGCAACATCATTACAACTGCACCAAGCTCGAAATCACCGTGGAATGGAATATGTAAACTAGTCCAGCCCAGCTTATAGGTAAAAAACCACCCTAAAGCTAGCCCCACGATTGTAATCATCGAAAATTTTGCCGGTGCCCTCAAGCCCGCCGCACCAGAGCCAGTTCCAAACACATTGATTAAATCGTCAATTAACCCCACTAAAGCTCCGCCTAAGAAGCCGGCGAGCGGCAACCAGGTCTCTGCACGATTCCAGTTAGATGACCAAGTAACTACCGCTACCACAATCACCCCAATAATCCCCGCCATCGTGGGAAATACTCTCTTAAATTTATGCTCATGCAATTTTGTCATCACTGGCAAAGCATCACCCTGCACCGTAGTCTTTTTTTGTTTCTTCCAAAAATGATATTTGTAGGCGAAATTTGTATAAATTGGCGTCAAAAACATTGCCATAAGAAAGCTTCCTAATGCCAAAAGCAAACCATATAAAGCATTCCCGTCTAAATTACCCCTCATCTCACCTCCTCATCTTTAAATAGTTTACCATAAACTGACTGATCTCATCAAATATTGGCTTCGCATTCATTCCGCCATCTAACCTACGGTTATCTGCTCGCACTTTCGTCATAATCACATACTCCGGATAGTCCGTCTCTGATCTCGCACCATACCCCACATAAGTACCAATCGTTTCATCAAACGTATATTTACCATTTTTTACCACCTGTGCCGTTCCCGTTTTTCCGCCCACATATACCCCCTCGTCATACCCTTTTACGTTTGGAAAAACCAATCTGGCTGTATGTAGCATTCTACGCATTGTTTCGCTCGTCGATGACTCCAAGGCTTGGTGATCTCGGGACTTCAACTCGCTTCTCACAAATTCCCCATTCTTCATTTCCCCCGTCACTAGAGTTGGCGTATAGTAGTCACCGCCATTCACTACCGCTGAAAAAGCTGTTACCACCTGAATCATTGTTAGGTCCAAGCTCTGCCCAAACGTCATATTTGCATACCTCGCATTAGTCGCGTCAATATCTGTTGGGGGCACAATAGTTCCTCTTGCTTCAGCAAGCTCGATTCCCGTATATTTTCCTAATCCCAGCCTATTGTAGTAATAGTCATACAGTTTTTCCTTCCCTTGGTAAGTAATCTCTGTCTCTGATCCTCCCAAGAGTCTCAACGCCTGGATCGACCCCGTGTTCAATGAATAAGTAAATACCTCCTGCATAGATATCACCCCTGTATGTCCTTTAATTGAGTTCTGAATTGGCCATCCATCAATCGTTACAAGATCAGTATTTAGATATGTTGTCTCCGGAGTCATGACCCCACTATCCACCGCTGCCGCTAGTGCAAACGTCTTGCAAACCGAAGCTGGGTTAAAAGCGTCCATCGTCACGTCTGTTTGGAATACTCGCGCATCCGTCACCTTAGCGTATTCTGCCGGATCGTAACTTGGCGTCCCCACCATTGCCAAAATTTGCCCATTTCTTGGATTCATCACCACCGCCGAAGCATGTGAAATCTGGAATTTATCAGATACGCTTTTTACTACGTCTTCCGCCTTTTTCTGAATATTGCGGTCAATCGACAACACGATATTCTTTCCATCTTGCGCCGGCACTTTTACATTATTTTTACCAATCGTCAAAGGTATATTATTAACATCCTTCACTGTTTTAAGGATACCATTCACCCCAGTCAGCTCCTTATCTAACCCCCCTTCAATACCATACTGACCCTTACCGTCCGCATTCACAAAGCCCAAAACCTGCGCCGCTAAATCACCTTCTGGATACACGCGTTTCGTTGATCCCTGCGCATAGACTCCGGCAATTTTTGCCTCCTTAATCTGTTTGGCTTTTTCATATGGCACATTCCTAGCAATCACCGCATATCGTGAAGCCTCATTCGCAAACACCTTTTCCCAAGTATTTACCCCGTAACCCTGTATTAAGCCATCAATTTTAGCCAAAACTTGAGACCGATTTTGCCCCTGTTCAGTTCTCAATAAAAACGGATCAACCGAAATAGTGTAAACTTTCTCATTCATCACCACAGGTGTTGTCTGCGTACCATCCATCATATAAATTTCCCCCCGCTTCGCAAAAATCGTATTCTGCATCATTTGTTGAGATAAAGCCAAATCTACATATTTCTGATGTTCGATTACTTGCAAAAAATATACCCTTAAAATAATCATCAAAAAACAAAGCGCAAGTATTATCCTAATCAGGTCTGTCCTTTTTCGCATTTGCTTAACTTTCATTTTAATCAAATTATACCATAATCGTCTTTCATTTTTTACGATTTTATAGAGATAACTTTACTAAAATTTAAGCATAAGCTCTATCAACGATTTACTAAATTTATATTTTTCATCTTCACCAGTATTCCGCTTTTGCTTTAGTTTAAATCCTCTAAAAACTTCTCTTTTTTATCTAATATTCATCTTGTTTTACAGAGGTCAATCATTAAAAATGAAAGCATAAACTCTTTTTATTTGTCGCTAAAAAATAAATAATTTATACAAAAATCAACAAACACAGAATTACTTCTTTTTATTTGGCCCAACGATAGATTCGATTGTTCGACTTAGCTGTTGTTTAATCTTAGCCCTCGCGTGTGGTGTAATAATTTTATCCAACCAACTCGCTCTTACTGTTTGATTTTTACTCGTTAAAATTTCCACCACGTCACCGCTTTTTAATTTTGTATTCAAATTTGACAATTTTCCGTTAATCTTTGCACCAATCACGTGTCCGCCTACTTCCGAATGTAGTCTATAAGCAAAATCAAGAGGTAAAGCCCCCACTGGTAAATCAATAATATCTCCTTTAGGTGTATAAACAAAGATCTTATCAGCAAAAAGATTTAGTTTTAGCTTTTTTAAGTCAACTTGTTGGCCATCTCTTAGCTTAGCCGCCGCCATCTGTAGCTCTGAAATCCATAACAAGTTGGTTGGTAGATGCTGAATCTTCCCCGTTTTATAACTTTCCGTCAACTTCTGCTCGTTGTAGTAAAAGCTTGCTGCAAGGCCCCGCTCGGCGTATTCATGCATGTCTTTTGTTCGAATTTGAAACTCTACAATTCTTTTATCAGGGGTAATAACCGTCGTATGTAGCGACTGATAGCCATTTTGTTTCGGTACCGCCACATAATCTTTAATCCTGCCCGTCATCGGTGTGTATAGGCTATGGATTAGTCCTAGAACCAAATAACAGCTCGTAATATCATCCACAATTACTCTTAACGCAGTTAAGTCATATACTTCGTTAATGTTTTGGTTATATTTAGCCAATTTTTTATGCAACGAATAGACCGATTTCACCCTCCCATTGATCTCGAAATTGATTTTTTCCTTAAATAACGCCTCTGATACTTCATTTTTAATCTTTTTTAAGGCTTTTTCCGCAGATTGATTACGAGTTTCAATGATTTTCTTCAATTCCTCATACCTTCTTGGGTCCACATATGAGAACGCAATATCAGACATTTCCACCCTTAACTTCCCCATATTTAAGCGGTCAGCAAGCGGTGCAAAAATCTCCAAGGTCTCCTTCGCTATCTTCTTCTGTTTCTCCGGTGAAAGTGCTGAAAGTGTTCTTAAATTATGTAATCTATCCGCCAATTTAATGATCAATACTCGAATATCTGACCCCGTTGCCACCAAAAGTCGCAAAAGATTATCCCTTGTCACCGGCAAATAAGTATCAATATCCCTCATCCCCTGTCTTGCCTTACCGATTTTTGTCACCCCATCCACCAAAAAGGCCACTGATTCACCAAATTCTTGCTTAATTTCTTCTAAAGTTACCCCAGTATCTTCCACTGTATCGTGAAGCACCCCCGCTATTGCCGTATCTTCATCCATTCCCCACTCAAGGAGGGTCTCCATTACTGCTTTTGGATGGATAATATATGGTTCACCGGATTTTCTCTTCTGCCCCTCATGTGCTTTCGTTGCAAAGTCTACAGCTTTCTTAATACGTTCGCTCTGTATAAATTTTTTACTCACCACTTCACTCCTCTCTGTAGAACTAAGATTGAATAACTTTTTTACTCAGATAATCGATTGATCAGATTTTTTAGTTCTTCATCGTTTTTACAAGTTAAGGTTAAAGTCCTACCTCTAACTCTCGCCTTAACTGCAAATTTAGCGCTTAAATCCTCTTCTTGGCGCAAAAACACATTCTCTTTCACAATTTTAGTAGAACTACGCTTCTTATTTTCAGCAATATAACGCTCAACTCGTCGTGCCGTCCAGCCCTCTTCAATAATCATTGGCAGAATTTGCCTTACTAGTTCTGGATCAGCCGAAATCAAAGGTCTCATCACTCCTTCAGTCAGATTATGCTCTATCATTGCTCTCTTTACATCATCCGGAAGATTTAAAAGCCTCATTGTGTTTATAACTGAAGACTCACTCTTCCCCACGCGCGTCGCAATTTCCGCAGGAGATAGGTTAAACTGACTCTTTAGTTTAGCATACGCTGTTGCCATCTCAATTGCATTTAAATCCTCACGTTGAGCATTTTCAATAATCGAAAGCTCTAAGCGATTCTGTGCATCAATCGTACGAATGATTGCAGGAATCTTTGATAGACCAGCAATCTTTGATGCTCTAAAGCGTCTCTCGCCAGCTACAATTTTATACTTACCATCTTCTCGCACTACCACAATCGGCTGCAAGACTCCGTGTTCTTTTATCGAGCTTGCTAAAGCATTTAAAGCTTCCTCAGAAAATTCCTTACGCGGTTGATCCTTATCCGGTACAATCATCTCAAGATCAAGCTCAACCAACTGACTCTCTTTTGCATCTTCGCCAGCCGTAATGTCAAAATCATCCTCTACGATATCTGTAGGGATAAGACTATCGAACCCCCTACCTAAACCTCTGCCTGCCATTATTTTTCCCCTTTCTCTACTCTTTGAATTACTTCCTTAGCTAAATCTTTATAAGCTCTTGAGCCTTTACTGAATGGATCATAAGCTCCTACTGGCACACCATGGCTTGGCGCCTCCGCTAGCCTCACATTCCTTGGTATTAATGAGCTAAAGACTTTCTCCTTAAAGTATTTACGAATCTCCTCTAGCACCTGTACCGAAAGCGATGTCCTTTTATCATACATCGTCGCAAGTACACCAAGTAACTTCAAATCTGGATTCATTGCCTTTCTTACTAATTTAACTGAATCCAGCAACTGCGCAACACCCTCAAGAGCATAAAACTCTGTCTGCACAGGTAATAATAAATAATCAGATGCAATCATTCCATTTACAGTTAAAAGCGATAAGCTTGGTGGTGAATCGATGATAATATAATCGTATAAATTTCTTACTCGTTTAATAGCCTCTCGAAGCTGAATAAATTTTTTATCCAACTTTGCTAAATTTACTTCTGCATTAGCAAGCTGCGGGGTGACTGGCGCTAAATCTAAATCCTTAAATTTAGTGTTCAATATAATTTCGCTTAACTCTTTTTGACCCAGCAACACTTCAGACATGGTTCTACTAATCCCCTCCTTTTCATAATCCACCTCAAACGGCATCTTATCAATTCCAAGACCAGAAGTTGCATTTCCCTGTGGATCAAAATCAATCAAAAGTGTTTTTTTCTTATTTTTAGCCAAAAAGAATGCTAGATTAACCGCTGTCGTAGTTTTTCCAACTCCACCTTTCTGGTTTGTTACACAAATCACCGTCGCCATATAATTCTATATTACCATAAACACTAAAAAAAGACTCCTGATTGGAGTCTTTTTCTTATTTAATTGAAGTAATTTCAATTAAACTATATTTTTGGCGGTGTCCAGTTTCTTTATGTACACGCTTCTTAGAGTGGTAACGGATCACACGAATTTTATCGCCTGCAATCTTCTCTTCTACCACCTTAGCTGAAACTTTTACGCCTTCTACTTCAGGAGTACCAACAAGGGTTTTATCTCCGTCAATTACAAGTAAAGCACCAGTTTCGAGCTCTTTTGTGCCTTCCGGGAGGAGGTCCACCCGTAGGGTCTCTTTCTCAGCTACGACATATTGCTTGCCGCCGATGAGTACAACTGCCTTTTTCATAATATTCCTTATTTAGTAATAACTAGGAATCATTTTATCATATTTGATTCATTAAATCAAATCTCGTCTAGAAAATAATAAATTTATTCATTTTATCATTCTCCATGCACTCATCTCAAAAGATTTTTATTTTGGTCATACTTTTAAGGTTCTATAAGGTACTATAGTTGTTTTTCAAACTATTTTTTCAAAATTTTTAATGTACGATAAAGATTGATTTATCTTTATTATTTTTTTACTCAGTTGCAATTAGTCTATCTGCTAAGTTCTTCTTAGTAATTATTTCTTGCCCTTAGCAGCTGATTCAAGTTTATTTAACTGCTTCATTGAAGCGATGTAGTAAGCAATACCAATACCAAGTACTGCAGTAATTACCATACCAAGTACTACTTCAGAAGCACCAGTACGAGGAAGTTCTTTTGGTGTTTCAGGTGTTTTTGGAGTAGGGTTCTTTGGTGTATCATTACATTTTCTAGTTACACGAACAGGAACTTTATCTGTGATAGTAGCTACGTATATTGCAACAGAAGAATTATTCTCAATAGTCACAGTTTGACCGCATGGGAACATTTTTTCATCATCATCGATCTTTACTTTGTAAGTGATAGTTGCATTTGTTCCACCTTTATAGTCACCGATATTGAAACCATTCGTAAATAAATTATCTTTCTCAAAGGTTCCATTTGGATGAGTATCATTAAAGATACGGGTAGTACCAGGGACAAAAGTCATACCCTTACCAAGAAGATCATAAGCAACCACATTCTTTAGTACTGTTGTACCTGTATTCTTAAAAAGAACCTTAAAATCCAATGTTTCTCCAGGTACTGCATCAATCGATTCATGATATTCATTAGCGTTATCTCGGGAGACACTTTTATTCATATCAAAGCCAACATTATCAACCTTGATCTTAAATGTAATGTTTCCTGAGTACTCATTACATCCAGGGAGTAATCCCCACTGATGATAACCTACAAATGTACCACCATATTTACCAAATAAAGCATCGTCGTCGATAAGTTGTCCATTCAACTTACCTCCATTATGAATCCTGGCAGATCCACGTATATAACGAAGAGCGACTGCCTTATTCGCTTTGATGTAAGCTGTATCCCAAACCTCTTTTGGACTAGTATTGTTTGCAGTAATGGTGCCTTTAATAAGAGCAGTTTCACCCTGCTTCAAATTACCAATAATTTGGTCCATTTTTACACGGATACCTTGAGCAAAGGTACGACCAGTTGCATCATTTAAATTAGCTGCAGCATTATTATGGAAGAATACTTGAATCTCGTATTCTGCCCCCGGCTCTGCGATGACATTGTCATCAAATTTATCATTTGAGCCAGCCTTACGGATCCTCACAAAGTTCCGTTCATCACCCATTACTGGATCATCAGTAATTGAGTTCATCGTTGCATGGTCAGCTGGTTTTTGCCAAGTATAAGTTGGTCGTTCTGGCCCCCACGTCTCGAAAGCGTGAGTTTCCCCTACCGGCAGTACTGCTGCCGCACCCAGTGATAGTAATCCTACCACTGGCAGGATGCGATGCGCCGTATGGCGCAACACATCCCATGTTTTTGTGTTTGTGTTTGTTCTCATTCCTCTCCTTTATTATTTAGAGCTCTAAAAGGGTTTAACTAATTTAAAATGCACTATAGAAGTCATAGTTAGCTTCGGCTGCACTTGTATCATATGAATTTTGTACTGCGGTTTCGCCATTGCTTTCGTTCACAACCTCATCGGCTACAGTTTGTCGTTCAAATGAATCGGCAGGGGCTTCACTACTATTTGTAGCACGATTTTCATTTGTTACCGAAGTACTGATACCCTTGTTCTCGGACTCTTCCTTCGAAACAGATGCATTGTTTTCAGTAAATTCACCGATGACACTTTGATCCGCAACCTCTCCATTAGACAATTGACTGCCTGAGCTTTCCATCATTGAATTGTTTGTAGCTTCAGCGCCCAATGGTGCAGCACTTTGATCTGTAGCAGTCCCCGCCTTTTGTGAATCAAACTCATTGCCACCAACTACATTTTCAGTCTTCGCCTCTAATACCTTTTCATTATCTTTTGGATTTTCACCTGGAGTTTCTTTTGGAGTTTCTTTTGGAGTTTCTTTTGGAGTTTCTTTTGGAGTT
>CAUTSA010000003.1:0-94411 GCA_963540965.1 uncultured Candidatus Saccharibacteria bacterium
CTCGCTTAAAGCCACGCGTTGTTCTTGAGTTTTTGCTAAGCCTTGAGCCGATTGCTACGCCCGCCTCGCCATTAATCAAGGGTCGAATCATCGGCATAAAATCTTCAAGACTGGTCGACAAGTCAACGTCCATGTAGGATAAAATATCCGCATCGCTCTCTGTCCAAACCTGTTTAAGTGCTCGTCCACGACCTTTCTCCGTTAAGCGTACGACGCGAATTGCTGTATAATTTTCAGAGAGCTCATTCGCAATCATCTGTGTCTTATCTGTACTGCCGTTATCGGCAATTGTAATCCGAAAATGCAGTCCGTCCTGTTTTTTCAGGAAATCGTGTAGTTTCTTAATGTTCGCTTTTAATGTCTTTTCTTCGTTTAAAACCGGCACCACAACTTCCACTAATGGATCTTCGATCGCCGGAAAATATCGTTTATGATATATTTCAACCATCTCCGGCTCCCCTCGACAATGGATTTTTAATCGCATCGGCGAATTTAGTCGTAGTGCTGTTGTTTGACTTGCATTGTATAAATCTTTCTTCATGCTCATTAGTCTACCCACTTCCTCTTTAAAATCGCTTTAAGGCTCTAAAAGATGTATAATTAATCTATGAAACAAGAAACAACCGCTAAAAAATCGAGACCACTTCTATCTTTTTTTCAACTCCTCGCTGCTCTTTCCAGTCTCGCCATGCTCTATTTTCTCTACCAGTCTCAAGTCTTACCGATTCGCCTATTTGGTTTTGTCGTTATCTTCTATCTTCTCCTAGTCACTCTCTTAATCGTCATTAGTCGAAAAATTGTTCTGCTCGTTATTCTTTTAGTTCTGGACACCCTCCTCAACATCGCGCTCTCCTTTGTGTTCTATAAATATAATGATTATTTTTCTCAAATCGGTAAAAACGAAACCTATCAGGAAAAATATAGCCTTATCACGCTCGCTGCCTCTCCCCTTGCCGAGACCGGTCAGGGCGAGATTGTTCGTATCGGTATTTTAAGTAGTGACCCTTACAAGGAAACTGTCGAGCAATATTTACAAGCCGACGCCAGCTCTCGCCAGGGGCTTCTTGCTAAATCTCTCACACAGTCCGACTATCTTGGTTTTTCCGACACGCTCTCACTCACCTCTGCCCTTATAAACCAAAACAATACCAAAGAGGCTTCCTCTGTTCGAACTATCTTTCTTTCGAATGGTAATCTCGAGTCTCTCAAAGATAATAACCAGGAAATCTGGAATCAGCTACACGTCTTACAGGAAGTGACTCTGAGAGTTACTCCAAAGACCATCGAGACCACCGAAAACACCTCTCTCGATGCTCCGTTTACAGTCTATATTAGCGGCATCGATAATCGTGACCACACCTTGCCGTACGCTGCTCGCTCGGACGTGAATCTGATTATGGTCTTTAATCCCGCCAGGCATCAAATTTTGGTTCTAAATACTCCGCGTGACTTCTATGTCCCTCTCGCCATGAACGGACAAAAAGATAAGCTCACGCACGCCGGCCTTTACGGGGTCAATGAGTCCATTCATACGCTTGAGAAATTCTATGATATTAAAATTAATTACTACGCACGTATTAACTTTGATGCTACCTCCTCGATTATCGACCAGCTTGGCGGTGTCGACATTACAATCCCGTATGTCGTCAATACTTATCACGGTAGACGTCATTATGAACCAGGTACGTACCATCTAAATGGTGATCAGGCTCTCGATTTTGCTAGGGAACGTGTCTCGATTAGTTGGGCTGGTGGTGATCGTGAACGTGGCCGTAACCAAGAAAAAATCTTGGCTGCCCTCATCGCCAAGCTTCAGCACGATCCTAATATCCTTGGTAAGCTTGATCAAATCTTTGCCTCGATCTCCAAAAATATCCAGACCAATTTCACTAGTGATGACCTTAAATATCTCGTTCAAAAACAACTTACAAGTCCTGCCAAATGGCAAACTGAGCTCATCGATGTGGATGGTAAGGCTGACATCACCTCTACCTTCACTTATCAAGAGCCAAAACACTTTGTCTGGCATCCTTATCCAGAGTCTGTTGATCGCGCCAAAGCTAAACTGCAAGAATATCTCAAATAGCTCATGAAAGATTTTCTTAAGCGCCATGCCAAGCTCCTTATTTCGCTGCTTCTAGTTTTTCAGATGCTTTTTATCTTTGCTATGTCGTCCTTTGGTTCAGATTCTTCCAATGCCCAGAGCAGTCAAATCATCCAGGTTCTTCATCAGGTTTTTCCAAACCTTTCATCTCGTACCTCAGGACTTGATGCTAGTGTCCTTACTTTTATCGTTCGTAAAACTGCTCACTTCACCGAATATGCCATTCTTGGTATCCTCTTTTACTTTTTTTATCGTCAAATCCTTCCACAAAAAAATGGCCTACAACTTTTTGTTCTAGCCATTCTTTCTAGTTTTCTCTATGCCTGTACTGATGAGATTCATCAGCTATTTATCCCAGGGCGCAGCGGTCAATTTACCGATGTCTTAGTGGATACTCTTGGCGCTTTTTGTGGCTGTCTCTTACTACTAGCGATTAGGCACCTAAGAAAGGCTTGGCAAGCTCGTCGCCATTCGCAATAATCTTGCGATATTCAGTTTCGCCAATTATCTTAATTATTTTTTTCTCGGCTTTCTCAAATTTAAGGAATAACGAGCCTTCTGCGCGGTGAATATCCGTACCAAGATAACTCACCAGGCGGTTTTTTAATAGAAACTTCATAATCTTTTTGGCCTTACCGCCGTACTGACCAACAATGCTTCCATAATTTGATTGTAATTTTACCCCTAATTTTACAATCTCAAAGATGGCTTCTTTCTTCTTTTGAATAAATAAATAGCGTTCAGGATGTGCAAGCACCGGTATAAGACCTTTAGCTTTTAACTCAAATATGATATCACGAAGATATGATACTTCCGCATAAAAAGGCAGCTCAAACAGCACGTGCTGGTGCTCACTTTTACTACTTAGTTCGCCCCCGAGACAAGAAGCTTTGCCCTTGACTAAGTAGTCCACCATTTTTGGATCAATGTAGATTTCATTGCCTGGCATTAATTTTAATTTAATGCCGGCCTTATCAAGCTCAGTCTGAAGCTTCTCACGTAGTCGATTTTTGGTCTGATTATCGGCCGCCTGTGGACTGTCGGCGATGTAGTGTGAAGTACAAAACACGCCATTAAATCCCAGTCTCGCTAGCTTTCTGGCCATTTTTACACTCTCCTCGATGGATCCGCTCCCATCGTCAATTCCGGGTAGAATATGTAAGTGTAAATCAATCATAGAGCGGCCTAATTATAGTATTTATTATATTTATCGCCACGACGTTCATCAATGGTGCGGTTTAAGACTACACCAGAGATTTTAACTTCGATGGATTCAAGCGCCTTCTTTGAATTCTGAAGATCTTCAATTGTGGTCATATTGGCAGCACTTACAAGTACTAAACGATCAGTTTTCTTGGCTAAGATTAATGAGTCGGAAAGACCGTCAATTGGCGTACCATCAAGAATCACATAGTCAAACTTCTGCTTTACCTTCTCAAGCAATTCTTCCATGACTGAAGAATCGAGTAATTCACTTGGGTTTGGTGGCACTACACCACGTGTAATAATTGAAAGATTTTTAACAGTTGTCTTTTGTAAATATTTACGGTACTCTCCTGACTTACTTTCGGCTAAAAGATTTGATAAGCCTTCTTTGTTGGATAAGCCAAAAATCTCATGCTGACGGCCAAGACGCATATCGCAGTCGATAAGTAGCACTTTTTTCTTAGTCTTCGCAAAGGCCACGGCTAGGTTTGAAGCAATAAAGCTCTTACCTTCGTTTGGCGTGGAACTGGAAATCAAAACTGCGTTTGAGCCCTTCTTGTTTAGGGAGAAGTATAAACTAGTACGAATGGTACGAAAGTCTTCACTGACCTTAGACTTTGGATTGTCTCTCAGTACCAACTCAGAATCTTCATCTAGCATCTCTTCGTTGAATTCATCAATCTCCGGCTCGTCTGCTTCTGCTTCTGCTTCTGCGGCTAACTTTTCTTGCAGAGCTTTTTCCTCAGCGATGATCTTGCGGCCAACCGCCTTAATTTCCACCACTGGTTTCACTTCTGCCTCAGACTTCTGTGCTGACTGATTTTCTTCAGCGCCTGCCTCCTCGCCATCCTGATAGTCAACGCCAAGTTCTTCGTTACTGGTTTTTTCTTGCTTCTCAAGTTTAGCAGCTAGTTTCTCGGCTTTTTTAGCCTCTTTTTGCTGTTCTTTCTCTAATTTTGCGGCCTGCTTGGCTTCTAGTTTTGCGGCCTTCTCGGCGCGCTTCTTGCGTTGTTGTTTCTGTTTTTCGGTCTCAAGTTTACGAACTTTACCGTAAATAGGAAGTTTGAAGAGTTGTTCAATTTGTTCAGTAGTCTTAATGGTACGGTCAAAGTAGAACATTAAGAAAATTACAGCAGTTGCCAGTACAATGCCGGCTGCTGCATAAATAGCCTCTTGTTTAACAATGTCCACATTATATGGTTTTTGAGGTTCAACTGCACGGTCAAGCACATTGACGCTTTTATCATTATAAATCTGTCCAATTTCTTCTGTAAAAGTATCGGCTATTTTATTAGCAAGGGAATAACTGTGGTTTTTATCTAGGTCCACCACCGAAATGCTAATAATTTCCGTATCCTTCAAAGATGCAACAGTTACTTTCTTCACTAACTGCTCATAGGTATCACTAATCTGCATCTCGCTCTTCACGCGATCGAGTACGCGATGCGACTTTACAACTTCTGTATAAGTATCAATCAAGTTCTTGTTTGCATTGATTTCACTCTGTACAGTGTTCTTGGACTTATCGGAACTAAGAATCACTGTTGCCTGTGACTTATATTCTGGTTTTAATATAAATACTGAATAGATTGTTCCAGCTGAAACCACAAAAAGTACCACTACGATAAACAAAATCAGGTGCTTCTTAAAATAGCTGAGCAAATCCCTTAAATTAATCTCTTCCATATATGGAATATTATAACATAAAAATATGCACTTTGTAAAGACCGACTACATGAAATAGTATAAAATGCAAAAACATAAGCCTAATCTGTTGAAGCCCGGTAATCTTCGCTACTACTCCCATCCCCACCCCTGTAAAACTTGCATTTTTTGCACACTTCTGCTAAAATCTCAGGTATTGCTCTTTTCCACAAGTCATTCTAGAGTATTTTGACTAACGAGGTGGGTGGTCGGTCGTGAGCAATAGAATTAAACGGAGTAAGAAATTTACTTATGCGTAGACTTAAACGTGAATCTTCGCGCAAAAAGTCGAAAATTCCTCCTGCCCCTTGGCAAGAGTTCATTATTTACTAATCCGAAGGGTCAAACTTCATAAAGACGATGTCTTTATCCGTGAATAGTAAGTAAGGGAAATACCACTTCAATCGAGGTGGTATTTTTTTATGCTATTATATGCATATAATGTATAGGCAATCTATTGAGAGTAAAATTAATGATATTGCTAAATACTTTGCAGACAAGCAGCCAGAAAACATTACATTCATAGATGCAGATACATACGATTACGAATTGTTTACTCTATATGAGAAATGGAATCAGCTAGCCTCTGCTGAGGAATTTACTGATCACTTTCCGTATATTGATAAACTTTGGGAGCTATTGGCAAATTGGAAACCAGATGACGTTGAACCAATTCAAACTAAACATCAAATCGTTGAATTAGCGAAAGAACATTTGACGAAGACTATCAAAAATAATAAATTTATAAAAAAGCAAGAAATATTAAACCGTATTAGCAGGGAATTAGAGGGTTTATCCTCGGAAAATCCTCGCGACTTTTATTTTGGTATAGATTGTTATGCGGACAATTATGATGAAGATAGCATTGGAGCCCTAATTTATAAATGGGAGCAACTCGGTTTTGGCGATTTTAAGAAAAAATTTCCAATAACATCAAGACTATATGCTCAATTGGTAAATATGAATAATGGCATCGAAAGACCAAGAGAGGAATATGCTGTTATTATCTCTCTAGCAAAAGATGCTCTAACCGAAATAAAAGACTTCAAGGCATATGACTAAAGTCTAGGGTGCTAGTAATCACGTCTTCTATTCTCCTCTATTCCCCCAAGATATGATATTATGTTTTTATGAGAATATTGACTGGAGAATTGAAGACTAAAATAAACGAAACCGTTACCGTTGCTGGTTGGGTAAATTCCCGCCGAGATCATGGTGGCCTAATTTTTATTGATCTGCGTGACCATCAGGGAATTATTCAGCTCGTCATCACCCCAGAGAATCAGCAAGCTTTTGCTCTCGCCGAGACTTTACGTGATGAGTTTGTTATCTCTGCCACTGGTCTGATCCGTGAGCGTGCTGCTGATCTTAAAAACCCTAATATTGAAACTGGTGACATTGAACTTGTCGTCGAAAGCATGGAGCTTCTTAATCGCTCCGATACTCCTCCAGTCAATACCCACGATGATGGTCCAGAATCCGGCGAGGAGCTTCGCCTTAAATATCGTTATCTCGATTTGCGTCGTCCAAGTATGCAAAAGACTTTAAGACGCCGTGCTAAATTCTATTCATATCTCCGAAGTTACATGGACCAGCATGACTTTATTGAAGTTACTACTCCAATTCTCGCCAACTCCAGCCCTGAAGGCGCTCGCGACTTTCTCGTTCCTTCTCGTTTGAAGCCAGGACTCTTTTACGCTCTTCCTCAGGCTCCTCAGCAATTTAAGCAACTTCTCATGGTTGGTGGTCTTCCGCGCTATTACCAGATTGCTCCATGTTTCCGTGATGAAGATCCACGTGCCGACCGTCTTTATGGTGATTTTTATCAACTTGACTGTGAGATGTCTTTTGTCGATCAAGGCGAAACTGTTAGACAAACTGTTGAACCCCTCATCAAATCTCTCGTTACTGACTTTGCTGGCAAAAAACTTCTCTCAGAAGATATTCCACGCATTTCATATCAGGAAGCTATGGAAAAATATGGCGTGGATAAGCCAGATCTTCGTTACGGTATGGAAATGATCGAACTCACCGAAGTTCTAAAAAATACTAGCTTTAAAGTTTTTCAGAGTCCATGCGTCAAAGCTATTCGTGTCGAAAACGGCGCTTCACTCACTCGTTCTCAGATCGATTTATTTACCGAGAAAGCTCGTAAACTTGGTGCTTTCGGTCTTGCTTACATTATGTATGAAAATGGTACTGAAAAAAGTCCAATCGCTAAGTTTCTCGAGTCAGAAGAGCTTGCTGCAATTAAAGAAGCCACCGGTGCCAAAGATGGTGATGCCGTTTTCTTCTGTTCAGATGACCGTGCTAAGGTCAATAAAATTCTTGGCCAGCTCCGCATCGCTTTCGCTGATCATTTTAACCTCAAGGATGACTCCATCGTTGCTCTCTGTTGGATTGTTGATTTTCCATTCTATGAATGGAACGATGGTGAGCATAAGCTCGACTTTGGACACAACCCATTCTCCATGCCAAAAGGTGGACTTAAGGCCCTCGAAACTGCTGCCACTGATGAGGAAAAGCTCGCCATTGTTGCGGACCAGTACGATATGGTGATGAACGGTTATGAAATCTGTTCTGGCGCCGTTAGAAATCACAATCCAGAAGTCATGTATAAGGTTTTCAGCATCCTCGGCTATGATCATACATATGTCGAGAAACGTTTTGGCGGTATGTTAAACGCCTTCAAGTTTGGCGCTCCTCCTCACGCTGGTTGTGCCTTTGGTATTGAACGTATCTTCATGGTCCTAAATGATAATAAAAACATCCGTGACATTGTCGCCTTCCCAAAGAATGGTTCCGGTATTGATCTCATGATGAGTTCTCCATCCTTTGTTGATGAATATCAGCTCAAAGATGCTCATATTCAGATCATTGAAGATCAAGAGTAATAACCACTTTTCATAAAACTTGAATCCATCAGTTCGCATTAAAAAATCTACACCAAGTGTAGATTTTTTGTACGATTCTTTATTAGAAGAAGAGAACTATACTTAGTAAAATACAAGCTAAAATAACACGGTAGTAACCAAAAGTTGGGATCGAACTCTCTTTTTTGAAGAACTTCATCACGACCTTTAAGGCGATCAAGCCTGAGACAAAAGCAATGAAATTTGAAAGCAGCAGCATCTGCCAGTTTGCACCAATATAGGCGCGACTCGAGCTGGAAATTAGTGACTTTCCGCAGACTGCCAGCATAATTGGTAGAGAAGCCAGGAAAGAGTATTTAGCTGCCGCTGCTGATTTCATACCCATCACACGGCCGGCAATAATTGTTGAACCTGAACGTGAAACGCCTGGAATTAAAGCAAATACTTGTGCCAAACCAATTACTAAAGCTCTATGGTGGGGTAATTTATTTTCATCAGTTTCTGAAAGGTGTGGTAGGCTATTTACGAAAATCATCACCAGACCTACCGTACCCATTGCAATTGCAATCGTGGTGAGGCTTGAGAAGAAGCTCTGTGATTCAATAAACTTTGAAAGTAATAAACCGATAATTCCGGCTGGAATGGAAGTAATTAAAAAATTCAGTGCCATATGTAGGTCGCGTTTTATAAAAACCTGTTTAAAGATTTTTAGAATCTCTTTGCGATAATAAATTAAAAGAGCAAATAGTGTGCCAAAGTTGATCAATTCTAAAAAGAAATGAAAATCCTCCGCCCTACTCCCAGCCCCCAATAGTTTTTGTACAATTTCTAGGTGTCCAGATGAAGAGACTGGAATAAATTCGGTCAGCCCCTGCGTCAATCCTAGTACAAGTGATTCAATAACATTCATACTAGCATTATAGCTAATAATCTGTTTTCTTTACAATCTTGAAATATCATGTATAATATGTCAAAAGAATATTATTAAAAATCACAGGGAATTAAATTAATGCCGATTATCAAATCTGCAAAAAAGGCAGCACGCCAAGCAGTCAAACGCACTGCGCAGAATCAACAAATTAAAAAGTTTATTAAAGCCGCTCTTAAGGCTTTCAAGGCTGATCCTACTCCTGAAAATCTTTCAAAAGCTCAGTCTGAGTATGATAAGGCCGCCAAGAAGGGTCTTTTGAAGAAAAATACCGCTTCTCGTCGTAAAGCAAACTTAGTTAAGATTGCAAAAGCTGCAAAAACTGAAGCTACCGAAGCTCCAAAAAAGACTGTGAAGAAAGCTGCTACCAAAAAACCTGCAGCCAAAAAGACTGTCAAAAAATCTGCAAAATAATTCAAAAATAGGATCCGAGCGATCCTATTTTTTATCCCCTATACTCCGTGTCTATTTTATAGACTTGATAACTCAATCAAAAAACTTTCTAAAACAACCCAAGGATCTTTAGAGAAGTTAGTCTGTTTTAATAACATATCAATTTCGGCCAGCCTTTTTAGAATCCTACGTTCTTTTTCCGCATCCTTTTTAGAGGCAAAAAGGTCAACCGCCTTTTTCGTCCAAGCACCAATTGTTGCATAAGGATTATTATCTTCCTCCGCCTCGCGCATTAATTTTACAGCCCTCTTTCCGTCAGTTAAGGCAATATCGAAGACTCGAAAAACCAAAAAGGTATCCACTTGTTCTGGTAGTTTAAAACTCTCTATCTTGATCTTCTGGGGCTCGGCCTTAGCCATCTCCGCCAGCTCCCTATAAGTCGCACTACGTTTGTCAAGTTTTTGCTCTAGAATCGCTACTTGGTGTTCAGTTTGTAGAAACTTTGGAAGTTCTAAAAATAGCTCTTTTTTCAAACTCAAATCTTTAATCAAAATATGGCGACTCTCCATAAAGAGAGTTGTACCTTGAAAAATTGAAACTAGCTCCTGTTTTTCTAGGTTGTCGGCATCAATTACCTCAATATCTGTTCCTAAATAATCGCGCGCTGCCTGTTCTGCTTTTTTGCGATCATCGCCATCAATTAAATAAATCATCTAAAACTTTTTCTGGCAGTTTGGGCAAATATGTGTACCACGACCTGCCACCTTTAGTTTAATAATTTCCGCACCGCAACGATTGCACGGTTCACCCTCCCGACGAAATACCTGTGCAAATTTTTCCAAATAATTACCTTTTGTCCCATCCGCTTTGACATAGGTTGCCATTGTGCTGCCGCCAGAATCGATCGAGCGCTGCATTACGATACCAGCCGCTTCTAGTAGCTCGGCAATTTCTGTATCGCTAAGACTCGAGGTAAGCCTTTCGGGATGTATCTTCGTCATATATAACGCCTCATCAGCATAGATATTTCCCAGTCCTGCCACCACACTTTGGTCTAAAATCGTCGGTTTAATCTCGGCATTCTTATGGCGCATCAGATTTTTCTTGAATTCTCCCACGCTCATCACCCATGGTTCTTTGGCAAGTTTCTTAATAAAACTATCTACTTCCACCTCGCTGGTTTCAATTACTTTACAGAACCCAAATTTTCTCTGATCGTTAAAATATAGAGTGCCTATAGCTTGACTCGCCCCCGAACCTGCGCCGTCCTCTTTGCAAATCTCAAATAAAACCCGCGTTTGTTTATTCGGTAGCTCGCTATAAAAACTTTCATTCGGGTGTCCGCCGGCAAAGCTTTTTTCTGTGTATAGAGTGGTCTTAAAGTCTCCCGCCTCAATCATCTCAAGATAATTCCGGCCCGACTCTTCGCCGCTGGCACGAAAAATTAATTGCCCCGTCATTCTTAGGTGCACCATCATCGATACGCCGTTTTCAAAATCAAAAATCAAGGCTTTTCCAAAACGTCGAATATTAATAATCTTCTGGCCTAATATTAGTTCTTTAGGGCCAATAAAAGATTTATCACATAAAATTTTTACTGAGGACACTTTTTTATTGAGGATAAATTTATTTAATCCTCTTCGAATTGTTTCAACTTCTGGTAATTCTGGCATACCTCTATTCTAGCTTAATTTAAGGAAAGTCTCTATAAAAAAGGCAATATAAAATCACTTGTAAATTTTTATGCTTGACTAAATATAGAGAACATTGTAAAATCGCGGCAACTACGGGGAATAGGCCCCGAGGGTTCTTTGAAAAGGAGGGAAAAAAGACTATGAAGAAGAATCTAGTAGTTATGGCAACAAGCTTGGCTCTTTGCGTAAGCATGGTACTTGCTACACCAGCATATGCAGGTGTCGTAAAAAAGAATGCTACAGGTGCTGCTGCAAAGGCAGTTGAGGAGCAGGCTAAGGTAGACGAGAAGAAAGAGAACGAAACACAAGTTTCTTCTGAAACTTCTTCTCAAGGACAAGGAGATCAGACCGAGCAGGCACATGCCGGCTTAAAGGATCAGACTCCGACAGATCAGGCAAAACAACCCCAAAAGGAGATCGGCAGGGACAACCCGATGACCGTTTTTCCTAGAGCAGATTATCTCGGACCTGACGGCGTAGCAAAAGATCCAAGCTACGTCACGAGTAACTTTGAGGTACAGGTGGATAAGACCGTCTATCAAACTACTCACTCTACCAGTGACGCACGCTGGCTGAAGATGAGAACTGAGCCTTTTGTTTATCCAGAAATCAATCCAGATACTGGTTATCCATTATGGTCGACCAAGCCATTCTGGAGAAAAGACGGGAGTTTTGACATCTACGGATACTTAAAACAGTTTCCGGCAAGGAAGAAGGATCAGGTTACACAGATCAATATTCAGAGGTATTATAAAAAGACGGACAATATAATCACTGAAATAGATTTGTTCTTCACAAATTATTACGTAGATAATCCACCCTATGTTCCTACAGATGAAGATGCGTTTCGCCTTTGGTTATTCTTCCCAGCCGACAAATCATATGTCAGTTCAAATGGACGATATCTCCAGAATCGTGTTCCAAAACTTATAACCAAAGACTATCATGATGGTCAAGGTTATATTTATTGGAATGGTTATATAGATGTTGATCAACTTTATACTCAGCCAACAGTAAAGATAACTGGGTCTGAGGATAGCTATATGTACCTTATTCAGGTTGATATGCTGGAGAAAATAATGAGAAATTATATCCAGAACCCTTATGTTAAGGATGCGGAGATTAGTGATTGGAATGCAACTGATCACTTTACTGGTCTCATCTATTATCAGAATTTCTGGAATAATTAAAGACCCAGATCTTCTTAGAAAAGTCTATTATGGCGCCTAGTATACTAGGCGCTTTTAAATTGACCAATTCCGCTTTAGGCTATATACTAAAATAAATAAGCAAATAAAGAGGCATTTTTTAGGGTATGTATATCAATCTTCTTAAGAACCGTCATAAAAACTTTTTCCTCCTTTTGCTGTTTGCCTTTTTATCTTCATTCTTCTTTGCTCCAAGAGCTCTTGCCGAACGTGGTACTGGTGGTACTGGTGGCGCTGCTGGTGGTACCTCTGCTCCTATAAATGCGTGTGGAGGAGGTCCTAGAACGATTTGTTATAGTAGCTGGAATACTGGTGGGGAAGATAACAGTCAAGGTGGCGGCGGCGAGTGGGTACATATTTCAATGGAAGAGTTACTCGCTAAAAATCCAGGCCTAGACGTCAATAATATACCATATGATTCTGTTAGAGGAAGTATACCCGTAATCGATATGAAAAGTGCCAGAAAACTAGATTATAGAGGTGATTCTCAGATGATTCGTGGTTGCGGGCAAGCAAAAGGAGTCTATGTCTTTGTTTCGCATCAGTATTATAATAATGCCCCCACCTTTTCTCCAGTAGGAATGGCTTATGGCCCTAATAAATTTGTATATTTCCAGTTTCCATTATATAAGAATAAAGCTCCTGTAGGTAATAACCTCCTTAAGCCATACCAAAAATATGTTAATCGTGCAGGTAATTATCATGTTGAATATGATGATGCTGAGGCTGCATTTGAAGTATTTAGACATAATACAGGTAGATATGATCTTACATGGGCAGATGGTGAATTTTCCTGGTTCTGCTCTTATGGTGAGCCTCCACATGGTTGTGATCCAAACGATCCAACCTGTGATAAAAATAGAAAACCAGACTGTGATCCAAATACCGATCCTACCTGCAGCGGAGGAGATAAAAGGAAAGACTGTCCTCTCGATGATCCAACTTGTACGCCAAAGGGTTCTGATATTTGTAGCGCCCTGGTTCCAGGTGTCATCGGCTCCTCCTATAAAGGAAATACCGCCGCAATCTCTCAAGTTACAAACCTCTCCTATACTGGCACGGAGAACTATAAGAAATGGCAACCCTTTGTCCTTGCTAGACCTGGCGATTCTATTCGTTTTAGACATGCTCTCTGTTATCCAGCACAAGGCGTAGGTCATGACCTAGTTAAAAATACTGAGAATTATACCATCACCGCCGATTCGCCGAGTATCGCAAATAAATTTAGACTTTATGCTTCACGAAATAATAACGAAGATAATCGTTATCTCTTCAAAAACTCTGCTCTCGCCGACGGCAATGAACGAAGCGTCTTGACTCAGAGTCCTCATGCTATAACGGGAGCTGGAATTGTTTCCGCAGACTATGGTTTCTATACCGAATCGCCAACCGACTCTCCATCTCCCTCATATTCATGTGATAATACTATTTTTACTCAAAATAATAATCGTGCCATTCATGATGGTTTCCAGATCCCTGGCTTTGCTTCAGGTGTCTCGAACTGTAACTCGGCAAATCAAACCGGCAGTAGTACCGAAGTTGGTAATAAAATTACTCAGGGTATCGCCTATAATGATGTAAAATCTTGGGTTAGCTCTGTTACTAAGGTTAGTGGTGAATGTGGTTGTGGCACTAATACCGCAAGCAGTGACACACAAACTAATAAAACTTTTGAGAACGCTGGTACATTTCGTGCTAAAGACGCGCAAGGAAACTATAATGACCAAGGCGTTGTAGGCATTACTGAAGATACGGATCCAAATCTTGTGGGTCATCCTGGTAATCATAAGATCGTCACTCCTGGTCAACTTCCAAGCCTCAAAGGTACGTCCTGGGGTACATTTAGCTACTCATGTACTGGTGAAGGAAGTTGTGAGGAGGGCAGTAAAACAAGATATAAAAGTAATCCGCGTACTATTTACTATCCAATCGCCTCAAGAGACTACGGTGATCGCTATACTGGGGCTAGTGTTGTTACTCCATATAATTTCAATACCTATGTAACAAGTTCTATTGATTCAGACAACGTGGTCTTCAGCGGTGAACAAGTAAATATTAGTGGCTCCTACCACATTCTTTCTCGCTCAAATACCATGGTTGCTAAAAATCCTTACGCCACTCATACTTCCGATAAAGAAACCTTCCGTATCTATGAGTTATTAATTCCGCCTCACACCAGCCTTCATACCCTTTCTGGCAATGATCGTTCTGATCAAGATGTTTGTCGTTATTATGGTTCTGATAATTGTCACCTTGTTAAGGCGGTTAAGGGCGTAATGAATCCGGAAGGCAATTACAATGGTAGTGATCAAGATTCAGATATTTTCTCTCGCACTGTTCCGGATAACGGTGAATATGTGGGGTATAAATACTGTACAGCCACCTCCATTTGGCCAGCCTCCTCGCATAACACTACAACCAATACCATCGATAATAATACCTCAGGTCCTGCTATTTCGGGCGGTGATGAGACTAAATTTAATGTTTCTGATCTTTCTTGTGTAACAATCGCTAAAAAACCAAACTTTCAAGTTTGGGGTGGTGGTATGTTTACTAATGGCCAAATCGAGACTGCCGTCAGCCGCAAAACTCCTGGGCAAAGCTTCTCGTCTTATCCAAGTGCCGCTGAGAAAATCTTTGGTTCTTGGGATGAATATCATGTAATTGCTGGTGGTCGCGTCTATGGCTTTGGTTCTGGTGCTTCTCTAGGCTATGAAAAAGGCTATAATTATAATCTACCAACTGGTGGCTCTAATCCGTCAAGTAATATTTATAATCTTACCATTGCAAACCGCAGAAATATTGGAGAATCTGGGGTCTATGGATTGCCTTCCGGTCTACTGTCTCGCTTAAAAGCTAGATACCGCGACAATATTGCCAAAAATAGTAGTCTAAAAATCACCACACACGATACAGGCCTGCAAAACACTTACATTCGAGGTGACGTTAATCTTTCACAGATACAGTTGCCAGATCATAATCCAAATACCACGGATACTCTCTTCCGTACCTACGATACGCTATATAAGACTATCACTACTGCCGATAAACAAAATAACACTCTTGTACTTTATGTTGATGGTACTCTAACAATTGATCAGAATCTCTGCTATTCGGCCTTTGGTGGTAATAATTGCCAATATGAGACCTCCACCAAACAGGCTGCCTACACCGACGTCTCCACCGAATCAATTACTAAACTTCCACAAATCCTCATTTTCGCAAAGAACATTAATGTCTTAAGTAAGGTTAATCGTGTGGATGCCTGGTTGATTCTGGACGAAGATAATGCCTCTAATAATCTCAATACTTGTAGTGATGTTAATGAGCCATCCGCCGAGCAATGTTCTGAAACCATCATCTTTAATGGACCAGTTTTTGCCAAGAGTCTTACTCTAAAGCGCACTGGTGGTGCAAACCACGGCGGCGGGTCAATGGCTGGCATTCCTGCCGACCAGCGTGTTCTTGGTACTAGATATGACAAACATGAAGGTGGATATTATGCTATCTCCAGCGATGGTTCCATTGCTCCAGCCGAGATCTTTAATCTCCGCTCTGACGCCTATTATTGGGGTATCGGCCAGGCTCAGCGTTCTGGCATCGCGGAAGTTGTCTATCAAAGGGAACTGGCCCCACGTTATTAAAAGTTAGGCCACTCTCCCTATTATCCGCCTCGTTCTGCCTCCTCTTTGCTTGTCAAAATATAATTCTTATGTTAAATTTAAATAAATTAGGTCAACACAAACAATGGATGTAAGCGCGCAAAACAATACGAAAAATGCTACCAGTAATCAACCTGGTCCTTCTTCAAGCACTAAAGCTCCGCGACCAGATTCTTTAGGTTTTGGCATTGATCCACAGCAACTACCTGAAAAAGTTGCTGAAAAAATCCAGCGTGGCGCAAATATTCTCATTGCTCTCTCTAAAGACCCTAATCTCGACGAAATGTCTGCTGCTATTGCTCTCGCCATCGTTTTAGATCAACAGAAGAAGCACGTCACGGCTATTTATTCTGGCAAGACCCCAAACGCTCTTGAATTTCTAAAGCCCGAAGAAACCTTTGAAAAAGACACCAGTAGCTTACAAGACTTCATTATTGCGTTGAATAAATCCAAAGCCGACCATCTCACTTATAAACTTGATGGCGACTATGTAAAAATCTATATTACTCCGTACAAGGGACAAGTTAAAAAGGAAGATCTCGAATATTCTTATGGCGACTACAATGTTGACCTTGTGATTGTCTTTAATGTTAATGCTGGCACCGAAATCGATTCTGCGCTTTCAGAATATGGTCGCATCATGCATGACGCCAGCGCAATTAATATTACTTCGGGCTTGCCAGGTCGTTTTGCCGATCTTGAATGGAGTGATCCTGAAAAATCTTCCGTTTGTGAAATGGTTTATGATCTTTTGAAGGAGCTTGAAATTACTGAGCTTTCTCAAGAAGTTGCAACCGCTCTACTAACAGGCATTCTTTCTGCCACAGAACGCTTTTCCAACAATCGCACTAAGCCAACCACTATGGCTGTCGCCTCAAAATTAATGGAGGCTGGTGCCGATCAACAGCTAATCTCTGCTAATATCCTTAAACCAGAGACTCCAGCTACTCCAGAGAACTTAGCTACGTCGGACACTTCTGCTGCTTCAGAGACTCCAGTCTCTTCAGACATTCCTGCTACTTTGGAGGCTCCTATCTCTTCAAATATCCCTACTACTTCAAAGATTCCAGCCTCTTCGGATACCCCAACTACCGCAGGTGTTCCAGCTACTGTAGATACTCCAACTGTTTCTGATTCTAATAATCCTGATACTGGCCTCAAGGAACTTGAAGAGCTCGTTAATCAAAACCTCGCTCAAACCACTAATCTTCAGAGTAACCAAGAAGCATCCTCTGGGGCTTCTCAGCTGCCAAATCTTCCAAGCGAAGAGCCAAGTCTCTCTGCTACTCCGCTTACTACCGGTAATGTAATGGATGAATTGGCTCGTATGACTGCATCCATGACCAATACAGATCAGGAAACTAATAATCTTGCTGGTACTCCTGATTTACAGACTCAAGTAATTCCACAGACTCAAGCCACCCCAGAAATTCAAGCCACCCCGCAAGCTCAAGACACCCCAGAAATTCAAGCCACCCCGCAAGCTCAACCTGCTCCAGAGATTCAGCCTACTCCTCAAGTTCAGCCAGAAGTTCAACCACAAACCTATGATAATCCACAGGTTTCTATGCAGTTCCAATCGCAACCTCAACCTCAGGTACAAATGCAACCTCAGGCACAAGCCCAGTTTGAGACACAATTACAACCTCAACCACAATCTCAATCTCAATCACAACCTCAACCACAGCCACAACCTCAGCCACAGCCACAACCTCAACCATTTCCTCAGTTCCAACCTCAGCAATACGCTCAGCCGCTTCCTCCTGCACAACCAGTTTCGGCCCCTTCAATGCAATCCCAACTTCCTCCAGTCAATCCATTACCCTTCCAGTCCAGTCCAGATATTGTAGGCCATACCATTTCCGATCCTGTCATAGAATCCGGGGAAGATATGAGTCGACTTATGGATGAAGTTCTCGCTGAGCCATCACCCATCCAAAACCCAGTTGGCTACCAAAGTCTTATTAATCAAGGAGACTATATCAATCAGTCACTGTCACAACAGCCGGTGCCAAATCCCCAACCAACTCCAGCTCATCCTCTTTCTGTTGGTCAGCAGCCAATCGTAAACTATATTCCTGGTCAAAATATTGCCACCTTGTCGGCTCCAGCCATGCCAACCATGCCACAGAATACCAACTATCCTAACCCTGAATATACAAATACTATCCCAGAATATTCAACTCCAGCCATTCCGACCATGCCAGCTACACCAACTCCAGAACCGCAACCAACTCCAAATCTACAACCAAATCCAGAACCGCAGCCAACTCCAGAATTACAGCCAGCTCCAACTCCTGCTCCAGCTTCTATATCAACCCCAATTCCTGCCCCAGCTCCTACTCCAGTCCCCACTCCGGCTGCCCCCGTCGACCCAATGGCAGATTTTATCCAAGCCACCCCACCGGCCACTAGTACTCCTATTCCAGATTTTCTGCAGCCTGAAGCTTTCTTACCTCCAGCCCCAGCACCAGTGGTGCCAGCTCAGCCTACTCCAATCCAGAATGGTTACTCTATGCAGCCGACTGTTCCTAATATGCCATTGCCGCCGGTTGCCCCTAGTGTCCTACCAACTCCCCCAATTATTGAGCCTACTCCGGAGGCCACTCCAACTCCTCAAATTCCTCAAGCTCCGACAACTCAGTCCGCCCCAGCTTCAACTCCTCAGCCCTCACCAGCCCCTCAAGCGCCCACCGCTCCAGTCGATCCTTCTGCCTTTCGTATTCCGGGTACCTATTAAATTTTGACAGACATATTGTCTTTCACTATTATCATTAGTAATGAATACTCAAGATAGCCAACATAAACAGGATATTATCCTTATAGATAAGCCAGCCGGGCTTAGTTCTTTTGGTGTAGTCGCAAGAGTTCGTCGTCGACTCTCGATGGAGGCAGGGAAGAAGGTGAAAGTTGGCCATACCGGCACTCTTGACCCCTTTGCTACCGGTCTATTAATTCTTCTAGCGAATAAGGCCACCAAACTCTCAAATCAGTTTCTAAAGCTTGATAAAAGGTATGAGGCAACTATCTGTCTTGGTAAAACTAGTACCACTGGTGACCCCGAAGGTGAAATTACTGATCAGTACGTCGAAGTCATTCCTACTTTTGAGGAGGTTAAAACAGTAGTTACAAAGTTTGTCGGAAAAATCACGCAAACTGTACCCGTTTTTTCCGCCGTCAAAATTAACGGCCAACGCGCTTATCAATTGGCGCGCCGTGGTGAAGAAGTATCTATGCCCACTCGCCAAATTGAAATTTATGCTATCGAAATTCTTAGCTATAATTATCCTGAACTCGTCATCAGAGCCCATGTTTCGAGTGGCACTTACATTAGAACTCTTGGTGAAGATATTGGTAAAGCCTTGGGGGTTGGTGCCTATCTCACGGCTCTCCGCCGTACTCAGGTTGGCAATTATCAGATAGAAAATGCTGTCAAGTTGTCCGATTTTATGGGCGAAAATAATAATTAATGAAAGGAAACCATGGATGATTTTATCCTGATTGCTATCAAGCTGCTGATCGGCTTCTTGGCTCTCATCTTTGTTATTAATGTGACTGGTAAGGGGAATCTTGCTCCATCTTCGGCCAGTGATCAGGTCCAAAACTACGTACTTGGTGGTATCATTGGTGGTGTAATTTACAATAAGCAAATTGCAATCTTGGAATATATTAGCATTTTATTTATCTGGTGTATCCTGGTTCTTTCTCTTAAATTTATTAAAACCCACAATGTCAAAGTTAAACAAATTCTTGATGGTAAAGCTCTGATTATTATTGATCATGGTAAGATCAACATCGAAAACTGCAAGAAGGCTGGCCTCAGTGCTCATGATGTTGCTTTTAAGCTTCGCACTAATAATATTTACTCTTCTAAGAAAGTTAAACGCGCTGTTGTAGAACAAAACGGTCAGCTCATTGTCGTTCATGCCGGCGAAGAGAATCCTAAATTCCCACTTATTACCGACGGTCAATTACATCATGACATCCTTGAGGTGATTAGTAAGGATGAACAATGGCTTGATCAAGAACTTAAAAAGCAAAAAATTACCTCCATAAGTGAAGTTTTTCTTGGTGAATATATCGATGGGGAATTAGAAATTACTACATATTAATCTTGTTAGCCAGATTTTGACAGAAAAGTCATCTGTTTACCCTTGATGAAATTATCGTCGCGTGGTATAATTCACCCAATATGATTACAAAAGAGAATAAAGCTAAGGCAATTGCTGCTACTGCCCGTGACAAAAAGGACGTTGGTTCTCCAGAGGTTCAGGTCTCTATTCTAACTGAGCGCATCAAAGAAGTAACCGAGCACGTTAAGGTCAATAAGCATGATTTCATGGCTCGTCGTGGACTTATGCAGATGGTTGGTCGCCGCAAACGTCTTTTGAAGTATCTTGAGAAAACCAACTTCGACCTTTACAAAGGCACAGTTGCAAAACTCGGACTCCGCAAATAAATTCAAAAACCCACGTCAGTGGGTTTTTTGGTGTCTTATATTATTTTATTCTTTACACTAATCTGAAATTTTAAACTTCAAGTTTAGTTTAAAAAAGCCCCACGCGCGGTGGGGCTTCAGATCAGATCATAGGGTTATGTAGGGTTCTTCCTTGTGAAGACTCCAACAATTCCAGGCTTCTCGGTTCCTTCTTCGAAGTTAGTATCAATATAGTCATTGATCGCATCTCTAAAACGTCGAACCGAGATGTTAATTCTCTCATTAATTTCTGCAATATTAGGACGCTTCATCTTTCTGATCACCTTCTTTTTTCTCATTGGATTACTCGCAGCCTGATTACGACTGTTTTCTCTCTTGTACTTATCGTAATACTCCTTGAGTGTATAATGCATGCGCACAAATCTGGCATCATTCATGAGTTCATAAATATTGCCAGTCACGCCCTCTCGACGAGTAATTACTTGGTAGAGATCCTTCTCCTGGAAGTAAATTACATCGGCCGTATTGAAGTGGAATGAGATTCTCCTCTGCCCCCTCACCCCAGTGTTTACCATTGTTACTACCAGGTCGATATTACTATCGAGTCGAATTTGTTTTCTCAGCGGCACAAACACCTGTTCGATTAGCTGATAGCAGAACAGCTTCTCCTCTTCTTCCTGTATTGCATAGGAATTGTTTTCGAATCCCTTCAACTGGATTACGATGTCCATGGGCGGAATCAACCCTTCAAAATCAAAAATATTACGTATCGTATCTGTCATTTTCTACGATCCTTTCTCTAAATGTTCTTGAGCTATAGCTCACAATAGTTCCAAATATGGTGATCTAAAACCTATCCCCCTTTCCTTCCAGTCTAGTGTCTAGATAATCACCGAACGCAGGATATTATAACATAAAACATGAAAAACACAAAACTATATTCAAAACAGTAGCTCTCAGCTGTTAATTTCTTAATATTCAATGATATAGGCATTTTAAATAGCTTTTCATGATACAATTAATACATAACAATAAAAGGGAAGACGGCGGATAAGTCCCCTAGAGCCTTAGGTATAAGATTCTCTCTAGCTTATTGCTTGGCCTACTAGAGTAGTTATCTGGTGTTTTCCCGAGAAAGGAAAAAATGGAAATAATTAATCCTACTGGTAAACACACATTTAGTGTGTCTGCCGATTTTTGCGGGCGTGAGCTTAAAATTGAAGTAAATCGCGTCGGTTTTCGCACAACCTCATCAGTTCTTGTCACCTACGGCGATACTGTCGTACTTGGTTCAGTCGTCGTTAGCGAGAAGCCGGTTGTTCAAGATTTCTTCCCACTCTCTATCGACTATGAAGAAAAGTTTTATGCAGCAGGCAAAATTTCAGGTTCAAAATTTATCAAGCGTGAAGGTAAACCAGCTGATGAGGCTGTACTGATTGGTCGACTTATTGATCGTCCAATTCGTCCTCTCTTTCCTAAAGGTTACCGCCAGGAAGTCCAGGTTGTTACCACCGTTCTTTCTATGGATCCAAACTTCCGCCCAGATGTCATTGCTATGTTGGCCGCTTCCTCGGCTCTATTAAATGCTGGCGTACCTTTTGATGGTCCAATTGCTGGTCTTCGAATTGGTCGCGTTAATGGTGAATTTAAGGCCTTCTTAAATCAAGATGAACGTGAGCAGTCTGACCTTGACCTAGTCGTTGCCGTTAAGGATCAGAAAGTCGTCATGGTGGAAGCTGGAGCCAACGAAGTTCCAGAAAATGTAATCATAGATGCCATGCGCTGGGCTATTGAAAATGTTCAGCCAGCCCTAGACCTTCAAAGACAACTTCGTGATAAACTTGACGTAGTTGAAAAAGATTACGAATTAAGCCTACCAAACCAAGAAATTACCGATAAGGTTGAGTCCTGGACCCGTGTTCATTTTAAGGGTGAAGACGGCCAAACTGGTACCAAAATTCGCGGCAACGTCTTAGATCGTAAGCGTATTGCTGATACCTTACGCGATGAAATGGATGCAGAATTTGCTCTTGAACTTGGCGAAGGTGACACTCCAGAAGAGAAAATCGCTGACTACGATGCTCGTTTGAAAGCTGAATTTCATAATGCCTACGAGCTAGCTATTCATCATGAGGTTCGCCGTGCCATTGTTGAGGATGACGTGCGCCCTGACGGTCGTAGACTTAACGAAGTTCGCCCTCTCAGTTCTCAGGTTTCAATTCTACCTCGTGTTCACGGCTCCTCACTCTTTACTCGCGGCCTTACTCAAGCCATGAACATTGTAACCTTAGCTCCTCTTTCCTATGCGCAAGTTGTCGATACTATGGAAGTAACTGACGGCGAGCGTCGTTATATGCATCATTACAATGCTCCAAGTTACACTGTTGGTGAAACTGGTCGTATCGGTTCTCCAGGACGTCGTGAAATTGGCCATGGTTATCTAGCTGAGCGAGCACTCATTCCAGTTCTTCCTTCTAAAGAAGATTTTCCATACGCTATTCGCTCTGTCACTGAAATTATGTCTCAAAATGGTTCTACTTCTATGGCTGCCACTTGCTCATCGTGTCTTGCTCTTATGGATGCTGGTGTTCCTCTAAAAAGTCCAGTCTCTGGTGTCGCTATGGGCCTCATGCTTGATGGTGAAACTCCACATGTCCTTACTGATTTAATGGATGCTGAAGATTTTGCTGGCGATATGGACTTTAAGGTTACAGGTACTAAGCAGGGAATCACCGCACTTCAGATGGACATGAAAGTTCATGGTTTACCTATCGACATCCTTGAGAAAGCTATCAATCAATCTCATGAGGGTCGTATGTTCATCTTGGATCATATGCTTTCAGTACTACCAACTCCTCGCTCCGAGCTCTCTCCATATGCTCCACGCATTGAGAAATTAATGGTCAATCCTGATAAAATCGGTGCCATTATTGGTAAAGGTGGTGAAATGATTAATAAAATCACTTCTGAGACTGGTGCAGAGGTTGATATTGAAGATTCCGGCTTAATTACAATCTCAGGTACTGATCCTGAGAAAATCCAGCGTGCAATCGACTGGATCAAGGGTCTCGTTGAAGAACCTGAAGTTGGCAAAATCTATAAGGGTAAGGTTGTAAACATTAAAGACTTTGGTGCCTTTGTGAATATCTTGCCAGGTGTTGACGGCATGCTTCATATTTCACAGATTTCAGAGAAGCGCCTCGACAAAGTTGAGGATGCGCTACATCTTGGCGATGAGGTAAAAGTTCGCCTCGAAGCTATTGACGACAAGGGTCGTCTCTCCCTCAGTATGCGTCGCGTCGAACAGTAGTCTAGGTATCAGTTAGCCTATGGATTCACTTCACGGGCTAATCCTAAGTTCTTATTATCTAGGTATTATAAAAAGATTGGTCTTGCGGCCAATCTTTTTATAAACCAAATTTACTATTAGATTTCAACGATGCCAAAATTTTCTTTTATATTTGGATCCCAACAAGAAAGCATTGATTTTCCATCTTTTATTCTCAGATCCTTAAAAACTCTTCTCGTTTCCTCGGAGAAGGAATCACAGCTTGGAAATCCGTTTCCGGCATATGCTTCTTTCCAATCTCCATTAGGCAAAGCACGATAATATACCGCATTACCGCCTCCTCCGCCCCCCTCCACGCGTGTTGAACCCTTTTCTTTATTAGTGATTACCATATAGTTGCCACTGATATACATGTTGGCGATTAAGTAAGTCGCCTCCTTATTGGTGAAAATTTCCTTGAACGTAATGATCGGCCAGTTATCGATAATCGGCATTCTTTCTTCATTTTCACCTTTCATCTTTCCCCTTTGTTCACGATCAATCATATTGACTAGGTCGCCAATCTTGGTGTCTATCGCCATCGGCCTTACAATTTCTTTTACAGTTGTATTCTCAATTTTTTCTTCCACCGCCTTGGTTCCAGTTGCTGCTTCATACTTCGAGACTGTTTCGTTTGCTTTTGCTAACTCTTCTTTTGCGGATTTTACCTGGCTCTCTAATTGGTTCTTCTGGCTATTCGAGGAGAACATTAAGTACACTAAGCCACTGATTGATACAATCGTCAATAAACTCAGAGCTGCTAATGCAATTTTTATTCCTCTACTCGTTTTGTGTTTCATTTCAGATTTGATTTCTATATTATCTTGCTCCATGTGGATTCTCCATTAATTTTAAATTTTTATTATCTAAAGTCCTAAATTGCCGTAATTCTCGGAGCCTCCTTCCCCAACGCAGAAAATCAAAGACTGGATTGGTCGCTGATTTGTCCATTTTAAAACGTCCTTTACTTCTTGTGGTATCGTATCGCAGCCTGGAATACCATTACCATCAACAGCTTTTTTCCAATCGCCATTCGGTAAGGACTTGTAGTAGATAGCCATTGAGGAGCCACCATAGGAAAGATATTGACTGTTATTGCCGTTATTTGGTCTAACCTTTATTTCGTGCGAGACTTGTGTAGTGGCAAATAGAAATTTTGCCCTACTATCGGTTGTAAGTTTTCGGATTTGAAGAATAATATTATCTTCTTCGATTAACCCCTCTTCGATTACTTCACCATTCATAGAATGAGTTTCACTTTCAACCTTATTTCTCAGTGCTTCCATGTTGGCATCAAACGCCATCGGTTTTACAATTTCTTTAATCTTAGTATTCTCAACCTCAGATTCCACCGCCTTGGTCCCGGTTGCTGCTTCGTATTTAGAAACCGTTTCGTTTGCCTTTGCCAGGTCTTCTTTTGAAGTTTTTACTTCTGTTTCGAGTTTATTTACTTGCCCAGAAAAAGAAGTAATCACATATATTAGTCCACATAAACTAACAATCGTGGCTAAACAAAAAACCGCAGCCACAATTTTCAAGCCACGGTTATTTTGATGTTTTGTTTTGTTATTATTTGTATTTTCGATTTCATCCGTATCGTACATAATATCTCCTATAACCACACTATACCATAAATATGATTTTTTAAAACTAAAAAGACTTACGCCGTCTATCTATAATTATTATGCTATAATCTGTCTATGGTAAAACGTAAAAAAGGTCGACGTAAATCTCCTCGTGATGTAGCTCCCGAGCACGAGTTACCAGGAGGTTTTTGGCGTCAAGTCTCAGCAATTCTTATGATCGCTATCTCCATCGTCCTTGTGATGACATGGTTTGGTAGTGGTGGCACCCTTCTCAATGATTTTCATAAATTCGGCCTCTGGTTGATTGGTTATGCTACTTTTGCGATTCCTGTTATCCTCGTCTACTTAGCAGTTAAAATCTTCCGTAGTACGGATAATCGTCTCCCAGCCGTCATCTGGATTGTTTCATTTTTAATGATCTTCTGGCTTTCTGGACTCTTTGGTTTACCTACTTACGGTACTGCCTCAGCCCAAACTGGCGGTATTTTAGGTCAGTGGTTAAATAGTCTTGTCACACAAATTCTTAATCCTAGTGTCGCAGCCTTTATCTACCTTGTTTTAATCTTTATTACCGCTATCTTTATTATGCAGCTTTCTCCAGCTGCTGTCTTTCGTGATCTCGCCAATCTCTTCAAGACTAGCCGTCGTGAAGAAGATGCAGAGAATGCGCGTGTGGCTCGTCGAGCTCAAGCTGATGACGCGATTAAAGCTGGCGCCCTTGGTCCATTGAAGATCAAAGCTAATGGTGTTGAGGTTTCTCCAGAGGAACTAAAATCGACACCTAAAATTGAAGTTAAAAAACCAGTTATGGATAAACCAGTCGAAGCTGAGCCGGAACGTGCCCTAATTGAAGTCTCTGATCCAAACTGGAAAATGCCAAGCACTGACCTTCTTTCTAAGAAACAAAACCCTCCTGACGGTGGTAATATTCAGCAAAATGCCTTCATTATTAACTCTACTTTTTCGGACTTCGGTATTGAAGTTAAGCTTGATGGTGCCAATGTTGGTCCACGCGTTACGCAGTATACAATCCAACCGCCAACTGGCGTCGTTCTCTCTAAAATTGCTGCTCGTGACAAGGAGCTGGCCCTAAATCTGGCAGTTGATAAAGTTCGTATCGAGGCTCCAATCCCTGGTACCCGCCTTGTTGGTATTGAGATTCCAAACGTTCGCCCCGCCGATGTTACTCTTCGTTCTATTCTTGAAAGTAATGAGTGGAAAAAAGAACGCAATCCACTGGCTTTCGCCGTTGGTAAGGATATTTCTGGTAATCCAGTTATTGCTAATCTTGCCAAAATGCCTCACCTCCTCATCGCTGGCACCACCGGTTCTGGTAAGTCTGTTATGACCAACACTTTAATTTCGTCACTCCTCTATCGTAATGCGCCTAGTGATATGAAATTAATCATTGTCGACCCTAAGCAAGTAGAAATGGTGCAATACAATGACATTCCTCACCTCTTAACGCCAATTATCAACTCCACTGAAAAATCCCTTTCAGCCATGAAATGGGCGGTTAATGAAATGGAGCGTCGCTATACTTTAATGGCTGAGGAAAAAGTCAAGAAAATTGAAGATTATAACGAGAAGCTACAAAAGAAGACTGCCACCGTTGCCGATCAGGATAATAACGAGCAGCAGCATGATGGCGGCAAGATGCCGTACATTGTAGTCGTGATTGATGAGATGGCGGACCTCATGATGCAAGCAGGGAAAGACCTTGAGCAACTAATCGTTCGTATCGCACAAAAAGGTCGTGCTTCCGGTATTCATCTTGTTCTTGCTACTCAGCGTCCTGAAGTTAAGGTCATTACTGGTCTAATTAAGGCCAACGTCCCAGGTCGTATTGCCTTCGCTGTGAACAATAATACCGATTCTCGCATCATGCTCGATATGGGCGGTGCTGAGAAGTTACTAGGAAAAGGTGACATGTTAATGCTTACCACCGAAATGATGGGTAAACCTCGCCGTATTCAGGGTGCCTATGCCTCTGATAGTGATGTTGAAAAACTGACAAACTTCCTTCGCGAGCAGCGTGCCCCTGAATATAATAATGAAGTCATTTCTCAAGCTGTTCAGATCAAAGGAATCGGCCCAACCGATGGTGGCGGCTTTGGTGATCTTGGCCGTAAATATGATCCAAATGATCCTGTCGTTCGTAAGGCTATTGAAATTACGCTCACAAAAGGTAAATTCTCTACCGCCATGCTGCAGACCTATCTTGGTAAAGGTCACGGCTTCGTCTCTGGTCTAGCGATTTGGCTTGAAGAAATTGGCGTGATTGGCCCTGCTAATGGCAATAAGCCTCGCGAAGTAATGATTAAGAGCCTTGAAGATTTTGATCAACTAGCCAACGTATAGGTAGATTATAATGATAGATCTTGGTGGTTCAAAAAACAGCACACAAGATCTATCAACTTAGTCAAAATACCATAAAAAATATAGCTTCTTAGAAGCTATATTTTTTATTTCTAAAGATGTTCGTAATCGCTTCCAGTATTGCCCGTCCTGCAGCTGTAATTATTCTGTCCATCTGGCCTCTCTACATCATGATAGATTCTACGAATTTCAGCAGAATAATCGGAACATTTCATAGGCATGTGGCCTCCGAATGCAAACTTCCATTCACCGTTTGGCAATTCTCGGTAGTATTCCTCAACCCCACCTCCGCCAGCAACTACCAAGTTTTCATTACCAAGACTATCTTTTTCTTTGTTAAAACCACCAACTTGTAATGAAGCAAAAGCATAGGTCCCTGCTTTATTAGTGAAAATCTGTCCGTGACTAATCCACTTGTCTTTACCCATCGTATCAAGCAATTGTTGATATTTTACATCATATGCTACCGACTTATTATTAGTCACAACCGTCTTCTCTTCAGTCGTCTTATTTTCTTTTGCGATGCCCTGATCGGGCTTAGCGGCCTCCTCTAATTTAATAACGGTTTCTTGAGCCTTCTTTGTTTCTTCTTTTGAGACCGAAAGATCATGATACAACTGCTGACGCTGGTTTTGGCTTGTAATAATAGTATAAGCAAGCGCACCAACTGCTGCGACCGTAGTTAAGGCAAAAAGTGGAGTTAGTGACATTTTCTTCTTTTCTGCAACTACTTGCTGGACTGCAGGCGTTTCGAAAGATGACATAGGCTGCACACTATGGCTAGCTACTTCTTGCTCTGGTTCATCCGCAGATTTCTCTGTGGTCTTGAAAGTATCTTCTTGTCTAGCTACTGGCTCCTTGGTCACGCCACCCATCTCTGTGGTATTTTCTGGCGATGCGTCGACCCAGGCATTAGATTCATTGGCTACTGTCATATTCTCGGATGATCCCGTATTCATCTGATTAGTATCAAGAGAGGACTCACTATTATTTATGGTATTATCTTGACTTAGATTATTTTCGCTATCCATGCGTTCTCCTTTTTCTTGATTGTAGCATAAGTTTTATTAAAAAACATAAACAGCATATCTGATATTTCCTTGCTAGTTGAAAAAATCGCCTCGATCTGGTATAATTAAACCATTATTAGCTCAGCAAGCGACAAGAGGTGTGCTTGCTTTAACCAAAGGAGTGCAAAGTGAAACAGTATGAACTTACTGTGTTGATTCATCCTGATTTGGAAATGAATCTAACACCAGCCCTAGACAAGATTAATAAATTAATCGAGTCACAAAACGGTAAAATCGTTAAGGAAACCAACGAAGGTAAGAAGCGCCTTGCTTATTCTATTAACAAGCAAGATTACGCAGTTTACTACTTCTACGAACTTGAGCTTCCAGCTCAGGCTCCAGCTAAGATTTCTTCCACCCTTAATATTACCGACGAAGTCTTACGTTATCTCTTAGTCACTGTCGATGAACGCAAAGCTAAATTTGAAGCTAAGCGCAAAGCTCGTGCAGAAAAGACTAAAGATACCGAAGAGTCAGCAGAATAAATAAAACGAGGAGGTTTTTATGGCGCGGGGATTTAGTAAGGCAATCATTACAGGTAACGTAGTACGCGATCCTGAGCTTAGAGCCACATCTGGTGGAACTCAGGTCTGTTCGTTCTCTGTAGCAGTAAATTACAATTATGTTCAGAACGGCGAGAAAAAGGAACAAGTTTCCTATATCAACTGTTCTGCTTGGGGTAAAGCTGGCGAGATTATCGCTCAATACGCTAAGAAGGGAACCGGTATTCTTGTTTCCGGACGTCTTTCTCAGCGTGCCTTTGAAGATAAGACTGGCGCAAAGCGTTCAGCCACCGAAATCGTTGTCGAAGATTTCAACTTCTTGGGCGGCGCGGGCGAAGGTTCTTCTTCCAGAAGTTATACTCCAAGCAGTAGTGATGAATCTGCCGATATCATTCCTGATGATATTCCAGATGAGCCTATCGACCTCAGTGAGGTTCCATTCTAAAAATTAATTAAGAGAGAGTTTTGAGAGAAATGAAAAGAATTAAAAATGATCCAAATCTTTACTTCGACTATCGTGATGTAAAGACTATGCAGCGTTATATCGACGTTTACGGTCGTATTGAGCCAATTTCAAAGACTGGTTTATCCGCTAAGCAGCAAAGACAATTAGCTGTTGCCATCAAGCGTGCTCGTCACCTTGCATTGCTTCCATTTGTATCTGCCAACTAAAAGGAGAAAACTATGTACGGTCCAACCGATCTTAAGAAAAACGTACTTATCACCTTGGACGGCCAGCCATACAAGGTTATTGAGTATTCACAAAAAGTTATGGGACGCGGTGGTTCTATTGTTAACGTTCGTGTTAAGAACTTAATCACCGGTGCTCTCATCCCAAAGACCTTCAAAGGTCAAGAAAAAATTGAGCCAGCAGAAGTTACCACTAAAAAGGTTCAATATCTTTATAAGGACGATGACAAGTTCTACTTCATGGATCCAACCACCTTCGAACAATATGAATTATCGAATGATTTAGTTGGCGATTCCAAGGATTTTATGAAAGATGGTGACGAGATGGAAATTCAGTTCTATAATGGTTCCGCTATCAACCTTACCCTTCCTAAAAATCTTTGGCTTGAAGTGACTTATACTGAAAATGCCGTCAAGGGCGACACTTCCACTTCAGTCATGAAGGATGCTACCCTTGAGACTGGCGTCGTTGTAAAAGTACCTGCCTTTATTAAGACTGGGGACGTAATTTCTGTTGATACGGAAACTTACGCCTATCGTGAGCGTCAAAAATAAAATGCACTCATCACGTGATCAAGACTTAAAATCGCATACGAATATGCAGACTACGCATAATCGTATGCCAGTATCACGAGCTGAGAATAAGCTTGCGGGGGCGGCGCAGGCTTTTTCTTATGATTTTCGAGGTAAAACCGTCCTCGATATCGGTTCCAGCACTGGTGGTTTTACTGAATACGCATTACTTCGCGGTGCTCAAAAAGTAATTGCCATAGAAAAAGGGACTAAACAAATGAAGGCTCCACTTCGTTTTGATTCGCGTATCGATTTACGAGAAAAAACCGATATTTTTTCGGTAACTCGTGACTCGTTGTCGAAGAATCAAGATGAAATTAAAGTTGACGCCATTCTCGCTGATGTCTCTTTTATTTCCTTAAAACAGGTTTTAATTCACGCTAAGGATCAGCTCGCTTCCTCTCAAACTGATTTTCTCGTCATGCTAAAACCGCAATTTGAAGCTAAGCCGTTTCAACTAAAAAATGGAATTATTAAAAACGAGGCCATTCGTCGCAGTATAATTAAGGATTTTGAATCCTGGCTGAAGAATAATGGCTTCCTTATTATTAATAAGCGTGATAATATTCTCGCTGGCAAAAATGGCAATCTTGAACGATTTTATTTCTTAAAATTAGCTAAAAGAAGGTAGAAATCTATCATCAAGCCTCAGCTTATCATCATAAAATCTCCCATGACCAACTCTTATCATCGCCAAAATCTTGTAAAATCATGCCTACTCTGCTATAATATAAATAATTAATCTTACTTATTTTTAAACACAACAAGAAATACCCCAAGAGATTTTTTGTTTGTTAATTTTGTAAGTCTTTATTATTAAAAGAGGAAAACATGAATAAACAAGAACAAGAAAGACGCGCTAGACTCATGAAAATGCAGGCAGAGCGCTTGCCAGAGATTAAGCGTCGCTTTGAGGAGAATCAAAATCGTACTAAAATCTCCGAACCAACCGAAGTTACTACTGGTGCTGCAGTCATTTTTGAGCAAGCCCAAAAACGTAATTTTAACAGCAATTTTAAACCAGGCGGCAAGGATTATTCTGCTCGTTCTAAAAAGAAGTCAAACTTTTCAAATGAACAAAATGGTTTTGATGGAAACTCTGCTAAGAACTCCGATCAGCAAAGGAATAAAAAAGGCAATAAAAATAAAGTCCCTAAAACAAATAAGAATACTAAGAATGTTGAAGCCGAGGACCGCAAAGTTAATCTCTCTGTCTCCACCAGACGCGGTGATATGGTCCACCATCAGCGCATGCTCTCCCAAGATGTAAATGCGCAGGCCACTCAGCACATCATTGGTATTCCAGTTAATAAATCCCGTTTTAACGGCTATAACGGTACTCAGGTTACTAACGCTCAGCTCAAATCAGCTCGTCCAGATCCTGAAGCTGTTCGCATTATTCCAATCGGCGGTCTAGGTGAATTTGGTATCGGTAAAAATATGACCGCCATTGAATATAAAAGCGAGATCATTCTTATCGATATGGGTGTTTTGTTCGCTAGCGAGGATTATCCAGGTGTCAACTACATGGTGCCAGACATCAAATATCTCGAAGATAATATGGATAAAATTAAGGCGATTCTCTTTACTCACGCCCACCTTGACCATATCGGTGCCTGCCGTCATTTATTGCCGAAGTTTAATCCGCTTACTCCTATTTATGCCACCGATTTTACCATTGGTATGATTAAAAAACAGATGAGTGAGCTGGATGATCTTCCTGAGATGAATTATCAGGTCGTTGATCCCTTAAAGCATGAAAAGCTTCAAGTCTCCGAACATTTAAGTGTCGAATTTATTCATACTCTTCATTCCATTCCAGGTAACTGTGCTCTCGTGATTCGTACCCCAAATGGCGTGATTTACCTTTCTGGCGACTGGCGTGCCGAAGCGAATCCAATCGAGCGTCAAACCGACTTTGAACGTATTGATGAAATCGTCAAGAAAGAGGGAATTGCTCTCATGATTAACGAATCAACCAATATTGATTCTCCAGGCCATCACCCACACTCCGAATATGACGTTGGTGACAATATTGGTAAGGTAATGGATCATTATGCTAATGGTCGCGTCATCATCTCCTGTTTTTCTTCACAAATTAATCGTATCGGCATGATCCTTGAGCAGGCTTACCAGCGTGGTCGCAAGGTTGCTTTTGCTGGCTTCTCCATGATTAATAATATTGAGGTTGCTCTTCGCGCCAAATGTATTAAAGTGCCAAAAGATACCGTCATGAAGATGGAGGACATTATTAAGCTTCCTGATGAAAAAGTTACTATTGTCTGTACTGGTTCTCAGGGTGAGTTGAACGCTGTGCTTAATCGCATGGTTAGTGGTGCTCATAAATTTATTAAAATTAAGGCTTCTGACACCATCGTCTTTAGTTCCAACCCAATTCCAGGTAACGAGCCTCATGTTGTGAATACCGTTGATGGATTACTTCGTGAAGGTGCTCAGGTTATTCAAAACGGCAAAACTCACCTCACCAATATTGGGCCACTCCATCTCTCTGGTCACGCCTATTATGAGGATCACGTTGATTTTGTCACCCGCTTGCAGCCAAAGAATTACCTGCCATATCACGGTGAATTCTTCATGATGGAGCATAATGCTGAAATGGCTGAAAATGTGGTTGGTATTCCTCACGACAATATTCTTGTTGCCGATGACGGTGACATTGTCGAGCTCTTACCAAATCAAACTATTCGCAAAAATGGTCGCATTCATGTCGGTAATAAGCTCTATGACGATGCTGATAAACCAGTACATGAAGCTGTTGTTAAGGATCGTATTCACATTTCTCGCGAAGGTATCTTTATGATCGTTCTTACTCTCAGTAAGAAAACCGGTCGTCTCATCAAGACTCCGGACATCGTTTCTCGCGCCTTTATTTATCTTGATAACTCCGAGGAACTGATTGGTAAAATCCGTCATTACCTTCGCGTAAAGACCGAAAAATCAATTTCCTCCGACCCTGAACTCAAAGTCCTAAAAGACGAGATTAAGGAAGATATTACTCGAATCCTCTACGATGCAACTGGTCACACTCCAATTGTTATTCCAGTTATCAATAAGGTCTAGTCTTATATTCTTGACGATAAAGATAGAAAAAGCTACAAAAAGTAGCTTTTTCTGTTATTTAATAGGTTATTAAGGTATAATAAACCTAATGTTTTCTAACCTACCTGGCAGCCAAATCGAACCAATTATTCTGCAATTCGCCTATTATTTTCTATTATTCATCCTCTATTCTTTTGGGGGATGGATCGTTGAATGCATTTGGACTTACTTCATGAAGCGCAAACTTGAAAATCGTGGCTTTCTCTTTGGGCCTATTTGTCCCATTTACGGCGTCGGCTCCTTGGTTTGTGTGCTCTTAATCGGCCCCCTTCACCTGTCCTGGCCACTGGAGTTTTTATTGATGATCATTATCTGTGACCTAATTGAATATATTACCTCTGTTGTTTTGGAAAAAATTTACAATGTACGTTGGTGGGACTATACGACCGCCTCACTCCTGCACCTCAACGGCCGTATTTCTCTTGAGACCTCAATTGGTTTTGGTGTGGGGAGTATCTTCATTTTACATCTTATCCAACCATTTTTTTCTCGTCTTCTTGCCCCTCTAAATCCTCTATCTCTTTTAGTTATCTCTGGTCTACTTCTGATAATTTTTGTTGCCGACATCCTTTTGTCTCTAATTGCCATCTCAAATATCAAAGGAGTTTTTAAGGGTGGAACTGTTGACCTGACTGCTGAAATTAAGCGTTTCAGTATCAATTATTACAAAAAAGCCTCAAGATTAAGTCGTCGTCTTGCTCACACCGCCATGCATCACGTAGGCAATGCTCAAAAAGAAGCTAAAAGGCGCGTCAAAACAACCTTTAGTTCTAAGTCTCCCAAGAAATAAGCCTTTCTCTAAGTCTTTAATCTAAGTAATAAGTATTTAATTCCTCCTCCTCTCGTAGTTCTAGGATAAATGGCGACTCCTTCTCCTGCACCGTCAAGAAAAGAATCCTCTTGCGAGCTCTTGTCATCGCTACATAGAACAATCTCCTTTCCTCACTAAACTTCTCGCACCTCCTTTTCTTCGTTTTTCTTCGTTCTAATTTCTGAATAGCCACTTCTCTCACTATGTGAAAAACATCATTCTCTTTCATCCTACTTGGAAAACCTAAGACTGTATTACGACAGTTAATAATAAGTACATAGTCTGCCTGCAGCCCCTTTGATTTATGTGCACTTAAAAAACTTATTTTTAAATCAGGCCTCTCCCGCATAGAGATCGATACTTTTTCCTCACTTTTCTCAAATGTCAAAAATTCACATCGTGATATTTTTTTAATATCAAAATTGTAACGTCCGATCAGGAAAACACTGGCATGCTCTGGCATATTTAGGAAGAAAAAGTAAAGGGAATTCAGGTCCGTTCTCTCAGAAGGGCCATTAATCTCCACATTTTGGTCCTTTTCATAGACTGGTGCTCCACGGATCTGTTTTCTTAGCTGTGTGCGATCCTTCATGATGAATTTTCCAGAGAGTTTCGCTAGCTTCTCCGGAAAACGATAGGTCTGTTCAATTCTGAATCTAGAAGTCTCACCCCAACACTTTTCAAAATTTAAAATCAAACTGATCTCACTACCTGCAAATTGGTAAATTGTTTGCCAATCATCTCCAACACAAAACAACTTAAAAGGCCGTAGCTGTCTTAAATTTTGTATTAATAAATATTCAAGTGGTGATATATCTTGATATTCATCTATAATTACATAATCGTAGGTATATATAGGATTAATTTGTTCCATGGCTTCTTCTAAGAGTCCCGCAAAGTCAATACTATGATTTTTCTCTAGATGCTCTTCATATTGACTGGCAAGAATTTCTAATTCCTCTACTTGGGCAAGGTTTTGCCTTAGGTCCTCCTTTTGCCAAAAATGACGAAACCTTTTTTGTATTAACTCTTTGACTTCCACAAAATCGACGTGGTAGTTACGTATTAATGAATATAGATGAGCAAAATCTTCAATTTTTTCTTCCGGTAGGACTGGCTTCGATGATTTTAGGAACAACTCAAATCCGGATTCCTCAAGTCGCCTCTCATGGAGCTTATCTCTGATGATCTTTAGCGCTAAACTATGAAAAGTTTCTACTTCAATAAAATCTTTTGGGTGATATATTTTAAAAATCAAATCATCTTGCAGAATTTCAGCTAAAATACGTTCCTCAAGCTCGACGCGCGAAGCATGAGTGAAAGATACGGCCAAAATTTTCGGCGGCGGGGTATTTTCTTTTTCCAGCTTCCATTTTTGTAAAATCCATTTAATCTTTCCGATAATTGTCGTTGTTTTGCCAGTCCCCGCACCAGCAATCACTAAAGTATTCTGCGTGTCATTTTCGATGCTGGCTATCTGTTGCTGATCAAGCCAGTACCCCTCCACGAACCTATAATCAAGTTTATTTCTCATATAACCTCCCAAAAATTCTTAATTTATATCTAAAAAAGAACACCAACGGTGTTCTGCGTAATCTTTATAGTACGTCAGTGACATTTTCTGATTCACTTAACGCTATAACTATAATAACATTTTTTATATCCATTCCAAGTCGGTTAGTTTTTATATAATAATAAAAAACACCCTCACGGATGGGATAATAAAATCATAAAAAGAGGAAATATGAATCAAGAATTAGAGTTAGAGCTTACATTTTTAGCAAAAGAATTACCGCAAGATATTAAAACAGTCAGGCCGACTCGTATAGTCGATGTTTATATTCCGGATACTCCAGCACATTCGCATCTGAGGTTACGTCAAAAAGGTGATAAATACGAAATAACTAAGAAGATGCCCGTTGCAGAGGGCAATGCCTCCGAACAAATTGAACAGACAATACCGCTTACAAAAGACGAATTTATTGCTATGTCAAGTTGTAGTAAAAAGCGAGTAGTCAAGGACAGATACAATGTAGAAATTGAAGGCAAGATGGCAGAAATCGATGTGTTCGTTGAGGATCTAAAAGGTCTTGTATTAATGGATTTTGAGTTTAACACAGTACAGGAGAAATCAGTTTTTAAAATGCCTGGTTTAGCGTTGGCTGATGTAACTCAGGAAGAATTTATTGCTGGTGGATTATTAGCTGGTAAGACATATAATGATATCTCGTCAGAACTTAAACGTTTCAATTATAGACGAATAGATTAAATCCACCATTATAAAAACTATGGTATGGTACAATCTTAATAAATGTCTGTTATCATAAAGGAATATTCCTCAAAACTTATCGAGTGTTTTACACAAGAGAAATGCCGCTTGTCTAGTCTTTTGCCTACCGATATAAAAATTGAACATGTTGGCAGTAGTGCCGTTTTTATCGGCGGCAAAAATATAATCGATATTCTTATCGGAGTCCCAAAACACGAAGATATGATTTCTATAAAAAACATTTTAACAAAAAATGGATATTTTGAAGGGCATGACAGCCATGAGGATCGAATTTTTCTAGCAAGTACCAAAGAAGAAACGGGTGAGGGTGATTTTCATATTCATATTTGTCCGATCAAAGAAGAATCTTATGAGAATTTTATTATTTTACGTAACTTTCTTAAAAATAACCCAGAAAAAGCACAAGAATATTTAAAGAAAAAATACGAATTTGCAAAAGAAGCTAATTTTGACCGCAAAAAATACAAAGCCTTGAAATCGGTCTACGTGTCGGAATTATTGACAGAAGCAAAAAATAGGGCTCTCTTAAGAGCTACCAATGCCAACGGCATAGAAAACAGGAGTAGAATCTGATATAATATACAGACATAATTCTAATGTTTAGTGTAATTCTCAAGTAGGAGAGGTTTATGGGGGTTAAAAAGATAGGATATGTATGAATGAGTCTCTTAGTCAAGTTGCAAAACAAGGTCGGAATAATGTCGCTGAACAAAATTCTTGGGGGAAAATATCACAGGAGGTAGGCGAATTTGGAAAAGCTAGAAAACCAAAAGCTGAAACAATCACAGTCCGTGAACGCTCTATGAGTGAAATTTATCATGAAATGGAAAGTCCGTTGACTGATGAATTGGTTCAAGACGCCATAACGGCTAGAATTAAATCAGCCGAAGATAGGACAATGTGTCCTGGGGGTGCGGGTGACAAGATCTATTCTATGCTGACTAAGGGTGAGACGAGCGATACGGATATTAATACGGCAAGCAAGGCACAGTTTCATGAAAAATTATTCAATACATGGCGAAAAAATCTAGAAAACATAACTGAAGATGAATATCGAGAGATGTTATCTACCGGTGCCGTGAAGCAAGATTTCTGGACTATGCGAAATTACATATTGAGTTATCCGCAAGCGAAGTATGTAGGTCATCTAAAGACATTTGCAGAAAAAAACGGGCGCAATGATTTGTCGGATTCTATTAACAAATATTGCTATGATTATATTTCAAACACCGGAGGCGGCGGCTGGGAGTATATTACCTCCTATGGCTTAAATGGCTGCAAAAAGCGTGATGTCGATGGCAAGCATATTGGACATAGATTTTATCTGAATGTTCCAAAAAGTGATTTATATGATGTTGCGATGTCGTTAGTTGATGAATATCAAGATCAAGATGTCCCGTTTGAGTTCAAATTCGATGATTCAAATGTGGGTCGTAGTGATTCGATTACTATTTATTGTGAAACTGATAAGTTAAAAGATAATCTGCGCGTTTTGGAGTCGGCGCGAGATAAGAAACCTGATTTATTTGGAAAGGTGGGGAAGCCTCCTAAAGCCACCGGCAAAATCGATGGATGGATAGGTTATGGTTCTGAGCCTCAAGAAACTGGGAAGGAAAGCTATAACACGCTTCGTTCTAAAGCGCTCTGGAAAGGTGTAACTGATTCTGCCATTGATTGGGTAAAATCCCATAAAGATGACCAGGTTGAGTTGAATGGCCGGAAGAGATCATTGCGAGAATTTATCTGTCAAAAAGTCGTGTATGATCGCCAGCAAAATATACATGGCGATAGAAAAATTGAAGATCCAAATAAATTATGGCAGGACATGTTGTCTAACTTTAACCAGGCACTTGTTGATATTCGTAAAAATTCAATCGATGAGAAAACTCTACAGAAAACTTTGTCGGATACAAAAATCGGGTTAATTTGGAAAGTCCACAATTCAGACCTAGCTAACAGTATCACTCGCTTAATTCCTTATATGATGAACAGCGACAGGGATTTCGCTAAAAAAGTAAAAGCGAATGTCGTAGTTTCCTGCAAAGAACTCGGCATTGACGCGAATAAGTTTTGCTTTGATAATTGGACAGTGCAAGAGATGGCGCAATTCGCTAAGACAAAAGAAAGAAATAATGAACAGTAAGGCTTTAGCCCGAAAGCTCTACTTGAAGCTCGAAATTGACAACAAAAATCGGCTCACTATCAGATATAGGGAGCCGTTCAATTTACTAGCACGGAATCATTTAAATGGTTTGGTGCCCGAGACAGGACTTGAACCTGCACCTAGGAACTAGACTAGCACCTGAAGCTAGCGCGTCTGCCAGTTTCGCCACTCGGGCCTGTACAGATTATAGCACACCGCGTGGGCTGAGAGATATTTTATCGCACCCTTTCACACCGTTTATTTCATAAGATGAAAGAATTATAAATAAAATAAAAATAGAGTAAAATTAGACTAACATCATAAATGAAAGAGGAAACATGGCTGTCGAAATTGAAGGTAGAATTCCAAACATTAATCCAGAAGAAGTAAAAGATAAACTTCTTGCCATTGGCGCTAAATCACTTGGCTTCTATAATTTTCGGCGTTACGTTTTTGATCCAACCATAGGCGCTCCTCATCGTTGGTTGCGCTTGCGCACTGATGGCAATAAAACCACTCTCACCTTCAAAGAACTTAGTAATGATTCGTTCTCTGGCACTGAAGAGTGGGAGATTGAGGTCTCTGATTTTGAGACTACTTTAGAGATCTTAGAAAAAACCGGCATTAAACATCGTAGTTATCAAGAAAATACCCGTGATGAATATGAATATCATGGCGCCAAGCTCTCCATCGACCACTGGCCAAAGCTCGGATATTTGCTAGAAATAGAGGTTGAAAAAGAAGAAGATATCTATGATATCACTAGCAAACTCGGCTTTAATCCACAGGATATTGTCTCAGCCAATCATGCGGAGCTATATCAAAATATCGGCATCGACGTCAATAACTGTGACGTTCTAAAATTTTAGTCACCTCAATAATCTGTTAAAGCCCCGAGTTTTATCCAGAATCTTCTACCCTAACCCTCTTATGCTATACTAAAATCATGAATAATCTACATTATGATGGACCAATTGTTTTAGCTGTACTTGATGGCGTCGGCCTCAGAAACGACGAATACGGAAATGCCGTCGTGCAGTCTCATTCTGAGTTCATCGATCAGCTTTTCGATAAATATCCTTGGGTCTCTCTCAAGGCTTCCGGTGAAGCCGTCGGTATCCTAAAAGGACAGATGGGCAACTCTGAAGTTGGACATAACGCTCTTGGTGCCGGTCAAATTATCAAGCAGGGTATTGCTAAAATCGAGGATGATTTTAATACTGGCGCTATCTGGCAAACCGAAGCCTGGCGCGGCGCTATCGACAATGTCAAGCAAAATCACTCCACCCTACATTTTTCTGGCATCTTCTCTGATGGTGGTGTTCATAGTTCAATTTCTCAACTTTTTAAAATGCTAGAGCAGGCGCAAAAAGAAGGAATAACAAAAGTTCGCATCCACCTTATCTTAGATGGCCGTGACGTTCCACCTCAATCTGCAGATCACTACATTCGGCTTCTCGAGGATAAAATAACTGAACTAAAATCCATCTCAGATCTACCTCTTGATTATCAAATCGCCTGTGGTGGCGGACGTATGCTTTTTTTGGCTGACCGCTATGAGGCCGATTGGAGTATTGTTAAAACTGGTTGGGATGCCATGGTCTATGGAAGGGCTGATCAGTATTTTACTTCTGCCATGCAAGCCGTTAAAGAAAATCGCTCGAAAGATCCAAACTTACAGGACCAATACTTCCCAAGTTTTGTTATCACGGAAGCAAATTCAGATGGTCAACCTGATAAAAATCGTCCAGTTGGCCTAGTTAAAGATGGCGACAGTTTTATTTTCTATAGTTTCCGTGCAGACCGCGCCATCGAAACTGCCAAAGCCTTCACCGAGCAAGACTTCCATGGTTTTGACCGCGGCACCGAAAATAATCGCCCTCTCAATGTTTTCTTTGCTGGCATGACCGAATATGATTCCGACCTTCATCTTCCGGAGCATTGTCTAGTTACCCCAATCACTATCAAAAATCCGCTCAACCAACTTCTTGCTGCAAATCATATAAATCAGCTTGCCGTCGCCGAGACTGTTAAATTCGGTCATATCACTTATTATTTCAATGGTAATAGCTACGATAAAGCACCAGGCGAAGATTTTCTCGAAATTAAATCCGATACCAGGCCATTCAACGAACGCCCATGGATGAAAGCAGCTGAGATTACTGACGAAGTTCTAGATAAAATGTCTGAAACCGATGAATCAGGCAGGCCTAAATATCAATTTATCCGTATTAATTATGCGGGTGGTGATATGGTCGGTCACTTTGGTGAACTAGAGCCCACCATCACTGCCATGGAGGCTATCGACATCCAGCTTGCTCGTCTAGCTAAGAAGGTTGACGAACTTGGTGGCATGATGATTATCACCGCTGATCACGGTAACGCCGAGGAAGTTTTTGATCCAATTACTCAAAAGCCAAAGACCTCACACACTCTTAACCCTGTTCCATGCTGGTTCTATGACAATACCGAAAATCAAAAGAAATATCAGCCGCAGCAGCTCACGGATGCTGGGTTATCTAATGTGGCCCCAACCATTGCTAAGCTTTTTGGTATTTCTGACCTTCCAGATTCCTGGCGCCAGCCTCTAATCTAGCTTCTGCTGGGTATAAAAGCTATAAAAATTCTAGCAAAATATTCATTATGTGATATAATCAGCAAAGAAAAAAGACAATTTTTTTGGTGGGAATAAAGGAGCTATTATGCAAAAGATTACGAAAGCAATCATTCCAGTAGCTGGATGGGGCACTCGCCGCCTTCCAATTACAAAAATTATTGAAAAATCAATGCTTCCTGTCGGTAACCGACCTCTTGTCGATTATTCGGTGCAAGAGTTAATCAAGGCCGGTATTACCGATATCTATATGGTCATCAGTAATGTTGAGCCCTGCCAGGTTCAGGAATTCTACCGCGATAATCTAGCCTTAAATGACTATCTTGTCGAGCGTGGTAAGGCTGATCGTCTAGCTCTTGCAAAGACTCTTCCAGATCACGTCAAAATTCACTACACCACTCAAGATCCAGCCGGTCGTTATGGCACTGCAGTTCCTATTGCCTTAGTTGTCGAGGAATATAATCTTGATGAGCCAGTCCTCGTCTTCATGGGTGACGATTTTGTCTGGAATCCAGACGGTGAATCTGCCGCCGAATCTCTTATTCATTCACTGCAAAGTGAAAACGAGTCAGCTATTCTAGGTGTTGAAATTCCTCGCGAAAAAGTCGACAAATATGGTGTTCTCAGTGTCCAAGATGGCAAGCTTGTCGATGTTGTTGAAAAACCAAGCGTAGAGGAAGCTCCTTCGAATATGATTAATGTTAGCAAATACATTATGTCTCGCGATCTTCTGCGTCGTGTGGTTAATTACGTCAAGTCTCATGACTTCGGCCCCCTCGATCAGGAATATCTAGTAACCGATCCAATCGACGAATATATTAAAGAGGGCGGTATTATGCGTGTCGCTCCTACTACTGGTGAGTATCTCGACGGCGGCTCTGTAGAAGGTTGGGTCCACGCTAATAATGTCGTCACCGGCTATCAAGCTAAGCAGAAATAAATTAAGTCCCAGCTTGCTATTATTGGCATCGAAAAATATCACCACAAGAATATTTTACAAAGGAGAATTATGGCAAAACCACGCACATACCAAGAGGAAATTGGTCTAGTTGTTTCGAATATGCGTCGCGAAAAGGGTCTTACTCAGGCTCAACTCGCGAATATGATTGGCACCTCACAATCTGCCATCCATCGCATAGAAAAAGGTGATCAGAATACCTCGCTTGAAATGATCAAGAAGGTCTCCTCAGCTCTCGGCGGTCAGATCCTCTCTATTAATGACTCCTCATCCCAATCTTTTCGGGTTAATGGTGGTCGTACTTTGAGTGGCACTATCACCATCAATACTTCTAAAAATGCTGCTGTTGGTTTGCTTTGCGCCAGTTTATTAAATCGTGGTCGCACCGTACTTCATCATGTTGCTCGCATCGAAGAAGTCTTTCGTATTATCGAAGTCCTCGAGTCAATTGGTGTAAAGTGCCGCTGGTTTAATCGTCGTCGTGATCTTGAAATTATTACACCACGCGAATTAAAAATGGATGAATTGGATCTTGATGCCGCTCGTAAAACCCGCTCCATCATCATGTTCCTAGGTCCCCTCCTTCATCGCTACCAAAATTTTAAGTTACCTTATGCTGGTGGTTGTTCTCTAGGTACTCGCACTGTCGATCCGCACCTCAAAGCCCTCTCTGCTTTTGGTCTTGAAGTTGATGCCAAATGTAATGCTGGATTTTATGAAGCAACTGTAAATCAGGCTGAACTTCAGAGCGAGACAAATAAGCGTATTGTTCTGATTGAGCGTGGTGATACCGTAACCGAAAACGTTCTCATGGCCGCCGCCCTCTATCCGGGCAAGACCACGATCATTGGTGCCTCTCCGAATTATATGGTGCAGGATGTCTGTTTCTTCCTACAAAAACTTGGGGTTAAAATTGAAGGAATCGGCTCAACTACTCTTGAAATTGAGGGTCTCGAAAAAATTGATGAGGATGTCGACTATTATCCTAGCGAGGATCCGATCGAAGCAATGTCTTTCATTGCTGCCGCCCTCGTTACTAAATCTGAAATCACTATCAGTCGTGCTCCTATCGAGTTTCTTGAAATCGAGCTTGAAGTACTTCATACTATGCACGCTCGGATTGATCGCTCAGAGGAATATCGTTCCTTTAATGGCGAAACCCGCCTCGTTGATTTGACGATTCATAAATCTGATCTCGTTGCGCCAACAGACAAGATTCACCCAATGCCATTTCCAGGTCTCAACATTGATAATCTACCTTTCTTTAGCGTAATTGCTGCAACGGCTACCGGTCGTACACTAATACATGACTGGGTCTTCGAGAATCGTGCTATCTATTCGACTTATCTTTCAAATCTTAACGCCAAAATTGAGCTACTTGATGCTCATCGTGTCTATGTCGAAGGTCCAACCAACTGGCATTCTGCGGAGCTTGTCGCTCCTCCAGCCCTCCGACCTGCCGTCGTAGTGCTAATCGCCATGCTAGCTGCTCCTGGTGTCTCGATTTTACGTAATGTCTATTCCATTAATCGTGGTTATCAGAACTTTGCCAAGCGCCTTAATCACCTTGGCGCCGATATTCGCCCAGTCTCTGGCATTTAGCTTATGTTATAATCGACATATGTTACAGGTATTCAAACTCCAGAATATCGAGGAATTTATTTCTGAAATCAAAATCTCTAAACTTATTTTTAGTAGCTTTATTTTGATTGCAGCGATCTTCGCGGGCGTTTGTTGTCAAATTAATCAGACCGAACAGAATGCTAATTATGTAAAAAAATATCTTGCCAGCAAGAAGGGCTACTATTCGAACCTAGTCACAAATACTCGTCGTCAGGTGACGGAAAAATACTATGGCACTCAGACAAAAACTGAGGAATTCTCTGAGCAGTTTACTACTGATTTTTATAAAAAAATCAGCCAACTTCAAGATTCCGATCTCAAGGAAGGCATAGTTTTTATGCAGTTAAAATATCTCAATGATTATTTTACGGAAATTTTAGAACAAAGTATTAACCAAGAAGCTTATGTCACACACCTAAATCGTTTTCTTGATCTCAGGTTTTCCGGGCAAGATAACTTTAATAGTATCAAGACTCAGATCAATAATAGTATGGCTGCTAAAATCGACCAGTTACTTTCAAAGGAGCGTCTATCGGTCCACCCCCAAGTTCTTGCAAACTTTATCTCGCCCATGGTTGAGGTCTATTATCACCAGCTAATTTCAATTAGTCATGCCAACACAAATCTCTATCAAAGCAATTCCGCTCTCCATTTTCTTATCCTCAACCTTCCGATCATCATCTTCCTGGTCTGCTTAATTATTGGCTATTTCTTCTATACTAGCGTTGGCGGTCGCCTACTTGCCTTTTGCTTTATCCTGATTTTCTTCTTCATTTCCTTCCTCTTGCAGGCCCCAGTCTCTAATCACAATATTGACTTAACTTATAGTGATATAATCAAGACATGAATATTTTTACGGAGGGACTAAATCCTGCTCAAAAAGAAGCAGTAGAAACTTTAACTGGGCCACTTTTAATTTTGGCTGGCGCCGGTTCTGGTAAGACTAAAACCTTAACCCATCGCATTGCTAACTTAATCTCTCATGGCATTCCAGGAGAGCGTATTCTAGCTGTCACTTTTACCAACAAAGCCGCCAGGGAAATGCGCGAGCGCTTATGGAGGCTACTTCAGCAATCTCGTTCAAACGCCTACCTTACTCCACAATTTTCCGACGACATCGTTGCAGATAATACTGCCCTCCTTGCTTCTGATTCCACACTGGGCCAAGATACAGATCTTGACGGCTTCACCGATCCTCCTCGTAGCTTCATGAACTATATGGGGACTTTTCACGGAATCTGCGTCAAAATCCTGCGTATCGAACATCAAGCCGCTGGGCTTGATAAGAATTTCGTTATCTATGATACTGACGATCAGATCTCTCTCATTAAGCAAGCCATGAAGGATCTCAAAATTGACGACAAAACTTTAAGGCCAAAATCTATCCAAGGCACCATTTCTCACTGTAAGAATATTGGGCAAACTCCAGAGGAATTTGAAGAGGAGGCATATTATCCGAATCAGGTTAAAACCGCCAAAATCTTCGCTCGCTATGAGAAACTAAAACGCGATTCTTTTGCCTTAGATTTTGATGACTTACTACTTGAGGTTACTCATCTTTTTGAAAAACATCGTGAGGTGCGTGAACGCTGGCAAAATCGCTTTGAGCATATTTTGATTGATGAGTATCAGGACACCAACCAGATTCAGTATCGTTTGGTTAAGGCCTTAGTTAACCAAGATAGAAATATTTGCGTAGTGGGGGATGACTGGCAGTCGATTTATTCCTGGCGTGGTGCAGATTTTACGAATATTTTAAATTTTGAGCGTGATTTTCCAGGCGCTAAGACCATTAAGCTGGAGCAGAATTACCGCAGTACTGGTAATATTTTAACGGCTAGTCAGAAAATCATTAATCAAAATAAAACTCGCACGGATAAGGAATTATTTACTACTGCCGGCGATGGTGAGCCTATTGAAATTGAGTCTATGATGGATGAAACCGCCGAGGCAAACTATGTCGCACTGAAAATCATCAATCTTCTGGCAAATTCTAAAACCACCATGCAAAATGGCGAGCTCATCAAAGACTTTACTAGTTATTCTGATTTTGCCGTCCTTTATCGTACCAATGCGCAGTCCTATGCTATTGAAAAAGCCCTGATTTCTCATCAAATTCCCTACAAGATTATTGGTGGTGTACGCTTCTATGATCGCAAGGAAGTCAAAGATGTTCTGGCGGTCCTGAAATTGATTGTCAATTTCCATGATCGTATCAGTCTTGATCGAATTTGTCGCAATTTGTTATCCGGTATTGGTCCAGCCAGCCTTGAGAAAATTCATACCTTCCTAAATCAATCCGAAGGTTATGACCAGTCCGCACAAGGGAAAAATAACGCCCTACTTGATACTGGTCTCTCTGATACTCTTTCTGGTAAAGCCAAAAATAGCTTTGCAAGACTGCAGAATTTTTTGCGCGATCTTGATCTGTCACTCAAGCCGGCCGAAATCACAGAGCAGACTATCCATTATTTTGGCTTAGTTGAATCTCTTCGAGATGGTACCCCAACTGGTGATGAAAGAGCCGAAAATCTCAATACTATGATTGGTAATGCCAGTGAGTTTGATGTTCTCGAGGATTTTCTTGCTGAAGCCAGCCTCATGTCTTCCGCCGATGAACAGACCTCGACGAACTTCGTTACTCTCATGACCATTCATGCCGCCAAGGGTCTTGAATTTCCGGCCGTCTTCCTGGTTGGGCTCGAAGAAGGTCTCTTCCCGAGCTCTCGCTCTGATGATGAAGAGGCAATTGAGGAAGAACGTCGTCTAGCTTATGTAGGAATGACTAGGGCCAGAAAGCTACTTATTTTAACTTACGCCGGATCCCGTTTTTCGAACGGGCAGCGCAGTTATAACATGCCATCACGTTTTCTGATCGAGCTAGGCTATGATCCTTATAGTTCACAAAATGCTTCGCAATCCCATAATTCGTATAACCCGTATGACTCATACAGTCCGTATAACTCACATAATTTCAGCCAGTCCAATAATTCTCGCTCCTTTGATCCATTCAACGATGATATCGAATACGATGAGGTCGACCCTTTTCCAGATGATTTTTAATCGATAACATCCATGCTTTGGTCGAACAATGTCAATTACTACGAATTAGTCGCCAACGGTGCCACTCTTTAGTATTAAATCTTGTTATGGTATAATAGCGGAGATGAAATTAAAAGCATCTTACTACAGGCTCTTCTGTGGTTTTAGTATCAGTGTTTTTATCTTAACCTTAGTCCTAGGTGTCTTTTTTAGCATGCGCCCAACTTACGCTGAGTCGAATAGTTCTGACAATGGTGTTGTTTCTGACAGCCACTTTGTTACTTTCTATGATGATTCAAAGTCTCTTACCATCAAAACCAGCGCCAAAACCGTCAAAGAGGCTCTTGAACGCGCCAAGATCAATTATCACGACACGGATCGTGTTGAGCCAGCCCTTACTGATGAAATTAATTCCGATAGTTTTCGTATTAATATTTATCGTTCTCGTCCAGTTATTATTAAGGCGGGCACCACCAGTAAATTCATCATGTCTGCCAATCTTGATCCAAAAGAAATTGCCCGTGATGCTGGCATTACTATTTATGATGGTGACGAGCTTAATTTAATATCCGGTCAAAATATCCTTGAATCAGGTATCGCTACCACCTATCAACTCACTCGTAATGGCGGTCGTACTATTACTATTGAGGAAGATATTCCATACGCCGAAAAGACTATTAGCGATACTTCACTTGCTACCGGTCAGACCAACCTTCGTCAGGTTGGGGAATTAGGTCGTAAGAGTTCTGTCTACCGTGTGAATTTTGTTAATGGTAAGGAAGTTTCTCGTGAACTAATCAGTTCTGAAACTGTTAAAAACCCAGTTGACCGCATCACTGCAGTTGGCATGAAAAAATCAGTTCCTCCCGAATGGGAAGCCTGTGCCTCCTACGCACGTGCCGCTGGTGTTTCCGAAGCGGATCTTCATGTTGCTCTCACCTTAATCTATCGTGAGTCAGGCTGTCGTTTTGACGCTACTAATGCCGGCAGTGGTGCTTATGGTATTCCGCAAGCGCTTCCAGGCTCCAAAATGGCCAGTGCTGGTGCAGACTGGCAGACCAACCCGGTCACTCAAATCCGTTGGATGATTGGCTATGTCACTGGCCGTTATGGCGGTTGGAGTCAGGCTTGGAACTTCTGGCAATCACGCCACTGGTACTAGGAGAAACTGATGCTACAGAATAAAAAACACCTTGGACAAAACTGGCTCAAAAACCGACCAGTTCTTGAAGAAATCGCTGAAAGCGCAGTGATAGACACTGATGATCCGGAAACTCCTCAGCCCCTCTGTCTTGAAATTGGCCCAGGCCTCGGTACTCTCACTAGTTCTCTGCTTCGTCGCTTTCCAAAAGTTCTTGCTGTCGAATATGATGAAAAGCTTGCCACCAACCTTCCAAATTCTTTTCCTGGTAAAAATCTCCAGGTTGTACATCAAGATTTTCTTCAATTTGATCTCAATCAAATCAAAGAGCCCTATGTTGCGGTTGGTAACATTCCTTATTACATCACCAGTCCAATCATTCAGAAATTAATTTCCGCCTCCAATCCACCAGAGAAAATTGTTTTGCTTATGCAAAAAGAAGTCGCCGATCGCTTACTTTTGGATGTGGGGCGATATACTTATCTCACCCTTGCCGTCCTTAATTTTGCCGACGTCTATCCAGGAGTTTTTGTCGACTGCAGCCTCTTTACGCCACCACCCAAAGTTGACTCAGCTTCTGTTATTTTAGCCCCACGCCCAGCTCCAATTGTGGGTACGGAGGTTTTACGCTTCATTAAGCAGTGTTTTATGAATCCACGTAAAAAGCTAATTACTTGTCTTCCATATATTACTCAAAAATCGCGTGAAGAAATTAAAGAGCTTTATCAAACTCTAGGTCTGGAAGAGAATTATCGCCCTGCTGATCTCACTCTTTCTGATTGGCAAAAAGTTTACGATTTTGCTAAAAAATCTAGTCCAAGTTGTTGAGATCGGCTAATTATGTTAAGATAAACATAAGCGTTTATCTAATATTTTATCTAATCAAAGGAACAAAATGGATCCAATTCCTCATCCTCAAACTCAAAATGATGATCATACACTAAATAAGAACCCTCTACCAACCAATAACCAGCCCACAAATCCTTCTTCGGTGGTAAATAGCACCGCCGCCCCCTCTCCTATTTCTACTGCTCCGGTTTCGCCGGTTTCTGCGGCCTCCTCTTCTCCAACCCCAGCTCCTGCAGCCTCCTCTTCTCTAGCCCCAGCTCCTACCGCTTCGCCAGAACTAGATAGTTTAATGTCCGAACTAAGTAATTATCAACCTACTACGGATGATTTGCAGCCATCTACTGGGTCAAGTGCCTCTATGGAATCGACCTCAAACACTTCACCTTCCTCGCTTGCGCCAACTGACCCCACGCTTTCTGTATCTTCTTTTTCTGCTACTCCTAGCGCATCTAATTCAGGTCTTAACTCTGATCCGGGCCTTATGTTTGATCCAGTTCAAAGTCAGCAGAACGATTCAGCTCTAGATTCTACTCCATTTACGGCTTCTGCTCAGGTACAGTCCAGCGTCGACATGGTCGGCGGTGAGCAAACTTCTCAGACAGCACAAACCGAAGCTAATGAAGATGATAACCAGGAGGATCAGGAGGAACAGCCTCTCGTGGCGGCCGCTCCGGCTCCCGGTTCTATTGGTAGTGCCATCTCCTATGCTGATTTTGAGAAGAAACAAGCCGAAGAAGCTGCCAAGCAGGCCAAGAATCAAAATAAACCAAAGATTAAATTGAATCGCACCATGATTTTGATTATTGCCGCTGCTGTCCTCTTTGTTATTGCTGGGATTATCTTTGCGCTGATGTTTTTGAGTGAGCCACAGAAGAAACCCACCCAAGCTGCTGGCAAGAATCAGGTCGAGAAGGCTTCTACAAAAATGCTGACCTGTGTTCGTCCGTTAAGTACCAATGAATCCTCTGAAGTCGGTGCCGCTTATGGCAACTTTGAAAGGCAGTTTACCTTTGAAAACGATAACCTTAGTGGTATTTCTGAGCATTATATCTATCAATACAATAGCGAAAATGAGGCTGTTACTGCAAAGACCACTCTTGATGCTGGTATTAAATCTGATGATAATATTAAGGTTACAACTGAGATTAATCTCAACCAATTAAAGAAAAAAACAGCTATTTCGGGAAATAATGTAGATAACTACCTTAAGTCCTTATCTGAATTTAGCTCCATCACGAATCATGATCTAAACTCTCTCATGCTAGCCGAGAACCAAACCGGACTTTCTTGCTCCACAGTTGAGTAGTCTCTAAAATCAATGAATTAAACTGAGAGGCCCCGAATGCGACCTCTCAGTTTTTATACACGTTTTTTGTAGTATAATTAATAAGAAAATAATTTTAAAAAATATCAAAGGATCTCATGTCTCAAGAAATTTATATTACGACGGCAATCCCGTATGTTAACGGCGCTCCTCATGTTGGGCATGCTGAGGATTATCTACTTGCTGATATCTATGCTCGCTATCAAACCATGCAGGGTAAAAATGTGCGCTTTCAGGCTGGGACTGACGAACACGGTAATAAAATTGAAAAAAAGGCTGGGGAACAGCAGATAGATATTAAGGAATATGTTGACCAAAACTCTGCCAAATTTCAGAATTTTCTTCAGAAATTCGATATAAAATATACCGACTTTATCCGTACCACCGACCCATCCCATATTGAGCGCGTGCAGAAAATTTGGCAACGCCTAGAAAAGCATATTTATTCTTCCAGTTATGACGGCTGGTATTGTGAGGGCTGTGAACGTTTTGTCACTCAAAAAGAGTATGAAGATAATCAGGGTGCTTGTCCAGATCATCAAGCTCCTTATCAACATCTTACAGAATCTAATTATTACTTCCGAGTCTCTGACTTTAAAGATGAAATCAAAGCCGCTATCGAGAATGGCAAGATGCAAATCCTCCCAGAATTTCGTAAGAATGAAATTCTCAAGTTACTTGAGGATGCTCCTGACGTTTCAATTTCTCGCCCGGTCGCTCATCTTAAATGGGGTATTCCAGTTCCAGGCGACGAATCTCAAGTGATGTATGTTTGGATGGATGCATTGACAAATTACATCACAATTCTTGGTTATCCAGATCAAGACATTTCAAACTACTGGCCAGCCACTGTTCAGGTGGTAGGTAAGGATATCTTGCGTTTTCATGCCATTCTTTGGCCAGCTATTCTCCTAGGGCTAGGTCTACCTCTGCCACGCACTATTCTGTCTCATGGTTTTATTCAGGTGGATGGTCAGAAAATTAGTAAAAGCCTCGGCAATGGTATTGATCCGGTCGAAGTTTTGGAAAAACATGGCATCAATGCTTTTCGTTATTTCTTCTCTAAGCACATCGATACCTTTCTTGATGCTGATTTTACGTGGGAAAAGTTCGAGAACGCCTACCGCAACGAATTAGCCAATGACTACGGCAATCTTGTCCAGCGTCTCTCTGTACTTTGTCAGAAAAATTCAGTCGAAAAACTTGATTTTAGTTCATCTTTTGTCCCAGAATACGCTGAACTAATGGATCGGTTCGAGTTTACTAATGCTATTAATAAGGCCTGGGGGATGATTCAAGACGTTAATCGTCATATCGAAGAGCAGAAGCCGTGGCAGCTCGCTAAAACCGATCCTGAGCAGGCAAGAGTAAGTCTATCTGGTCTAGTTAAAGAGCTTCTAGCCGCTAATCACCACCTCAAACCTTTTCTCCCCGTTGCAGAAACAGTTGAGTCTATCTTCACCGGAAGTGGTCAGATTCTTCCTCCAGAAACTCCACTTTTTCCTAAAGACTAATTGTCTACAAAATAAAAAAGTAAGATAGTCAAAACCAATCGCTAAATCGAACCAATAAAAAAATAGCCCCATCGGGCTATTTTTTTATCTATCACAAATTATTTTTCGTGGCAGTGTCCATCTTTGCAGTGGTGGTGTTTTTCACACTCATCCTCGCCTGCAAGGGTGGTTGCAATGTCGCCAACGAAGAAAGCTAGTACACCAGCTACGATTGGAGCTAGGATAAAGACTAGGACTTCAAGGCCAACCTTGCTAATCAAAGTACCAAAATTCTCAGCTGAAGTTGGGAAGATCTGATACATGATTGCAACTGCTGGGTTCAAGATAAAGTTGTTTGAAATCTTGAAGAAATTGCTTGAGATTACGATTGCAAATAATACCGCAAGTACCATACCGCCACCAATGATTGCAGCGTAGGTGAAAGCACTACGACGAGACTTATATTCTTGTGCACGATTGAAGAAGAATGCCAAAGTGAAGACACCTAAGAATTCAATCGCAAGTAATTGCCATAGGTTTGAAGCTTCAACTGCGGTTAGTGCAGGAAGATCAACCTTAGTTTCGCCAGCCATGCGGAAGGCGTTAACAATGACTAGACCAAGCCAAGCACCAACAACCTGGGCGACCATGTATAGTACGCCACGAATTGCAGAGACGCGACGGGTTGCCATCATACCTGCAGTGATTGCTGGGTTTAAGTGTGCTCCAGAAAGGGTGAAGACGGCTAGAGTTACACCAATTACGCCGAATAGAACATAAAGTGGCTGGTAGATGCCGAGAGTTAAGAGGAGCATTGTGATAAACATTGTTCCGATTAATTCGCCGACGAGCGCGCCCCAGATCTTTGGTGTTTTGAAAATAGTTAGAATATTTTCTTCTGGATCACCTTTTTTAGCGAAGAAATTTGCAAAAACACATTTGCTCTTTTTGTTTTCTTTCATTTTTACTTCGGCTATCTCAGTGACGATTGTTTCCGGTTCGGTTACAGTCACAACTTCTTCAACGACAGTAACTTCTGGCTTTGTATTAGTATTTTTTGGCTTTTCCGTAGACTTTTTAGCCTTCTTGGACTTACTTGTTGCCATATACCTCCTTAAGTAATATTGAATGAATTATAACACATCTGTGGTAAAATACTTAAAGTTTAATTTTCTAAAATGAAAGGTATAGGATGGGAGTAATCGTACATAAAGAACAGGATAAAAATGCAGAGCTTAGTCGCCGTATTGCCGCAGACCTAAAGATAAAAGCGGAACAGACAGCCTTAAGTGCCGATCCTGATCTTGTTAATGATTCAGATTATATAAATGGATCAAAGACCACCAGTCGCTACGGTTGGATTTGGCTCATCCTTGTTGGTCTCGCTATTCTTTCTCTAATTCTTATTGTTGTAATTTAGAGCTTATAGGATTTGATCCATATAAACCTGGCTTAAAGTCTTAAAAACTATCTTTTCTCTTAAAAAACCTTTAAAACCAGAGTATAATAGAGTATAGATATGAAACTTACAGACCTAAAACAGGCCCTAAAAGATCTTGGCCTTGAATATAGTAAAATTAAAGACCTCCCAGCTGAAGAGCGTAAGGCTTTTGGGCAGGAAATTAATCGTCGCAAAAATGAAATCTTAGCTCAAATCCAGGCTGAGGAAGAAAAATTAGCAGCAGTCGATATTAAACCCATCGATCTTACCGCCCCCATGGCTGAAAACTCTACTCCAAAGAAAAATAGGCGTGGCAGTAAGCATCCTCTGATGGTTGAACTTGACAAAGTAATAGATATATATTCTAATATGGGATTTGAAGTCATGGAGTCTACTCAGCTTGACGACGAATTTCATATGTTTGAGTCTCTAAATTTCCCTGAAGGGCATCCTGCTCGTGATGGTTATGATACCTTCCGCACCAAAGAAGGTTTTATCCCTCCAGCCCATACTTCTACCATGCAATATCGCGCGCTCACCTCTCGTCGAGATCAGCTTGAAACCGAAGGCCAGATTGCTGTAGTCATTCCTGGCCGTGTTTTTCGCAATGAAGATGTTGACGCTACTCATGAGCATACTTTTTACCAATGTGAAGGTGTTTTTGTCTCCAAAACTGCCACCATGGGGCAGATGCTCGGCGTTCTTAAAAATTTCTTCGAAACCTATTATGGTCAAACTTTAAATACTAAAACTCAGCCAGGCTACTTCCCATTTACTGAACCTTCACTCGAATTTCAGATTGAGAAGCCAAAAGCCCTCGGAGGCAAAGGTGATGGTTGGTTAGAAATGATGGGCTGCGGCATGATCCACCCTAATGTTCTAAAAACCGCTGGTATTGATCCCACTGTCTATAAGGGTTTTGCTTGGGGCGGCGGCATTGATCGTCTTGTCATTCTCAAATATCAGCTCGATGATATTCGGTTCTTTGAATCTGGTAAACTTAATTTCTTGGAGGAATTCTAATGCTTATTTCGCTTAATGCACTAAAACGTTATGTTAAAATCCCAGATTCTCTCTCTACCGAAGAACTGATGAAACTCATCGGCTCTCGTTTGGTTGAGGTTGAGGGAACTGAAAAACTAGCTGAAAAATATCAGAAGATCTACGTTGCTAAAGTTGTCAGTTGCACTGATATCCCGGATACTCATCTTCATCTCTGTGAAGTTGACGCAGGTCCAATCAATCAAGAGTTCGGAAAGTTAGAGAATGGTTTAATTCAGGTTGTCTGTGGTGCGCCCAATGTCCGTGCAGGTCTTAATGTAGTTTGGCTTGCTCCTGGAGCCATTGTCCCGACTACTTTTGGTACCGAAAATTTTCAATTATCAGTTCGTAAACTCCGTGGCTATGAAAGCTATGGCATGATTGCTGGCGCTGACGAGCTTGGTTTTGGCACTGACCACAAATATATTGCTGAGCTTTCATCTGATTTGGCCCAACCTGGTACACCTATCACTGAGGCACTAGATTTAAACGACCTAATTATTGATATTGAAAATAAATCTCTCACGCATCGTCCAGACACTTTTGGTTTGATTGGTTTTGCACGTGAAGTTGCCGGTATCCTTGGGCAGCCATTTGAAAACCCTGCAATCTTTGAAGGCGATCTAGCCGCACAATCTGATTTTATTCTTGCGCATTCTGGTAATGCATCAGATCTCAAGAGCCCCAGTATTGAAATTCAGGATCAACTATTATGCCCTCGTTATTCCTGTGTTATTGTTGATCAATCCCAGTTTAATCTTAACCATCAACCTGTCGATTTTGAGCGTATTCTCACTAAAGACGGTGTCTTCCTTTATAAAGCTGGTATGCGACCTGTTTCGCCAATTGTTGATGCAACAAACCTCACCATGCTTGAGACCGGTCAGCCTCTACATGCTTTTGATTATGACAAATTTATTGCCATCGGTGGTACCGATTCCCCAAAAATCATTGTACGTGCTGCCAGGGAAGGTGAAAAAATCACTTTAATTGATGATACTGAAGTCGAACTTAATCCAAACGACATTGTGATCACCTCCAATGATATCCCAGTTGCCCTAGCTGGCGCCATGGGTGGCAAAAACACTGAAATTGATGCAAACACTAAGCGTATTCTTATAGAATCTGCCACTTTCAGTCTCTATAACCTACGCAAAACTCAAATGGCTCACGGTATTTTCTCTGAAGCTATTACACGTTTCACTAAAGGCCAACCAGTCTTTGGTACAGTACCAGCATTGAAGTCCTGTCTAGAAAAACTCGGTATTAAAGATACTTCTAATCTCATATTTGCCGACTGTCTTGCTCAAAGCCCCGCTCAGCAAATCATTAAACTTGACCTCAATGACCTTAATCAAACACTGGGTTCCAATTTTACGCTAGAGCAAGTTAAACAAACGCTCTCTAATGTTGGTTTTGTAGTAGATATTCTCTCGGATAATCAGTCCTTAAATATTACTACTCCGCTATGGCGTACCGACATCCATATTAAAGAGGATCTCTACGAGGAGGTTGGCCGTCTCAATGGTTTTGATAACATTCCGCAAACTCTTCCACTCCGCTCTTTCAAAGGTAGCCCAAAAAATCAGCTTTTTGCCCTCAAGAGCGAAATCCGCAACATCCTTTCAGATCAGCAGGGCGCCAATGAGCTTCTCACCTATAGCTTCGTTTCGCAAAATCTTCAGCAAAAAGTAGGTGAAGATATCGCTGATAGTTATGAAATTAGTAATTCTATCTCTCCAGAGCTCCAATGCTTTAGGCAGTCCATAACTCCAAGCCTACTCGAGAAGGTTTATGAGAATCAAAGGGCTGGATATAAGGATTTTATTCTCTATGAAATGAACCAAGTCGCCAAGCGCTCCTTTGGCTTTCTTGCGGATCAAACTCCAAAGCTCGAATCGCATCTCTCAATCTGTCTTGAGGGTGATTTCTATCGAAATAAAGAACTCTGTCTCGCCCTTGGCGCTCGTCTCGGTCTTGAATTTAAGTTTGTCGAATATCAGAAGCAGCAATATCCATATTTTGAGCCACTCCACTCAGTCTGTATTCAGCTTGGTCAAGAAATCATTGGTTGTCTTGGTGAGATTAAACATTCTATACTTAAAAAATTTAAACTAAAAGAGGTCTCCGCCCTTGAATTAAATCTTGAATCATTACTTAATGCCCCACGGATCTTGCGTGGCGCACAAAAGATCAGTCGCTTCCCATCCGTCTCGCGTGATCTCACTATTAAGACTCCAGACACCGTTTCTTATGCTGTTCTTGAACAGGAAATTATACGTGCTCTCACTCAAGATTCTCTGATTCATACTTTAGAGCCAGTCTCCATCTATCGACCATCAGAAAACGATACGTCCAGAAACTGTAGTTTTCATTTAAGCTTTGCCAGTACGGTAAAAACTATGAGTGCAGATGAAATCTCTGCTATAATGAAACAAATTGAACAAAATATTACAGCGCTCGGTGCTGAGATTATCTAATACAAATACCGAGAAAAACTAAAGGAGGTTTATGCAAGAAAAAGAATTAAAGACCAGTTTAGGTCAACGTATCGTAATTGGGGTGATTGCCGTTCTGCTCCTGTCTTCTACGATCGCAATTTATGCCTTGATCGTACTTAATGGTGAAAAGAACAAGCAGACTTCTTCCACCAAAAAGGAAGAACTTGCAGTAGTCACTAAAGAGCTCTCTGCTAAACAAGACGAGCTAAAATCTGCTTCCGATAAAATGTCGAAGCAATATTTTGATACACTTGCCTCTTTTCGTAATAAGATCAAAGCCTATAATGGCACTTCTGTAGAGGATGCCGGCCTCAAAACCTTTGATCTAAAAAATGGTACTGGTGCTGAAATCACCGATAAAACCACTGCATACTATGCTTATTATGTTGGTTGGTGTGCCAATGAATCTGTTTTTGACTCCTCCTTTGACGATGCCAAGAATCCAAAGAGTCTTAAGGAGCCGCTTGCAGTCACCAACCCAAATAGTTTGATTGCCGGCTGGTCTGAGGGGATCAAGGGTATGCGTTTTGGAGGTGTTCGCGAGATTGATATTCCAAGTCCACTCGCCTATGGTAGTGAACGTGAAATCTGTGGTAGTAAAAACTCCCCACTCAAATTCCTAGTTCTTCCGATCGAAGTCTCCGAAGACTATAAGAAACTTTCCACTGAGTATAACCAAATCTACGTTAAGTATCGTAAACTTCAGTCTGAAATCAATAGTATCGGCGCCTAAGTTTTTATAAAAATTCTACAGCACTAAGTTAGCCACATATTACCCCTCCCTATATTGACAAATAAGCAATAGTATTATATAATAAAAAAGTAACTATTGTATCCGCACAAAGCGGAAGTTTGTACCTTAAAAGGAGGGGTATATGAAGTTTGATCTTATTTGTGGTATGATACTATGGGTATTACCTATATTGCTTGGGTTACTTTCAGTGAAAGTAACTGGGGTTAAGAAGGGGAAGCTAGAAACCGAATACCGCTTCGGCAGTATCGGCGCTGTGGTTATCCTTCTTGGATCTTTTCTCATGATCCTCATGTTCGTCATCATGGGCGAAATGAGGGACTGGGACAGGTTCCATCAGATGACAATCATGTCTCATGGTGGAGTAGAGGTCCTAAAATGGGTACTTGGAGTTTTCATTCTCACCATATTGCTATTTGCACTGTACACACTACTTTATGTAGTGAGCTGCGGAACGTTTAGTGATCTCTTGAATCTTTTATATCAAAAAAAGATATTGGGGTTCAAGAGAAGGAAGGGTAAACTTTCCTTTGGTATCCGAAGACAACACAGAAAATAAATAATAAGGAGGGGGTAAAATTTCATACCAATAAAGATTCAACCATTTTTTGGTTTGACTTTTGTCCCCTCCTATTTCAAGCCCCACAGTCGTGGGGCTATTTTCTTTCTAAAATGTCTCGTTATTCGCTACACTTTTTATACCATTCAGCTAGTTTTTCTAAAATCTTTAAATCAATTTCTCTGCCGTCAAAAGTTGTTTCGCCGGCCTCGCCTCGTTGCTTTAAGGCCGTGAGAGAGGCAAAGAATCTACTACTTTGTTTTTTGATTCTTGCTTTTCGATCTGCCTCCCATTTTAAGTATTCATCTTCTGTTAAACTCTGTGGGAAATTACGCCCCTTAAAATGCAAAAACAAATCCGGTAATCTATCGTCGGCGAAATTAGGCGTAAAATCACCGAGTCCTCCAGCATCCGCCCTTTGAATTTTTTGGCAAATTCTGCGATCCGCTTCAGGCAAGAATCCATCATAGAGGCTTGCTTCCACCTCTTCACTTTTCGGGTATTCCGATCTTTTCTCATAAGCTTCACGCATTCTTTCGATAAAATCAGGGTGCTTTAAAAGAATCTGCAAATTCCTTTCGACCATTTCTGGTGATAATTGAATTTTCTCCCAACCAGAAGTCCCCGCGCTATGTGGCGCAAATTCATCCGTTGAATCTTCCTCCGATGTTACATCAAGAACAGAAATCGGTGCCACCGCCGGACATTTGTTTGGGCAAAACTCTTTCACTGCCTCGCCAAAATCAAACCAGGTCAGATATTCCTTACCTTGTCGGCTTACTTTTTTTTCTGGCTTAAAATTTTTCTCCTCACGAAGCAGCTCCTCAAGGTTATATCGCAGATTGAATACGAGTAGATTCCCATTTTTGCTTGGCGCAATTGGAAAAGCCACAGTGGTGTTTAAATAATCAGATTTATAGCGACCAGAAGTATAAACAAAAGGCTGAGGATTATTCAGATTTACTAGTTTCAGGACCTCTTTTTTATTACGCATCTTTAATAGGTAATCAAAAATTTGCGGCTGCTTTTTTCGTAATAATTTGGCAAGCGCGATCAATGCCTCAACGTCAGATAGGGCATCATGTGCCTTAAAATGATCAATTTTATTTAGTTTTGTCAGCAGCTCTAATTTATTGGTTGGCTTTATCTTACCAGATTCTTTGTCAACCGTGACTGGCCAAGTTATGCCCTCCGGTCTCAGCGCTCGCACCATTCGTACGACATCTAGTAGGTCCCAGCGGCTCCGTCCATCCTTCCACTGCCATTCGTATGGATCATAAAAATTTCGCCACCACAGATAGCGCATATGTTCATCGTCAAAACGCACAGAATTATAACCACAAGCAGTAGTTTCTGGTGTAAAAATTTCATTCATCGCAATACGACAAAATTCTGCCTCCGTCATCCCGTTTTTGACCGTCTCTTGCGGTAAAATATGTGTCACCATAATCGCCTCTGGACTTGGTAACGTGTCATTATTTAACTTAATTAAAATATTCACCGGCTCACCAAGCGGCTCTAATTCAAGATTCGTTCGTTGCCCAGCAAATTGCATAATGCGATCTTCGCGTGGACTAATTCCAGACGTCTCGAGGTCGTAAAAGAAGAAACTCGGCTCATCCTTTTGAATATCCGAAGAATCAGTCCAAGTAGATTTTTTCATCCCAGACTTATAATATGCTGCCTGGTCTGGGTCAAAACGTGAATTCATATAGCTATTATATCAATTTGAAATTTTTATGGACAAAATCAGAACAGACTAACCCCCGCTAGCTTTTTGGGCCAAAATATGATAGAATATACCAACTTTGAGAAAGGGGAATTAATGAACGAAGAGAGTAATGGACTATTATCCAAAGGGGGAATAGAGCTGCAGGGCGGATCGACCGAGAACTGTATTAAGGTTCGCGGCGCCAGACAGCACAATCTTAAGAATATTGATTTGGATATTCCACGCGATAAGCTAGTTGTCATCACTGGCCTTTCCGGCTCCGGTAAATCCAGTCTTGCTTTTGATACTATTTATGCCGAAGGACAGCGTCGCTATGTTGAGTCTCTCTCCTCTTATGCTAGGATGTTCCTCGGTGTGATGGATAAGCCAGATTTTGACACTATCACTGGCCTTTCCCCTGCTATTTCAATCGATCAGAAATCTACCTCAAGAAACCCTCGCTCCACCGTGGCCACCGTCACCGAAGTCTACGATTATCTCCGTCTCCTTTTTGCTCGCGTTGGTGTTCCTCACTGTCCAATCTGTCATCGTGAGGTCTCTCGTCGTTCAGTCGAAGATATTGTTAATGAAGTAATGAAGTTACCTCTCGGCTCTAAACTTATGCTTTTAGCTCCGCTAGTCCAGCAGAAAAAAGGTGAATTTCAGCATATCTCCGAGCAATATCTTCAAAAAGGTTTCTCTCGCATTCGAGTAGATGGCATTGTCTATGCCCTTGACGAATTTCCAGAACTCGAAAAGCAAGAACGTCACGATATTGAATTAGTGGTCGATCGTTTTATTTTAAATACTGAGCTTTATTCTCGTATTTCAAGCTCCATCGAACAGGCATTGGACCTCGGCCAGGGAATTATTCAACTTCTCAAAATCAATGATAATAGTTCCACTATCGAGGGAAAAACCTTGGGGACTCAAAACACAGAAGTACTCACCTATTCACAGCGCTATGCTTGTCCAGTTCACCCAGATGAGCTAATTCCTGAACTTGAACCTAGGCTCTTTTCTTTTAACGCCCCACAGGGCGCCTGTCCAACCTGTACGGGTCTTGGTACTCGCATGGAAATTGACCCTAATCTAGTCTTCAACAATAACCTCACCATTGCCGAAGGTGGTATTCGTCCGTTTAATCGTGTTCAAAGTGATTCGTGGTGGCTCAAACGCCTAACCGCCGTCGCCAACCGCCATGGTTTCTCCGTCCACACTCCGATTGGCGAACTCACTGACGCCGAAAGACATCTGATTCTTTATGGTACTGGCGAAGAGAAATATCAAATCAAGATCTCTGGCTCTGGTAAATGGCAAGAGGGTGCGACCTACGAATCAGTTTATGAAGGCGTAATTCCTACCCTCGAACGCCGCCATCGAGAAACGGACTCTGATTTTATGCGTAAGGATATTGAACGTTTCATGCGCGTACGTGAATGTCAGACCTGTCATGGCGCCAGATTGAAGCCAGTAGTGCTTGCCATTACTATTCATGGCCTCAATATTGTCGATATGTGCAATCTAGATGTTGACTCGACCATCGAGGTTCTTTCGCAGGATCTAGGTTTCTCCGAAGCTGAAGAACTGATCGCTAAGCCAATTCTAAAAGTGATTAAGGAACGTGTAAAATTCATGCAAGACGTAGGTCTTGGCTATCTTGAGCTTGGGCGCTCTGCCAATACTCTTTCTGGAGGCGAAGCGCAGCGTATTCGTCTGGCCACCCAAATTGGCTCCGGCTTGCAAGGAGTTTTGTATGTTCTCGATGAGCCATCCATTGGTCTTCACCAGCGTGATAATGATAAATTAATCGCCACCTTAAAACATCTTCGTGATCTTAAAAACACAGTCCTCGTGGTTGAGCATGATGAGGATACCATGCTAAATTCTGACTACCTCATCGATATTGGCCCAGGCGCTGGCTCCCGTGGTGGCCATGTTGTCGCTGCAGGTACCCCTGCCGAAATTATGCAAAATGAACAGTCTCTTACTGGCCTATATCTGAGTGGTAAAAATAAGATCGGCATCCCCAAGAAACGCCGCCAGCCAAAATCTGGCAAAGAACTTGTCATTGTTGGGGCCAGGGAAAACAATCTCAAAAATATTGATGTTCATTTTCCACTTGGTGTTATGACCGTTGTTTCCGGTGTTTCCGGTTCCGGTAAATCAACTCTAGTTAACGAAATTCTTGCCAACGAACTTCTTGCTAGACTCCATCGTGCCCAAACTGTGCCAGGCGAACATACCCGTATTGACGGTATTGAGAATCTGGACAAATGTATTGTAATTGATCAGAGCCCAATTGGTCGTACTCCTCGCTCCAATCCTGCCACCTATACTGGTGTCTTTACGGCTATTCGTGAACTCTTTGCCGCCCAGCCAGAGGCTGAAATTCGTGGCTATAAAGCAGGTCGTTTTAGCTTTAATGTTAAAGGTGGTCGCTGCGAGACCTGTCAGGGTGATGGCGTGAATAAGATCGAAATGCATTTTCTTCCAGATGTTTACGTTACTTGTCCAACCTGTCATGGTAAGCGTTATAATCGCGAGGCTCTCGAGGTCAAATATAAAGGTAAAGATATTTCCGATGTCCTCAATATGACGATTGATGAGGCTGTTGAATTCTTTGAGAATATTCCAGCCATCGTTAATAAATTAAAGACTATTCAAGAGGTCGGTCTTGGGTATATTCGTCTTGGTCAGTCCGCCACTACCTTCTCTGGCGGTGAGGCGCAACGCATCAAGATTGCTACCGAACTTTCACGCCGTAGTACTGGTAAAACTCTATACATCCTAGATGAGCCAACTACAGGTCTACATACCGACGACGTTAAGCGACTTTTGCAGATTCTCAATCGCTTAGTAGATGGCGGTAATACCATGGTGATTATTGAACATAATTTACATGTTATTAAATCTGCTGACTGGGTGATCGATATGGGTCCAGAAGGTGGCCAGCATGGCGGCTTGGTTATTGCCGAAGGTACTCCTGAACAGTTATCAAAGCGTGATGATACTCCAACTGGCAAATTCCTGCGCGAGGCTCTCAAAAACTAGGTTAAAAATATCTACAAAAAACCGACGATAAAACTATCGCGGTTTTTTATTTAGCGCCAGACAGTTTAATTTAAGTTGTTTAATTAATTCTGTTTGTGCGTCATCGATCTTTTGGGGCTCGCCCTGCCAGATTTTTAATGCTGGATCCTGAATTGCGCGACCAAACGAGAAAGACAACCTATACCTATCTTGATTCGCATTTATGATGGCTTGAAGATTTTTTGTTGCCTGCTCTTCACTCTGTCCACCTGATAAAAAGACTACTCCACCAATATTTTTTGGCACAGTTTCAGAGATTAATCGCATCGTCATGCGACCAGTCTCTTCAGGTTCATTTTCCCGTGCATAAATCATATTGATTTTTAAAATACAACATTCAAGATCAACCCCCAGCTCCTGCAGTTTCTCGAACAATACGGCCAAGACCTGTTTCGTGTGTTTATAAAAATCTGCAATACTCTGTTCTTCATGTAGTACTTCCGGTTCTATAATTGGCACCAGCCTTTTTTCAAGTGCTTTTTTCGCATAGACTGCCAGGTCTCTTGTATTTTGCTGAATCACTCCTTCAGGAATTTGTGAATTTTTTTCCGCTTCAAAGACCGCACGCCATTTTGTAAAACGAAGGCCCAAATTGTAGTATCTACTTAACCTCTGGTCTAGATCTTCAAGCCCACATGTGAGGCAGTTGGCATGATTCTGTATCTTTTCAAGGCCAAGATCCACTTTTACTCCAGGTAAAATGCCTTTTGCTGCTAAAAATTCAGGAACACTCTGGCCGTTTGCTATTTTCTGCACCACTGTTTCTTGAGCTAAAATCATACCATTTAAATATTCATTAATACGTGGCGTTGTCACCAATAATTCGCGGTATTCTTCTTGTACTGTCCGTGTTTCTGGTAGGCCATATTTCTTAAGCTTACGGCGAATTGATTTTTTTGATTCATCAATTGCTAAAATGCCTCTATGGTCAGCGGTCAGTGCTTTGGCTATCAGTCGTAAATTATCCTCTTGCTTGAGGGAAGTCTTTAACTTATTATATAATTTATCGATACTTAGGGTACGACTCATCTTGGCATTCTCGATATTTATTTTTGCAAACCTTAACGCACGGTTCACATTCCAACCAGACGAAAGTGCTGCGAAAATTGTGCCGGCAGCAATGGAATAAATCGTCAAATGGGTCTGAAAAACTTTCTTATTACGTTTTAAGAAGACTCTTTCTTCTCCGTTCGTAATTGCGGTTGGGGTAATCAGGAAAACCTTTTGATTATCTAGGCTGGCCTCTAGTGGTAAAGGTAATTCTTTATTTTTACCAGTTACAAAAACTAGCTCAGCCTTAGCATATAGTTTCTTAGCAATTTCTTTTGCCATAAAATCATCTGCTTGATGCAAAAAACCACAGGAAATCTGACTAGTATGAATGGCTAATTTAACTTCTTGATGTAGTTCTAGATACCATTCTAATCTTTTTAGGTCATCAATTCCGAGCCTTGCCGAACGGTCAATAAAAATCCAATCTGGCTTGGTTTTCGGTATTAAAAAGTCAGTCCTTCCACACAAATTTGTAGTTAGATACTTTACAGTATTACCAGTTTTCAGAACGTAGCGACAATCGTATTTATGGTTTTCTAAGGCCTGCTTGTTGGATAGTAGGCTATTTAGCTTAAAATTCTTTAAGACCTCGTCAATGATGCTAGCGCCGCTCAGTACGCTCTCTTTATTCTTATAGTGTAGGGTTTCTTCGTCAAACTCTGTATCGAGAAAAACACGACCATGGTCGCCAGCTTCAAATAGATGTTTCGGAAATTCAAGGTAAGTATCCTTAATCATATTGCCCACGATCAATACATTCATAAGCATATTCTATCATAGAATATCTGTCAAAAGAAATCTCGCGAGTTTAAAAGGGAATAAAAAAAGACCCCGAAGGGTCTAATTGTTTAGCGAACTTCAACGCGAACACGTGGTAATGAACGACCAGAGAAGTGAGTTTTCTTTGTTTTTACAAAGGTTACTACACCATCTTTAGCAGCGTGAATTGTGAAGTTGCGAGATACATAAGTACCTGGACCTGCAATTTTAGTGCTACCAGTTTGGCGGACTAGTACTTCGCCATTGCGAACCTTTTGACCACCGAAGCGCTTTACACCAAGACGCTGACCAGCGTTATTATGAATGTTCTTCGCGGTACCACCAGCTTTAACATGTGACATATTTTAGCCTATCTTTTCCTTATTACTATTATTTCTCGAGCCACAATCTGACCTTCTCGGAAGTAGAGTAAATCCGACTGACTCAAATCTTGAAACTTTTCAAAATTATATCCCATCTCTTGAATTTCGTCAAGAACGTTCATGCGTGCATACTTGCCAGTTTCGCGTAGCCAAGCCGGTACCGCCATTACGATAGGTGTACCTGTTTTAATGAGAGGGGTAATATTTTTAAGAAAGCCCAAAGCAATCTCTCTACACTTAGCTTTTTCCGTCTTAAATTTTATGTCCACTGGCGGCTTAGACATCGGTGCTCCAAGGTAACTTTCGAAAGCAACCGCATCAATCTGCCCCTCCCACTGAAAAGTTGTAGCGTCACCCACTGCAAGTTTGTCTAAGATTGCATCCTTTTTTAAAATTAGCTCTGGTTTAATTTTAAATCTCTTGCTATTTCTTTCGTTAAAAAGCCAGTTTAAATTTTTCTTTGAAAATTCAATCATGCGCTCGCTAAGGTCCGTACCATATGGTATGTAGCCCATAATTGCCGCCTCTTGTAGAACTACGCCTGTTCCACAAAACGGGTCCAATATTCTCGCCCCCTCAGGCAAAGGTCCACATAAATTAATTAGAATTTGCGCAAGTTTAGGTGGTAGCATCCCCACCCTAGCATCTCTCGCCGGTCGCGCCTGATCCCTCTCGGTATATGCGGTAATGTTTTGTGTGCCAAGGCTAAGGTAAAGTTCCTGGTCAAGCACTAAAATTTCATAACAACCAGGTTTTTCACCTAATTGATTATGGTGTGCGGTTGCGGAAGGAATCTCAGGTTCCTTGCTGGTAATTACTCGAACACTACGCCCCATTTTCCCCAAGCTGCGTTTAATCTCCATGCTCTTCTGGAAAGCAAACCCCGCCTTTTTTTGCTTTGAAAAGTCTGAAATTCCAAAAGTGATTTTGCCCTCAGGGTGTAATTCATTTAAATGCTTAACTAATCCTCTAAAATCACCCTCAAATAATTCACCGAGCTTCATTGTTCCACCCAGTCGATTTATTTCGGGCTTTTTATTGTTTAACTGAAAAATTATTAAGTTTTTTCCAACCAATTTTGCGTGCTTGTCATATAATGCTTGGATTTCTGCCAAAGAAATTAGAGGTTGGCGGCCTGCTACTGCGAGGTACTTCATATAAATATTATATCAAAATTTAGACTAATATTAAACCATCTTATGCTCTTATATGCAAATCGCGTTTTTTCTCTTTAATCTAAAAACACCTATGCTATAATATCTAGGATATGTTTAAAAAAATTCTTAGCTTAATTACTCTAGCCCTCGTCGCCTTCGTTGTTTGGGGTGCCTGGGACCAAATCACCGCCGCCACTAGTTGTATTTTTGGAGGACACTGTATTGAAGGTGGTGAATTTAGTATTAATTTATTTATTGTCTGCCTCCTCATTCCAGAACAGCTCTTCATGTATTACTGTGCTGGCAAAATTTTCTTCGCCTATATGGCGGGAAAACAGAGAATTGCTGAGCAGATGAATAAGGGAGCTAAGGAAACTAAGAAAATTTCCACATGGGAGCTTGCTCGCATCTCTTTTGAGCTTAATTTCGTAAACCATGCCATTCCATCTGGTGGTGTCTCTGGTCTTGGTTATATCACCTGGCGCCTAAAAAATTACGGAGCCACCGCCGGTCAGGTCAGCTTCATGTATATCTTGCGCTATTTAATTACCATTCTTGCAAACCAGACTCAAACAATTTTTGCCATTATCTTCCTTATTATTACTAGCAGCGTCCCAGCTAACGCCTATTGGATGATCTGGTTAGTCGGCGCCATGAGTGTTGGTATCATTGCTGCCATCGCTATTCTTATCGCCATTGTTTCTAGTCGCAAGATGATCCGCTGGGCTGCCAAAGAACTGACTGCTTTTGCTAACTGGCTGGTCAAAACTATTACCTTTGGTAAAAAGAAGCAGGTTCTTGAGCTCGAAAAAGTTAATAAGTATTTCATGGATCTACACGAAGATTTTCTTACTGCTAAGAAAGATAAAAAGCTTCTCGTTAAACCTATTATCTGGGGCTTTCTCTATAATTTTCTTGAAATTGCAACCTACGAAATCGTTGCCTTATCTTTAGGTCACGGCGAAATCTTCCCACAGATCATGGTTGCAGAGGCTCTCGGTTCGCTCGTAGGTGCTGTTCTTCCTACTCCAGGTGGTGTAGGCGGCTACGAAGGTTCCATGATTACTGTTATGTGTATTCTTGGCACCAACCTTGCTGTTGCAAGTACCGTCGTTATCGTCACTCGTGTTATTGTCCTTCTTAACACTATTGTCTCTGGTTATGGTTTCTACCAAAATGCCATCTCAAAGATTGGTAAAGCCGATAAAAAGAAGGTCTTTGAATCTTCAAAAGAATCCTAAATATGTCGGAAGCTCCGCGATTTACCGTTAGTCAATTCGTTTCAGTTACAAATCAAGTTTTAGAAACTGGATTAGGTGACGTTGTAGTTTTTGGTGAGATCAGCAGCTTTAAAGTCAACCAAGGCAAATGGGTCTTCTTTGATCTAAAAGATTCCGAATCGTCCATTGGCTGTTTTATGACAATCTATCAACTTGGCGGTTTTCCTCTTGAAGATGGCATGAAGATCGCTGTTCAGGCCACGCCCAAACTCACTAACTTTGGTAAATTCAGTCTCACTATCAAGCGTTTTCATCCTCTAGGCGAGGGTAGTCTTAAAAAAGCCTTTGAGTTACTTAAAGCTAAATTACAGAAAGAAGGTCTATTTGATCCTGCTAAAAAACGTCCCATTGCTCGCAACCTTGAGCGTCTAGGTGTCATTTCTTCTACTCAGGCCGCCGGCTATGCTGACTTTATTAAAATTATTAACGAACGCTGGGGCGAACTTAAGATTCAGGTGGCACATACCCAGGTTCAAGGGTTGCCAGCCGTTGATCAAATCGTGCGTGCGATTGAATATATGAATCAATATACGGATAATCAAGTGATTGCCCTGATTCGTGGTGGTGGCTCTAAAGATGATCTCGCGATTTTTAACGACGAAAAATTGGTTCGCGCCATTGCTGGAAGTCGTATCCCGGTCATCACGGGTATTGGTCATGAAGTTGATGAGTCTCTTGCTGATCTTGCAGCTGACCTGGCTGCCTCCACTCCAAGTAATGCCGCTCAATTTTTGACTCGCGATCGCCAAGCTGAGATTCACTCACTTAAACTTCAGGTGTCACGTATTAATCAGCAGATTGTGAACAAAATTAATTTTGAAGAACATAAGCTAAGGGAACAAATTGAAAGTATTCGCACTAAAATCTTTAATTTTCTGCAACTTGAACTTCAAAAAATTCAACAAAAGCAGAAGATTATCGAAAATTTAAATCCGGACATCGTCTTAAAGCGTGGTTATGCTATTATCCATGGTCAATTATCAGAGAATGCGATTGTTCATCTTGAAACCGAAACTCATCAAGCCGAAGCCAAAATAATTAAAGTTAAAAATAAGGAGTAATTATGGCAGAATCAACCAGTCCCAAGAAGACAAAAACTAAAACCACCGTTCTTTCAATTAATCAGCGCTTAGCACAATTAGACCAGCAGATTGAGTGGTTTTACGGCGACGAATTTTCTCTTGAAGAGGCCAGTCAAAAATATCAGGAAGTAGCTCTCTCGGCAAAAGAAATTGAAAAAAGTCTCAATGAGATTAAGAATCAAATTGAAATCATTGATCGTGATTTTAGTAAAGAATAGAATGTAAAGTAAGCAAGTAACTTTACAAATAAATAATCATAAGTAAAATATAAATATATGGATAATCAGGGTTCAAATAATTTTAATAATGGTCAAGGTGTTACGCCGCAAGACGCTAATTTTTGGAATCCAATTTCTCCACAAGGACAATCATCTCCGCAAACAATGCAGGCTTCTCAAACCCCGCAACCCGCACAGTCTTCACAGGCTTTTGGTTTTGCGTCCGCTCCTGCCGCTCCCGTTACTCCATCTGCGACCTCCACTCCTGGCTTTAATCCTCAGAGTTTTAATCAACCTGCATCTGTTTATTCCCCAGTAAATTCTACAATTTCACCTCAGGCCTCCGCTATGCCTCAAGCCACACCCTCACCTACTCCAGCAAACAACACCTCCTTCATGTCTCAGGTTACTGATCCTTCCGGTAATCTCCTAAATAAAGATTTTAATCTCATGACCGATGAGGAGAAAAAAGAAGCTGAACGCATCGCTCGTGCTAAGAACCGTGTCGACCTCCTTAAGACCATTGGTCTGATTGTCGTTTCTCTTCTCGCCGTCCTCTTTGTCGGACTCTTTATCTGGATGACCTTAAAATGGAGTGAAGCTAACACCAACGTACAGGGAAAAATCGACGTAGCTGTTGCCGAGGCTAGAAATAGTTTGCAAACTAAGTTAGAAAATGATTTTGAAGAAAAAGAAAAATATCCTTTCTTAACATTTTCCGGCCCCACCGATCTTGGCGCCTTAAACTTTGAATACCCTAAGACTTGGAATCTCTATATTCCTGATGATGCGAGTCGTGGTGGCGACTATCACGCCTACCTCAATCCTGGCCAGGTGAACGTTGTGGCCGACAATACCGTCATGGCTCTTCGGGTCACAATTAAAAACGAACAACTTGATCGCGTGCTTGAGGACTTCACTGATAAAGTTCAGTCACAAGAAATGACCGTCTCTTCAACAGTGGTTAATGGTGTTAACGTTAATGTCTATACGGGTAAATTAGATAGTGACCTGATGGGTATTGTCTGTATCTTTAAGATTCGCGATAAGACTGCTCTGCTTCAAACCGATTCGAGTAATGTCTTCCGTGCTGACTTTGAACGTATTCTCTCCACCATCCGCTTTAATAGCTAATCAGTCATATTTCTAAAATGCAATTTTCAAAAATCTGACTATAAATTTTTTCTCTGCTATAATTGACCTATGGTAAGTGAGGTCGGAGGTTTAGCAGTTGTTGCCCATGAGTTGAAAAGTCCGCTTGCGGTGATGCGCCAGCTTGCTCTTTCAATGGATTTTCAGGAGGACAGCCTCGCTGAGCTAAAGGATACTAAGAAACAACTGATCAATATTTCTGAGCGTGCTCTCAGGCAAGTTAATGATCTTACTAAAATTGCTAGACTCGAGGATGGTCTCTTCGAAATGGAACCAGTCTCTGTGCGCCGAATTTGCGACCATGTTCTCACAGAGCTTCAGCCTTTTTTTCAGATTAACCAACGTAGTGTTGCAGCTTTTTATAAAAATCGTCACGACCTTGCCATTGCGAATCCAGACCTTCTCTTCAGTGTTATATATAACTTTTGCATTAACGCAATGTATTATTCCACCTCAGAAACTGAGTCATCGCTGGTGATTTCTGACCGTGGTGATTCTGTGGAGATTACGGTGCGTGACTTTGGGCCCTGCCTGCCTAAACAGATTTGGCAATCACTAAAAGATGGTATGGTCCGTCCTGCAAGTATCTCCATGCGCCCCGGCAGTTCCGGCCTGGGCCTCTTCATTGCCTCAAAGTTTTCGCAGTACATGCAGGCAGAACTTTTAGCGGTGCGTCATCGTGACGGCACTAGTTTTAAACTTCGCCTTCCCGCATCCAAGCAAGTTGCGCTTGTCTTTTAGGGTTTTATTATGTTAAAGAACAAACTAGCTTCCACTAAAGAAACCATCGAGATCTTCCTGCTTGAGGATGATCCCATTCTTTCACAGCTTTTTTCGAAAAACTTAAAGAAGGCTTTTCAAAAAAATGGTCAGAATCTGTCAATTCGCTGCTTTACAAATTGCATAGAAGCCATTACTGCATTGCCGGATGGCTGTAAACCGCCGGCTCTTTTTATTCTGGATGTTCTTTTGACCGGACCGGACGGCTTCACCTTTTTGAATGAAATCGCCTCCTATCCCGATCTCTCTAAGATCCCAGTTATTATCGTTTCTTCTCTCAAATTCCCCGATCAGACCTACGAGAGTTATAATGTCGTGGAAATTTTAAATAAAACCACCATGACTCCACAGGCGCTTTTTTCCGCCGTCGTTAAAGCTTTAAAAAGGAAGGACTCTGAGGTTTAGATGGCTGATCTTAAGACCGACGCAATTGTATTAAAGCGCGTAAATTATCGCGAAGGCGATCGAATTATTACCTTTCTCACTCCTGATGGTCGCCTTTCTGCTATTGCTAAGGGTGCTCGTAAAGAAAAATCAAAGCTTGCCGGGGGTATTGAGATGTTTACTCTTTCTAGTATTGTCGTTCATCAAAATGATTTCAAAAAAAACGAAAACGCTACTGATGACTCATTTGGTATTCTTACTTCAGCCAGACCCAAGGAGTTTTATCATCAAATCATTAGCGATCTTGAAACTCTGGAACTAGCCTCCAGCTTTTTAAAACAGGTTTCACGCCTTTCACATCAAATCGACTCAGCTGACCTTTTTAATCTTTTACATCAAACCCTAAGCGCTCTTAATTTATCGCAATCTGATGCCTCAACTAAACAGTTGATTAAAATCTATTTTCACTTAAATCAGGCTAGAATCTCTGGTGAAGAAATTAACGTCTTCTTTGATCGTGATGGTCAAAGACTTGAGGCCTCAGCTACTTACGACTGGGATAATTTTGAAAAAGTTCTTATCAGAAGACCAGATGGGGAAGGCATGATTGATCAAAACGTAATTAAAATTCTCCGCCTCATTTTGTCGACCAATATTCATGTCATCTTAAAAATTAAAAACCTTTATGCCTATTTGCCGATACTTTCCTATATTGCCAGCTAAGATGTTATAATAAAAAGAAATAATAGGAGTTGATATGGCAAAACTTGAGGATATCGTTAGTCTATGTAAGCGTCGTGGTTTTATTTTTCAAGGATCTGATGTTTATGGCGGCATGGCTGGTACTTGGGATTTTGGTCCTCTTGGCGTCGCTTTAAAACGTAAAATTATGCAAACCTGGTGGAAATACTGGGTTGAGGACCGCGAAGACATGCTTGGTGTCGACGCTGCCATTATTATGAATCCTAAAACCTGGGTCGCTTCAGGACACGCTGCCACTTTTGCCGACCCGCTCGTGGAATGTAATGAATGTCATGGTCGCTTCCGTGCTGATAAGCTAGCAAAAACCGCCGAAGGTCATGATTTATCCGCCAATATCACGAAAGATCAACTGATTAATGCGGGCATCAAGTGTCCAACTTGTGGCAAGATCAACTGGGGTGATGTTAAACAATTTAATATGATGTTTGAGACCCATGTTGGTGCCGTTTCTGATGAGACCTCAATTGCCTATCTTCGTCCCGAAACTGCCCAGGGAATATTCACGAACTATAAAAATGTTGTCGATAACGTTTATCCAGACCTGCCTTTTGGTCTTGCTCAGCAAGGTAAGGCTTTTCGTAACGAGATTTCTCCACGTGATTTTATCTTCCGTTGTCGTGAGCTCGAACAGATGGAGATCGAATATTTCGTGCATCCAAATGATTGGGAGCGTATTTTTGCTGAACTGCTTCGAGATGTCCATGTTTTTCTTGAAGAGACAATGCAGCTTCCAGCTAATATGATCCATGAATATGAGGTTCCAGCCGATGATCGCGCTCATTATTCCAAGCGAACCGTTGATATTGAATTTGACTTTCCAATCGGGTCTGAAGAGTTAATGGGTATTGCCTACCGCACGGATTTTGATCTTCAGAATGTGGCCCGCGCATCTGGTAAGAATATGGAGTATCGAGACAAGAAGACTGGCGAAAGCTTTGTGCCACATGTCATTGAGCCTTCCTTTGGTGTTGAACGCTTAGTTATGGCAGTGCTTTCTGCCGCTTATCACGAAGATGAGGTAAATGGTGAAAAGCGTACCGTCTTAAAACTCCCTGAAGCTTTTGCTCCATTCCGTTTTTGTGTCTCCCCTCTGCTCAAAAATAAACCTGAACTAGTCGAAAAAGCCAGAACTGTTTATCAAATTCTTCGTAAGAAATATGGTAATGTCACTTGGGATGATTCTGGTAATATTGGTAAGCGTTATCGTAAGCAGGATGAAATCGGTACTCCAAAATGTGTGGTCATCGATTTTGATACTCTTGAAGATGATACTGTTACAGTTAGAGACCGTGATACGCTGGCTCAAACTCGTGTCAAAATCAATGAGTTGTAATCAAATTAAACTAAAATTAGGAGGTAATTATAAAAAAACAAACAATCAAGCGGCGTTTTCGACGGTTTTTCTCGCATCTCCATGACGCAATCAAAAATCTTCCGAGCCTCTTTGGTAGTCGCCAGTTTCTTTTACCGTTCCTGATCTGTTTCCTAGTTTTTGGTTTTCTTCTCAATTTCTTTGCGGCTGGTTCGGCCAACTGGCAGCTCTTCCAGCTCTCTAACTTACGTGGAAAACTTGTCCTCATTGCTCATACTGTTGCCGCCGTGTTTGGTGTGGGTCGCACCCTGCCGGACTTCTTCTTTATGTCGTTAATTAATCTAGTTCAATCAGTACTCATTGGTCTACTTTTCTTTATCTTGCACTTTCGCAAACAGAATCTCTCCGATAATCTTCAAAGTACCGGCATTATTGCCAGCTTCTTTTTATTAAGCTCTGGTTGTCCCACCTGTGGTACTGCGCTACTTGCTCCTATTTTTATTTCGATCCTTGGTTCATCCGGGCTGGCGCTAGTCGGTACTGTTTCCGTGATTCTTAATCTTATATCGTTAATTATGGCGTTCTTCGTCTTCCAAAAACTTGGCTATGAGGCATATATAATTTTTGAGGCGGAAAAATATCAACAAATAAAATCCCAAACAGCACCCGAAGGAGAAAAACATGAGTAAAAATGATCATCATCAAATAGATTCTACCAACTCTAAAGACCATGAAGAACACACTAGCCCCAATATGTTTAGCCGCGCTATTCGTCTTATTGTTATTGGTGCTATCGTCGTAGTTTTTCTTGCGCTAGCTCTTACTTCTGCACCCAAGAATCAAGATTTAAATAGTATTCGCGACGAACGCACGATTTTAGGTGATAAAAACGCGAAGAATCATTATGTCATGGTAACTGATGTTATGTGTCCATATTGTACAGTCTTCTCACGTCTCACATTAGAGAATCAGGAAAAATTTGAGAAATATCTCAAAGATCACGATATTGTTTTTGAACTACGTGTCACCGACTTCTTGTCTGAAAATAACATGGATCACTATGGCTTTTCAAGAATGAGTGCCGAGGCCGTGGCCTGCGCTACTGAGCAAAATAGATTCTGGGATTACTACCACCAGGTGATTCGTCGCCTTTGGCAAGATTATCAAAGCAAGGGTATTGGTACTTCTAAAAATGCGCCAGCCATCAAGGATCTCACTCCCGCATATTGGCAGAGTATTGCTAAGGAGATTAATCTCGACCCTTCCTTTAACGAATGTTTATCTGAACATAAAATGCTAGACAAAGTTAAGCAAAATACTGCTGAAGCCACCACTTTTATGGGGCGATACAATTTAGGTGGTATGCCAAGCTTTAAATTTGGCTCCTTTGCGACCTCTGGCTTTGATACTAGCTGGGATTACAGTTATGTTGAGCGGTTCCTGGCTCAAGGTTTAAAGTAAACTGTTTCGCTTCAAATAAAACAGTCGGCACATGTGGGGGCGGCGTAAAATCAGTCTCCTTCAGTGGTAGCCGGATTCGGGTCGCATAATTTTTGGCTAGAATCCTACCGAGTTGGCTGGTATAGTGTCTCTCTGTAATAATTAATTTTAAGGCCAGTTGTTTTTGTAGAATCAAATAAATCGCATCTGGTCGTCGATGGTTTTTATTTTCTAATTCAACTATTTGTCCGTCCTGATTTTCTAAATTGAGTAATTTATAAAACACTTCGGCGGACAGGGAAAAAGGTGGATTGGCAAAAATCTTGTATGGTTCATTGGGTAGTTTTAATTCCCTAAGATCACCCACAAAAATTTCCACATTAGAAATTTTCTGGCGCTCCAGGTTTGCTCGTAATTTTTTGGCAGTCTCCGGGTCTTTTTCGACAGCGATCACCTTTTTACAACGTCTTGCTAGTGCGCTCGTTATTACGCCAGAGCCGGCACCAAGGTCAATCACTAGATCTCGTTTCTTAATATTAGAGTGCCCAATCAGAAATAATGCCAGTTTTGGACTTTTTAGGAAATTCTGATCCAATTGAAATTTTCGCATCTACGTCTATTTCCCCCGAATCTTAAAAGTCTTATTAAATTTTGCTAGAATCTCACTCTGCTCAATCTGTGAGCGAATTAGTGATTCACCCAGTTTTAACCAAATGTCAGAAATTGCCTTCTTCTTTTCCTTTGGCGTATTCATAAATTCCTTTAGAATTTTAGGACCAAAATGCTTCCATTCACGCATTAATTCTATCGGATTATTTAGTTCTACTGATGAAAAAATTTCAAACATCCCGTTGATGAAGATTTTTATTTCCTCGCGACTAGCATTTTGCATCCATTGATTGATCGCACGATTAATCATATTACTGCGTTTTGTCGTTTTCGAGCGAACCAATTTATTGCCCTCAATCTGCCAAGAGTAAATATCGTGTTGATAAACATTCTTCGCAGTACTATGTATGATTATCAGACCTTCACGGTGTTCAAACAGGCGCCCAATAATTGATTCTTGTGGTACAAAAGTATTAATACGGTCGAGAATTTTAAAAGAACCCAAGTCTTGTTCGACCAAGTCTTTACGGATCCCTGGCCCATCATAGTTATAAACAGCCTGGATTCTTTTTTGAATATGGTCCGCGGCATGAATGGCGGCAAAGATTGAAACGTGCCCGCCCTTAGAGTGTCCGCCTAGGTATAACTTCTTCCAAAAGAACTTGAGGCTGATTTTTTTAAGATATTCAAGCGCTTCGATCTGGGCAGGAATATTATCAAGGAATGCTAAATTGAAGTCTTCCTTCCAACCAGTCAGGGAACTATCAGTCCCATAAAAGGAAAGATATGCTCGTTGAAGATTCAAGTGAATAGTAACGGCAGAAAACTGTTTTTCGAGTGCCTTGTCGTTATGGCACACGAAATTACTGATGCGCATTTTGTTAAAACGCCTTGACTGCCCAAGCAATTCAATGAGTTTACGGTCATCAGGCCAGCCAAAGGCCGAAGCTGGCAGCTCATGCATTTTATCTGCCACTGATGCAATTGTCTCAAATAAGCCCAGTTTAATTTTATGGAATGGTAGATAAGAAATTCGGGCCAAAATCAGCTGGTCGGCTTCAGAAAAAGGTGCCTTCTTTGAAATTTTCTGCGCCCCAGCCACGCTCAAATAATCATTAATATTTGCCATAAATAATATTTATATTATATCATTAACCGCTATTCATAAGAAATCACCCTAATCTAGGGCGGCTTAAGAAGACATAAAAAATGGTGGTTCCGACTGGACTTGAACCAGTGACACAAGGCTCTTCAGGCCTCTGCTCTACCAACTGAGCTACAGAACCACTTTAATTTAGTATATCATATAGTGTGCTATAATCAAGACATTATGAAAAGAATCAATACATCTGCAATTTCTGGGATGCAGGAGCTTTTGCCCGACGCCCAGATCGTTTTTAACACTATCAAAGACCAAATTGCCAAGATGTATCATCTTCATGGTTATCAATACATCGAAACTCCAATTATTGATCGTACCGAAATTCTACTGGCGAAGGCTGGCGGCGATACCGAAAAACAGATTTATAAGGTTGTAAAGACCGCAGAGACCGCCGATGACGCTGATCAGGCACTTCGCTTTGATCACACCGTGCCACTCGCTCGCTACGTTGTGGAACACGAAAGTGAACTCACTTTTCCTTTTAAGGTTACTCAGATTGGCCGTAATTTTCGCGGTGAGCGTCCTCAGAAAGGCCGTTTTCGTGAGCTCTATCAGCTTGACGTTGATGTGATTGGCCGCAATACTTTATCTATCGCCTATGATGCCGACGTAGTTGAAACCGCCTATGCTGCGCTCAAGACTTTTATTAAGCCAAAAATGGTTATTCGAGTTAGTAACCGTAAGATTCTATCTGGTTTTCTTGAGGCTCTTGCATTATCCGATCAAACTAATGATGTTTTCGACATTATCGATCACGCCGAGAAAGTACCTCTTGAAAAAACGAAAAGTGCTCTCGAGAATCTTGATATTTCTGAAGATAAAATCGAGAAAATTCTTCAGTTTGTACAAATTAATGGCCCTCGTAATGATTCCATCCTAGCACTAAAGGCCCTTAATCTAGAGAGCCCTCAGTTTGAACAGGGGATTAAAGAGTTGGATTTTGTTTTGAATCTACTTGAGCAGCGCGGACTTGGCGAATCGGTGATTGCTGATATGTTGATTATTCGTGGCCTCGATTACTATACTGGAACAGTCTTTGAAACTATTCTCCCTGATTATAGGCAAATCGGTTCGATCTGTTCTGGTGGACGCTACGAAAATCTGGCCAGCAACTACACTGATCAGTCATTCCCAGGTGTCGGCATTTCAATTGGTCTATCTCGTCTCTTTTATGTCTTACAGAGTAATAATTTGTTAGATAATTTTCAATCTGTACCTATTGATTATGTACTTATTCCACTATCTGAATCAGAATATGCTTTTGCCGGAGAAGTCGCAGAGGATTTACGAAGCAAGAACCACAGTGTAGATATTATATATTCTGATAAAAAACTTGGCGATAAAATGAAATACGCCGGCAAAATTGCTAAATATGTGGGCATAATTGGCGAAAAGGAGGTAGAAGATCGCAAAATTGAATTTAAAAATCTCATAAATGGCCAAAAAGAATACATTAATTTTCATTAAAGAAAGTCAAAAACTGAAAAAACAAAAAAACTATATTCAATTCATCGCTCTGATAGTCTCGTTAATTAGCCTGCTCTTATCTATTCTTAGTTTAGCGAGTTTTATTTATTTACAAGATCTACATACAAAAACAACAGTTACATCAAGTAATACTGAAACGATACTGTTGAATAGGGTCAAATGCCTAGAAGGTGACAAGGAAGCTTGCGAGGCGAATAAGCAAGAAAATCATCAAAAAAAATAACGCAAAAGATTCATCAGCTAAAAATAAACGGCATTTGTCGTTTATTTTTTTAGCACAAAAAACAATTCAACTCTGTAAAACCGAACAAAAACACAAAACCGAACACTAAAACCGAAACCCGAACAATTATAGTCATATCGCAAAACCATAAAAAAAGAAAAAAGCAACTGAAAATAAACAACTATTATAATATAAAATTCGTAAAAAACAAGGTTGACGAATAATCCACTCATGCTAAACTATATATAGAACTTGGGCGAAGTTGAGAGACGCCGAAGTTCAAAGGGTGGAGTGTGAAGTAATTTGGCTAGATTGCTTGCATCTTTCAGGCAGGTCTAGGAATAAGAGATTCTACCCAAAATTACAGAGTAATTAAAAATACACCCGCAAGGTGTATTTTTTTATTTCTTTCTATGCTAAAATTAAGCCATGGCACTGTGGCGGAGTGGTTACGCAGCGGTCTGCAAAACCGTGTACACCGGTTCAATTCCGGTCGGTGCCTCCAAAATCAGACTGACGATCACATTCTTTATTCTAGAAAAACCAGTCAGCCTGTAATATAATAAAAATATGCCCGAATGGCGGAATTGGTATACGCGTTCGACTTAAAATCGAATGGAGAAATCCATATGGGTTCAAGTCCCATTTCGGGCACCAGCCTTTTTGAACTTCGCTCCTTGAGCGATTTTTTTTATTCAAAATTATCATATTGACGCCCCAGGCAACCCCGGCTACTTTACTCAGAAATAATTGTTCAGAACTGTTTAGGTTATAAAAAATTTAAAAAACCCTTGAATTTAAAATAAAATTCATCTATAATCTAAACAGATGCGAGCTTAGCTCAGTTGTTTAGAGCGCTTCCTTGCCAAGGAAGAGGTCGAGAGTTAGAGTCTCTTAGCTCGCACCATAATTTGATTACTTGATACACCTTTCGGGGTGTTTTTTATTTCTGGATCAGGGTATTACGCCCTGATTTTTTCTTTTGTTGGGGATTAAAGTGCATAAATTTTAATTTCCATAGAACAAAAAACGACTATGGTACGCCTAGTTTTAGAAATTTAAAAACTCGGAATATAACAAAATTAAACAACTTCGGGTAAGTTTGGGGCTTTCAACCCTCAGACAGAACGGGCAGTTTTTGTAGTTCCTCATAATTTCGATTTTAATGTACGAGAAAATCCTAACAAATTTCTACTATTGTAGATAAAATGAGAGCCTCAAATCTACCTGAAGTTTTAAAGGAGAAAAATGAGTATACATATTGAACAATCGGGGAATCCTAAAATTGTAAGGGTTAGGATCTTGAGGAGAAAAAAATAAATGTTAAACTCCGTCAAAGTATCTAAAATCGAAAAAACATTTACAGATAAAAAAACTAATGAAGTTAAAAAGATTTGTATAGATTATGCAAAAGTGACCGATAGGCTAGAGGCTTTTAGAACCAATCACCCAAATTCTAAGATTTTAACGAGCTATAAAAATGAGAACAACAAGGTAGTTTTTAAGGCTTTCTTATGGAGGGATAAAACAGAAGTTATTCAGTCATTGGCTAATGGGATATCTAAAGAGCTAATCTACTTAACAGCAGACGCAGAAGCAACAGCTCAAAAGACAATAACCAATGATAAAGACTTTGAAAAACTCGAAACTATGGCTATAGGTAGAGCCTTATCTAATCTTGGATATTCATCTACGGGTAATATCGCTGAGAGTACGATAAACGAACTAAATAAATATAAAGATGAACTATACCAGGATTCAGTTGATAGTGCTATTGATAGATTACAGAATTGTAAGACACTAGATGAACTTAAAGCAAACTATCAAGCATTAAATCCAGTGCTTAGGATAGATAAAACAATTAAAGTCATTACGGAAGAAATTAAGAAAAAGCTTAACGTAAAAGCCGTAAATATTTCTAAAGATAAACAGATTGATTATCCAGATTGGTGGAATGCAGAAATCAACAAAACGATTAATCAAGGAGAAAAATGAGTAAATTAACACTGCTAAAAACAGAACTTAACGGGTATATGGTTAAGCTAATTAAGCTTAATGAAGAATATAAGAAAAAATAATAATGTGGTGCTGGCAAAATACCCCCTTAAGTAAATAGTTAGTTAAATGTCAATTTTAGACGCAGCCACACTACTATCAGGATCAAGTCGTAGATTCAGGATAGATAAAAAAGTTGAGTACCTTTATGCCTATCTGAGTAGTTAAACCCACCCTAACTACTTTTGAGTCAAGGTCCTGATAGTAGATTTAGGGATATGAAGACAAAATGAAAAGAAATCAAGTAAAACCGCCACTCCCAACTAGCTACATAATTCGTTATGTCGGGCTAGATGGAATAAAGCACGAAAAACAGCATAAGAATCTTGGCGAGATATTAAAAACAAAAAGATATCTTATGAAGCAAGGCGTTACGGACTTAGATGTGTCTGTAATATTACCCAGTAAGTCAAGTGGATCAGATATGTTCCCAGTTAGTTATTAAGGAGAATTATATGGATGTCGACAAAACTAAATACATAGTTATAAACGAATCAGTAATAGGTTCAATTATTAAAGATATAGTTACATTTTCAATGTTTGCTGGCCTACTTCTATTTAATCACTGGTTTTTAGGTGGATCTACGGTCGTAGACGTTATGTTCATTATTTTAACTCTAGGATTTCTCACTGGAAAACATAGCAAAACTCGTTTTGAGGGAACAAAAGAAGAAGTGATTAAATTTTTAACTAAGGAAAAATGAAATGAAACGATACAAACTTAAAAAAGATTTACCAACTTTCAAGGCTGGTGATGAATTCTATCTAGATAGCAATAATAATCTTTACCATAACTGGTCAGAGGTTATGGCTTACAATCATAAGACTCTTGAGAAGTTCCCAAACATTCTCAAAGACTGGTTCGAGGAAATACATGAGTGCAAAAGGCGTAGAGCAGAATATAGAGGGCCTTATTACTATGTTAATAGCCTTGGAATAATATCTTCCGATAACGATTATAGAGATACTGAAGATGATCATCTTTATAGTATTGGTAACTACGGATTAACCAAAGAAGAACTTGAGTCTAAACTTAAATATGATATTGCTCGCAAGACGCTCCTAGACGATGCCGAGGGCGGGAAGTATTCTTATGGTGAAGAGAATTGGTGTACCTATTATAGTAAATGTACTCAGGAGTGGACGGGCTTCGACAATGATATATATTATCCAGGAATGATTTATTTCAGAACAGGAGAAGCACTTCGAAAATCCCTCGAAGAACACAAAGAACAGTGGCAGATCGTGTGTAAATACGAGATGGGGGAGATGTAATCAGAAGAGGTATATTGAAACCAAAATCTGCCTATAACAAATTTTCAAAAGTAGAAGAACACGCAAAATGGGCGATCAGAAAAAGAATATTATTAAAAATTAAAGCCTTCATGAAAGCGAGAGCAAAAAAATGACTAAGATGGTAAGAATAACGCGAGATTTTGAATATTTCGATGGAGTTATTGACAATGGATATCAGGAGTTAGAACTTACTAAAGAAGAATGGGATAGTATGGAAGAATACGAACGCAAAGAGCGGTTTGAAGAGTGTTCCTATATTGTAGGAGAAAAATACCCATATGACGTCCATGAATTCAGAATTGGCGATAATGAAATGGAAATTGAGGAGTTTGAAGAGTAAATAAATGGAAATTTTAAGCATAATGTCCACAGTAGTAATCATAATAACTTCAGTGATACTAGTAGTGAACTTAATCTTAATAACTATATCCCTTTGGGGATTATGGCGAATAGACAGGCTGAGATATAAGATCTCTAAACTAAGATTTAGAATCGATAAAATTATAGAAGAAGAATTTAGAAGAAATAGTAAAGCTAAAAGGGAGAAAGATTAATGGATAGACTAGCAGAGCTTTACGACATGGCCGAACCGCCAATGGTAGAGACAATAAAGAAAGGTAAGCACTCCAGCTTCGAATTCTTCATTGTATGGTGTTGTAACCACCCAAACGCCTATATTAGAATTCCAAAAAACCATCCATTTTATAAAAAAGATTACAGAGAAATAGATGATAAAAATCTAGTCCACGGAGGATTCACGTTTAGCGGGGGAAGCATAAACGAGATATACGGGCTACCGAATGGATGGTATTTAGGGTGGGATTATGCCCACCGTACCGACTTCATCAATATCCCGAGACGCCAGTTAGGCGGATCTAGATGGACAATAAAAGGTATAGAAAAAGATTGTAAAGATATAATCGACAGCATAATAAAAGAAGGCAGAATGGGTAACTCCCGCAATGTATTGTCATTAGTTAAACGCTACGCGGAATACCCAATATCGAAATTTTTCGGGGATGATCACTACTATACATTCACGCATGGTAGCCTCTATGGTCTTTTCTGTCTGTCAGACGAGAGCGTGGTAAACCTACTAGCCATTAACAATACCAAAATGCACAATGGCCAGTTCTTAAAATTTATTGAACTTCTCGAGGAATTCGCAAGAGACAATAATCTCAAATTAGTGATAGGTGAGATTATGAACGACAGATTAGATAAGTGGTTTGAAAGACGAGGATACTTAAAGGATCGGGATAATCGGGTTTATAGGGGATCAGTATGAGAAAAATTGAATTTAGGGTTTGGGATAAAGACGGAGAAGAGTACTTCCCAATATGTGAGGATTTAGGATTCGGACTAATTGGTATAACTGCTAAGGGTAACAACATCTTATTCATGGAAGACGGTGAGGTAAGCACTGGCGATGCTGAAGATTATATCATCGAGCAATATACTGGTATTAAAGACCAAAATGGTAAAGAGATCTATGCTGGGGATATAGTTTCCGTATACGAGGGACGCTATATCGGTTCTATCAACCAGCACCCTAGTGGAGAGTGGAAAATAATATGGGTTACCCCAAAAGGTACGGTAGATAGTCTTTACGCCCATCGAGATTTGTGTGAAGTTGTCGGTGATATTCATAATAATCCTGAACTATTAAAGGATAGAAATAACTAGATATGCGTAACATACAATTCCGAGTATATAACAAGCGTAATCGCACATACTATGATCTCTATAAAGCTGAATTTGGTGCTAAACATAAAACTAAATTTTGTAATTTCAAATATGTTGATATTTGTCCTCAAAACAAGAATATTAAGATATTTAATACTTTAATTAATAAATATGTTGATTCTGATTATTATAAATTAACGGACAGTGCAGACTACACTACTTTAGTATTCGAGCAATTTATTGGCATTAAAGATAAAAATAATAAAATGATTTATGAAAATGACATCATTCGTGTTGTTAATCATGGTGATTATGCAGTAATGTGGAATTTTTTACAATGCGGTTTTGAATTATCACCAATTTATACTGGGCAAGATAAAGTTCATCTAGCCGCCAGCAGTAAATCTAGGTATGAGGTAGTGTCTAATATTCATGACTATCGTTTTGAAGAGGATAAAATAACCTATCTAGCAAATAGGCAAATTATAAAAGGTAATACAATTTTTTAAGAGAAATAAAGATGAAGATTGAAACCGACGACTTTTTATTCATTACTAACGCCAATATGTGTAGTGGATGGGAAGAAGCTAGCCCAGGAGTATTTAAATTTAAAGGAGTAAAATGCGTGAATTAGGATTTAGGGTTCTAGATAAAGAAACCAATGATTATGGATTATCTGATTTTCTTCTCCTTGATAGTAATGGCAAGTTAATGTTTTTTAACTTTGCAGGAGACAGTGCCAAAATACAATATGTTAATCAAAAAAACTTTGTCGTTGAACATGCTACTGGCGTTTTAGATAAGAATGGAAAGATGATATATGTTGGCGACATCATAAGGATGAGATTTCCATATGATAAGCGTTTCATAGATAATTTCGTTGTTGTTGAGGACAAGGCTAGTCCATATATAGGTTTACTAACTGAACCAAAATGTACAGAAGTATTTGTCTTGGCTAGACGTTTATCGAGCCAGTATGAGATTATCGGTGATATTCACCATAACCCTGAATTATTAGAGGAGAATGAAGATGCGTGAATTAAAATTTCGAGCATGGGACAAGGTTAATAAAATCTATATTTATGTTACACTGGGTGATTTAATTTGTGGAGCCTGTACGGAGACTGGCGATAAAAAGTTGAGCGGCAATGAACAGATATGGGAGCAATATACGGGTATGAAAGACAAGCACGGCAGGAAGATCTATGAGGGGGATATAGTCGCAGAGTATAACGGAGATGTTACAGGTCAAATAATCCAACATGCGAGCGGAGAGTGGCGAATAGCGTGGATTGGTATATTCGGCGGAACAAGTAGCCTCTATGACAGAGACTGGTGCGAGGTTATCGGTAATATCCACGAAGATAGTCCTAATGAAGAAGAATGAATTTGATGTGCCAGTAGATTATGGAAAACTTAGCTCTCATAAACCTGCCATACATTCTAAGAGCGATAAGCAAATTTACTGGGCAAAAATTCGTATGGCGAGCAAAAAGAAGAAATTTGATGAGACAGATAACAACCAAATTAGTCTCTGCACAAACTGCTATTGTATGACCCATACTATAGATGGCAAGTGTGGTAAATGTAAAGCAAGAAAGGATAAGTAGTAATGGCGAACAGGCTAAACAAAGAAGCTTTCATAAAATTAGCAGAAGCCTATTCTAAACAAGAGAATTATGAAAAGGAGCTAAGTAATAATCTCGAAACTATAAATGAAAAATACAAAGTCTACATGGGATTTGTTGGCTTTCCTAGCGCTTCTGACTTGATCATGGACGTAGTACTAGATCTCCTCGGCGAGGATTTCAGCTATTATTTTTATGACTGCAAAGAAAACTTCAATAAGTTTAATAAAAATACTCTCCTAGAAGGAGGAAAACATCCAAACGTTAATAACTTTGGCGAGCTATGGGAGTTTAGCCAAAATTATGGGATCGGTACAAAATGAAATACTATACATCTGATTTGCACCTATCTCATACGAATATTATTAAATATGAAAACAGACCATTTAGCTCCATCGAAGAGATGGACAATACGATAATCCACATTATTAACTATCGATTATCTCCTGATGATGAACTTTATATCTTGGGTGATCTTACTTTAGAGAAGACTCCCAACAAAATTAGTCAGTTAATTAAAAGAATAAAGTGTAAAAAGCATTTGATCATAGGCAATCACGATTACTTCACTAGGAATAAAAACCTTTGTAGTCTATTTGATTCAGTACACCATTACTTAGAGATAGAAGATGAGGGGCGTACGGTTATTCTCTTTCACTACCCAATACAGAATTGGAATCTAAAAAGATACGGTTCGATCCACCTATATGGCCATGTCCACTCTAAAGAAGAATTACAGCTAAAAGAATATAATGCGTTTAATGTTGGAGTAGATGTGAACAACTTCAAGCCCGTAACATTAGAGGAGCTGCTGCTTAGAAGAGGAGAAATAAATGGACATTTTACTGCCAAATGAAGCTGATTTGAGCCATGAAGATCTACTTGTCATTAGATCTGCGCTACAAATACATAGCCAACAGGCTCAAGAGGCTTTGTTTAAAATCAATCATTTAATTAAATCAAGTGAAGAGGAATAATAATGTTACTAACGAAGTCGACATTTGATGAATATGTAATGGAGCATGGGGATGAGGATTAGTAAGTGGCTTGAGAAACAAAACAGAAAGGAGCCTAGGTATTTCTGTCTCAATTGTCTCAGATTGTTTAGGACCGGAAAATTTAGTAGGTTTGATTTAGATATTTACGATGATGTCTGCCCACATTGTGGAGCGATCGGATGTAGTTTTAAAGAATTAGCAAAGGAATATAAAGAATTGGTGATTATGTATATGGAGAAGAAAAATGAGACGAATCCCAAAATATAATTCAGAGCATAGTCTCTACGAGCAAATTGCCAGATACCTGCAGCTTCAATATCCAAACGTAATCTATCGCTTCGACATTGCAGCTGATCTCAAATTGACACCTGGCCAAGCAGCAAAGCATAAAAGACTTCACCCTATTCGTGGTTATCCGGATTTATTTATCGCAGAGCCTCAATTTGGAGAGAGATACTGCAAATCACTCGGCCTCTATATGGAAATTAAAACAGAATCAAACTCACCCTATAAAAAAGACGGTACTTTAAAAAATGATAAACACATCAAAGAACAAGCAAAAATGCTCGAGAGATTGCGTAATATAGGATACATAGCGGAGTTCGGGGTTGGGTTTGAAGAATGCAAGCAAATTATTGACGAGTACATAAGAAGTGCGCGATGATAAACGCTAAGATGCACACTGGATGCTCTTGTTATCACTGCAGAAAAGGCAGAGATAAGAGAGTCCGTAAGATATATCATCATAGACTTCGGAGGAAGCAAAAGAGGCAGCTAAAAAAACTAGGTGATATTAAGGATGTGAGTATAGGTATAGGGTATACAGACTAGGAGAAGGCAGTATTTGTGAGCTTCTGGATTTTCAAAAATCAAAAAATAACCCTTTCGGGGGTATTTTTGTTATATCAAGTTAAGCCGATTGTTATATCTTAAGTTAACTAAACTAGCCATTCTGCCTCTGTTAGCCTAGCCTTGATTGTTATATCTCCACATCTTAATTGTTATATATTTATATCTGTTATACTTAAATATAAGTGGGAGAACATTTATAAGGAGGTGATTTTATGCGTTTGCATTTTATTGTTGATATCGCCATTCCTCAAGAAAGGATTGGTGAGTTTAAGTACTGTTTAGCAGGATTTAATTGTAGGTTCAAAGATATTCAGGATAACACCGTATTCAACTACAATCTTGAAGTTGAGTTTGACGGAGACCATGAAATTGGATTGAATGTGATGGATCTAATAGATAAGAATCAGCACGAGTACTTATTGGCTTACGCCAAAGACGGCACAAAAGTAATTCCATTGGTAGATAAGTTCTTAACAATTGCATAATTCCTCCCCTTAGCCCCTATTTAGGGGCTTTTTATTATAGATAAAAATAAAGACCTATAGATAGGTCTTTATAAATCTCTCAACAACAACTTAGTAGTTCTTGCTCCTAATCATAGTTTACCTTGTTCTTTCAGTTTGTCAATTTTTCTATGAACATATGAATTGCCGCCAAGGTTGGTATATTTCGTATTGATGTCATTAAAGCGTTCAAGCTCAATCTCTGTTAATTGAGTGTCTCGTTCGATATCAGCAAGATATCTAGTTAAGAAATTCTTGTATTGTTCAAGTTGCATTTGTTTGATTTCTTCAGCGTTCGCATCGAGCCTGGCCATGATAGCCTTATTTGACTCGTCTATCTTGGCGTTGACTGGCTTAAGTAGATTGTCCACCCACTTTTGTACGACAGAGCTTGCAAACTTAAAGATAACAAGCCCTCCCGTAATTACACCAGCCATCACTGAGATGAATGCTGTGATGTCTTCCACCGCAATGACCATGTTATTTCTTCTTCAAAAGTTTAAAAATCAATAAGATTTGTGAGCCTAAAGTTGCTAAGATACTAGCAAGAGCAGTTCCGAACGCAGTTAAGTTCTTGTCGTTAAGACTCATGATCGCAAGAATAACTTGTGGGGTGATAGCTCCAGCAAGAAGCAGAAAGTCACCAGTTAAGTAAGCAATCATTTTGGTTTTCTGGCTAAAGTCAAAACCACTTCCGACTTCTTCGATAATGCCGCTAGCTTGAGCGAGTGAAGCCTGGTAGGCATCATTAAATTGTTTAATTTTGTCATCAGTAAGTTCAGGGATCTTGTCCATATGTTTTTCCTCCTCTTTAGATTCATCTTCAGTTTTAGGTTGTTCGATAGGCTTAACAACTTCAGCAGGCTTTACCTCTTCAACCTTAGGTTGTTCAACGGGTTTAGTTTCTTCCACCTTAGGTTGCTCAACAGGTTTCCCTACACCTTTGTCGATTAAGGCTTGAATAGTCCTCCAGTCGTATCCAGCACTTGTTAAACGGTTGATACGGTCTTGACCTTTACCCCACATATCACGCCAAACTTCGGCTGCGATTTCTTCGTTAGGTTTTAATTGTGGTGGATTGACCCACTCAACAATTCTTGTAGTATTCATCGTTTCAGTCCAACCTGCGTAGACCACACCATAGATACGAGAGATATTATCAATCGTTGCGTTTAGCTCACCTTCAAAGTAATCAAAAAATGGTTTATGGCGATAAGGGCTAGACCAAACCTGAATACGGTTGCCAGACCTCTTAGCGACAGCCACATGGCCATAATTACCAGTTCCGCCAGTCCACCAGATTGGTACAAAACATCCATCTGGAAGATTGCGATCTTGGTGTTTAGTGTTGTTCCAGTTCCAGGCAATTTGGGCAGTAGCTGCGAACGGAGCAACATTAAATGTCTTCTGTGCGACAGCTAAACACCATAAAAACCAGTCTAATAGCGGTTTGCCTTGGTAATTGACGACTAACTTCTTGTCATCTAGATTAGGGAAGATTATTTGCTTAAAGCTCATTTTAGCTCCTTCCTAATAAAGGCTACAATAATTCCAATTATAATTGCCGCTACGAACCAGAATCGAAAAACTAAAACCCAGAAGCCCAGTGATATGACTAATAGGACTAGCCACACTATGAGTTTGTTCCAGTCAATTTTCTTCATGTCTTTTTCCTCAATAAAAAACGACTACGCTTGAAAAACGTAGTCGTAGATTTTGCTTTGATTATAGCATAATCAGAGCAGAGAAAAATGATTTTGCTACTTCTCACTCAGAAAGTTGCAAACTGGAGTAGCTATAAGCATTATAACATATTAATCCACGCAGAAATCAACAACCACACACCACGAACTACATTTGCGAAGTTCCGCTCCAATCTGTGTGAGTATCTGCCTATTATCGCCATTAATCACAAATCCACCAGACCAATTAGTGTCGGTGCTATTATAAAGCCATGGAATAGTACGCCAGTTATTGCCAGAGCTTTTATGCTGGGCAGTCATTGTGGCGGATATGATCTGCGTGAAAGACTGGAACGGAATAGTGGAAGGGATATCGCCATTACCAATTATTATCCTGCGGTATACAACCTTACCATTATCAAGAACCCCATAAGGAGTCGCTGTTGCTGAAAATTTTACTAATACTGGCCCCTGGATCTTATTAGCTGGTATGATATCTCTTTCTGTTAAGACTCTTTCTTCATTATTGTAAAGCTTCTTAGTCTTCGTAGAAATACGGAAGATAGGGATACCGACATCAATCTCGATATAGACCTTAACACTAGATAGCTTATCAATAACTTCAAATTCAAGTGTGTGCTTTAAAGTATTGTCTAAAGCAATATGAAAATCTGGCACCCTTAATATCATATCTGAACCAATGGTAAATGGTACGTTTTGCGCAGGACCAAAATCAGAATCCATACTAGACTTGGTCCGGCACTTTAGGCTTAATACGCCATTCTTTTCAGTATTACCAATTTTTAAAGAAGCAATATTGCCGCTAATTTTTGCAATAGTCTCATTTTCGAAATTACCCTTACGACCAGCAGAAACGTTTATAGTTGGTTTTGAATAGGGAATTACAGTGATATTTTTAGTTTTAGTAGTAGAAAATTCACGAGAGTCTATCGCTGACACGCTTACTACCTGATTAGTACTAGCATTCACAGCCCCAATGTCAATTTGTACGTCAGAAGTTGCCGAATAGTTTTTTGTAATGGATACGCCGAACGCGGAAGCTAGATACTTAGTCATTGTTGCGTATTTTTTAGCTTCAGCTTTCTTCTCTTTAGTAATCTTCACAGATAGTCTCGACTGACCTTGGATAAATACCTGATCGTTACCAGTGATGGCTTTAGTAGTAGTATTTGAGTCGAAATAAGTAAAATCAGTAAAAGTAGGCTCAACATCTACTAGATGCGCATTATAATGGCAGGTTTTACTTCCAGTTAAATTACCATTTAAAAACGTATCAACCTTAATTTGACCTGAATATGCCTTTTTAGAAGTAGTAATCTTATAAATCTCTTCAGCAACTAAGCTCGTATTGAATTGGCAGTTAGCACTTACATTTTCAGCGATCTTATAGGTTTTATCCCCATACAAGAAGTAGACATTGTGCCTAAAAGCACCATTAATGGCATTCATGTGAATTGTAATTGTTTCGCCTAGGTTAAAATCCGGCGTATTATTTGGAAATGTCTTGATTGAAGGCTGTGAAGCTCTTGGAATAGTTGGTAAATTCCAACCTCTCTTGCCAAACGAGTTGTAATTAGCCTTATAGATTGCACCATCCGCATAGGCCTCAAACCAACCAGTGCCATCTGCGTTATGATTAATCCATTTATCACCTTGAACTAGAACAGTTCCATTGTAGAGATTATGAGCGCCAGTGCTCCAAGTTTGACCTGCTACATTAGCGTAAGCTTTAAATAACTTAACCCAAGAAGATGGAGCAGTTCCGCCAGTTCCAAAGAGCTTAAAACCGACTCTAGAGCGATTGCCAGCAATATCTTGTTCGATCAGCCACCACTCGAATCTAAGACGATTAGGATAACCAGATCCGCCTGTATCCTTGGTTTCGAAATTACCATTATTCATTCTTGCCTCCTAACCTACAAAGTTCCACCCAGCCATATCTCCATCTTTTACTGGGATAATCTTAATCGGATCCATAGACACTTCTTTTCTAGCACTCAGCTTGGACGTTTCTGTAACATCACGGTTCAGCTTAAAGACCTCTTCATCTATACCAGTAACATTGGAGTGGCCACTCATACCAAGAGGCGTAATTTGCACATAGTCGCCAGAATAGACACTTGAAGAGACCATCATGCCTTGGTCATTCACTGCTACCTGTGTATTAAGGATCTCACCGTTAGCTTGCACCCAAGGGATTGATTGGTCTCCCATATTTACCATTAGATCAGTAATTAGGAACTGCTCACAGTTATTGCTGGTTGAGACTGTAATATCCAAATAGTTCATACTTGGATCAAGTTTTGTGAGATCGTAATTCTGCCACACGATCTCTTTGCCTTCAGGTATTGTAATTACGAAACTATCAATAGTGTTGCTTAATTTAACCGTAGCGGTACCTATAGCGCTCTTTTTACATTTAAATGATAGTGAATATGGTATTTTCCCAGAGGATGCCACATTAAGCCTCTGAGTAATGCTAGCGCCCTTTTTAAGCTCAATCGTATTGCCAGAAATAGCACCATATGATTTAGATTCAGGGCTGGTATAGCTTTTAACCTCCCCAACGTTATTCTTAGTCCACTCCACCAGAGTTCCATCCTGGTTCTTAGCGTAACCTACGGAATTCTTAATTAGATTTCCACCACCAGTAGTCTGAATTGTAGTGACTACGTTCTTAATATTTTGTGTAATCTTAGAGAACTCGTCAGATATTTGTTGATCGACTTGCGTTTGTTTCGATACGATCGATTCAATCTCTTGCTTTTGCTTATCAACCTTGATCTCTGTATTATAAATGGTCTTGGTAATGCCGCCTGCTCTTGCGTAATCTGTCTGAGTAGCCGTTGGAGCGATACCTTTAATAGTTTCCTTAATACCATTGCCAAGCTCTAGATGAGTATCGGTAATATAAACCTGATTGAGATTAGTTCTGCCAAGTTCAGTGATTTGAGGCTCCTTCAATTCGTAGTAAACCGTGACTGGCGTGCCTTTGGCTTTTTCGGCTTTTAGCCAGTTCTTGAATGAGGCGACATCTGTGACGTTAAGATTTAGTTGGTCTGGAACAGTAAACCAAAAACCAATAGTACTAGAATATTTCGGAAAATTATTGTAACCACCATAGATAGCCACACCAGTTCGATTTTCTCGCGTAGTATAGACGGCATCTTCGTTTACTGCAATAAGATGTGAACAGATAATGTTTGCGGTGGGACCCTGTTGCGTAAAAATCATCTCGCCAGATGGATTTTTATATTTAAATCCAATAGTACCAGCTTTTGAAGTATAGTAATAGTTAATACTGTTCTCTTCGCCAGTGAGAACTAGTTTTCCAACTCGTTTTATTAATCTAGCTACGCCATTTTCTAGCTTAATCTCATCATAAATATCGTCTGTAAGTTTATATAAGTTATCATTTTCAGGCAAAGTAAAATTCTGTTCCTCGTAGCTTACTATATCAGTGGCCACATCTCCAGCTTCTAACTGAGCCTTAACCGTATCATTTAATATTGAGCCATTTGCTGCCGCAATATATAAGTATCCAGCAACAATTGGCTGCGTTGTGGTAAAAGTTCTAGAAGTTGAGGTTGCCGTATAATTGGCAATAACCTCTGAAGTCACACCATTAGCCATCTTATATTTGAAGATAACTCTATGGGCTCTAGGATGGTCAATAGAGAATGTGTACGTACCAGACGGTAGTGGATGATCAAAATCAATATAGCTAGTAATGTTCGCCCAGCTACTAGTCATTTGTCCAGAGTAGGTGACGGTTCCGTCATCTGCAATTGATGAGATAAGGCCATTTGAAGTATTGCCAGCCCCAATTTTTAACAAGTTTTTATCGGTAACTGCGACTACCGCGCTAATAGCCTTCTTGATACTAAATTTGGCAATATTATTCATCGTACTGCCAGCTCCAGGTAGAAAAGCTAAATAAACGCCAGTTTCTTTCTTCGTAATCTCAAAGATAGTTCTTTCTTGCCCCGATCTCATTGAGGCTAATGTATGATTTTTACCGGTATTAGAGTCAAGAGACACAGACCAATCAGCACCACTTCTACTAAATTCATAGATTCCAGGTTCTAAAACTAACTGATAATTGCCAATTGTAGACCAACTAATAGTACTTGTCCCCTTAGACTCAACCGTTCCATCCGGTAAGATCGTATGGGTAATACCATTAGAGGTATAATTTTCTTTTGGTCTGTATAAGTTAGTGTCTAAAGTATATTGTTTATATATTATCTCATTTACCTTTGCGGGTGCAATTGGTCTTGGAGAAACTACCGAAGTAAGATAAGGGGTATATTCAGGCAGGTTATTTTCATTAAAAGTACCATAATATAGTCCGAAGTTACCATATAGAGGTAGCGGGGTGGCATCGTCCTGTTTACCACACATAATTACCATGTTATAACGGTCGTACAGCGTGAAATTGGCAGTAAAGTTATGAGTCCTAGCTGTTTTATTCCCAATTACGTCAGAACCACTACCATCTTTTTTACGTGCAGAAATCTCGACATAGAACTTAGTATTTGGGGTGTTATATTGGGCAATTGTATACGGTCTGTTATTCATTAAAATACCTGTAATATCTCGGCTGGCCAGTTGAACCCAGTCTCTATCTGGCGTGCCAGAGAGTTTTAAAACGCCATCTATGTTGACTAAAGACAAACCGTTTTTATTCACAGGAAGACCTGAGAACTCATCGAACATATTCTTGTACCCAGCAGAGACACTATCGCCAATATATGGTTCGTCTGTTGGCGTATCACCAAGAGATAGCTTAGGCGTAAATGCACCGAGGTCGATATTTGTACCGACAGGGTCATTAACAACAAGTCGCATTATTTCAAATGGAACTTTGGCGGTAAAAGTCACTTTAGTTTCACCAGCATTCAAATTCGCCCCACCCATAAAACCACCAATACCATTCCCAGCAATAGCGACTCTATGGTTAAGTGGTCTATCTACTGAAAAAGTATACTTTCCAGCAGGGAACAAGACCTCATCATAAAATTTAGACAATACAGCCCAGCCAGCCGTCATCGTACCTTTGGCTTCAGTAATACGACCATAAGAATTTGTTTTAACTGAGATGCCATTAGATGTGAAATTAGCATTAAATTTTATGAGATTTTTGCCTAAGAACTTCTCCTGACCAATCCACCCAGTAGTTCGTCCGTTCATCAATCCACTACCAGCTTGAGCTGATACAAGATCTCCCGGCTTATTCCAACCAAGACCAGTAGTCTCTGCTTCGAATGGATGATAAGAGATCCCCCTGATAGAATTGAAAATCGGATCGATCAAGTTTCTTCGATCATCATCCAGAATCTCATTATTAGCTAGCTTTACTTCTGTGAGACCATTAGCCGTAATAGAATCATTGTCAGACACTGCAATATTATCTTCTTGAGGTGTACGAGCTAATACTAAGCTATTCACGGGACCATATTTTGGTTTGTATTTTAGAGTTTTGAGATTGTCATAAGTCCAGATTTCATCTTCATCTGTCTTTTTCTTACTATCTCTAAATGATAGAGTTTTACCATTAAATACTGCAATAGTAGCAGTAGCACCAGCGATCTCGCCTAGA
>CAUTSA010000004.1:0-76964 GCA_963540965.1 uncultured Candidatus Saccharibacteria bacterium
CACGTAAGGGTAAGGCGATCGCGGTCGGTGGAGCACAACCAAAAGCAGCAAGTAAGACTTAGAGGTAATTAGAATGACAGAAGAAGTAAAACAAGCTGAAGTAGCAGAAGTAAAAGCTACCAAAGTTAAAGGGAAAAAAGGCAAGCGTGTCGTGACTTCCGGTCAGGTACACATCAAAGCCACTTTCAACAACACTATTATTAGTGTTTCTGACAAAAAAGGTCAGGTTCTTTCTCAGTCATCCGCAGGAGCTAATGGCTTCCGTGGCTCTAAGAAGGGTACCGCCTATGCAGCCCAAATTGCTGCCGAAAAAGCTGGTGAAATCGCTAAGAAAGATCACGGCCTCAGCTCAGTTGACGTTTACGTCAAAGGTATTGGTCTTGGTCGCGATAGCGCAATCCGCGCCTTCTCCGGCCTTGGAATTAAAATCGATAGTATAACCGACCAAACACCAATCGCTCATGGTGGTGTACGTCCAAAGGGAGAGAGGAAACCGTAATGGCACGAGATAAATCTCCAATCGTCAAACAAAGTCGTCGCGAAGGTTTTGCCCTCGCACCAAAAGCCCATAAGATTATGGCAAAAAAATCTGGTATTCCAGGTCAACACGGTGACATGCGTGTTCGTGGTGGTAGTCTCTACCTTACCCAGTTACGTGAAAAACAGAAAGTTCGCCGTCTCTATGGTCTACTAGAAAAACAGTTCGCTAAGCTCATGAAGGAAGCACAGAAGGCCGAAGGTCTTTCAGGTCAAAACCTCCTCGAGTTTCTCGAACGCCGCGCAGATAACGTTGTCTTTCGTGCAGGTTTTGCGACCACCCGTCGCCAAGCACGTCAACTCGTTTCTCACGGTCACTTCCTACTCAACGGCCGTCGTATTGATATTCCATCAATCCGCCTTAAAGCTGGCGACGTCCTAGAAGTTCGTGAAAAATCAGTCAAGTCAGAATACTTCAAAAATCTTGAGAATACTGTTGCCGCATCTGGAGTTCAGCCACTCAGCTGGTTAAAGGCCGATGCTAAAAAAATGAGGATTGAAATCACCGGTACACCAAAACGCGAAGAAGCAGAAGCCGGCATTAATGAACAACTAATCGTTGAGTATTACTCACGCTAAGGAGAACAATGACAACAAAAGTAATTCACGAAGCAAATCTTGCAGAAGTTAACGAATTGTCCGCTAGTAGCGCCTCATTTGTTATCAAGCCGCTCTATCACGGCTATGGTCACACCTTAGGAAACTCGCTACGCCGTGTTCTACTCTCAAGCATCAAAGGTGCTGCCATCACTTCTTTCAGCATTGAAGGCACCACTCATGAATTTACTGCTATCGAGGGTGTGCGTGAAGATGTCATTGACATCATGCTAAATCTTAAGAATATTCGCTTCAAGTGTCACACTGACGCTCCAGTAGAACTTACTCTTGAGATTAAAGGCAGCGATCAAACTGAAAAAGATGGTGATGCACGTGTTGTTGCTGGTGATATTAAACTCACTGGCGATGTCGAAATTGCAAACCCTAACCAGGTTATCTGCCACATCGACGACCCAAACTACACTCTTAAGATGCACTTCATCGTTGAATCAGGACGTGGTTATCTTCCAATCGAAGCTGCTAGTGAAGAACGTATTCACAGCGACATGATCGCTCTTGATGCTGTCTTCACCCCAGTTTTGCGTGTTCGTTTCGATGTAGATAAGACTCGTGTTGGCCAAGATACCAACTTGGACCAATTAACTCTTACTATCGAGACCGATGGCACCATTACCCCAAGAGAAGCCTTCGAGGAAGCTGCCGCTATCCTCCTCAACCAATATAAAGCTTTTGCCGGAAGCACTGTTGTTGAATCAGCACCTGCTCCAGGTTCAAAAGAAGAAGCGGAAGATGCAGGTCTTATGCTCCCAATTGAAGAGCTTGGCCTCTCCGCCCGTACCGCCAACGCACTTGTTAATAACGAAATTCGTACCATCCGCGATCTCGTTGTCCTCTCAGACACCGACCTCAAAGAACTTAAAGGTTTCGGACAAAAGGCGCTTGACGAAGTTAAACAAAAGTTAACGGAGTTAAATATTTAAATGCACCGCCACGGATACAAAGGTCGTAAATTCGGCCGTGAAACCGACCAGAGAAGGGCTCTACTACGTGGGCTGATGTGTTCTCTGATCAAATATCAAGCAATTACCGTTACGCTTGCCCGCGCTAAAGAAATGCGTCGTGGTACCGAAAAATTAGTTACAATCGCTAAGAAAGGTGGCCTCGCAAATCGTCGCCTCCTCATCTCCCGCCTCGATAACCTCGAAGCTGCAGATCTCTTAATGGATGTAATTGCACCACAAATCAAGCGTAATTCAGGTTATCTAAGAATCGAACGCACTGGCTTCAGAAAAGGTGATCACGCCGAAATGGCAACCATCTCCTTTGTTGATTCCATCAATCTCGACCTCAAAAAGGAGGCTAAGTAATGAAAACTTTTAGCCAAAAAACCGCAGAAATCAAACGCGAATGGTTTGTTATTGACGCCAGCACTCTTCCACTTGGAAAATTAGCAGTCGTCATCGCCGACAAACTTATGGGTAAATCAAAAGTTACCTACACACCACATGTTGATAATGGCGATTACGTTATCGTCATCAACGCTAAGAACATTCAAGTTACTGGCAACAAGATGGTTGATAAAAAATACTATCGCCACAGTGGATTCCCAGGTGGATTAAGAGAATTAAGACTTGAAGAAGTTATCGAAAAAGATCCTTCTTACGCTCTTAAAGAAGCTGTCAAGGGCATGATGCCAAAAAATAAGCTTGCAGCAGATCGTTTAGCTCGTCTCCGCGTCTTTAATGGCGCTGAACATGCTCACGCTGCTCAGAATCCAAAGGAGATCAAATAATGGCTACTACCAAATATTCCTACGGTCTTGGTCGTCGCAAAGCAGCAACTGCGCGCGCTCGTCTATTCAAAGGTAAAGGTGAAATTACCATCAACAACAAAGTTGCTCTTGGCTACCTTTCAGGCAACAAATCACTTCTTGCCGAGGTTACTGATCCACTAGCTCTTGCTGGTAAGCAAAAAGAGTTTGATATCACCATCCTCGTATCAGGTGGTGGTCTTGCTGGTCAGGTTGATGCTATTAAACTAGCTATCTCTAAAGCTCTTACCCTAGAGTTTCCTGATCTACGTCCAGTTCTTAAGAAAGCTGGCCTCATCAAGCGTGATCCTCGTGAGAAAGAACGTAAAAAATACGGTCTTCGCTCTGCAAGAAAGCGCGAACAATTCTCCAAGCGTTAATTATTTACGCAATTTGGACAAAGAGTACCCCATTTGGGGTATTTTTTGTCTAGTGATATAATAAACTTATGTTAAAAGATCTACTTAAAGCTTTTACTTCAATTAAGGACCTAAAGAATTTCATTCTAAAATATGAACACCTCATTGCCTACTTATTTTTTGGTGTACTTACAACCCTAATAAACCTGATTTCTTTCTGGGTTCTCTCAAGATTCACGGCAGTCGAGACCATTCCAGCCACCGTTATTGCTTGGATCATTGCTGTTATTTTTGCTTTTGGCACAAACAAAATTTGGGTTTTTAAAAGTAAAAATAAGTCCAAAAAAGAAACCACAAAAGAGGTAATCAACTTCTTAATTGCTAGAATTATTACCCTCTTTGTAGAAGTTTTTATTATGTGGCTTATGGTCGATCATTTTCACCATGATAAATTGATTTGGAAGTTACTTTGTAATGTTATTACTGTAGTTTTAAATTATCTCTTTTCAAAGTTATTTGTTTTTAAAGGGTCACACAAAAAAATAAAGTAAAAATAAAGATAACCACAGTACCCATAAAAAACTCACCATAACGGTGAGTTTTAAGTACAATCTGGTGGAGTATAGGAGATTCAAACTCCTGACCTCTTCGCTGCCAGCGAAGCGCTCTAATCAGCTGAGCTAATACCCCGACATCCCCATTATAACATAAATTCAGAAAAATATCTGGAAAGCATCTACTAATAAGCTACATTAGTTTTAAAACCAACTTATTCTATGAATGAAAAAAGGGAGACCTTTATGTCTCCCGTCACTCCCCAAGAATCTTTGACCACTCATCGTCACTAGGTTCTTGATCTGGTATCTCAAAATTATAAGTCTTTGAATAAAAATAAATAGCCCCCCGAAAAATATCACGAAGTCCACTTATTTGGTTTGCAAATTCCGGCCATAGCTCCTTGCCATCTTTAAGTAGCGGCATTAAGAAAAACTCTGTTTCATAAATATTCTTCACAACCGACTCACGCGAAAGATCACACAGCGTCCAAAGATTATTTACTCGGTCATATGCCTTACAGAGAAGAGCATATTTACTTTCCATCAAGCCGTTGTAGTATCTACGTTTAGCAGACAACTTAGACTCACCATCACAACGACGATAAGTCATTAATTCTACCGCATGCTTTACTTCACTGTTGCATGGCAATTCCGTAATTGGTGTCATCGTATCCTCTGGTACGTCATGCAATATAATTGCAGCAATTAAAACATCATCTGTAATGCCATTAGAAATAGCGAATGTTGCCGCTTTTAGCGGATGCAGAATATACGGATCACCCGATATCCTGGTCTGTCCAGCATGTTTTAACCTCGCATAACCAAGCGCCGTCAAAGTCTGCACATGCGTCCCAGTGCTCGCAAAGCCTCTTAAAAATGTACTGATTGTCTTTACAGTTTCATCCTCAGACAATAAAACCTTCTTCTCCATAAACAAACCTCCTTTTTAAAGAACAATAAGTTAGAGGATATTCTAATATCATTTCTATAAAAAATCAAGCTTAAAAACTTTCGAGTCAAACATAAAAATCGTCCTGGTTATGTTTGCGATTAAAGCTTATGAGTTATATAATACCAGAGATAATACACGAGAAAAGCAAGCTAAAGCTTGATGTTTCTATTGAGTCTTAAGTACATTAAAAAGGAGGAATCTTATGTATTATTTTATAGATTTTAGCAACAGTGGCGAATTTAGTATCTACTTACTTACGCCTGAACAAGGCACCGACATCGTAGCCATGAATTCTGGTGACGCGATATTTATAAGTTACAAAGATACGTCAAATCAGGATGTATCTACAACCGAGTTTTCAGAAAAGGGGGTATCTGATATGACAGATAACGAAAAGCAAAAAGAGAATTACGATCCAAATAAAATCAAATTAGCTCCAGATGATGGTTTCTGCGGTCTTCCACCTAAGCAATATCATGAGATGAAGAGAAGGGAAAAATCCAGAAAACACCCTTATCTAATCTGGAAACATTATCAGAATTTTAGAACTACAGACTTATTCACGCGTGCCGGTTTCATAAATTATGGGTCTGCCAAGAAAATGCATCCAGATCAGGCTTTATGCCCAGAAACATTGTCACAACATTCCTTTGGAGCAGTAGCTTTACTCCAACAAATTCGTGACAGGTATGGTAAAAAAATCGACAAGAGTATCCTTGATCGTGCCATACTTTTTATGCAGTATCACGATCTTGGTGAAACAGAGAACGGTGATATACCTGACAATCTACTTAGGGATCCTGATGTCGACAACAAGGAATACGCCTGCTTGAAGAAAAGGTTAAAATACGCAAAACACAAGCTTCGTAAGCAGATTCTGAGGGATTTTAAAATCTACATTCAAGATCCTGATACGCTTTCAGTAGAGGATAGAATATTCCGTGATCTATGCAAGTTAGCAGATAAGCTTGACGCGATCCTGCGTGGTCTCATCTACGAATCATCCGGGTATTATGGCATCTTGCATAGTAAGTACAATCATCATGTATCTGAAGGGGAAGAGAAAATAGCTGAAATTATGGGTAGTGAAACCCTAGTGGACATTTTTGCCGCCAGTCTCGTTATGCATCAACATAACTGCTACTATTACGACATATTCTACAAAATATTAAAAGCAGCAGTCATTGACGTACGTGGCGAATGGTTTGATCAATGGAAATCTAAAAAAGCTAGATTACTTGCCCTATAATACATATCTTCTTAGTCCCAGCTTTGCTGGGGCTTTTTTATTTCTAAACCGAATGCTATACTAATTAAAAATGGAGGTCATATGAGCAAGTTCGACGAGCAATATCTAGAGCTATGTCAAAAAATTCTCACCACTGGTGAACGTGTCACTACAAACCCAAAAGTTCTTGATCAAAAAACCAATCAAGATATCCAGTCTAATTTCCCGAATCATCTAGCTCAAACCATTAAACCCACAACCACTATTCGTTTGCCTCACCAAGTCCTACAATTCGACTTATCAGAAGAATTTCCCATCCTCACCACCAAATTTGTCGCCTTTAAAACCGCGATCCTTGAAATGCTCTGGTTCTACCAGGCTCAAAGCAACGACGTACGTTGGCTCCAAGAACGCGGAGTTAAAATCTGGAACGAGTGGGAGATTGACGCAGAAGGAAATTATCAAGGCAAACATTTCGGTAAAGAATTTGCCCATACCATTGGCACCGCCTACGGCTGGATCGTTAATCGCTATCAATTAACTCAAGGCCTAATTGAGACTATTAAACATGACCCTACCAACCGCCGAATGATCATGTCTTTATGGCAAAATGAATGGATCAAAACCGCTGCCCTTCCTTCTTGTGTTTGGAATACTCAATGGAGTGTTTCAGATAACAACCAAAAACTCAATCTTATCGTTACTGTAAGATCAAACGACGTTCCTCTCGGTATGCCATTCAATGTCACCCAATATGCTGTACTCTGTCATCTTATCGCCAAAGTCTGCAATCTAAAACCAGGCCTAATGACCTATGTGATTAATGATGCTCATATCTATGAAAATCAAATACCAGGCATTGAGGAACAGTTGCGGCGTCGGGATGAGAAAATCGAAAAAGACGGTGAACTCTTCAAAGCACCAGCTCTCTATATTAATCCAGATATTCACGACTTCTTCAAGTTTGACAATTCCAAAGAATTAAAAGACATTCAATTGATTGACTACAAACATCAAGGACGTATCGTCATGCCAGTCACAGAATAACCTTTAAGGTAATAAATATTTTTCAAAGGAGCACACATGAGTTTTAGTATTATTGCAGCCATCGGCAAGAATCGTGAATTAGGTAAAAAAGGCGGTTTAGTTTTTAATATCCCTGGTGACCTAAGATTCTTCAAACAAACCACTATAGGCCACCCAGTTGTCATGGGACGGACCACTTTTCTCAGTCTCCCTAAACTCCTTCCCAGTCGAAAACATTATGTACTTTCACCAAATGAAGAGCCAACTTTCCCCGAAGAAGTCACAGTCTTACATGATCTAAACCAGTTCATCAAAGACCATCAAAATGACTCCCAGGAATACTTCATTATCGGTGGCGGCTCAATTTATCAACAATTCCTGCCTCATTGTGACAAAATTTATCTAACTGAAGTAGATGGTGAAGATACTGAAGCCGACGTTTATTTTCCAGACTTTGACAAAACAAAATATACAGTCGAAAAACTTGGCCAGAATAGTGATATAATTGAAGATAAGGAAGGTATTCATGATCTAAATTATATCCATAACTTATACCAAAAACGTTCATAAATTTTTAAACAGGATATAGTTATGTCAAATTTTTCTCATAATACACAGGAAGACCCCATCTTTAATTTAATAAAGCAGGAAGAAGTTCGCCAAGCCGAAGGACTCGAATTAATCCCAAGCGAAAACTACGTTTCCGCCAATGTTTTAAAGGCCATGGGCTCCATTCTTACCAATAAATACTCCGAAGGTTACCCCTCCTTCGAAGGATTAAGCTGGCAAGAAGCGAAAACTAGTCAGCGTAATCACGAGACCAATTTTAATTGGAACGAGAATCAAATTTCAGAACAAGTTTTACCAAATTACCGTTACTACGGCGGGCAGACTAATGTTGACCGCATTGAGCGCCTCGCCATTGAACGGGCCATGAAGCTTTTTCATGCCGATCATGCCAATGTCCAGCCCCACTCAGGAGCCAATGCTAACGAAGCCGTATATTTTGCCTGGTGCCAACCTGGTGATAAAATTCTCGCCATGAATCTTGGCCACGGTGGCCATCTCACTCATGGTTCACCAGTCACTCGGTCTGCCAAAATCTACAATTTTATCTCTTATGGCACTACCGAGGATGGCGATCTTGATTACGAAGAAATTGAACATCTCGCCGAAACTGAACAACCAAAAATTATACTAGTCGGCTATTCCGCATTCATGAAAATCCCAGATTTCAAGCGTATCGCCGAAATCGGACAAAAAGTTGGCGCCCTCCTCATGGCCGACATGGCTCACGTTGCAGGACTAATCGCCGGCGGCGTCCATCCAAACCCTTTAGATTACGGTTTTCACGTTATGACTACCACTACTCATAAAACTTTACGTGGTCCTCGTGGCGGACTTATTCTTTCCAATGGTAATGTCTCTTCACCCCTCAAAAAACCTGAACATACTTTAGAAAATATTCCTATCCTTATTGATCGTGCCGTCTTTCCAGGCACCCAGGGCGGTCCACTAGAACATGTCATTGCCGCTAAGGCCGTTTCCTTCCTTGAAGCCTTACAGCCAAGCTTTAAAGAATACGCCAAGCAAATCGTCCTCAATGCAAAAGCCTTAGCGAATAGTTTAATCAAACACGGATTTATATTACAAGGTGGCGGCACAGATAATCATTTAATTCTAATCAATGTCCAAAAAAGTTTCGGAATTGACGGAAAATTCTACGAACGCGCACTTGATCTCGTTGGACTTACCCTTAATGCTAATGCCGTACCAGGCGATAAAGGTGGCGCCTTCCGTCCTTCGGGTGTCCGTCTTGGTACTCCAGCCATCACCACACGTGGCATGAAGGAGTCCGAAATGCTACAAATTGCAGACTGGATGAAACAAGTGATGAACCTTTGCCTCAAAGCAAAAAACGAAGAAGGATTGAACCAACCAGGCATCCAAAATCAACTAAGCAAGATCCATCAACAAGTTATTGAATTATCCATAAAATTTCCAGTACCCGCCATTATAAATAATTAAGAAAGGAAGCTATTAATGAAACTTGAATTAAAAAATATTAAAAAGATCTTCGGGCAAAAAACTGCGCTTAATAATATCAGTTTCACCGTAAAAAGTGGGCATGCCTTTGGTCTACTTGGCCGCAACGGAGCCGGAAAAACCACTACTATCCGTATCTTGATGAATGTATTTAAATCGACCTCGGGCGAAATTTATGTCGATGACAAACCGATCAATTATCAAACTGTCAGTTTTGGTTATCTTCCGGAGGAGCGCGGCCTTTATCCTAAAGAAAAAATCTTCGACCAGCTTATTTATTTTGCAACACTAAAAGGAATGAGTAAAAAAGATGCCATCAAGTCAGTTAACTATTGGCTCGATTTTCTCAATATGACTGAGTACAAAGATAAACGTCTTGACACGCTCTCAAAAGGGAATCAACAAAAGATTCAGCTTATCTCGAGTATCGCTCATGATCCAGATATTGTAGTTTTTGATGAGCCATTTTCTGGTCTCGATCCAGTCAATGCCAAGCTTCTTGAAAACGTGGTTAAAGAGCAAGTCAAACAAAATAAAATCGTTATTTTCTCCAGCCATCAAATGAATTATATTGAGGAATTTTGTGATGATATCTTAATCCTTAAAAATGGCGAAATCATGATCTCGGGCAACATTAAGAAGATTAAGCAGAGCTATCAACGTGATAAACTCCTAATCTCATCTAAGGATGAAAAACAAATTTTAGACACCTTCCCGGAGCAAGCCGAGAAAGATAATTTCGGAAATGTTATATTACATCTCAAGAAACCGGAAGATAAACAAAAGACGATGCAGAAACTAATCAAGGAATACGATATTGATAGTATCGGTATTATGGAGCCAACCTTGAACGACATTTTTGTCGAATACGCAGGCGACGAAAAGGAAATCGCTGAAATTAAACAATCTGAAGGTAATGAAAGGGCCTAATATGAAACAATTTCTCACAATTTTTACACACGAACTAACCAAGTACTTTAAAGATAAGGTTTTTTTAATTACCACTATGGTTCTCACCCTACTCGTAGTTGGCGGACTCTTTATGCCAAGAATCCAGGCAACCATTAAGACCAACGAAACATCTCATTCAAACGAAGAACAGAAAACTGTTATCCTTATAAAATCGGACCGTAAAAATCTTGAATCCTTACTACCCGCATTTGTAAGTAGTTTTCCACAGAAAGATGTCAAAATTACATACGACGATACGGACAAAATTAAGAAACAGCTAAAGGATCAGACCGTCTCCGCTGCCTTCTTAGTTAGTAGTGACCTAAAATCCTTTACGTATCTCACTAATGTTGCTTTACTAGCAGATCCAAACATTGAAATTATGAACGAAACACTAAAAAGACTCTATACTAGTGATTATCTGCAAAAACATGGCCTGAATGCCTCCCAGATTGCCGGTCTTCAGGACCTCGCCATCAACCATCAGATAGAGAATATTGACGAAGGAGGCAGTAAGAACTACTGGTACGCCTACATCATGACTTTTGTTCTCTACCTAGTTATAATGCTTTTTGGCCAAAAAGTTGCCATGAGTGTTATCACCGAAAAAACCTCACGCGCCATGGAAGTCTTAATCACCAGCGCCAAGCCAGCATCTTTAATGTTTGGTAAAATCATGGCCGCCTTTACCGCCAGTCTTTCTCAATTGCTAATCATCTTTGGTTTCGCTATCCTCTCCTATCAATACAACGCCTCCTATTTTGAGAAGAACCCTCTCGTCGGCATCCTTTTCAGTATTCCAGGATCACTAGTAGCCTACGCCATTATTTTCTTCATTCTCGGCTTCCTAATTTACTCATTCCTCTTCGGCGCTATGGGCTCTACCGTCTCTAAAGTTGAAGACATGTCCTCTGCTCTCCTACTTATCCAGATGATTTTCGTCGTTGGCTTTGTTATTACTTCATCAGCCATGAACTCCACCGACATTAACAATCCAACCATGCAATTCCTCTCCTTCTTCCCATTAACATCCTCCATGGCCATGTTTACTCGCATTGCCATGAGCGAAGTCCCCTTCATTCAGATTCTTGGCTCAATTATCATCCTTCTAGTTTCAACCGGCTTAATTGGCATTATTGCCGCAAAAATCTATCGCGTCGGTGTTTTGATGTATGGCACTAAACCAACCATTGGAAAAATTATTAAAGCCATCCGCGAAAACTAGATTTTATAGTATACTAAAGACATGTGGGGCATTAGCTCAGCTGATAGAGCGCATCATTCGCATTGATGAGGTCAAGGGTTTGAATCCCTTATGCTCCACCATCTTTAAAGGTTCCTCGACCCGTCATCCGGGTCTTTTTAATTTTTATCATCTCTGTTATACTCAACTCAGGCGGGGGTAGAACATTATAAGGAGGTGATAACTATGCGTCTTCGCATTGTAGCAAACGTAGCAGTGTCGCAGAAAAATCAAAGTAAATTAAAATACATCCTCAGTGGATACCATTGCAGATTCATTAATTTACAGGGCGCACCCAATGGCTATACTCTAATCGTTAAGTTCGACGGCGACCACGAAGCTGGACTCTCCATTATGGACATCATCGATCGTTTTCGTCATCAATATTTATTGGCAAATATTAGAGATCGCAACAAAACTGTTCCACTTTTTGAGGAGCCTGCTAATTATTAAAAACTCACCCTCTATTAAGCCTCTAAACTAGAGGCTTTTTTATATTTTTCAACATCTCGCACTAGGCCGCACTCTCCAAAAAACTTGCCAACCCCAAAAATTACAGTATAATTTTCAGTAGTATAACTAACACCACACTAGACTAACTCCCATAAGGAATCAAACATGAAAACAATTCTCACCGGCATTCGCATTAACTCCGAAATTACCCTCGGAAATTTTCTAGGCGCCCTTCTTCCCATGGTTCGCCTTGCCAATAAATACTCTGAGACTCATCATATTAATATCTTTATCCCTGACCTACATTCAATCATTAGTAGCATCGATGGGAACCTAAAACAAAACACTATCCGCGAACTGAAGTATTACCTTGCAGCTGGCCTCAAAATTAATTCCAATATCCATATCTATCGTCAATCCTACATTCCTGCACACTCTGAACTTTGTTGGATTCTCGACTGTTACACCTCAATGGGTGAAGCATTACGCATGACTCAATACAAAGAAAAAAGTCAAAATAACGATAGCTCAACCAACGTTGGTATCTTCAATTATCCAATTCTCATGGCCGCCGATATTCTACTCTATGACGCTAACTTTGTTCCAGTCGGTGAAGATCAATTCCAGCATCTAGAACTCACACGTAATATTGCAGAACGTTTCAACCGTAAATACGGTGAAATCTTTACTATTCCCGAAAAAACCGCAGATCAAGTTAAATTTATGGAAACACTTAATAATACTTTTAGCAATCAGGATAAAGACACTCCTTCTGGTCTTCGTATTCGCGATTTGCAAAATCCAGAAAAGAAAATGAGTAAGTCCAGTGATTCCGATAATAGTAAAATTATGATGTCAGATACTCCCGCACAGGCCGCTAAGAAAATTATGTCCGCCACCACCGATTCTTTGGCGAATATTAATTTCGATTTCCAAAATCAACCAGGCATCTCCAATCTCTTGCAAATTGAAGCACTACTTAGCGACCAACCACTATCTTCTGTTATTAAAAAATGGTCTAATCAAAGTCGTTATGGAGACTTCAAAAAACAAGTAGCGAGCACGGTATCAAATTTCCTCTCTGATTTTCAAACAAAAGCCGATACTATTTCCGATCAAACCATTCTTGATTTATTAACTGAAGGCGAAGCTTATGCCACACAAAAAGCCAATCAGACGCTCCTCAAGGTACAGAAATCCATTGGTCTCAGGTAGCTTAAGCTTGATTTTAAATATAAATATATTATAATATAAGCAATGTATCGAACTGGTAAAAAATTTAGCAAGCCCTCACTATCTCGCGTTATTAATGGCGATCTTGTTTTGACGGAAAGAGATACCAAAAAGCCACGTATTCGCCTAGATCATACCCTTGTTGAAAAATACCCAGACTATAATCGCAATACTCTTCAGTCATTCATTAAGCTTGGCTATGTTCAGGTTGACGGCAAGGTAGCCACCAAGCCAAATACGCCACTCACTGAAGATTCAGTCATTGAATTAATTCTTCCAAAAACTCTCACAAATGCCAATCTTAAACAACAAGAAGCTGATAAAGTTCGCCCTGCCACAATTTATGAAGATGAACATGTAGTTGTCTTCGATAAGCCAGCCGGCTTGCTTAGTATGGCCAAGGGAGACTACTGTCTTGAGCCAACCTTAGAAGACTTTGGCCTACTTGTTCATCGCCTAGATCGCGACACTAGCGGTATTGTTATTCTTGCTAAAGACGCCTCCACTCAAACTCTCCTAAGAAAACAATTCCAAGATAGAAAAACCCACAAAACTTACTATGCCATTGTTGAGGGTTGCCCAAAATTAACAACTGCTGTCATTAATCTTCCCATTGCCAGAAATCTCAAACACCCAACCACTTTTATTGTAGAGGCTGGCGGCAAAGAATCTGAAACTTTTTACCAAGTCTTAAAAACCAAGAAATTTACTCACTCGGATCTTTTGAACCTCAAAAAAATTTTTGCAAACTCTGATTTCTCTGGACATGAATTTAAAGAGGGAAAAACTTATTCATTAATCGAACTTAAACCAACCACTGGTCGCACTCATCAGTTACGTGTCCATCTCAAATATCTAGGTACACCAATTGTCGGGGATCGCGTCTATGGCTCAGCAAAGCCAGATTCCACCGATCGACTCTACCTCCATGCCAAGGCACTTGAAATTACCATTCCCACCAGTAATCGACAGATTTTTGAAGCCCCACTTCCTCCAGAATTTAATCTCTTCGATTAAAAACCATTTCTATGGCACATTTTACGCTACAATAGAATCAAGATGTTTATTGATTCACTAGAAAAAATCCCTCAAATCTCCCGCGCTTTCTCTACCACTATTTTTGCAGTTAATCCAGACGTCGAACTTAATCTTGCGCCTCAAGTGTCACTATCCCTTAACGCGGATTCAATCGACTCACAAATTGACGAAGTTAGGGAATTATTGCAGCTCACCAGGAATAAACAGACCAAAGAGCTTTATCTTGTTATCCGCCACGCCGAACTTCTTTCCGAAAAATCAAGCAATGTCTTACTAAAAACCATTGAAGAACCCGGTGAACATATTCATATCTTACTTCTCACCAAAAAACCTTTTCAATTGCTCCCCACCATACGCTCAAGGGCCATGCTTTTTTATCTAAAGACCACTGACAACCTCGTATCGCCTCCAGATGTTCCTCCAGAAATTTTAGACTACGCTAAAAAACTTCTAGTCGCCGACAAAGACCAACTTGTACATCTAGCAGAAGAGCTCGTAAAAAGAAAACCAAAAAAATCTGATCCAGATTCTGATAATGATAAGGCATTTATCCTGAAAGTCATTGAGACCACCATTGAGCTTGCATATAAGTCCTTCTATAAAACCAACAATCAACTTTTCTTAAAAAAAATTACAGGACTAGATCTGGCATATCAAAATATCTCTAAAAATGGCAATAAGAAGCTACAACTTCTCGCAAATTTAATCTAAAATTTTCTAAATCTATCAAAATATGTTAAAATAAGACAATATGTTAGGCGCATTGCTGATTTTAAGTTTTGCCATCTTTCTCGCATTTTTCGAGCCAGTTCTTGCTATCAAAAAGTCTTCCAACAAGGAGAACACTAAATACGATGCAGAGATCAAGAAGCTCTGGACCATTGCCAAAGACAGTATGAATAGCCGCAAAACTCTTCGTGCGGAAAAAGCCCTCCTCACTATCTTAAAACTCGACGAAACCAACGCTGCAGCATATAACCGTCTCGGCATTCTTTACGCTAAGGCGCAAAATTTCGACGAAGCCATCGAATGTTTTGAAATCGCACAATCTCTTGATAATAACCCAATGTCATTACACAACGTGGGATTAATCTATCTTGAGACCGGTTCCTACGAAAAAGCCTCCATGGCATTCCAACAAGCACTTAAACTCGATAGTACAGTAGCTGCTCGTTTCCTCGCTTTAGCAAAAGCCGAAGAGAAGCTCGGCCACAAAAAAGCTGCCATTGAAGCTCTTGAATCGGCCTACAATCTTGATAAATCTACTACAACATTAAGGCAAATTCTTAGTATCTACGAAGAGGCGGGGGATCAAGAAAATATTGATATTACCACCGCACGCATTGAACAGCAAATCGCCGAGGATGCATTAAAAAAAGCTGAACTTGAAAAGACAAAAAAGAAAGAGAAAAAAGTTAAAGAGCCAGCCAGGGTTCGCCCACGTCCGCAGCCAAAAATCATCTACCCTCGTGCCAGTACTCCGATTAACGCTATCAAAAAAGCTGCTATCTCTTCCATCCACAAAAATCGCTCCGCACAAGAATCAATAAAGAACAAAGCCGTGTCCGCAACAAATGAGATCAATAATACCACCCTCAGGCAGAAAAAGCTCAGCACTACCACATCAAACAATCATCATTCCAATAATCGTCCACGCGTCATCCAATAATATCCGAGATATACTGTTTATAGTGTCCATCCGTATCTAAAATTAAAATAGAGAAAAGCTACAAATAACCCTTGTGATAATAAAAAATCTCTGTTAAAATAAACCTATAAGCCGTGTTAGCTCAGTTAGTAGAGCAGCCGCCTTGTAAGCGGCAGGTCGTCGGGGCAGAGCCGACACACGGCTCCATGAGGAGAAAGAAAAAAGAAGAGTTCGAAGAACTCTATTTTTATTTCGACGAATGGCCACAGTGAACGTAGTACACAAATATTTTCTTTATGCTAAAATTATATAAATAACTGGAGGTGGTCATGAGTAATACAGGTACTCGTAATGAGCGGGCTGAAACTATTTCAGATCTTTCGCTTAAGCTAAAGCAACAAAAACAAGCAAAAAAATCCAAAATTCGCGTTCGTTTGACGCAGAAATTCAAAAAACCAACCTATTTTACCGCACACTTCATGGTTTTTCTTGTTGTTTTTGTCTCACTCGTTTTTTGTCTCGCCTATCTCAGCAATCGTGGTGAAAATACCGACCTCATCAAACTTAGTCCAGGCCAAATAGCCTTACAAAAAGCATACGAAAAGGATTTCACTTCCACAGGCCACACCATAAAAAATCCTAATATCATTTTAAACCCCTACAAAACCTCACCTCTCACCGCTTTAATCATCTTTGAAACAGAAGAAGAGGTCTCACCAACCGTCACCATCCTAGGAAAAGATTCAAAGACCACCCTCTCCCATGATTTTGTTAAGGCCAAGAAGCATTACCTCCCAATCTATGGACTGTACCCAGATACTACCAATAAAATTAGGATCACTTATGAGACTCCTATCAAAACTGGAGAGCAAAAAACCGACGCCTCAATTGCTCGTACTGGTAACGTAATCGATGAACATAGTGCCGCCAAGAAACTTGAGCAATACGAATCTGAACATATTACTGAAGTCGGAAATCAGTTTACTCCAGTCAATCACGAAATAAACCAAGAACTCCAAAAAGAGAGTCAACCAAATCTAAAAAATATTGTTGAAACCATTGATCGAGAGTTTGAAATTAAAACTGAACCCCTTCCCGAAAATCTCCCAAAAGCTACCCTAGTTAGCTCCGATAAATCCAAATTAAGCTCAGATTTTTATTTCTTTAGCCCAGCTACAAAAAATAATTATATGACCGCCTATGATATTAATGGCGACCTTAGGTGGTATCTTAAAAATACAGCGCTTTGGGAAAACACAAAATTAAATAACGGTCATCTTCTTGTTAGTACCGAACGCTTAATTAATCCGCCATACTATATGACCGGTCTCTATGAGATTGATTTACTAGGTAAAATTTATGCCGAATATTCACTACCAGGCGGTTATCATCATGATTATTTTGAGCTAGAAAATGGCAATCTAATAGTAGCTTCCAATAACTTTAGTAACCAAAACCATACTGTCGAAGATTATATCGTAGAGCTTGATCGTAAAACTGGCCAAGTCGTCAAAAGAATTGACCTTCAAAAGATTCTCAAAAAAGATGATGGCAAAAACGAGAATTGGACCGAATATGACTGGTTCCACAACAACTCTGTCTACTATGACAAAAACTCTGACTCATTAATTTTATCCGGTCGACATCAAGATGCTGTAATCAGCATCAACTATACCACCACCGACATTAACTGGATTTTAGGCGATCCCACAAATTGGTCCTCCTTCTATCAGAAATATTTCCTCAAGCCGATTGGACAGAATTTTGAATATCAATGGAGTCAACACGCCGCAAAAATCACCCCAGACGGATATCTTACGCTCTTTGATAATGGCAATAATAAATCCAAAGCCCCAGAGTCCTATATTAAAGCTAGCAATTCATACTCGCGAGCCGTAGTCTACAAGATAGATGCAGCGCAAAAAACCGTCGAACAAGTTTGGCAGTATGGCAAAGAACGGGGAAGCGACTTCTATTCTCCATACATTTCAGATTTTGACTTGCTTAGCCAAAACCACTACCTAGTTCATTCTGGCGGCATCGTCAAATCAGATGGCATCCCCTCAAACCAGCCTGCCGGCCTCACTACCGGCCACGTCGAGCTTCTATCAAATACCGTGGAACTACTGAATAATCAAATCATTTTTGAATTACATATTCCAACCAATAATTACCGTGTCGAAAAAATGGATCCATACGCTGGCGTAAACTATACCATGCAAGGCGCCAAGCAACTTGGTACTCTCGACTTCACTGATCCCGAAGAGAGAAAACAGGGCTTCATTACAAATACTGAAGTTGACCAAGACTTTCTAAAACGCCACGACATTACGCTAAAAAATGAAGAAGATCGGCTCGTGGTTTCTGGACGTTTTCATCGAGAAGATAACGTACGTGTTGGACTTTACCGCAATTTCTACACCAATCTTTATCAAGTCCCCATCAGCAAGCATCCTTACACTGCTCTCTGCGTAGACGTATTCTCTGAAGACGAAAATCAAAATGGGATCAATGTTACAAAATACATCAATAAAGATGGACTTCGTGGCAATTATTCTGTCTATATCGAGTATAATGGTAAATTATATAATACAGGTAAATACTTCAATGCAAAATAAGTCCAACAAACACACTATCATCCTAATAGTCTCCGTAGTTACTCTTCTTTTACTAAGTATGATATTTTACGTAAGTAACACACTTAATCAATCTTCCAATGCCCAAAAGGGCCATACGAATACCTCCTCATCACAAGGGTCAAATGCCGAATTTGCTAAAATGACCGAATCAGACATTAAAAGCTCGGAAGATAAGGTAAATATTTATATCTTTTGGGGAGACGGTTGCCCACACTGCAAGCATCTGGCCGAATTCTTCAACCAGCATCGCTCTGAAGTAGAAAAAATGGCCAACTTATACACATTAGAAGTCTGGAAGAATTCCGACAACCTTACTCTTATGAAAAATTTTGGTAAATTTCTCGGCGAAACGCCAAAGGGCGTCCCTTACTTTATCATCGGCAATAAAACCTTCTCAGGCTACTCTGAGTCAGACACCAAAACACAAAAACAGATTCTCGAAACCATAAAAACTGAATCTCAAAAGTCGACAAAAACCGATAAATACCAAGAGTATAAAAAGAGCTCAAATTAAAAATAAATGGATACCTCATCAGGGGTATCTTTTTTGACTAAATACATGTTTCATATTATAATATTTTCATATTTTGTACCTTAACAGTACCTAGAAGGAGGTCATTATAATGACAGTTAAAATTTTAGTTTTAGTCATATTATCCCTCAATGTGGCTACCGCAGCAATCTATAAGTTCTATAGACTACTTTCAGAGCGTGACAATGAACGATTCATTCATGTCAAGCAGTTCGTCTTTAAGTCTATAAAAAACGAGACAGCCGAGAATGATAATACTATTACAAATTACTTCTTAGCACATGGTTTTTTAAATGAACCGATCTTGTCTTTCGTTTTTTTAGACAAATTATTAAAGCCCAATTGCCATCTGTATTACATGCAATACGATAATTTTGGCTACGATGCAGAGGCCTACACAGACCAGTTGTTTGATAAGGTTTCAAGGGTCACCAAAGAAATAACTGCAACAGGGAAGAAAGTCGAAAACATTGCCGTCAGTATTTCGCTGGGCGATCAAATCGTTGCACCGATCGAAGAAACATTTGATCAGGTCATTGCTATCAACCCTTGTACCTACAATAGTTTTATCAACCGGAAGTATAGAACGCTTATCGCTTTTTCTGCTCCGATTTTATTTGCTTTAGAGTATGCTCTCGGGTGGTTGTCATTTATACCAGTTATTGCAAGCGACCATAACTATTACTCGATTGCTCTAATAGCGGATCAAATCTATGACATGAAGCATCTTAAGCCATCAGAAAGTATGCGTCTACAGAATCAGCCACGTAAAATTCTCTTGAGTAGGTTCGATCAATTTCTTGACAACCAAGCAATAGAGAATTACTATCCAAAGGCAATTATTCGGTATATCAGCTGCAAACATGGCACCATGTCCGACCCCAATGATGCGCAACTTTACATGCAGGGCGTTCAAAAACTCTTTGGGCAATCCAAAGTTACAGACTATCCCTATCCTTGGGAAAGAAAAGTTGTTCGATAACAAAATTCTAAGGTACACAATATACGCCGGATTAATCCGGCGTTTTTTAGTAAAATCACACTAAAAACTTGAAAAACCCACTCTAAATTGCTATAATACATTTATTCAAAGTATGCTTGGCGCGAGCCAAATACCTTGAGTGCGCTAGGACGGAGTGCGAACGACAGCCTAGCATTGCTGGAGTAGTCTAGCGGCAATGACAAGAGACTGTAAATCTCTCGGGTTACACCTTCGTAGGTTCGAGTCCTACCTCCAGCACCATTTTAAGACCAGTTATTTTAAGATCAAATTTGGTCTTATTTTTTTGTAAAAAGAAGCCTTACTCGGCTTCCTTTTTCAGCTTTTCTTGATAACTAATCCAGTTGAAGCGCTCCAGAATCCGATCAACAAGATCAAGTTCAGTTTCAATCTCAGGATAAGCCTTTTGAAATTCGCTAAAGACTTTTGCGCGAATATTTTTGACATTTTCATTTCCGCAAAGCAAGAATATTGTTTCTGGCGAGATCTTTTCGTCGCCTTCCTGAAGTAATGCATCCAAAGTTTTTCTCTCTAATGAGTATGGAGCATTAGCATTAAAACCATAGCTAAGGGTATCCGTATTACACGCCTGTCCCAATGTCGCACTGTCATTCATGAGCAAAGTTAGCCATTCCACGCTCGCTTCATTGATGATCCGGTTTGCCTCAAAAACATCATCCTTCTGATCACTTTTAAAATCCAATTCAAAGATATTTCTCGTGATAATATGTGTTTTTTCATGATCCAAGACATGCTTAAATGCATTATTGTCCAATTTACTAACATCATCGTCTCGAGACAATATATTAGGACCAAAACCAATGTCCATCGCATAGGTAATCTCTGGATAATAACTATTCGTATCATTATGAAGTTCCATATACACATCAAGCGATGTGCAGCAACCAGCATTATCTCGTTCCCTAAAAACATCCACCACGCGATATTTTATTTTATGTTCGGCAAATCTAGACATTTTCTGAGTAGTAGACTCTGGCAATACACCGTCCGAAACTAATTTCTGTACTGCATTTATGTATGTTTCATCATGTCGGTTTGCAGCTGGTAAAAAATACTCTCTGGCATACCTCTGCATTGCATAATCGTACCATCTTGCAAAATCATGAACATTAGAAACCTCAGATTTTCTCAAGTCTTCGATATAAGTAAAGTTTTCCGTCTCATAGTCACGGTTCCATTCGTTACTCTCTTCTTCTTTTAAGAAGTTCGAAAGCCACTGCCCGTTTCTTTTACTATATAGTTCTGACAGTTTCCCAATCAGCCCATCAAGACGTGCTTCGTCCCTTAAAGTTAACCCTTCAAATCGATCAAGATACTCATACCCCTCTAGGTTTTCTTTTCCATATTCATAGATTTTTGATACAGACTCAATACGATTAGGGGCAGATTCTTTTTTCATAAATAAATCATAACACCAAGCATAAAGGGAATCAATAGTCTCACCCTAACCACCATCAGAACACAACTTCTAATTGACAGTATTTACGTTACATTGACATTCATTAATATTTATTGTATAACAAAAAACGTCAAAAAGACATTCGTACCTTAATAAAGTTGGAATCTCTTTTAAATCCTCTAAGTAGTATCAAGCTAATCATTTCTGGTTGGCTTCATACTACTTAGAGTAGTGTCAATGCGGGGAAAATCCCCTTAATTCTACAAGAGCATTGACATCTCCCCTATAGGGGAAGGAGGTTTTTATGTTATTTTTAAATAAGGTGACAGAGGTGATCACTAGGGAGTTTAAGTTCGGTACTATAAATGGTATCGCACTTGGAGAACACGGTCGTGGTCGCCAACAGGTATTCTTGCCAACTCCACAAGGGTTGGAAGGAACTGTTGGTGGTTTGAGGATCGATCTCACGATTGGTCTATCAAAGGCCAACAAACCGCGCATCAATCGCGCTAAAAATAAGGACATGTATTTGGCCTTATCTAGTGAACGCGGCTATACTCGTCGTGGCAACGGGGTTATTAAGGTCCCAGTTGGCCAAACCATTGAACTTATCGCTCGTGGTAACGGCGCTGACGGCGACGCCGGCCGTATTGGCTACTGGGACGTCGTCCTGGTAAAAGCCAATGAAGGCGACGTTTTCCGCGTCACCTGGGGAGGCTCCGGGTACGGTTATGAACCTACATTCTATGTGGTTCACAACAACCAGATCTTCGAGGCCGACCAGCAAGAGGTCGAGGATCTCTATGAGAACCTTGGCCTCGAGATACCATTTAGCCTTACTTTTGAAGGAAGGCGCATGGTAGTCAACCTCGAGGAATGGAAAAACTATCTAGCCCCGCCCCCACCCCAAAAAACATTTCCAACTTTACCCCCGGTTCACTCCGGGGGCTTTTCTTTATCTAATGATTTTCCTACTTCCGTAAGATTGTAGTCTATGCTATAATCAAAACACGAGAAAATGCCGCCTTAGCTCAGTGGTAGAGCACTTCCATGGTAAGGAAGGGGTCTCGAGTTCAAATCTCGAAGGCGGCTCCATGAGGAGAAAATAACAAAAATAAAACCCGCAGGGGTTTATTTTTTATTTTCGACGAATGGAGTAGCCGCGAAGCCAGGCGGCTCCATGAGGAGAAATAAAAAAGAAGAGTTCGAAGAACTCTATTTTTATTTTTAAAATTTAAAACTTAGAACTTATTCTATATCATTGAGATTTCTCCGCTTAGTTATTTTTGCAATTTCTCTTGTATCGCAGTAATAAATTGTTCATGAAAATTAACATAGAGTACCTTGGCGCGCTCTTGAACTGACAGTGATGGCGCAACGGCGGCTTGATCTGCAGAGACCTGCTCGATAGCCGTCTGAAATTTTGTGCACATGCGGTCGTTATATGACATACCGCCATTTTCATCGCCATACCCTATTACATCATTTACTTTTTCTGTTAAGCGAGGTGGTTTGCCTATACGTTTCTTAATTTGCGGATTCTCAGCGAGTATCTTGTTTAAAATTCCAAAATACCCGTCAAAATTACCATTATCAATATAAAATACCATTGCATCGGCACGATCCGCAAATTGATTTATCTTGAACTCGTACGGAAGCCCAGATTCTCTGCAAGCAGATACAAATTTGCCAGCAATGTCGTAAGTATCCATCGGTTCAGCATTCAAATAAAGTCGTCCATCAGCACGAATCGGTTGTTCTAACCCAACTTTTTCATTTTTTGACGAATAATAGTTCCAGCCGCCTCCGCTGTCGTGGTTATAGGTCAGGTGTCGTATTGCAACGTCAAAGCCGTCATCATCGCCATCAAAACAATATGTCAAAAATTCAGGCATATTTTTCGGATCATTTCCACTTATCAGATAATTATGTAATTTTTTGAGCGCCTCGAAGTTTTTTGGATTCTGTCCATATTTTTTTACAGCAGTCTTTCCGTTCATGTTTAGAAGATTTTGTTTCCATTCTTCGAACATCAATGTTTCAAACTCGGCAGCGGCCCTAGTTCTAGTTCCTCTGATATCAGGATACCATCTTTCGGATTCACTTTTCATTATCTTGCCATAGAAATCATTTTTCTTCGTAAGGTCTGAATGAATATATGCTACTACTGTGGAAGCGACTATATCGGAATTGTCTTGCGGTTTTTCAAAATTACGCCTTTTGTCGGAGAAGTCTTTTCTTTGTATGTGATCTTCAAACGAAGGCATTTGTTCCGGGATCGTCATATCGGATACACCATCCGTCGCCTGATCGAGGTTTCTAAGTGTATTAATTACCATATTTTTTGGATTAAATTATTTACTATTAGTTTAATCATATCATAATGCACTCAAAAATCAGCCCGATTGCTGCATATAGCCGAAACTATATGGAGGACTGATTCATACCCTTCACCATATCATACTACAAACCAAAAAAAGAAGCTCCTGCGGTAGGTACCTTCGGCGCCGTGCAAGAACTTCGATATACCCATATTATCAAATTAAAGCAGAAACGTCAATAATTTGGCCTTGTTTTGTGATCATGATTAATTTTTTAATCTGTTTTCTGAGTCTAGTCGCATTAACTCAGAACCTTAATAGGGATTTTGACATATTTTATTTTTGTATTATAATAAAATCAGAGCAATCTAAGATGCTCATAATTTTTGTTTTGTTATTTAAAACAAAAAGTTCCTTACCAATAGGTTTATTCATTGTGATTATGAAAGGGGGTGTATGGATTGGATTTCGTACATTATGATTTAGGTTATCTTGTAGAAGGTACAACGGTTGTCGTTTCTCTTGATGTTGCTGCAAATGTATGCGTCCTGGATTTCGCTAATTTTATGTACTACAAAATGGACATTTCGTTCATGTATCTAGGTGGGTATATTACTCGTAGCCCGTACTATGTTGTCATCCCACGAGGTGGATTCTGGCATGTCGCCATCGATTTAGGTGGATATGAGGGGCGTATCGGTTCGAGTGTCGAGATTATATCGCCAGAAAAAATCGAAGTTGGTCTAATTTTTATGGGGTATCCCGCTAAGAAATACCCGAATAGAAAGAAGCCTCACGAATTTACCGATTACTTATTCGGTGGTGCCAACGGCGTACCAGATGGACCTGGACACGGCCATGCGATCATTCAAAATTCAAGTGGGAATATTGTGTTTTTTAAGAGAACCAAACACTGAATATATCACCATCTGGGATAAAAGCATATGCCCATAATTCTTGGAAACCATTTTATTGAGGAGTATTTTATACTCCTCTTTTTTATGATTTAATTTCAAAAAGCGAAAACATCCCAAATAAATATTTAGAAATTTCGTCATCCGCATAACTTGCGATTTCCAAAGTTTCAATTCTTCTTGGGATAGCCTCTAAATTTTCGAATCCTCCCTCACGATAACACTCAAGCTCAGCCTCGACACCATGATGTGAGTAAGTATTCACTAGTAGATATTTTTGATTAGTCGACTGATTTTTGATAACCCAGAAGAATTCACTCTCACCAAAAGAGCCTTCTTCTTCTACTGAATATCGGCCTTCTGGCATTTGATATTTTGAAATAACATCGCTTAATCTACTTTTGCTCATTTGCATAATTGTAATGCTCCATTTATTCACAAGTTATATATTATATAGTACATCCATCGTAAAACTACAAGTTACTGTCTAAGTTAAAAAGTATACACAACTTTCGTATGAAGAACGAGTAGTAATTGAAAAATTGCGCAAAAATTCAAAGAGCATTCACGAGATAGTCAAAAACCTAGGGCGCAATGTTTCAACAATATCCAGAGAACTTAAAAGAAACCAAATCTCCCAAAGAAAAGCACGAGACTCTCCGTGCTTTTTCATTTACAATAATATTGCTCTAAAGTCTGCATATTTATCGGCAAAAGCGTCTTCAATTTTCTTACCAGTTTTCTTAAGATAATTTTTCACTAAATAATACCCGAGCGAATACCCAGCCCAGCGGGGAAGTTCATTGCTTCCATTGAAGAAGATTGTGTCGTAATCGTAATAGTTTAAATCCAGCTGACTACGAAGTTTTTCAAGAATCTTTTCATTTTCCTCATCACTTCGTTCCAGAATAGTTTTAATGAATACTGTTTTTTTCATTGCGATCTTTAACGAATTCTGCCTCAAGATAAGTTGCGATACCTTCACTAATTACTCCATCAAGCAGTGAGTTGATCCACTCGTCGTTTTTACCCCAGCGAGCTGCGTGGCAGAGTTCGTGGGTAACCATCTCAGAAATCAGATTTTCAGTTGCTTTTTCTTCATCTATCGCAAACTCAATAAAGTCGCTAGTTTGTGTGCGTCCGCCAACTCCATCGTCAGGAATGATGATGTCGTATAGGCGATTTGTAACAAGCAAATCAATATCCCAGTCAACCTTCAGTTTTGGATATACATATTGCTCAGCTTCTTTGACGGCCTTTTTAATAGCTTCTACTTTGCTATCTAGATTTCCGTTAGCGCGAGTGATCAATACGTTTATTTTATTCATATTTAATATTATATGATGAAATTGCCGAGTTGGCTGCAGCCGGAGACGGTTGCGGCCATAGACATGCTACAATAGATACCTACGAAAACGTTATATATCTTAGAGATACATGGACTAATCATGATGACTATCTAATAGATGAAAATGCAGATATAAAGCCTCGCAAGTATGGCAAGAATGCACCTACACACAAAATTTAGTCACGCAACCAAATATCTTCAGAAAGTCGGCACAAGTTGCCGACTTTTAATTTTGTATTATAATATTTCTTATGTACTTATCTAAGGAAGAGCGCAAAGATATTATCGAAGCTTACGGCTTTGATGATTTTATCGAGGGGAATCACTATCAGGTCGAGCCCGATACGTGGGTGTATCTTTTCACTAATGATGATAGGTATTATGTATTTATAAGTGCAGATTTTTTAGACTTCTATTATGATCATTTTCCAGCGCTACTCCGTTTTAATAACTTTGAATTCCAGCAAATCGACTTCGTGTTACGGCAAGAAGTTAACTCTATTAATTCAGAAAAAACCTCGGGGACGCTATGTTTTGAATATAATAAACAGGTAAAGTAAGCGGCAGTAATCTATAAGACTTTTACACACAAGAGTTAGTTTAGCATATATTCTACTTTTATTTCGACGAATATTACCGCCGCAATGCCAGGCGGCTCTTTTGGGTGAAAGAACAAATAGAACATTTATGTCCAGCAATGACAACTATCATGCTTTATGTTATAGTATGAATTAGTAATACTCTCTGCGTCGCATTAAGATGAGTAAATAGTTTCTAGTCCCTTGGCTTTATTCGGCCATATTATCCCACTGATGTTTTCGAATAATTTCATCAATACAATCATTGTACAGCTTATCGTCTTCGGATTCATTTTTTTCTTTTACATAAGACGTTTCAGAAAGAGATTTTGGACTTTCAAAAGTATATGCCGGGACCTTATCTTCTCCGTTTTGTCCAACCGACATCACGTTAGCTACCTTTTTGAATCGCCCAGCTTCTTTGTCGAAAGTCATACAATCTACATCACCGTTTTCCGGCAAGACAATATGGCAATATTCAACCTCGTCACCATCACGATTTCCGCGAATTGTCTCTTCTTGCATAGAAAACCCCACCAAGTCTGGTAACGAATAGTTACCATACGATTCGGAAGCGTTTGGGTGTGTATGTCCAAGACTGACCAGTGGTTTTAGACTGGAGGCTTTCATTTTATCAATATGGTTGTTAATTGCTTGCCAATATACCGATAGAAGAATATTGAAATCTACCGCCGAGTCATCTGCCTTCCATTCTGGGTTTTTGTCATAAATAGCTTTTTTCGTCTCTTCATTAATATCGACGTCGCTAGCTATTCCGTTAAACAAAAAATTTCCGCCTTGCACCCAACCTAAAACTAAGAAAGCGTGTTCTTTTTTCGTTTCTGAAGTTTTTTCTGCTAGAGATTTCATTTTGTCATATACTGCTCCAGTCATAACCATTGTTTTTTCGGATTTCTCAATGTTCTCGTGAAAAATGGAAATCCTTGAGCCTCTACCAGCATCACGATACATCTTCAGATTTTCAACAATTTTTTGGTTGTTTTCGCCGTTCATTAGAGATTCAACGGTGGACACTATCCTGTCACCTTTTAATATTTCTCCAGGCGTAGAAGATTGATTAATTGTTTCCATATTTTGTATTATATCACCTTATTTCACTCAAGCCTCAAGCGCTTTACGCCGTTCTGGGTTTTCATTTTTTACTATTTGCTCCCCAGGCCACAAGAAACTTGTATATCCTTTCTCGCGTCCATAGATTGCATTTTTCTCTTGTTCATTTTCGTTAACCGACTCCCCCCCATTCTCCTGCATAAAAACTTATTTCCCCGACAGTAACTTCAGCACCTATTTGATCAGCAATATTCCGCAATGCCTTTAACTGACAGTCAAAGTTAGCGTACGCTCTATACGCAATACTATTCTCAATTTCCTCACTAGATAACCCGGAAACTGCAATCTTTTCTTCATCAAGTAAATTGTTAAGTATTTCACCTCTAATCGTATCTTTTTCTTCATTGCTAAGAGACTGCCAATATATTTCCGACCTTTCTCTTATCTCAGATCCACTAAGATCTTTTCCTTTGCTCATAAAAGGAGCGGGGCTTTCAACGGTTCTTCTATATGGATGAAAGCTAATAACATCAATTAGTTTAGTATCTTTTACTAGCTCATCAGCAACTTTTCTGGCCTGAATCTGGTCTATGACTTGCTTTGTAAAATCATAGTCATAGAACGCGGTACCAGTCAGTGATAATTTAATATCAGGAAAAGAAGTTTTTAAGGCTTTTGCGGTCTCAAAATAAAGATTTGCATAAGCTTCCGTATCAACCTTGTCAGCAAAGGCTTCAGTTTTAAATAAAAAGCCATTACTTTCGTGACTCATATTACATTCATTTCCAAGCTCTAAAACTAATCCCTTTCCAGCTTGTTCAGAATATCCACTTTGCTCCACAAAACTATGACACAACAAAATATAATCCGATGGATTCTCTGGGATATTGCTAGTCAGTTTACCGTCCTCGCTTTTATGTAGTTGGTTCATAACAACCAGCAGCTCTGATCCAGCAGCTTTCTCTCTAATTTTCCTAACCTGCGACATTACGTCGCTATTAATATAGAATCTGTTTTCACCCTTTTCATTCACAAACTTTTCTGAATTTGCCACCGAAAACGCCGACTGTGGAGCATGTGGAGTAACTCTCAATTTTACCCCCTCTGGTAACTTTGCTAAAGTGTCATCCAATAGTTGGTCTTTTAGAAACTCATCATTTATTGCCTCCTGTATTCGCTCAGCTGGCTGCCCAAGTCGCTCTGATATTATATTTATATCTCCGCCAGAATCTAAAAACTCTTTAACTTTTATAGCTTGTGCTCTTCTTTCTGGCCAAATAATAAGCTTACTGTCGATATTGTAACCCAAAACATCAGGGTTCTCAGCCACCATATTAATTTCATAGTTATGTATTTCTTCCAGATTCTTCATTTCCGTATTTTTTGGCAATCCCTCAACAATATCACCTCTAAACTGAGGAAAATCCGGCCGATCATCATCATTCGATGATTGCGGTATATCTTCACAGCATTTATTCAGTCTTTCCATATCAATTTTTCCTTTTCTCTAAAATACGCATACTTATCAAAGAATGCCTCCTCAATCTTCTTTCCGGTTCTCTCTAAATATCTTTTTACTAAATAATACCCAAGCGAATATCCAGCCCAGCGTGGAAGTTCATCAACGTTAATCTTGTTCATAATTTTTTCTCACAAACTCCAACATATGCCTTGCCGACTCTGGATCATTCCTATCGACCCAGAAAAAACTCTCTTCAACACCACGCTTTCTTAACTCATTCCGTTCATACTGAGCGATATTATCATCAAACCAAACAAATGGGGTATTAAAATCAATCGCCTCAACCTTTGAGCCTATCCAATCAGTCTGATTAACGCTCTTGCTTAGTCGATCGACCAATTCCTCATTAAACTCTTCCAAAAGCGCCCGCGGCGCATAGTTAACCCCACCACAACAATAAGTCGTTAACCAATATACAACACAATTATCCAAACAAAACTCAAGAAACTCTTCGATATCCTCTTTTGGAGACGCACAACCTTTCAGCACTCCATCTACATCCAGATAAATGTTTAATATCATATTAAAATAATACTATAAATCTCTAAATGAACACTCTGCCTTTTAAAATATTGGAACAATAACTATTTTTACTACAAAAAATAACATAAAAAATACCCCCAGAAACCTGGGGGTAAAAAAGAACAAGCTAGTTTAAAAAAGTGCAGTCAGCTATGAGTTTAGCTTCTCGAAGATGTCTCCGAAAAGCTGCCCAATGGTAGCTCCAGATCCATTATTAGACTGTTCATCACAATCTTTTTCAGTATCCGCTAAACCCAAAGCCTCCTCACGATGGAACAACCCCCAGCCCTGTCCAATAGATGGACAAGAACGACCGCTAGCCAGACCGGCTTTTCCGAAGAATTGCTCCTCGATGCCGTTCTGGATCTCCGCCACACGTTCAAGCTGTGCCTCAGTTAAAGTTTCTGGCCTATAAATGACCTCGAACTTATGAGGCGCCGCGGTGTAGGCGTGAGACCAATAGAGTACCAATTCTCCTGGAAGAATCTGATTCCACACATGATCTCCTTCGTATTTCTGATGGTAGCGCTTGGAATTACTTCCACACACCATCGTATCTACGAAGTCGCATCCGCGCTCCATGCCGTTTGGGCCGATCACCCAAGCTTCGCCGGCATTTGTCGCACCATCACGATGCCACAAGCGGATATCGCCTGGAAGACCCATCTCCTTAGCCTCAGCCTCAGCAATAGCTTTTTTAGCTTCTGCCTCGGCCTTTGCCTGAGCAATGCGAGCCTCCTCCTCTGCCTTAGCTTTCGCCTCAGCTGCTGCTTCAGCTTTTTCACGCAAAATAGTCTGATATTTCTCTTCGAAAATTGGAAGATCAGACTTAAACTGCGCAAGCCCTTCCTCAGAGTACTTGTAGGACTTACTATCAGTCTTAATTCCAACCCTAACAACGTTAGAGTAAAATCTCAGACTATTGTCTCCCCAAGCATCTCTTCCTTCTGGGAAGGAATATCCCTGAGCGGCCTCTTTAAACAGCGGCTTCAAAGTTGCCTCCGCCTCGCGCATTGCGCGCTCTTCTTCAGCTCTTGTAGCCCTAGCCTCAGCTTTTGCCACCGCTTCCTCAGTGTAGAGATGGCGGATAGTGCAAGCACCCCAGCCAGTCTCCTCCATGACGAAGAAGGTTTCTCCCAGCTGATACTGGGTCTCCCCACAGGCCTTAAGGCGAGAATTTATAGCCTCGAGTTCAGCTATAAATTTACCTCTCGCCTGGCGGCTTGCCGCCTGCTCAGCACGCTTCGCCTTACACTCTTCCAGATCACTCTGGATAGTATCATGTGCCACGAAGAGAGCGCCAGTTTCCACTGCCGCGTCGTATTCTTCAGTATCCATACCGAAGTAGCCTCCTTTCCAGGAGTAAACTTCGGTGTAACCTGATGAGCAACGACGACCCGTCTCGGTACGGATGTATCCGTCCGGCTCAGTAACACGCGCAATAATATGCGCGACAGGACAGCAGTGCATACTACTGCTATTCTGCCACAGGATCTCGGCTCCGACCGCCTCGATCTTACCAAAACCACCACGGAATCCTCCACGGGCTGTAATGAGCAAAATACGCTCGTCGTCGTTCTTTCCGCAAGGCACCAGAAGGCGTGTACCCTTCTTAGTATTTATTACCTTACAGAAATCGTCACTCATCGCCTTATTATCGGCGAGATTAAATGAATTAAACCAAGGCGTAAATCCACCCGCTACAGCCAAAAACGCATTGTAGCGTTGACCCGCACCCCTGAAAGCAGGGAATGGAGTCTCACTCCAAGCCCATGGTTCTGGTCTATAACTATTAGTCTTCTCACATCCAAAAAACATTCTTAACATAAATTCTCCTCTCGTATATCAGAGCTTTATAAATTCAAGGGGATTTTCCCCACTCTGATTTCCACTTCCACGGCAACTTTCGTTCCGCTTCAGGTCGCCCCCACTTTGTGAGCAGTGCTAAGTCCACCATCAAGATAGATTTAACGCCACTCACAAAAGAGAATTATGCCTTATCCTAGCTAATTATTAAGTTTCTATCACCACAGTATAAAAGCGATAATCCATACTATTCGTCCGGACTCTTATAGTCTACGAACGTCTAATATTATAACACATTTTTGTCAATTTATCAATGCATCAAAAAACGGCAGCCGGTCTAACCTTTAATCACGAATACCTATAAAAAACGGCCAGATAATTCTGACCGTTTAAGATATTAGGTAAAGCCCAAGGATCAACTATTTACAACTTTTTCTGCAAGCTTAATAGCGTCTTCCTTAGTTTTCGCCACGGCAAAGAATCCACCTTTATGGCAAAAAATGGCTGTCTCCACCCCAGAAACCTCTGCGAGTTGCTCATCTTTCAGTCCACGCCAAGCATCAGGGAATGGTTTTCTTTGCCCCATCATATCTTCTTTTGATGGAGGGATTGCCTGTATATTCCAGTCTCCGTTTGTGGCAGGAAAAACTGCAAACAACAAGTTCATAGCTTTCGGCTCCTCTGACTCAACAACTTCTTCAAGCCAACCGCCGATAAACTGATCTATTACCAAAATAGATCCATCGACAGTCTTAATTTTATCAGCTACCAACTTGCGGCCACGCACAGTCGACATCGCCACTTTAATTTCGCGCACAAGAATTGCCGTTGCTAGATCACATGCCCTTAAAAAGCACGTGTCAGCATCTTCATTCTCGTCCCAAAGCGAATTACAAGCGGAAATTACCGAGGATACAGACATTGAATCCCCCTTCTCTCCTTGTCCATTATCTCTCGCATCGATACCTCGAATTAGCGCTTCGTCGACTAATGATACTACCTCTGCAGTCATCACGTCATCAATTGGCCTAGTTTTAGCCATTGACTTTACAATCGATGCACCATACTCACGCCAAATTAGCCCTGCCGATGAGTAGCTAATCCCATCATCACGTATTTCAGAGAAATTCTTCTGGTGATGATCGAAACGTCTTCTGATAGGATCAAATTCGCCGCCAACATCATAGACGATGGCTTTTGTATTTTTTATAATCTCCTGGTCGCGCGTCCTAAGAAGCTCAACAGGGAATAATATAGATAACATAGCCGTTGCGAATACCTCATCCGCATGATGCGGCGCAGTATGTGTTACTGCATTTATCTTTTCATTATAAAACTTATGAATATTTATCATATGTATCCCTCCTTTAAGGTTCAACTAAAAACAACTTTAAGTCAATACATATTATATAATATATTTGTATTTTAATCAAGCAAAGCACTATACTACAGTTCTTCCACATAGAAAGACACCACTCCCAGTACAACATCTACTAAGCCTTAAAAATACTACGATGCACACAATTAGCATCGTAGTATCCAAGAATAAATTAAAGTTTTTATATTAAACTACACGATCTTTCCAAGATTATTCTTATCTGCAGCCCAAGCTATAGTTGAACCTTCACCAGGTTGAAAAGCAGCAATCCCGGCCACCTTACCTCGGTATCCTGCAGCGATAGATGCTTTCAACCAGTTTGGACCTTGCGTGGAAATAACGACAATTGCATCCTCTGGCAGTTTCGGTACCGTCATTGATTCGAGATCGGCTGGAGAAATTGGATTATTAGATACATGCGCAGTATTATGCACTACATAAATTGGCTTACCATCCATCTCGCCCTGCTGTCTTGGTTCCATCCACCATTTCGTATCCAACTCCTCAATTTCAGGTAAACTCTTTACCGAGACAAATCCGTCCGGACTTCGCAAACGAATATCCGTGCTACCGGCCTCCTCAAATGCCATCGCTAATGCAATGGCCTCCCAAGAATTAACTGGTCCACTCAACCACGCCGGCTGCGCATCATAACTAAGCGCTTTCTCATAAATTTGAGGAATCGCCGAACGCAATATTTGCCTATTCTGTATTGTCTTCTGCTGCCCATCGAGGGTATTTATGGTTCTCTCGATAGTTTCACTTGGCAAGTCCTTAAATATATCTGAAATTGATAATTCAAATGGATTAGCATTTTCACCCTCGTGAGCCTGCTTATAAGCCACATTCCCCTCAACCATGCCAGTAATCAAACCTGCTACCTGATTAATGGTCTCACGATCAGCAGCCGGCTCCCCCCTTTCGAGATAATGTACAGAGCTAACTATGTGGTTTTCTCCGCTTTCCACTGGTCGCTGAATATCTTTTTTACCCTGATAATGACTATGTAGTTTTGCAATAACTTCAATATTGTTTTCTTCAAAGAAATCACGCCATTCCGCAACCTTAGAAAGATCACCAGCAAGGATAATTGCATGTGTCGCCCCCTCAATCATCTGTGCATTCTCCTCGCTCGTTCGACCACCCACGTCAATAATCATCAGTGGTCCTTCCCAATCATTGATCTTCTTTTTGCGATCAGCCACATATTCTGGAGTAAATTTTCCTTTTTGTCGCAATTTTACCACATCAGGATCATCATAATGTCGCTGCAACCAAGGCCCCTCACCATCTGGTGCTGCGCTAAACGAAAAAGTATTATCTTTATCAAGATTTTGGGTTAGGGCCTCAATGAACACCGACTTTCCCGAATGTGGAGGTCCACCGATTACAATCTTTATACCTTTTTTCAACTTTTCCTGTCTTACAGCTAACCTCTCAGCCGTATCCATGACTGGTATTTTTTCATTTACCAGTTCTTCCGAAGATTCTTTTTCAACCTCATCTGTCAATGGCTCAGGAGTCAAATCCACAAAATTCATTGACTCTATAGTAATTTTCCCAAGATTATATGCTGGATTAGCTGAGAGAGGAGTCTTATCCACATCTATCTTTTCATTATATTCCTGAATAGGCTTCTCATCTTGAGACGATCGTACAAAATCCGCTCCTGGAAAAGTTTTATCCATCTTAATTTATCCTTATTAAGTATTACCTGTTTCAAATATAACACAAAAACTCCCTTTTAATAAAAAGAAAAGCCTGGACATTCGTCCAGGCAAAAATACCAATATTCAGTTGTAAGTAGTGGAGCAGAGCTCTTTTTTGGTCAGCGTTTATTGCGGATTGTCCGCTTGAAGCTAAGGGTGAACCTTAAAACTTTTATCTTACGCTTTCCGTAGGAGATGCTCATCATCGAGCTGCTTTAAACGAGGGCGAACCTCTTGCAGCCGATGATTCGGCCGTCCGCGTCACGCACAGGGTCGGCAGTAATTACCAGATCGTCCGCTCCGCGGCCCTCAGCCTTGGCGGCATTGGCCGTTATTACAGAAACGATATAGTAGATGCCTTCCTGAGGTACTGGAAGATCCTGTGTTGCGCCGAACTTCATAGTAACGAGTTCGACTCCTTCGAGTTCTCCTGCATGCTCAGCCACCTGTGTTGCTCTCGCGATACCCTCTGAAGGGAATGATGCCTTTAAAGCACCATCCTCTCCGATGATGTTTACGGTATGAGGTGTTAAATTCTTAATTGTAGCCATAATAGGCTCCTTTCTAGCGGTCTCTGCCGCTCTGGAAATTTTCCGAATCGGTCGGATACCGCCGACACCAAGCTCTCTTTTCGCAAGGTAGGGTGGCTGAATATAATATGCTCAATAGTTTTTATCTACAGTATTATATTCACTCATCCCACCTTGTGATTAAGGCTTTTACATCTTCATATTGGTCTTAATGTTCTTAAGCTTTTTGTCCAGTTGTTCCGTTCTCAAGCTTATGGTCATATAATAACATATACATTCTTTTTTGTCAATACTTTTTATAATATTTTCTAGTAAAAGCAAGCATAAACCTTTAGTAACTATCTAGAAATCATTGTTATCTTTCAAAAGCTCAGAACATATAATCAACAAAAAACGTCAAATTACTTCGACGTTTTTATAAAATACCCCCTACGCCTTATTAATCTTATCCCTCATCTTAAATTTTAGATATCTCAACAATATCGCCGCGGCAATCACTACCACCGTAATCACACCATTCATCACCCAGTTCGTCTGTGGCGCAGTCGTCTCACTCGTTACACTCGACTCCTGCTCACAGTGGCTAGAGGTTTTACCAGCCGCATTAGTACACCCTTCATTACTACTGCGCAAATCATCACTGTCGCTCAATGTCTCTTCAAGCGTCTTATCTTCCTCATGGTCTATTTCACTTGCTGTTTTTCCCCAAAGATCTTTTTCTTCCATAATAACCCATTATATCACTAATAAAACTTTATCTTTTTTCTAGACAACCATTCTAGCCGCAAAGATCATCTCAAATTCAAATTCGCATCCACCCCTCACACCTCACTTTTCACCATTGCTAAAAAGGCTCGTCTAAGCTCCGCTTCATCCCTAAATTCTCTAGAATTAAACAGTTCATTTTTCACCAGATTATTATAAATCTCCAAACTCATTGGAATCAAATAATATACACCCCCACCCTCAGCTTCAATTCGCTTAAAAGAGATATAACCATCTTGTTCATGCAACTCACTTGCCGCCATCTCGCGCCAATAAACCGTATCAAACCATCTCAGCAAATATACTTTATCTCCCTCGATAAGACCTTTTTTCACAGTTAGACCCACTGCCACTAAAACCGTCTCATCCTTCCGTGAGGTTACATAAAATACCTGATTTTCAAATTTTCTATTCATAGCCCCGACTATTTCTCCTCAGCAATCACAATATTCTTTGGGATCGCAATTTTCATCCCTCCGCTTTCAAAATATGACATCGATACCTCTTCGGCGCTTCTATCTGAAGCCTTATCAACATCATGGACCAACTTATTCCATTCCATATCCGTGCCAGACGAAGGACTTTCACTTGATCCAATCACTACTGGATTTCGTGCAATAATAATCTCCTCAATCCGCCGGCCATTGATTTCTTCAATCCCTAAGTTGCGCAACTTCTCAATCATCTCATCCCTAAATTGAGCATCCACCTCCACCTCTTCAATATATTCCGCCCCAATTCCCATCCGAAACATCTGCTCATTATTTCTTATATAATCTCCACTATTTACCACAAAATCAAATACTTCATCAGGAGACATACGTTTTTTAAACTCATTTCGATCAGTTGACCCATAAGTATCAGAGGAATAACTATACCAATCCGTGCGGTCGAAAATCTCAGGCTTCAAAATCAAAACAACCCCTCCCAGTTCCGCTCGTTTTTCCTTTCCCATAATCCGCGTAAACACATTATCCGCTCCCCCAGAGTCCATATCTCTCACCGAAGAAAGTCCACCTCGCATCAAACCTCGAGAAAAACGCTCCGTGGTACACATCAACCCTTGCGTTAAGACCATCTTTAAATCTTCGTCCGACGCTATGCCCATGTTATGTATCGCCCTCAGATCATCACCGTATTTCTCTAAATATTCAAGATGCTTACCCTCCTCTACCAAGGTCGAGTAACCAGGGAAGACCTCTTTTCGCTCGAGTCTTTCTGCACGTTCTTTCTCCTCGACAGACAGCTCCCCCTCAATCTTATACTGCCATTTCAAACGTGATTCCTTATATTCCTGCGCTGCCTCCTCGGTCACTTCGGAAAGCGCATTATTTATCCCCAGATCTTTTTCCAAGATTTCATCAATTGTCTGCTCAATCTCTACTGGATCTATCCCAGCTGGCATCTCAATCTTCACCAAACCCAAAGCACTTCGTACTAAACCACTCTGGTTATTATTCATATAAATCGTCGCCAGCCGTCCTCTTGCACGCTTTGTTGGATCGGCAATATAAACCTTAAATCACCCTTCTGCAGCACAAAAGCCTGACAAAGTTCTTGCGGCTTCTTACTGTTCATTCCTTCGTAAACAAACTTATCCACATATATCTTCTCATCCATCTCTCCTATTTCACCCTCTACTAAATTCAACTCTTGTTTACGATCTTCGAGCTCAAGATATTTTCGCTTCAATGCAGCAATCAAGCTACTATGATCTCGTACCTTCAATCTTACCTCTGTTAACCCCACATCCGACTTATCAATAATATCAATCCGTTGCCCTTCAATATGATCACGATCGCAAATCACCTCAGTCCTCATCCGTAGCACCCCCTCATAAGACTTCTCCAACTCCTGATTTTTTAATCCCTGCAATGCCTCACTTACTGATACTCGTCGACGCAGTTTCGCAGTTTCTCTTTTGTCATTTTCATCGGTATATTTATTAACCAAATACTCTCTTCGTCCCAAAAGCCCCTGCAGCACTCGCTCACGCGCCTTCCCAGATATTCCTGATTGATTAACGATCGAAAGAATATCTTCTGGCTGTACTTTCTGTACAAATTCTTGCGCCTGTCTTTGAATCTCCTCTTCAGTTATACCACTAAAAACCTCCCCAGTTTGCCGCCCCCGTATGCGCATTGAGTCTATCTCAGGAATCTCCTTCGCGCTAAATTCTTTATCTCCACCCTGCGCTCGAAAAATTAATGACCCTCCATTATCGATCCGATAGAGGCCGTCTTTGTTTTGCACGATATTATCATATGTCGCCCCCACTACATCCCAGTTTGCCAAGAACGCATCCGCCACAAACCCATTCTGCACATCAAAGCTCGCCGCTTGATCTACTGCCGCTGCCGACCGCGCATTCTCAACTGCCGCCGAAGCAATTGCCTCCCGTCCACCTATTAACACTCTCTCGGTATGCGCCGCCTTAATACCAGCCTTTTCATAAATCGCATTTGCAATAAATTCCGCCCGCCCCTGATTTGGATTTTCATAAAATTTTACATAATATTTTTCACCATTCTGCTTCTCAAACCAACCACCCTCATTTGAGCCAAGTTTTTCACTAACTCTCTTTACATCCCATATCGGAGGCCTTAGTTCTTCATCCACCATCTGGCCCACCACCTCGTGAGTGTAATCGTTCTGAAAAATCTCATTTATCGACTCTGCCACATCAGATACAGCCTCGTTCGCTCCATTACCATCATCAACTCCCGGAATCTTGATTTTTTCTTGACCAGCACCCGCCCCATATAGGCTAGATAAACTCGCCCCCTGTTTTCCAAGCAGACTAAAAAGCCCAGTCCCCGCCTTTTTAGATCCAAATTTCTCTGCTAAAAAATTCTTAAAAGTACCGAGTATTCCAGGATTCTTTAAAACCTCACTTGTTTCCGTCTCTGGGGTCGGTGGAATCAAAAACTCATTATCACCAGATTTAAATGTCTTAGCCCCCTGAAACTTCACCTCCTGCATCGCCTCCTGCCAGTCTGTCGCTTCTTTTTCACCCCGCTCAACATTACCACCATCAAATTCCATACCTCGCCTCATCCTGTCATACCTCTCTGCTTTTTCTATTATTAATATATCATATTCAGGGTTTTAGGCTTTACCATAGGTCAAAATCGCACCGAATCTAGTCTTATTCCAAAACTGAGATCTTTTCCCAAGATTACCCGCCCCAACATTGACAATTATATACTTTATGGCATAATATATAGTATGCAGATTTTTATCTGTAAAAATACACCATATATGGTGAGTACCTTAAAAGAGGATGTTTCTAGTAATTATCTCTAGCGACTAGACCTGTTTTAAGAATTTTTCCAAGGGGGAAGAAAAAATGGTAAATATTTTATATACTGGCAGGGGATATTATATTTCTTCAGTCAGAAAAGCCGCCGACTTGCAGTGCCTAGATGAACTATATTTATCAAAGTCTGCAGAAAGACATCTCGAAAAGTACTATCAAGCACTTCCTGAGATTATCTGGCAGGGCAGGCGCACCGCCTATCTAATCGACCGCGACGAAAACTACATCCGCAAAGCTCCAAAGTATTTACTGGAGCTTGCCGCCGCACTTGATAAGAAAGGATATTTGCGCCACGACTTTACGGCCAACTCTTTTACTGTTAACCTCTTATACATGATCGTTCATCACGATCTCATGAGAGAGGAACCAGTAGTAGTAGAGTTCGAGGATCTCTGCAAGATCTTCAAGGATGATCAAACTTTTTCCATTGACTTTACATTCGGAAATCTGAACTACGAGACGTATCAGAATCCGACAACTAGCCAATGCCGCAAAATTCAAGCAGGGATCAGAGGCTGTTTGACTGAGAAAGAGTTCCAGGTCATCTCGAAATGGTATGGACTCGAAGGTAAGGTAATGACGGTTTATGAGATCGCAATCGATCAAGGTGTCACTTCCAATAGGATCAGACAGACTGAGGCGCTTGCTATTCGCAAGATTCGTAGCGCCAGAGCCCTGCCCTCTATCCTTAAGCCGTCTGAAGCTCAGACAAAGACTGTTGATGATATCATCGACAGACTGAAAGCCTTAAGGCAAGATCCTCTCTTTCAGGAGGAATTTGCTTTAAGACAAGAGCTCAGAAAGATTACCTTTACTCCGTACGAATGTGCGGAAAAAGCAAAGGAATTTTTAAACGGCGAGGTGGAAGATCAGACAGAGATAGAATGCCTGGATTTGACGACACGTACCTATCGAGCCTTGAGGAGAGCTGAAATCTATACCATCTCGGATATTATTAATTATCCGTACATGGATTGGCTCAGGATCAAAAATCTTGGTCTCAGTTCGATCAGGGAAGTGGAAAGCAAGATGCAGAGGTTTGGCTATCCGACCTTCAGAATCTATCCTCACTCATGAAAATAACCCCGGGAAACCGGGGTTTTAATTTTATTTTACTCCAAAGAAATCTCTACCGATCCATTCCAGAGTGCTCACGATATAACTTTCGCTATAATCGTGATTCGCCGAAGATACTACAATCTGCACAACACCTTGACTGAAAGCCTCCTCACTGGAAACCACCATCATTAAATTATGTGATTTTAGACCAACCATTGTTTTGAAATGATTCCAATCATCAGTGGTGTATAGACCCCTGTAACATACCGCAGTATATCTCATCTCGATATTCACTGGTCTTCCAACCACTGGCGCCCATTGAATGGTAAAGAAAAAACTTCTATGCGCCTTATTCCAGTCGATTGTAAAATCATTGAGTCCTTTGTTTTCTGCCATAACAGAACCCCCTTTCGTAAATGTGCGTTTTTTGGAAACAGGGTCATTATAATATAATTTTGAGCATATATCAAATGATTTCCTAAATTGACAATCTGCATTAGTATGTTATAATATATAAGCTCTAGCAAAGAGTAGCACTTTAAAAGATTCTACCACCCCCTTGCATTTTTCTGCGGTTTAATCTGTCTATTAAAGCTTGATAGGCAGGCTAAACCGCGGAATAGGCCGCGGAAATATTTTTTTAGAAGCGGCAACAGCCGCAAGGAGGTTAATATGACAACAATAACAAAGCAGGAAACAGCAAGAGAAAGCCTTAAAGAGATGGGATTTTTAGTAACAAGATATCCTCTTATAAGTGCTTCTGAGAAAGAGCTGCCCTATCAGCTCAACCTTACTCACCTCGCAGAGCATCGCGAGGGTGAGTACTCATTAAATAACAGCACTTTGTGCTGGGTGATGGACGGCGAGATCTACGCTGCGCCGTGCACCAGGAGCCTGGTACAGCTACTCGATCAGGCTGGATTCAGAAACGGATATTTTTATGTTCCGTTTTCAAACGGTGATCTGCCGTATCACAGAACAAGTGAATGGCAGGAACTCTGCAATGAGGCGACCCGATTAGCCCATGAGCAGTTCGAGAGAGATTCTGAGGCTTGGTGTGATGAACACCATATCGGCTCCATAGATGATCGTCTACTAGAATCCTGTCTCAGGGTCCCACACGGCGGTATCCCAGTTGAGGACTGTGGGGTATATTCAATATACTATCCACGTCTCAATGAGACCTGTGTGGATATTGTAGCCATTAGTAGCCTTGGCAGCTATAGTTACAATGCAGGTAGGGTAGTCTTCGTCTACCGCGACGGACACACCTATCTCTCAAAGGATCCGGCCATTATGGATATCCTGGAGAAAGCTGGCTATAGAAAGCAAGATTTTCTGGTACCACTTAGTGGTCCAGAAAAAATTACCGATTCCTATCTAAGATATCTTTGGGATAACATCCCAGAAGTCTCCAGATAGGATTGGAGCTCCCGTTTCAGAAGGTAGAATCTATTTTCCCCGACCATTTGGTCGGGGTTTTCCTTTTTGAATAATAAAAAATCCCCCCAAAGTTGGGGGGTAGATTGAGATTATTTTTGATACTTATTTAAGTAATCAAAATTAACCTCAATATAGCCGTCCGGATAGTAGTAATCCGCTCCATCCTTAGAGACCGCAATAATCTCGCGATTATTTAAGTCCTTGATAGAAAGATAACGCCCATCCTCTTCTACCTTTACAGGCAAAGAAGGGAATTCAGCTACTATCGGATTACCGTTCAGCGGCTTATCCTTCCAAATCCATGACCCGTAAGTGCATGTACCGTGGCCACTTGGACAGATGCTTTTAGTTTTAGAAAGAAAAAGCACCAATCCATTCACAAACTCCACCTTCGCAGAGTCTGCAATCTCGAAAGATTCGTCATCTGCCTCATAGCCATAAGCTAAGAAGCTGATCTTCTTCAAGCATTGCATAAACTGTTCCATTTTACATCCCCTCCTTTTCAGTCAAAGAGATCCAGCCCGTTCTGCGCTTGCTATTATACCAAGCCGAGAAGCCGTACTCCTTATATTTTTTTATAATAGGCATACACGGATCAAGATCCGCTTTACAACGTCCGGAGAGCATAAAACTCTCTCCTGATCCGTCCTCATGCATAATCTTATGTACCCTAAAGTCCTTGATCGGTACTTCAAATGCCGCACAGCACGGATCATCCTTCGGGGCTGAATACCCCAGGATGACTTTAAAATCCAGGTCAATCTTGATCTTGTCGTGCAAATACTTACACGCATCGAAGATCCTGTCCCTGCTAGGACCTCCGCTGATATTAAAACGAACGGTCTGACTATCTAAGATAGTCTGGTTACTTTTTCTCATGGTACTCATACAAGTACCTCCTTTCTTAAAGAACTACCCAGCGCATACACGGCCTGGGCCTACCTCGTTTTCCACAATTGGACGAACTCTAATATTAAAACATAGCAATCCAATAATGTCAAGTAATTAATAGTTATCACATAGCGAACAGGAAAATATAAAAAAGACCCTCCATGAGGGCCTTTCAGGCATTCTATGGGCATTTTTGCGGGGCGGGCCACCCCATGCGAGAAGCACTCTCGTCTTATTTCTTTGTCAGATATTCTTCTGCCAAAGAAAATTCAACGAAGATTGGCTCAACTCCGTCCGGAAGTCTCGCACAAATATCATCAATACTGAGACTCCTGTTTCTGTTTCCAGCAACGATAACGTCTGCCATAATGATATTTGGCAACCTCTGGTCAGAGTCAGTCTCGTAGATAATCTTCCCCTGGAGCTCCAAAAATCTACCGAGGGTAGATTTCCCGAGTCCAGAGCCTCCAGCAAAGATCCAGACCGGGCGTTTTTCCATGATGCGAGGCGTTTTTTCAAACATCTCCTCGCAGAAATCCACCTCTTCTCTTGAAACGAGTAGTACAGTCTCACCTGTGTCGCTCGCTAAGATCTCTAGGCGGCCAGAATCCACATCCTCCGAGATCTTTACTTTCATCGGCCCGTCCTTCGGACGGCAGGAAAAAGGTCTTTTAGCGTCAGACCACTCCCAGACAACTTGCCCAGAACCGTCTTCCGCCTCCTTGACGGTAAGATTACTGCCATCAAGAAAGACCAAAATAACCTCTTCCTTCTCGACCGGGTATGGTCTGACCATCTCAGAAGTAACAGGACTCTGCGCCCATTTTTCTATAGTCATCCCAACAAGAGTCTTCATTTTCAACTCTACCATTTTTACCTCCTTCTGCGGCTCTTACCGCAACAAAAAAATTTGATCGCAGAAGGAATTTTCTGCGACTGGTCATATCGATTAAACTAGTCGACATAACTAGTCGCAAAAAACATAGAATACTACCTTAAAATACTTAATCTGCTAGAAGCAATAATTACATAGATATCATAACATAAAATACATAAAAAGTCAAAAGACCCAGCACATCACTTCTGGGTCTAAAATTAGATTTAGTAAAAACCTTAAGCTCTTAGAATATTGCATATTCAATAAATAAATCCTCACAAAGTTCGGATTCCAGAGAGTTTGTATTCTCCTCGAAAATCAATTTCTTCGCCACTTCGACTTTCATCACTACCAAGATATCTCTTGGGTAAAGATGAATTTCTGTCACTTTGTTTGTTATCCTTATCGGCATCCTCAGCTTTTTCCAAATCGACATGACTAGTTCATCATAAGTATCATCGAAGCACATTACCACTTCACCACAAACCAATCTATCCCAAACTTCATCAACATTCAGCTTTCTCCGTCTAATTAACAGCCTCTCACTGAACATCACGTCCATAATATCAGTTCCAAAATAATATTTTGACATATAGCCTCCCCCCCTCTTTCATTTTCATTGATTGAAATTAGAGTATCTAAACTAAATCTAATTATTAATGTACGCCTCACGGCTATCCATACCATCTCAACATATTCTTCATACTTTGTCAATAAAAATACCCCCAGATTACTCCAGGGGTCTAAAATATTTACCAACTAAAAATTATTTACCGACAAGAAAATTTGCCAGTCTGCGACAGTTCGCTACCCCCACAAGCTTCAGCTGGAGTTTACCACCTGCACGCTCAATTAAACGCTTGCTCGCCTCAACTTTACTCTTAAAGCTGCAGTTCATCAACTCATGAAAATCCACTTCATTTTTTGGATCATACGATGCCTTTAAAATAGCCTGCACCTCCTCAAGAATTTCTGAGTCGAGGGCTTCTGTCCCTTCAAACAAGAACCAAAGTTTCTCCGGCAACTCCGTACTAGACAAAAGTCTCTTAATGCGTTTGCTATTTACTTCTCTGGTTTTTTCCGCGGCCTGTCTATCTTCCTCGACAACTATGTCGTGGCGTAAAGCTTTCAATCCCTTACTTGAGTACTCGTATGACAAAACCTCACTTTCATAACCAAGGTATCCGTCCACTTCCTTATTTGGATTCGTTACATAAACTTTGTCGTCGCACAGAATTGTCCAGCCTATTTCCTCAAGATCACTAGACAAATCCTCAAACTTGGGTTTGAACTTCATCTTAGCGTCATAGGCAGCCTGTTTCTCTTTTTCAGCACTTATGATATACGCCTGTTTCTTAGATAAATAATCCTTCACAAAAGAAATATTTGCACTGTTATAAAGGTATTGTGTATATCCTAAGGTAAAAAACATATCTCCGATATCCAACTGATCCACAGAATATGAACCCCATTTACGTGGTTTAGAGAGTTTCTTCAATTCTTTCTGAATCTCCATCAGCTCTTCCTCATAGAGGAATTTATCCTGTTTTGATTTCTCAACCGCCTTCTTTCTTTCTTCTATGATTCTGGTAGCACGATCTAATTCTTCCTGCTTTCTATGAGAAATTTTCTCACAGTATTCTGGAGTCTTCACATTCTGAGCTTCCGTTTTTTGAACCTTGCAAATCTCGCCATCAAACTCATCGTCATGAATTACATAGCGAAAACCAACTGGCACTACCCAGAAGTCAAACCCTTCGCCACCGCCGTTAGATGTAGCGTGTCTAAAATATAACACATCCTTGATCTGATCCACTTCCGATGGCTCTCTGCCCCTAGTGTGATTGTAGCTACCACCCCAGCTAACCTTGACGAGTATATGCTTTGCCAAAACAGCATCCAGTGGCCTAAAACAAGCATCGCCTTTTTTGGAAACCCAAAAATCCCCGAACATAAAGCTTGTCCAACCGTTGAAGTCTATATTCATATTAGCGGGAACCTCATAGTCCTCGAAAAATTCTAGAGGATTCATCGGCCCATTATATTCATTTAGATCAAATTCCTTATCAATCACAAAACAAATATTCGGGTGATATTTCCCAAACTCATTGATCAGAAAGGTGGTTTCAGTCTCAAAACACTTTTCGTTCTCAAAATACTCCTTTACCTCTGCTAAACTCATCAGCTTCTTCATTTTTCTTCCTTTCTCCTTTCGGACCCAATGCCATACAAGATTAAGAGGTTTTCCTCACATTGGTAGTACCGCTTCTTTTAAGCAGCGCCAAACCGATAATTGTATAAAATCACCAATTTAACGCTACCTAAAAGATAAGAAAAAAGAATTCATTGGTAAATTCTTAAAATACTCCTCCCACTCTCGTGTTCAGCCATAGAACTATATAATATATATTACGCACTGTCAAGGCTAAGCATTTTCTATTTAGAACCTTTTTATGCTATATTTAAACCATCAGAACTATTCAAGGATAACTATGAAACAACTTTTTACCATCGATGCAAAAGATTATGACCCCAGCTGGCCAAAGTCTTACCGCCCCTCCGTTCGAGGAATTATCATCAAGGAAGATAACCTTATTTCTCTTATTTATAGCCAAAAATATCATTTCTATAAGCTTCCTGGCGGCGGCATTGAAGAAGGTGAGAGTCACCTTGAAACACTAGTTCGCGAGGTTAATGAAGAAACTGGTCTCACCGTCATCCAAGACAGTATTCAAGAATTTGGCGAAGCCTTGAGGATTCAAAAATCAAGTACCCTGAAAGACACAATTTTTGTGCAACAAAATTATTATTACTTCTGCCAAGTTACTGATCGGGTTCGACCTCAGCATCTTGATCAAGACGAGCAGGAAGCCGATTTTATTTTAAAAACAGTCAGTCTCGATGAAGCCATTGCCACCAACCAAGCCTTTATCGCCAACTGCCAGGGAACACCTGATAAATGTAAAGAAGAAATGGTGATTCGTGAATGTCGCATCTTAGAACTCCTGAGAGATAATCAATCAGCTCCGAAAAACAACCTCCGCATCAAATAAGTAGATATTATTCTCCTTTAAAAAAGGCTGGATAACTCCAGCCAATTTTTTAAGAAGAAATTGCAATCTTTACCAGCGCTAATGCTCCTGCCAAAGTTTTTGCTTGCGCTAAAGCGCCGTTAGCTTCGCAATTAATTGCCTCGGCCACCCCAGTCGCCTTTACCAATTGTGCTTCCTTTAATCCGCACCAAGCTGTAGGTAACTTTTTTCTCTTGCATCCCAGATTATCTCTTGAAACAGAGACCGCTTGTATGCTCCATTCACCATCAAGATTGGGAAAAACGCAATACAATAACTTTTTCGCCTTAGGATTAAAAGATCTTAGTACATACTCCTCCCAGCCGCCAATATACATTGGAAAATATAAAAAATCCCCCTCGTTATGTGCGATCATATCCTCAATCCTACTTTTAGCCTTTACCACGGAAACCACGCGCCTAATCTCTTTTTCAAGAATTTTTTGCGCAAAACCAACAGCTTGCAAAAAAGCTTCATCAGGGTCCTGGTCCTGATCATCCCAGTTTGGATTGAATAAATTGATCGCCTCTGATACCGACATCTCAATCCCACTAGCTAAGCAGCCTTGATCTCTCGCATCGATACCATGAACCAAATCATGGCTCACATCCATTGTGGCTTCCACAATCAACTGTAGAGGGCAGTCAAACTTGGACAATATTTCCATACTATAGTGACGCCAGACTAATCCTGCAGTTGAGAGCTTTGTAAAATCACTATAGTGCTCCTCGAAGCCCTCTTGATGATAATCAAAACGTTTTTTGTCTGCTCTGAACTCTCCCCCAATACCAAGCATCACCAGCCCCTTCGGGCCATTCTTCTTAGCATATTGAACCAGAACTTGATCATTAGTGCGCAACACCCGCACCTTCTTCAACATCGACAACATCGCCGTCGCAAAGACGTCCCCAGCATGGTGTCGACCTGAATTAGTGATTACATTTGCATTCTCAAGGTCCGTCACTGTAGTGACACGATTGTGCATTTTTCTCATATTCTTCTTCTCCTTTTAAAGAACAATTTTTGAAGCTATAGCTTCTAGATACCGATATATTATAATATAATTTTAGAGATTGTCAAAGATAGCCGTCCTATACCACAACCAAACATTTTATGTTTAAATATCCACAGGGAATTATTTACTCAATGCTTGATCAAACGCAGTTAAAACAAGGTTTAACGAATACTAATACTCGCACTTACATTGCGATTGATCTTAAATCTTTTTATGCCTCAGTCGAATGCGTAGATCGCGGTCTCGATCCTTTAACCACCAAATTAGTGGTTGCCGATATTACTCGCACCGACAAAACGGTCTGCCTTGCCGTTTCTCCCGCTCTCAAAGCTCTTGGCGTTGGCGGCCGTGATCGTCTTTTTCAAGTCTACAAAAAAGTACCTAGGGGCTCTTTTATTATCGCCCCTCCCAGAATGCAGAAATATATTGACGTAAGCACCTCTATTTTTGGTATTTATGCGGAGTATCTTGCTCCCACTGATATTCATATTTATTCTATCGATGAAGCCTTCCTTGATGTTACTAGTTATCTTCAGACCTATCAGATGACCGCCCATCAACTCGCTCGCACCATCGTTAAGGATGTTCTAGGGCATACTGGTATTACCGCCACTGTTGGTATTGGCGAAAATCTCTATCTCGCAAAAGTCGCCATGGATATCGTCGCCAAACATTTACCGCCTGATTCGGACGGCGTACGTATTGCCGAACTAACGGAATATTCTTACCGTGAAAAACTATGGACACACACTCCACTCACCGACTTTTGGCGGATTGGCCCAGGCTATTCCAGACGGCTTCAAAATCTTGGCATCTACACCATGGGCGATCTCGCCAAATATTCTCTTACTGCCTCCGCCAAACTCTTTAAAGCCTTTGGCGTGAACGCCGAATTACTCATCGACCACGCTTGGGGTTATGAACCAACCACTATTTCCGATATTAAAAACTATCAGGCCGCCAATCACTGCCTCTGCTCTGGACAAGTCTTACACCACCCCTATAACCGTGCTGAAGCCATCACCATTATTAAAGAGATGGCCTACAGCCTCGCCCTCGACTTAACTCAAAAAAATCTATTAACAGATCAAATCATCCTCGACCTTGGCTTCTCCGACCCCAGTCGCTCTTCATTCGCTCACGCTTCCAAAAATCTTCCTCAGAATACCAGTAGTGCAAAAATAATTTCACAAGCTGCACTGGAAATCTATCAAAAAATCATGCCAAATCACGCCACAGTTCGTCGTGTCGGCATCACTGCCAATCATATTTTATCTAACCAAAACAATACTACTGAAGCCACGCAGCTCAACCTTTTTGACTCTTTCGTAAAAACCGAACAAGAAACCGAACAAGCTCTTCGTCTTCAGAGGGCAACCTTAGACATTCAAACGCGTTTCGGTAAAAATGCCCTTATGCTGGGTACGAATTTTCGACCTGAAGCAACCATGCGTGAACGTAATCAACAAATAGGAGGTCACCGTGCCGGCTAATCAACAAAACCCATCTTCAGGCACAGAACATTTTAAAAATCCTTATCAAGATATTCTCTATCTTCCTCACTTCAAAGATCCCACGCATCCCCCACTTAGTCACTCCAAGCGTGCCGCCCAATTTATGCCTTTTAAATCCCTCAATGCTTATGAGACCCAAATTGAACAAAAGTTTGACGATTTAAACAATCAACGATTAGAACCATTCATTGATTATTCAGACAGTCAAACCGATGATTTCGATCAAACCGATTAGTAACCGACCTCTCTCCATTATTTCTCTAGAGTTCTTTTCTTCACTTAGTTTACAAAACCTAATTTCCATGATAAAATAGCCGTAATTATGTCAAAGAAGAGTAATACAAAACGCAAACTCGTTGGTCTCGTATCTGAAGAGTCTGGTATCCGTGCCTATTACACTAAGAAGAATACCATGAATACCCCTGACAAGCTCAGCTTGAGAAAATATGACCCAATTCTAAGGAAGCACGTTGTTTTCGTAGAAACCAAGAAAAACCTCGGTCGCAACGAAGTTAAAGAAAAGAAGCGTTAGAATAATTTCAGAAAGTCCTCTCATCTAGAGAGGATTTTTCTATGGTATAATAGGGGGGATGAAAAAGGGAACCGACCCAACCTTGGAGGTTATCGTTGCAACTCATAAACTCTACACGATGCCCGACGACCCGTTATATCGGCCGTTATTAGTTGGCTCGCATTTTTTTCAAGCCGAACATTCGGATACAAAACTACCTGACAGTTTCTCTTTTGATAATACCGGCAAGAATATTTCCAAGAAGAATCATAACTATTCCGAACTTACTGGCCTCTATTGGCTTTGGCAGAATCAAGCCTTAAAAGACCAAAACCTAAATTCGTTCTACGGTCTTGTACATTACCGTCGTTTTCTATCAAAAATAAACCACAAAGAGATCCTCACCAAAGACTATTTACAATCCCTTCTCTATAATGCAGACAAAAATATCAAATATGATATAATTCTCCCGAAAAAACGTAAGTACTACATTGAAAGTCTATATAGTCACTACGCTCACACCTTACATATTGGGCCGCTTGATAAAACTCGTCAAATTATTCAAGATCGCCATCCAGAATATCTTCCTGAGTTTGATCGACTCAAAATCCGTCGCTCCGCACATATGTTTAATATTTTTATTATGCGAAAAGGGGTCTTTAATGAATACTGCAATTTTCTCTTCGATATCCTTATGAATCTTGAAAAAAACCTCACCAAAGCTGAGGTCGAACAATACGATGAGTTTCACGCTAGATTCTTTGGTCGTATCTCAGAGCTTCTTCTTGATGTCTTTCTCTATACTAAATATCCCGACCTCGACCAAAAATCAAATATTTTAGAGCTCAAGATTATTGAAACTGAACCCGTTAACTGGTGCAACAAAATCACTAGCTTCTTGCTTGCCAAATTCTTTGGCAAAAAATATCATAAAAGCTGTTAGATATTATGCAGAATCAACAAGTAATCTCGCATCCACTTATCTCCGTCATTATTCCCATCTATAATGCAGCCTCCTTTCTCCCGCAAACCATCGACTCCGTACTGAGTCAAGACTATCCCAACCTTGAAATCCTTCTTATCAACGACGGCTCAACCGATCAATCAAAACAGATTTGCGAGTCATATATTGCAAAATATCAAAATACTAAAAATAAAAATCATACAAAAAATAACCGTCATATTCGTTTTTCTAATCTCCCTCATCAAGGAGTCAGCCGCACCCGTAATCACGGACTCAGTGAGTTTTCTGGTAAGTATTTTTGTTTTCTTGACGCCGACGACCTGCTCGCCCCCACTTTTATTTCCGATCTTTATTATTTTGCAACCGAGCATCAACTAAAATACGTCAGCTCCACTTATCAACGTCGCATCTATTCCTCAGATCAAAAACCATCTCTCAAAGAGAAAGCAACCCTTCCTTTATCGTCAAGTTCTCCCTATAAAATCATCTCCGCCTCCGACTTCCTCAAAAAACTGCTTGATCTCGAAACTGGATATAATTTCTGCCACATGAAGCTTTTTCATCATAGTCTAAAAACTACTCTTTTTGACCCTGACCTTAAAGTGGCCGAAGACGCTCTGTATAATTTTACAATCCTAAAAAACTTTGACCAAGTAGGAATCTTAGAAAAACCTCTTTATATCTATCAAGTTCACCCACACTCTACCGTCCGCACCTTCACCAAAGATTACGCAGAGAATTATCACCATGCTCTGCAAAAAATTAGCATCTATCTTCATTTTCAGTATCCCGATCTTTTTCCACGCCTCGAAAAATCACTTCAGGCTTTCATTGCCACCCACCTCTTCTTTATCCTAGTGAATTTTTGTTGCCATCCGCAGAATCAGCATCCAAGAAAAACCCTCCGAGCCCTATACAATATTCCTCTTTTTTATCGCGCCATCTACCTTGCGTCACTACGATTCTTCTCACCACCAAAAGCCTTTATTTTATTTTGTTTTAAATTCCGTCTTTTCTTAATCCTTCAGCTAACCGGTCGACTCCGTGCAAAACAAAACACATCCAAGTAGTCAAATCTCAAGATATCGAGTAAAATATACCTGTGAAGTCAATTCTACATATTACCGAATATGTTCTGAAAAAACTTGCCAGCCTTAATTCTGACTTTCTTTTTTATCTCGCTGCCGCCACACTACCTTTTGAAAACTTCATCTTTGCCCCCTCCAACGGTTGGGCCACCATTACACCACTCATTCTTTTTCTCTACGCCATCTTGAATCTTTATTATTTAAAATCATTTCTTCCTAAACTACACCCCATCCTTCTTTTTTTTACCGGCTTTTCCATCCTGGGAACCGTCACCTGTCTATTCTTTAAAGGTCGGCTAGATGATTATCTTTCTGCCTATGTCCCAATCATTTTAGGGCTCGCCTGTCTCACTAGTTTTCTTGAATTTTATGCAAAACACAAAAAATCGGATCTCAAAAAACAACTTAATCGTCTTGCCTCTATCATTATTATTACTTATCTCGCCAGTCTCATTATCGGCCTGCTCGAATATTTTGCCATTAAATATCACATAACGTCAGTCACAGATCTTTTTAATTTAATCTTCAAACGCAACTATCTCGCCAAAAACCGCGTGCAATTTTTCTTCACCGAACCCTCATTTATCGGCATGCATCTTTTTGGTATTCTACTCCCCCTCTTCTGGCTGACTCGTCGCAAGGATTTGTTGTTTTTAATAGCTCTATACGCTTATTCCGCCATTCTTTTTGGTGCCGGCGTCCGCATTATCCTTGATATTTTAATCATTTTAGTCATCCTCGCGGCGCTCTATCTGCCAAAAATTAAAGAAAAACTTTTTCTCCCCCTCACTTTTGTGGCCTTTCTCATTTTTCTTACAACTATTTCAGCCGTTAACGGACGTTTTCATAAAATCTTCTTTGGTTTTCTTGGAACTAACCCTGAGACCACCATCGATTGTACCAAAGAAGAAAATCAAAATACCGAAGAATGTCTCCTCCTAGCTAGGCAATCTGGAGTCAATTCAGATGGTTCATTCGCTAGCCGTGTTTTCCGAATTTCGGCTAGTCTCTTCGGTTATACCAAGTCTCCACTCGGACTCTTTACTGGTTTCGGTCTTGGCAATTCTATCTATCCCGTCCGTCTCGGTCATGCTCAAGCAAAAAAAGACTATAAAAGCACCTATTTAAAAGAAGTCAACGATCTAGAAAATCCAAATTATCATGACGATAGCGTTTCATACTGCTTGTATACACGTATAATTAGTGAATTTGGTGTCATAGCCCTTTTCCTCTTTATCTTTTATCTAATATATCTTACTAAAAATTCCAGGCTCGCCTTCCGCTATCACTATCTTCTCATTATCCTCTATCTTTACCTCCAGTTCGAGTCACTTAGTTTTTATGCAATCTGGCTCTTCATTGCCTCCATGCTAGCCACTAAAAAAGGGAACAATGATTAAACTCACCCAAGTAAAGAAAAACACCTTTTGGCTTGCCATCTTCCAACTAGCTAAAATGGTTTTTCCATTCCTCATCCTCCCCATCCTTACTCGTCGACTCTCAGTTGAAACCTACGGCAACCTAACCTTTATCAAAACCGTCATGAATTTTTTGCAAATCTTTTTGGATTTTGGTTTCATGCTCTCTGCTACTAAAGAAATTGCCAAAATCAAGAATGACACAAATAAGATCCAACAAATCATGGCCGACACCCTCCTGGCCCGCCTTCTTCTTGGTGGCATTGGTTTTCTTCTAATAATCATTCTCAGCTTTTTCTTCCCCATACTAAGCCATAATTTTCTATTCACCATCACATCATATCTAATCGTCTTTCTCTCAATATTCCTCTTCGATTTTCTGTTTCGCGGGCTCGAAATTATCCATGTCATGACAATTCGATTCATTGTCATGAAGACAATCTCCTTCCTCTTAACAATTTTCTTTGTCAGACAAGATCATCAAATCATACTAATTCCATTATTTGATATCCTCTCCTCTGTCATTGCCATTATCCTAGTGGCTTTTGAACTTCAAAAAAGAAGCTTTAGGCTTATTCGCCCAAAATTAAAATCAAGCATTCATAGTTTAAAAATCAGTCTAATATATTTTCTCTCCGACGTCTCCGCAACAGCCTTTAATGCTATCAGTACGATCATTATCGGCTTAGTCTTTTCCTCAACCGAAGTAGCTCTCTTCGGCGTTTCTATTCAAATTATTGGCGCCATTCAAGCCTTGTTGGGCCAGCTCTCCAGCGGCATTTACCCCATTATGGTACGCCAAAAAAGCCGAAAGTTTATTCAGCAAATTTTCCAAAAGACCATCCCACTTGTCTTCCTTTTTACAGGTCTCATTATCATTCTACTCCCCCTAGCTCTTCAGGTACTTGCTGGCGACAAATACGCAGCCGCCCACCCTATCATACAAATCCTTGCCATCACTATCTTTTTTAGTTTTATTAACACATTACTTGGCTGGCCTACACTTGGAGTCATTAATCAACAAAATAAAGTCACCCTCTCCACTATCATCTCCACAATCTTTAATCTCGTCTCACTTATTCTTCTATACCTTTCAAGTAGTCTCAATTTATATTCCGTCGCCATTACTCGCGTGATTACTGAAATCATACTTTTTTGTATTCGACTCTACTATTACAAAAAATATCGCCAAAATCTTCATCCATAAAAGTTATTACCTTTAACTTCCAATAAAATTATTTTAAAAATACAACAAAAAACCTCGGTAATACCGAGATCCCTCAAATATATGGCAGGGGCGCACGGAATCGAACCATGATCTACGGTTTTGGAGACCGCTATACTAACCGTTGTACTACGCCCCTAATACCATTATTATAACATATCCAGTCCTTCATACTATGCTTTTCTCTATAAATCCGCTATACTTAAAATAATTCTTATGCTAAAACATAAATCTAAAGCACGACCCGTCACTCATCGTAATACCCCGACACACCTCCCCCTTAATCTGCGACTATTTTCCAGTCTAGCTTTCTGGATCACTCTCTGGTCTCTTATGTTTATTTATTTTTTCATCATTGACCTACTCGCACTCATCTTTGGTGAGCGCCTTATTCCACGCCTGCTACTTGATACCGCCAGCCTTGTCAAAGTCTGTACTATCTTCACCTGTTTCCTCTATGCTTCCTTTTTCGCGCCAAAAGATTACCTCCTTCGTTTTGCTCTTCTATTTACTTTTCTTGCAGATATCATCCTACTATATAACAATATTTCACCCATCGGCGTCATCATTTTCTGCCTTGCCCAATATCTTCACATCTCACGCTATGCAAGTCTCAATCCAAAATTATTTATTCTCTGGTCGATCATTAATCTCCTTATCCTCTCCTTTGCTAGATCCACCTTCATCGAGCCACTCTATGGTGTCGCCTTTATTTACGCAAACACCTTATTTCTCAACCTTATTCTCGCCCACCGTTGGATTAAAAGGGAATCACCAAAATATCGTCGTGCAGCTCTCTGTAATTTCTTTGACTTCGCTCTTTTTATTTGTTGTGATTTAACGGTTATGATTTCATATTTTACTCGCATCCACATACTTCCAGAGTTTCTTTTTGCTCCAGCCAATTTTATTTGCTGGCTTTTCTATTTTCCATCTCAGATTCTTTTAACCAACTCATCGATGATGACCACCCCTTATTATGCTCCGTTTGATTCAAAGATCAAAACCATTGGTAATAAATCTAAACTAGTTAAAAATTTATAAATTGTACCATCTCTTACTTCATGCTATAATACTCTCAATATGGAAAGTAAAAAGAAGACTAAACCGCGTGCAATTCTGGTTTTCGGTGCTCCATGTAGTGGAAAAACTACCTTTTGTGAGAAATTTTCTCAGAGATTCAAAGCTCCTTATTACAATCTACAATCTTTGCGTGAAGAAGCTGACTTTACCGAAAAACAAATTCATGTTGTGCTGGAAGCAATTTCAAAAACAGGACAGAATATTATTATTGAAGGGGGCCTTGATACCGAAAACGAACGCAATGCCGTCCGCAAACTTCTCAAGATCTGTGGCTATAATCCCACCCTCGTTTGGATCCAAACTGACATTAACACTATTAAGGCTCGCCTTAAACTTAAGTTTCGTTCCGTTGCTCGTGCTAAAGAAGAATACGACTCTCGTATTCGCGCCATGGAAGCTCCCGCCGAAACCGAAAAGCCCATCATTCTCTCCGGTAAGCATACATTTGATACACAACTTTCACACGTCCTCTCTCAACTTTCCTAGAATTAAAATCCGCCCATTTTCTTTTTACGGAGCCATTTATGCTTAATGATCCAGAGTTTGGTGAAGTTATTATTCGCAAGAATTCCCGTTCACGATCGGTTAGTTTTTCGATTTCCACTTCTGGTCGTCTTCAAGCCACGGTCCCAAGTTTTGCATCTGATTTAACTGCCAAAAGAACCTTAGATAGGATGAGGGATCAGATTCGTCAAAAGCTTAAAGTTAAAGACCCAAGTACACAACGTGCGCGTGACCTCAAAAAGAAACTACTAACTAAACAGGCCAAGGAATACTTGCCTTATCGTCTCGAGTATCTTGCTAAACGTTTCGGATATCACTACGATAAAGTAGTCTTATCTCATGCCAGTAGTCGTTGGGGTTCCTGCACCCACCGTAAGGCTTCAATTTTTTCCCCGACCACTATCACTATTTCACTAAATATTGGCCTTATGCAAGTCCCTGAGGCTCAACGTGACTATGTTATTATTCATGAACTCGCACATATCAATCACCCAGATCATTCCAAAGCCTTCTGGGCAGAAGTTGAATCTCACGATCCAGATTATCGCGCCCACCGTGAATTACTTAGTACTCACAGCCCAGGGGTCTAATCCTTGTCCCACACCGAGACACATCTAAAACCTCTTTTCTATTTAACTGAGAGATTCTATGTTATAATATAGCCTATGAAAGAGAATCAAGATTTTCTCAAAATCCTTGACTTAAACAAAGTACACACCAGTGTGTTTGAGCGCAAGTTTATGTATCTTTCTGATGTTATTGACCCCATTTATCGTGACTATGTTATTCGTCTTGAACGCGCCGGCTACACTCTCGACCTCGACGTACTGCGCCCAAAACATCAGGTGGAAAATTTCCTTGCCTTAACTAAAATTATTGTCTCTTATCTAAACCACGTCTTAAAAACTCCACAAAAGGGAAATATCATTATTTCCATGAATACTGCCGGAGATACATTAGCCGACATCAGGCCTATCTCAAACTTCATCACCATCAAAGATGACTCCACCATCATCACCGTTGAACAGCGTGAACAGTATGCCATCCTTGGCGCCAAAGTCAAATCCCGACTAGGTTTTGGCACTACTATCCAGATCCCAATCACTGAACCATATGATAAGTTGTAATTTTATATAATTATTGTATAATATCGATATAGGTAACTCCAAAAACTCCAAAATTCTTTGGGTTTTTGTTAACTCACTTCGTACTTTAAAGGAGGAAAAAGTATGAAAAAGTATTTTATTGTAACTTTATTAAGTAGTTTATTTCTGTTCACCACACCAGTCACATGTTTTGCTGCCAGCAAACAAACCACCGCAACCGAAGAGACCGTCGAGGCCCTAGTGCCACCGCCACCATACGACCAGAAAGTCGAATCAAAGGTAGAGATTGTGTCAAAAGACAAAAACTCCGCTGAGTCCAAGAGGGCAAAGGCAGAAAAGGTGCCGTTATCTCCGACTAGTATCGTATACGACGTCACTACCTTCCTGAAGCCGAAGACTATTGCGCTTACAGACTTTATGAATCAATATACGGCATACAATCCAGAATATGCTGTAACGATTGATAAAGAGAGCCACTGTTTGAGGCTTGGTCGTAAGACTTTTAAGCCAAAGGCGGAAGGGATTCAGTCTGTTACTATTTCGTTTGCGGCAGACCAAGACCTTATTGACGAGAAGTCTCCAGCCACAATTACCATTATTGGTGTCAGGTCTGGCAATGATCCGCACAAAAAATACAAGAGGACTTTTAATATGTCAGGAGATTGGGGGGATCAGATCAAAGTTGAAGGATATGACGAGTATATCTACATGGCTCAGTTTAATGTTCTTCATCAGTTGATGGAAGCCATGGTCAAAGATCCAAATGGCAATAATTTCGAGGAAGATCAAAGATTGTATCGTGATTTTACCTACGAAAAATACCAAGACTAGACTCTCATCTCTCACTTTTTTCTTTTGAAACGCTCCACTCGGGGCGTTTTTTAATGAAAATCTCTTAATAAAATAGTATATTTTGTTAAATCAATTACTTCTATATTTCATCTAGCTTATGTTATAATAAAACCATTAAGGTTGTTGGGAGAAAAAATGCGATTCAAGAAGCATTATTCACATAAAATTTTTATCTGTATCTATCTTTTTCTGTTTGCTATTTTCGGCTATTTTGGCATGCAGCCACATAATGTCGAAGCAAATTCAAATCTCATTCTGGAAGCACCTAAAATCAGCCTTAAATCAGCCATTAAAGTTTTACAATTAAATAACGACTACACACTCACCGCTCCCGACCAAATCGCTGGCCTCTATTACGCAGCTGAAAATAACACCTTTATCATCGGTCACTCCTCCACGATTTTTGGTAGTCTACACAACCTAAAACTCAACGATCAGATTAAACTTGATAATCACACCTACAAAATTACTAATCTCTACATCCAGGCCAAAGACAGTATTAGTATGTCTAAAGTACTTGAACCTAAAGCCACGCCCACTCTCACTCTCATGACTTGTCATGGAGAAAAAATCGCCGACAACGACTACACTGAAAGATTAATCCTTACCGCTGAACTTGAGAAATAAAAATAAAAAATAAATCCCCAGCTTTTAAAGTCTGGGGATTTTTACTAATATCCTTTTACTAATCTCACCGCAAAACCACCACCCGCAGCCAGCCAGATATCCAGAAAATCTCCTCTCTCCACGATTCTTTTCTCAACCTCAATTTCTAAAGGATTTTCCCGATAGTCACTTGCCGCCCCATCACGGTATATATAGGCAGTATATTTTACCCCCTCATCCAAAAATTCCATATTTAGATTCATTCGCCTAGCTTCCTCATTCGTAACTCCTGCGACATACCAATCAGGCGACAGAAAGTCCCGTCTAGCAACCGCATAATATTCACCAATCTTACCCAGTAATGGAATAGTTGTTTGCCAAGATACTGGCACCTTCTGTAAGAATTCAAAAATTACTGGTTGTTTTTCATATATTTCTGGGCGGTCAGCCAACATTTGCATCCCTGAATAGAACACCACGTAATACGCAAGCTGTCGCGCCAAAGTAGTATAGACACGTTTTGCTGGATTTCTCAAGTCAAAAATTCCTGGGGTATAGTCAAAAGCCCCACAGAGCATCCGCGTAAAGGGAAGAATTGTCGCATGATTTAAACGAATCTTTCCGCCCTCATACTCTTGCCCCTTTGCCCCTTCTCGCGTCAAAATATTTGGATAAGTTCGCTCAATCCCAGTCCCCTTAATCGGCTCATGAATATTCAACATAATCTGATAGCGCGAAGCCAGCTCCACCGTCTTTTGATAATGCAATACCCCGACTTGCGAGTGATGAAATTCCTGCTTACCAGCAATCAACATCTTTGATCCAGTGTAGCCTGTTTTTACGTAGTGAATGCCATTACTCACAAGATAAGAAAATGCACTTTCAAGTTGTCTTTCATAATTATCGATTTGACCAACCGTCTCATGCTGTGCGATCAAGTCAAGATTGCACTCGCGCGCTTTCTCTGATACTTCTTCCATATTAAAGTCTGCTACCGGATGAAGATAGTCCGTAAATTTACCATTCATTGACCACTCACCGCTCCAGCCATTGTTCCACCCCTCAATTAATAACCCCGAAACCCCTAATTTCAAACACCAATCAAGATATTGTTTCGCATGCTCCGTAGAAGCACCATGTTTTTTACCCTCAGCCCACGTCCATTCACCTACGTACATTGCCCACCAAATCCCTAAAAATTTTAGGGGCTTTACCCAACTAAAATCCTCTTTTGGTGGAGTATTCAAATTTAAAATCATGCGATTCACCGTCAATTCGATCGCCGAATCAGCAATCATAATCACTCTCCAAGGTGAATCAAAGGGGAGATTAAGGTACGCCTTATTCCCATCAGACAGAGGCGTAATATCTGCCTGCAACCGCTTATCGGCATTCAATTTTAGAGTCATGGAACCGTAATTATATAGCGCCGCCTCATGAATCGATAAATATTTATTACTATTAGTTTCCACCGTGAGCGGCGTATGCACGGCGTCCCTTAGTTCATAAACCGGCCATTTTTCGTAATTTAATTCATATTTTGTAGCCTGATAAGCCGGTATTCGCCAAGCCTGACCATTCAAATCAAGATTAAACTCGGTTAGCTCATCTACTACAATAATTCGTTGAAAACTCGGTTGTGGTGGAATCTCATAACGGAACGCCACACCATCATTAAACACGCGGAATCGCACCGAAAAAAGCCTTTGTTTTTCCGTTGTCTCTGTTAAATAAAAAACCGTTTCATTATACTGGTTATGAATTTGTTTTTCCTCTCCCACGATTGGTGACCAAACTTCATTCTCGCTCTTCTTCTGAGTTCGTACCAGTACCAAATTTTGACCCAAATCATCTTCACCATGTAATTTAAAACCTAAACGAGACTCCCGGATTAATAAGTCCTCATTTTTTTTCACTTCATAATAAACTCGCCCATCGCGTAATCTGACTCGACATTTTATATTTTTATCTGGCGACTCTATTTCAAACTGTTTTTCTTTAGGTTTTTTACTAAAGAGTTTAATCTTAAAACTCATGCTTAAATTATACCTCAACTTAAACTTATGTTAAAATAAAAATAACCATTAAATGTTTAATTGGATGATTAATCATGGCTTTAGGCAGTTCACCTTACTCAAAAATAAAAACTCGGCATTTTAAACAAGCAAAAAACACTAAGACTCGTTACCGCACCCCCTTCTTCGCATTACCGTTTGGCTTTCTCTTTATCCTACTTACCACAATCGCCGTTTTAAAAAATCTTCACCCCAAGTACTCTTCCTATCGACTTGATCAAAAAACCTGTTTATCACAATTAAATTTAAATTTCTTGAGCGCCAATACTCTCTGTGAACACCTAGCTAACCAATTAGATTTTTCTGATTTCAAGATCCAGGACAGTCAAACATATAATCTGCCGATCAACACAAATTCTTATCTTGTTGCTAAAATTGAGCTACCAGTCGTAGATTTTTATAGCCCACTTCAAAATATAACTGCAGATCAACTTAGCGACTCAACCTTTCTCTCAAACAATCAAATCCGACTAGTCTCACCCGATCAACTTAATACGAGCACTAAGCTCCTTAGCTATGAAAATCAATACTACCTTGACACTCAGCAGTCTGGCGCCCGTTTTACTCTTCTACATATAACGAGTACCGACTCGTCTTCCGCCACAAACCATACTAAAATCCAGGCAATTCATGACTTGCTCTCCCCACTTTTTTCCAAGAACCAACCAAAAGAGATCGTTTCATTCGCAGAGACTGGAGTTACTGCCCTTACTCGTCGTCTCACCTATAAAATTAATCAAGAGAATAATGGTGGATACTTTGCTGAATACATCGCAGATTTTCTTAAATCCAAAACCTTCACCCATATCAGCAATGAAATTAGCTTTAAGGAAGGCTGCCAGGGCGGCTATCAAACCATGACTCTCTGCGCCGATTGGCGTAGCCTTGATACGATCACTGCTATTGGTACAGATATCGTAGAATTGACCGGTAACCATAATAATGACACAGGCTCCGATAATAATTTAAAGACTCTCGCCAAATATCGGGAGCTCGGCCTTAAAACGGTTGGCGGTGGAGCAAATCTTGAACAGGCCAAACAGCCCCTTGATCTTAACTCCTCCATTCGCTTACTTGCCTATAATCATTCGACTAGTAGCGTCACTAACGGCCAGCTCGCCACTACAAACTCACCAGGAGCCAATCCCTACTCTGAAGAACAATTTAAAGCAGACCTCGCCTCCGCCAAAGCAGAAAACAAATTCACAATTGTTAATATTCAATTCTTTGAATGTTATGCCTATCCTGACCAGCCAGTTGCTTTTCCAACCTGTGACCAACCAATTCAAAATCAAAAAGAGTTCTTCCGCCATCTCATCGATCTTGGCGCTGATATGGTTGTCGGTACTTCTGCTCACCAGCCACAGACCTACGAGCTCTACCAAAATAAACCAATCTATTACGGGCTCGGTAATCTATTCTTTGATCAAATCTATTGGCCAGACACCACCCGCAGTCTCATTCTTACCCACTATTTCGACCAAAATAAGCTTCTTCAAACACGTATTTCGCCAACCAGCTATGATCAAACCTTTAGACCTCGCCTACTCGACTCAAACGAAGCTCAAGCCTTCCTCGCACGCCTCCTTCTTGCCTCGCCAAAAGGGAATTAATTTAATAAAATTATTAACAAAAGGAATAATATGCCACCAAATAACTTAACTCCAGAAAATAATTTCACTCCGAATGAATTATCAAAGCACAGCATGCCGAAATTCGGAAAAATTCTCTTTATTATTATTTTTACCACCATTGGTGTCATCTCGCTTTCTTTTGGCATTGTCTACCTCATGAAATATCTTAACGAACAGGCTACTAAACCTGAGCAAACTGAGCAAGTGACAAAACAATTTAAAAAAATTAACCTGCAACCAACACTCGATCGCTGGCTATCATTTCAAGTTAGTAAGAAAAATAGCAGTATCTTAATTTATGATTTAAATAATCAAGAAATTATTGCCAGGAATAATGACTTCTCGCAAAATAATAGCCTCGGCCTTGAAAATCTCTTTCTGGCCTATCAAATTTATACAAAAATCGCCCAAGGCGCAATTAAAAAAGAGAAGTTAATCACAGTGGATACCGAACAAATCTCCATCGATAACTGTCTCTCAAAAATCCTCCAAGAAAATCACTCCGGCTGTGCCACATCTCTGATTTCAGAAATTGGAGAAAATAACTTTAAACAATTCCTCAAAGATCAATCCTATACCAATACAAATTTCACCAGCCATCTCACTAATACTACTGACCTCCTCAGTCTCTCTAAGCGCCTCAACACACATCCTGATTTCTCCGAACAGCTCTGGCAAGAATTTAAAACCAAACTCACCCCTCAGAACAATAATAAAAATCCGCTACTCACTGGTTTTTCTAAGCTCGCAGTTTATGGGTTATATGGCGCCCAAACCAATGACGCCACAAACGCCAACCTAAGTTATCCGCTATTTAATAATCTATACTTCCTTGAAACCAAGCAAGAAGATCAAAAGAATCGTCAAACCTTTGTTCTAATTTTCCTCGCCTCCGACATCGACGCTGCTTCATTAATTGATCTCGCAAAAGCCATCGAATCTACAATCCTCGAATAAGCTGAGTTTCTAGGCTCTCATTTTCACGTAGACAAAAAATAGACTCCGACAAGAGTCTATTTTTATTATTTTTACTTACTTAGCATCATCCCAACGCTTAATAGCAGCCTTAATTACTTCTTTGGCAGATTCTACACCCTCAAAGCCTTTAACCACTGTAGTGCCAGGCTTTTTAAGATCCTTGTAATGGTTAAAGTGGAATTCAATTTGCTTAATCAATTGCTTTGGTAAATCTTCAAGTGCTTGATATTTATCGCCATTATTGCGATCATCAGCTGGGACACAGATCACCTTATCATCAACTTCATCTGAATCAACGAACTTCATCACCCCGAGCACGCGTGCTTTGGTGTAAATACCGGTAGTAAGTGGCTGGTCGGTTACCATCAAAACATCAAGTTCATCACCATCCTCGTCAAGCGTCTGTGGAATAAAACCATAATTACATGGCTTAGCAAAGGCCATAGGCTCTACACGATCAAGCATAAAGCAAGCATTTTTGCGATCCCACTCAATCTTATGATTAGAACCAGTAGGGATCTCAATCACGACATTAATTTCACCTTCTTCAAAGTTTCCTGGGGTCAAGATTTTATTAAAATCTGCCATAATTAAACTCCTATTTAATTTTTCACTCATTATACCATGCCACCTCTTTACCGTAAAAACATTTTTATGATAAAATAGATCTATTACATGATTCTCTAGGCGCTAAATTTGCCCAAAATCAACACTTTTTAATAAATCATTTTAACAAAACAACAATTAACGAGGCTTTATGACAAAACAACCCAAGAAAAAACCCAAATATAAATCGACAATCAGACGCACCCTACATTACTTCCTGCAAGCAAACAAAAAATACAAATGGCTCGCTCTTGGCGTTTTCATTGTGACCCCAATTGTGATTTTTGTTCGCACTGTGCTCACTCCACTAGTTATTGCCAATGTTATTGATATTCTATCTTCCGCTAAATCCGAAGACCTTATCAACCCTGGCAATATTTTTCAGATTCCTCTGGTTCAAAAAGTCTTACCACAGGGCATTTTTCTCATTCTTTGCCAACTAATTGGCTCTGGTATCTTGGGCAACCTACGTGTTTACTTGGTCTGGAAGATGGAACTTCTCACCATTAATGACCTTTCGATTCAGTGTTTCGACACCGTTAATAATCAATCCATGCAGTTCCACTCTGATCGTTTTTCCGGGTCCCTTACCGCACAGGTTGGTCGCTTTACCCGCGCTTACGAACGTTTTGCAGACTCCATCATTTTCAACATTCTCCCTCTTATTGTCACCTTCTCCTCCATCTTCATCATCTTGATTAATCGTGCACCAATCTTTGCGATTCTCCTCATGATATTCTCCACCGTCTTCGCCATTGTTTCCTCCAAAAGCTTTAAACGTATCGGTGAATGTAACGAAAAAGAAGCGGCCGCTCAAAATAAGCAAACTGGACAACTCACAGATTCCATCACCAATATCATCTCAGTCAAATCTTACGCCCAGGAAAATTATGAGCGCGCTCGTTATACTAAATTTCAAGCCGAAACTTTAGCAGCCGGTGAAAATTCTATGCGCGCCACCATCCATCGTGATGTGATTTTTGATTCTATCTTCCTGCTTATTGATTTTATTATGATTGCCTTTATTGTAATCGGTGCCCCAGTAATGGCTCTACCAATTTCCACAGTCATCCTTATCTTCCAGTATTCTCAAACCATCCTAATGAATCTTTGGGATGTTAGCAGTATCTTTAAAAACTTTACTCGCGTCTTCGGCGACGCTCACGAAATGACTGTCGTCCTCGATACTGTCGACACTGTTGTTGATGAAAAAAGAGCTAAGAAACTTATTGTCGATAAAGGAGCTATCTCTTTTGATCACATTACCTTCACCCACGCTGACGCCAAAGAAAGTATCTTCGAAGACTTCACCCTTGAGCTAAAACCAGGTGAACGTATTGGTCTTGCAGGCCTTTCTGGTTCTGGTAAAACTACTCTCACTAAACTCCTTCTCCGTTTTGCCGATGTCGATCAAGGTGCCATCAAAATCGACGATCAGAACATTAGAAAAGTTACTCAACATAGCTTAAGAAAAAATATTGCCTATGTTCCTCAGGAAGCTTCTCTCTTCCATCGCGCTATTGCCGAAAATATTGCCTATGCTAAACCTGATGCCTCTATGGAAGAAATTAAGCACGCTGCCAAACTCGCCAATGCCGCCGAGTTTATTGAAAAGCTTCCTAACGGCTATGAGACCATGGTTGGCGAACGTGGTGTTAAACTTTCTGGAGGGCAACGTCAACGCATTGCCATTGCAAGAGCCATTCTTAAAGACGCGCCAATCCTCGTCCTCGATGAAGCCACCTCTGCTCTTGATTCCGAATCCGAAGCTCTAATCCAAGAGGCTCTACTTCGCCTCATGCATGGTCGCACTTCCATCGTGGTCGCTCACCGCCTCTCCACTATTTCCAGTCTCGATCGTATCGTGGTTCTTGAAAATGGCAAGATCATCGAGCAAGGACCGCATGAAGAACTCCTCAAAAATCCAAAAGGGCAGTATAAGAAGTTATGGTCTCGTCAATCTGGCGCTTTTGTTGAAAAGTAAATTAAATAAGAACTCTTATGGATCCACAAAATTCACCAAGACAACCTCTAGCTGAACGCATGCGTCCACAAACTTTGTCTGACGTTTTAGGACAAGAGCAAGTCATCGGTGAGGGTAAAATTCTAACCGAAATCGCCAAAAAGAAAGAACCCGTCAACCTCATTTTCTGGGGTCCACCTGGCACTGGGAAAACCACCCTCGCTCGTATCCTCGCTAAAGAATTCGCAGCTGATTTCATCGAACTTTCTGCCGTCACTGCTCATAAGAGCGATGTTGAGGCAGTCGTGGAACGTGCCAAACAAAACTGGAATCTTAAAATCCGTACACTTCTTTTTGTGGATGAAATTCATCGTTTCAATAAGGCCCAGCAGGATGCCTTTCTTCCTCATGTTGAATCTGGGCTGATTACCTTAATTGGCGCCACCACCGAAAACCCTAGCTTCGAGGTTATTCCTGCTCTCATCTCAAGATCTCGAGTTATCGTTCTAAAGAACCTAGACGAATCAGCTATTCTAAATATTCTAAAACGCGCCACAGAAAAAGAGGGAATTAATAAAAAAATTCCAGATGAAAGCCTGGCATTGATCGCTAAACTAGCCAATGGCGATGCCAGATCAGCCTTGGGCGACCTTGAAATTTGTCTCTCTTTGGGTAAAACTATTACCCAAGATCTTGTTCTTGAAGCTGTTGGTAAAAAAATCATTAACTACGACAAAGACGGTGACTATCATTACGACACCATCTCCGCCTTTATCAAATCCATGCGCGGCAGCGACGTTGACGCCACATTATACTATTTAGCACGCATGCTAGAGGGCGGAGAAGATCCCAAGTTTATCGCTCGCCGTATGGTGATTTTTGCTTCCGAAGATATTGGACTTGGTGGCAATGGCGCACTGAGTCTTGCTGTTTCCGCCTTTCAAGCAGTCGAACGCATTGGTATGCCCGAATCTGGCATTATCCTCTCCCATGTTGCAGCTGCCTTAGCCAAGTCAAAAAAAGATCGCAGTAGCTATGACGCCTGGAATCGCGCAAAAGACCTTGCCAGAAACACTCGCAATCTTCCAATCCCTCTAGGTATTCGCAACGCACCAACCAAGCTAATGAAAGATTTAGGCTACACTAAAGGCTATAAATGGGAAGCCGGTTTTCACCATGACGTCAGCTACTTGCCAGACGAGATTAAGGATCAAAAAATTTATTTTCCCACCAAGCCATAGATCTAACCAAGAATCGTATGTACTTTTTGTTTTAGAACTGGCACGATGTCTCGTTCAAACCATGGATTCTTTGCTTGCCAACGGAAATTTAACGGGCTAGGATGCACAATAGGAAAATATTTCGGTAAATATTCCTGAAAACATTTTACCGTTTCAGTTAAATTCTTTTTTCTTGTGTCTTTAAGATAATACTTAATTGCATACTCGCCTATCAAAATAATTAATTTAGTTTTTGGCATCAATTTCATAATATCCTCATGATATTCTTCAGCGATGAACTTACGCGGTGGTAAGTCTCCAGTTTTTCCTTTACCTGGATAATAAAAATCCATAGGCATAATTGCAATTTTTTCTGAATAAAAAGTCGCCTCATCTATGCCCATCCAATTACGCAATTTTTCTCCAGACTTATCCTTAAATGGAACTCTATTCTCTTCCACTTTCGCTCCAGGAGCTTGTCCAATAATTAATATCTCTGCATCTTCAGAGATTTGAAGAATTGGCGGTACCTCGCGCAAGGTGTAACTTGCGTTACGTGGGTCACTCTTTAGTTTTTTGATTATTTCTTCCATCTTATTTAATCCTCTCCCTATAAGCTAAAACAACAAAATTAATTAAAAATATATTTTCTACATTATAGCACCCCTGTGTTTTTCTAATCGTTTTGATATAATAAACTCATAAAAGGAGTAAAATCTATGATTTTTATTGTCATTATCTTAATCGCCGCCCTTATTATTATTCCCGGCGTCAGAATTATTAATCAATACGAACGCGGTGTTGTCCAACGTCTTGGCCGTTTTCGTAAAATCCTTGATCCAGGACTTCATGTTATTATCCCCTATATTGACACTATGCGCAGTGTCGATGTCCGTACTACGCCAATGGATGTTCCAAAACAAGAAGTTATCACTAAAGATAACGTCACAGTTAATGTTGATGCCGTCGTTTATTTCCGCGTAATTGATGCCAAAAAAGCTGTTTTTGAGACCACCAACTACGCCTATGCTACTTCCACCTTTGCCCAAACCGCATTACGTGATGTCACCGGTAACTTCGACCTGGATGAATTACTCTCAAAACGTGACGAAATTTCTAGCCAGATTAAAGAAATCGTCGATGCCCAAACCGATAAATGGGGAATTGATATTGAAAGTGTCAAACTTCAAAATATCGAACTTCCTTCTGATATGAAACGCGCCATGGCAAAGCAAGCTGAAGCCGAACGTGAACGTCGTGCTGCTATCATCTCTGCTGAAGGTGAAAAGGCTTCTGCTGCCGCAGTTGCTGAAGCTGCCGAATTACTCGCCAAAACTCCTGGTGGTCTTAATATTCGTACTCTTCAAACCCTTGAAAAAATCAGCACCGACCCATCTCAGAAAACAGTTATCCTTCTTCCGACTGACCTTGCCGGCGGACTCAAGAATCTTCTTAAATAAAAAATGCCGTTTCATAAAAAATAGTGCCAGATGGCACTATTTTTATTCTAAAATTTCAACTCACAATTACTGCAGTAATAACGGTAATCATCCAAACAACACCCACCCAGCCAAATTCTCCCCTCCGCCTCCGCTTTTTCCATTTCTTCATCCATCACTGGCATCCCATAGATAATTCTCGCCGTATGTTTGTTTCCACATTTAGGACAAATTGAACGCAACCTCTCAATCTGCCGTTTTCGATCTTTTTCAAGTATCCGATCAACCTCCACCATTCTTCTTAATTCAGCTATTTCATCTTCGTTAAAGAATTTCTCAATCTCATAAAGCAAAGCTTTTCTATTTTGAAAAAACTTATATAGAAAAGTACAGAATATTTTTACCTGCTCACCCTCACCCTCCTTAATCCATTGCCTTAACTTATCCCCAAGCGGTAAGTACATATAATGACCGCTTACTTCATAAAATTCGTGAAGAATCTCATCATACTTGCTCCCCATATGAAGACTAAAACCCTGCTTGATCAATTGATCAATATTTGGCATTTTATAGACGTCTTTAATGATCGGCCTTGGCTCTATTTCTTTATCGTATATAATCTTAATCTTCATCAGTTAGCTAGATTATAATACTTTTTCATGCCTATAAGACGATTCTGAAATCTGCATATTTATCAGCAAACACATCTTCAATTTCTTTGTTAGTTTTCTCAAGGTATTTCTTGACGAGATAATAACCTAGAGAGTAGCCAGCCCAACGTGGTAGCTTATCGTTACCATTAAAGAATATCTCATCGTAATTATATTCATTAGAGTCTAGTTTATCGCGAACCACTGCTAGAATTTTTTCATTTTCTTCATCAGAACGTTCAAGGATAGTTTTGATGAATAAAGTTTTTTCAAGATTGTTGTTTGCAAACTCGTCTTCAAGCACACAAGCGAGCCCCTCGAATAATAATCCGTCAAAAAGAGATTTTATCCATTCATCATTTTTACCCCAGCGAGCCGCATGACAAAGCTCGTGTACAACATTTTCGGAAATTAAATTCTCAGTAGCTTTTTTATCGTCAATAATAATACGAATAAAATCAGCCGAAAAAGTGAATCCGCCGGCGCCATTTTCAGGTATAATCATTGGAATTCGATTAGTGACTAAGACGTCGATATCCCAATCTATCTTTAATTTTGGGAAAACATATTTCTCAGCTGTTTTTACGGCAGTTTTTATCATCTCTTTCTTGTCTAAGAGATTGCCATTGACTTCAGTTAATAATATGTTTACCTTATTCATATAAGTATATTGTATTATATTATTGCGATAAAATAATGGTGTTTCAATCCACCAAGATTTGTCACTGAGCTACACATAGGCGATTCTTTACGAACCATCCGTTCTTTTCTATAATCGTCATATGCAAAATCCCACCATAAAAAATATTATTGAAAAAGTCTATCAAAAATATCCTAAAATAGATACGATTCTATTGTTTGGTTCCGCTTTAAATCCAGGTTGGACTAAAAAATCCGATATTGACCTATATTTTATTGATAATAATATAAACGATGGCCGGATTGATCTAGAAATCGATGGTGTAAAAATTGAAATTCAAACAGATAATTTTAAAGATTTAAAAAGTTATATAGAAGCGGAATCAGGAAAACTCCTAAACCGCAATATCTCAACCATGCTCGCAAATTCAAAAATTCTCAAAACTGAGTCTAAGGAACAATTAGAAGGTCTCGTTACTCTAGCTAAAGAAACCCTCAAAACACCGGTAGACTACACCACTGAAGACGTCAAAATGTGGAAATACTCTATTAATGACTATTTAGGAAAGTCCACCAAGGATATCGAACATGGCAACATTGCAGCATTCTATTTTGATACACATTTTGTCATCCAAAATGCGACCGAATTAATTCTTGCAACAAACAATTATTATTTCCCACAACCAAAAAACCTTACTCCCATTCTCAAACAAATTGCACCGAAATTACTGCAGGCAATTGAAGAATATGAGTTAGCGGCTGATCTAGGTAGAAAACTGCAAGCTCTCCAAAAAATTGCAAAGCTCTGCAATCTTAAAAAAAATAGAAATAGATTCTTATCAAAAATACAAAAAGCTTTCATTTTCTAGGCAATGTCGTCATAATGAATTAAAGTAAAATCAATACTATTTTCAAAGCATATGCGGTCGTCCTCCTCAAAAATATTATCGAAACGAGTAATAAAGGAACCTTGATTTTCATTAAAATCCCCATCTTCAAATCTAATATTATCTCTAAGTCTATCTACGCTATCAGTAGTTTGAATATGAAAATCCTTTATTTTCCTACCAACGATATTTGAAAAGATATCGGCAACAGTTTTATCACCATTTTCATAATCAGCTTCTTTCTCTATGTCGATATCTGGATTTACATATACATACACATGAGAAGCTGAACTAAAAACGCACTTTTGGCTAGGGGTCTTGCTATTTCTATATGCACGATTAGTAAAATGTGATATAATCAAAATTAACGATTATAATCGTTGGACATTTGTATGTATTATTTTATGTTGGCAAAACATCTCAGTTTGTCGCATGTGTGTGACTCCTCTGGAGTGCGACGAGCTGTTTTGTTGTCCATACACACTTATCGTTCTAGGAAAGGATGGTGACTCGTTATGAAGAAACTTCTTGACGTCAAGCGTACACCTTACGATGTAAATGTTACTGTAGCTGGTAACTGCGGCTCTAGTTGTAGCGCATGCTGCGCTAGCGGTGGCGGTAGCGGTAACTGTAGCTGCGGTGGAATCGGATCCTGCGGTGGCGGCGGTGGAGCCGGATACTACAGTAGCGGTGGCTGCGGTGGAGCCGGATGCGGCTCTGGTTGTGGCGGTGGCTGCGGTGGCAGTGGCGGCTCTTGCGGCGGCGGTTCCGGTTGTAACGGAGGTGGCGGCGGTGGCTGCGGTGGCGGCGGAAAGTAATTTCACCGCTCTCCAAACATAAGATATACAAGAATGTTTGGTCTCACACATGCCAAAACATTCGCCTCTGGCCCGGAACCTAAATTCCGGGCCTCTTTCTTGTTTAAACTCTATAAAATGTTATAATATAACATAATAGAGAGTTATCTCTGGGACCTTAAAAACTTTAGCCTTTAGAAAGGAAGGTGTTTTAGATGGACATCAATTTTACCCCAATCTTAGTAACTCCAGTAGTCCCATATGAAGGAGGAATAAGATTCCTCCACCGAGAGAACCAGATTGATATCGGCCATGATATGGCTGGTAAAGTTTGGGAGGTCTTGAGTCTTTGCAATGGATATACGAACGTTTCCTCTATTATTAAATCTTCTGGCTTGTCCAAAGATGACGTGATGGAAATTCTCGTTGAATTAGAGGATATGGAGCTTGTCGTTGATTCAAGGCATCAGTTCATGCATTTTCACCGTATCAGTAACTACCCGTCCGCCATCAACTCGGATCTTACTCAAGATGAGGTCGAAGCCTACACTAAAAGTAAAAGGTTACCGGTTAAGTCAGGTAAGGTTATCCAGTTTGATTGCGACACATCTTCGACTCTATTCTCAATCAGAAAAAATCGACGCTCTTGTCGCTCTTTTTCAGAGAGGAAGATGACAGTCAGTCAAATCGGTAGCATTTGCCACTTCGCTTACTCGATTCCTGATCATTCAGTACCGAGTGGTGGAGCGCTCTATCCGCTTAGACTTTATGTACTAATCGAGAGTCCACAAGATGGACTTGAATCTGGCTACTACGAATATGACGCTGAGCAAAATCGCCTCATCTGTTTTAGTGATGAGGTTGATATCGAGCAACTGAAATACTGTTTTAACCAAGAAGAAATGCCCTTTGGCTCTTCTGTACAGATCGTTATTGCGGCGGATCTCGAGCGTCAGCCATACAAGTATGCCAATCGTGGCTATCGTTTGACACTGATCGAAGCAGGTCACGTCGCCGAAAACATTAGTCTCTACTGTGCTGAGCAAGGCCTTGGCGCTTGCGAGATGGGCGGAGTTCAGGATAAACCATTGAAGCAAGAGCTCGAACTCTCTGGCAACATTTGGCCAATACTTGTAATTCCGGTAGGTTATCTAGGAGATTTTGAGACGGATCAGTTTAACAAGATTCGTTTCGTCGAATGGCATGTTGGTACAGATCGTCCAGTTAAAAACGTGTGGACGCGCGTATTTGATGGTGATGGTTCATTCTTTGGAGCTACAACTACTTATCTAGATGAAAATGGCAACATTCAATATGCCGGAGCGACTAGTCCATCTTATGTGGACGCCGTTTTCAAGGCGACTATTGAGGGCTATGAACGCTACCAATCTAGTCAGGTACGAGTGGATTTCCGAGGCTGTGCAAGCCAAGTGCCGGGTAAGTGGCTCGATCCTAGAGTGTATTTTCCGCTCACGGAAGAACAAGCCAAAAAATGCGGAGTAAAGTTCTTCACGAACGATCTTGTTATTAACTGGACCCTGGGGACTAATTATGACGGCTCTGAAATCTACATTCCTTCAGATTTAGTTTATTACGGCCAGAAAAATGACGAAAACCGCATCTACTATGGTAATTCGTCTGGCATTGCGGCTCATTTTGACTTTGACGAAGCCAAGAGACGAGCCGTCATCGAACTAATTGAACGCGACGCGTTGATGCGTAACTGGTTTTCCCAAGAATCTCCGCATCGAGTCGATGAAAGGATTCTCCCGATTCATATTAGAAAACGCATTGCTCACTTCTTGAAGCAAAAACGTCAATTGATCGTTCTTCAAATTCCAAGTGCCTTCGGAATGGTCTTTGAAACTGTAATTGTCGGCGATGAATATCCATGTTTCGTAAGTGGAGCGGCGGCTACGATTGATAAGAGATCCGTAGGTGATGCGATTCTGAAGTCTGCGCAGGAAGCGGAATACAACCTTCTATTAACCTTGCGTTATCCAGATATGACGCCAATAGATCCGTGTAGGGTTTCTACGCCAGTAGATCACGGGAAGGTCTACTACATCAAGGAAAATGCCGACAAGCTTCATTGGCTTTGGAAAAATGTGATCTCCTACGGTCACATTCAGGAGAGTATGGCAGTAGAGAACCTTGATCGGTTCTATAGTGAAAACCTACAACTTGTAACAGTGGACCTGTCCGATAGAAAATCGGATATTAAGGTCATCCGCGTATTCAGTCCTTGGATTGTACCTATCAACTTCGGGTTTGATTCGGCTCACTATACGCACCCAATCATTCAACATTCTGTTAGTATTAATCCGAACAGCTTGAGAATGCCACATTACTTCGCCTAAGGACTAAAGTTCAACAAAAAGCACGGGGTTTTGTCCGTGCTTTTTCTTTTACAAAGTAATCTTAAAATCCGCGTATTTGTCAGTGAAAGCGTCTTCGATTTTTTTATTAGTTTTTTCGAGATATTTTTTAACTAAATAATATCCAAGTGAATAACCCGACCAACGTGGAAGTTTATCGTTGCCGTTGAAGAATATAGTATAGTAATCGTAATAATTGGAATCTAACTGATCGCGAAGCTCTTCGAGGATCTTTTTATTTTCGTTATCAGATCGCTCAAGGATAGTTTTAATAAAGACTGTTTTTTCTTCTCGGTCTTTGACAAACTCAGCTTCCAGATAAGTTGCAATACCCTCGCTAATCATGCCATCGAACAACGCAATAATCAACTCGTCATTCTTACCCCAGCGAGCGGCATGACAAAGTTCATGGGCTATCATTTCAGAAATCAAGTTCTCAGTTGCTTTTTCCTCATTGATAGCAAATTCAATAAAGTCAGCGGTCCTAGTGTATCCGCCAACCCCGTCTTCTGGGATAACAATATCACGTAAACGATTGGTTACCAGTAAATCAATGTCCCAATCTATTTTAAGCTTTGGAAATACGTATTCTTCAGCAGTTTTAATAGCGCTAATGATCATTTCTCTAGCACTAGAGAGATTGCCATTAGCTTCCGTAAGTAATATATTTACCTTATTCATATGTCTATTATATCGCAGCCTTCTAATAAAATAACACTAAATAACTCGTTATTATTAAATAGTGTATCGTAAGAAGTTGAAAAAATGCATTAAAAACTGGGGAAGGATATAAATAAATTGCTTAATAAACTTAAATCCACCATGTAATTCCACGGTGGATTTAGGGAAAATTTCAATATGGCTGGGGATGAGGGATTCGAACCCCCGAATGGTGGGACCAGAACCCACTGCCTTACCACTTGGCGAATCCCCATTCTTTGGTACCTCTATCATATCATATTTTTTAAAAAATGAACCCTATATTTTAAAAATCCCTTTACAAAAACCAAAATCCTCGCTATACTGCTATTGACAGTCTGGTATCAGACTATTTTTTATGGAAGGAGCAAATGGCAAATATCACTCGTATCAAAGCCGGTGAATCTAAGGAGAAAACTTCTCCAAAGAATTCTATGCCGGAAAAAAATCATCAGGAAAAATCCGCACCTGAAACTACAAGTCATACTCAACAAACTAAAGTTTCAACAGCCGACAAAAAGCTAACCAAGCTTGAGAAGGCACAACAAAAATACGAGAAGAAACAAGCAAAAAAGCAGGCTAAGTTAGAGAAAAAAGCTAACAAAAAGCCAATGCCAAAGGTTCTTCGCATCCTCACTGCTCCTTTCCGTAAAATTGGTGGTTATTTCCACGCTTCTTGGCAAGAACTTCGCCAAGTTCGCTGGCCAAATCGTAAAATGACCTGGAAACTCGTTTCCGCCGTCATCATCTATACTGTCATCTTCGCAGCATTTATCATGTTGCTTGACGCAGGTTTCACTTTATTATTTAACAATCTATTGAAATAGGAGAATAGAAAATGGCAGTCAACCGTTATGACGACACCCTAGCATGGTATACAATCAGTACCTACAGCGGCTACGAAGATAAGGTCGCAGAATCAATCAAGCAGCGTCTCGATCGCCCTGAGTTTCAGGATAAGATCTTAGATGCCATCGTTCCAAAAGAAAAGCAAATTGAAATTAAAAACGGTAAACGCAAAATCGTTGATCGTAAAATCTTCCAGGGTTATGTTCTTGTCCAAATGCGTCTTTCTGATGAAACTTGGTACATTATCCGAAACACCCCAGGCGTCACTGGCTTTGTCGGTACTGGTACTCAGCCAACTCCAGTTTCTGAAAAAGAAATTGCAAAGATCAAGAAACGCATGGGTGTCGAAGATCCAAAATACTCCGTTAATTACGCCCTTAACGAAGTTGTCTCCATTACTGACGGTCCTTTCAAGGGCTTCGAGGGAACTGTTGCTGAAATCGATTCCACCAAAGGCAAACTCAAGGTTATGGTTTCCATGTTTGGTCGCGAAACACCAGTTGAACTTGACGCTCTTCAGGTTAAGAAGATCAGCTAAAACAACTTTCTAGACTCACTATAAAATAGAACACTTCGGTGTTCTATTTTTCTATCTACTATAAGAATAAAGATGTCTTTCACAAAAAACAGATCATTCATTCTAGTTATGTTAAAATATAACCATATATATTTATATTTTGGAGCCTCCCTTATGCCAATCACAAATCATAATCAACTTAACCATGAAGAGACAATAAGACAAGAGAGCGGTATCAATACAACCGAACGAAACACCCAAGCTCCCTCTCGTCTTCAAAACGAAATCGGCTCCAAAGTCCTCTCTCTTGTTAATTTCGAATCTAAACATAAAGACATCGTCGAATCCTCCTTCAATAAAGCTCGTCAAAACAAAGAAAAACTCCCAGGCAAAAACAACGAACGTAGAAACTTTGCCTATCTCTCCCGTCTCAATAACATGATCGAAAAACATGGAGATGCCATAGAACAAAAACTCTGGGCAGCCTCTGCCGAAAATCTCGTCATGGACTATGAAGACATTCCAGACTCCTATTGGAAGCAACAAGAACAAATCCTAAGAGATAATGGTCAAGGCAGAGAATTGAGTAGAGATGAAAAAGAAATTCTTGCTGAAGATCTCATCGATAAACAACGTCAATCTATCACTTCCTGGGCTAACTACCTAGGCGATAAAAACTGCCCTTATCCTCTCTGGTTCAAAGTCTATGCTTTCGATGGCATCTCCAAGATGAGCAATGCTCTCAATCTTGATGAAGCAGACTATAATAGACGTGATAACACCACAGCTCTCAGCTTCCCAAAACTTAACGCCGAAATCCTCGCCAAGGTCTATCGCCAAATTAATGATTTTTATGGCGTAGACAAAGAGAATTGGCTAGCACAGCATTCAGATGACGAGAAGTTGGTTTCTCTCGTTAAATCTGCCAATTTTCCTAAACTCTACGCCAAAGAACTGGTCGATACCAAGGTCATTCTCAAAACCCCAGAACGTACCGAAGATGTCCATGGCGATTGGTTTGAATATAAGCTAGGAGACGAAGAAGAGATCGCCAGCCTCGCAGAAGGCACCCACTGGTGTGTCGTGGACCCTAATGTTGCCCACAATTATCTAGTATATGGACAATATGGTAACCCAGAAGAAGAAGATGACGACTATGATGATGAAGACGATAATTACGAAGATGAAGATTACGAAGATGACGACTATGAAGATGAAGATTATGAAGATTATGATCAATCAGAAGCCTATGATCAAGACAATATTAAAGTAGAAAATTCCGAAGCAAAATTCATCATCTTTAGACTTGAAGACCCCAACTCTCCTGGAGTCTTCGCCTCTAACGGTTCCGCCTCCATTCGCCTCGACCCAAATGGTATAGTTGATGAAGTCT
>CAUTSA010000005.1:0-56957 GCA_963540965.1 uncultured Candidatus Saccharibacteria bacterium
TATGCCTTAGAAAAAGGGGTAGATGCTAATAAAATGGTTGCAAGCTTAGACTCATGTGATATTGCTAAAAACCTAGACACTCTCCTCGAACACGGTGCAGATATTAATAATACTGTAAATCACATGAAAGCCTACGATATTGCCAAAAACCTAGACTCTCTCCTCAAACAAGGTGCGAATATTAATAATACTATAAACAATATGGATTCATACCGTATTGCCAAAAACCTAGACACTCTTCTTAAATATAGTGCCATTATTGATGTCAACGAATTAGTTTCAGAACTAAAAACATATGACGTCTCAGAAAATCTAGATACCCTCCTTAAGAATGGTGCAGATATTGATCTTGTCGTAAATAGAATGCGGTATTCCGATATTGTGGATAAATTAGATTTTCTCATCGAACACGGAGCAAACATTGATGTCAACGAATTAGTTTCGAGGCTAAGCTCATTTAATATATCAGATAATCTAGATACCCTTCTTAAGAATGGTGCAGATATTAACGTTGCTCTAAATAAAATGAATCCTTACTATATTGTAAATAAATTAGACTTTCTTATCAAACACGGAGCAAACATTGATGTCAACGAATTAGTTTCGGAACTAAAATCATACGACATCTTACAAAATCTAGATACCCTCCTTAAGAATGGTGCAGATATTGATCTCGTTGTAGGTAAAATAAAATCTCACGATATTGTATATAAGTTAGACTTCCTCCTCGCCCACGGAGCAAACATTGATGTCAACGAATTAGTTTCGGGACTAGGCTCATACGACATCTTACAAAATCTAGATACCCTCCTTAAGAATGGTGCAGATATTAATAATATTGTAAATAATATGAATCCAAATGATATCGATTACAAATTATGTAATCTCCTCGAGCATGGTGCAGATATTGATAATATATTAAGCAACATGAAACCAGACCGTATCGCAGATAATCTGTTTATTCTCCTCGAACATGATGCAGATGTTAATCTCATAACAGAAAAATTAAGTAAGAAAGAAATTGAGGATAACATTGATATCCTCCGAGAATACGGCGCAAATCTTGATATGTATTAATAAAACAATTGATACTTAATTCCAAAATACAACTTTATTTTTAACAGATAGCATGGTAAAATATCACCAACGTCTTTTTGCCGTAATTTAATTGGCAAAACACCGAAAAGACAATAATAATAACTAAATAAGGAAATTCATGGCTACTGACAATCATGATTTATCAAAGCTTCGCAATATTGGTATTATTGCCCATATTGACGCAGGTAAAACCACAACCTCTGAAGCAATTCTTTACCGTACAGGTTTGAAACATAAAATCGACCTTGTAAAGGGTGACACTGGTGGTGCAACGACTGACTGGATGGAGCAGGAAAAGGAACGTGGTATTACTATTACTTCCGCTGCTGTTACTGCAACCTGGAAGGGCTATAAAATTAATATTATCGACACCCCAGGCCACATCGACTTCACCGCTGAAGTAGAGCGCTCTCTTCGTGTTCTTGATGGTGCTATTACTGTCTTCGATGGCAAGATGGGTGTTGAAGCTCAGTCCGAAACTGTATGGCGCCAGGCCACTAAATATGGTGTCCCTCGTATTTGTTTCATCAATAAAATTAACCAAATTGGTGGCGATTTTTATAAATCACTTGAATCCATTCACAAGCGTCTTTCCAAGAACGCTGTTGCAATTCACCTTCCAATCGGTTTCGAAAAGGATATTTGCGGTGTCGTTGATCTTGTTGATATGAAGGCCTACACCTATAAGGAATATGCCGATCATTCACTAACCGTTGGTGAGATTCCAGCCGACATGCTTGATAAGGCTAAGAAGGCCCGTGCTCTTCTCGTCGAAGAAGCAGTTGCTGCTGATGAAGACCTCATGAACAAATACTTCAACCAAGGTGAAGAAGCTATCACTGAGGCCGAGCTAAAAGCTGCACTCCGTAAGCGCGTTCTAGATGGTGACTTCTTCTTAGTTACTGGTGGTGACGGCCGTGGTGTTATCGTTGAGAAGGTTCTTGACCTCTGTGCAGATTATCTTCCATCTCCACTCGATCGTGATCTTGGTCAAACTGTTGGTACTGATCCAAAAACCGGCGACCGTATCGTTCGCAAAGCTGATGTTGCTCAGCCACTCACTGCTCTTGCCTTCAAGATTGCTTCAGACCCATTCGTTGGAAAACTTGTTTTCGTACGTGTCTACTCTGGTATTCTTAAATCAGGTTCTTATATTCTTAATGCTACAACTGGCAATAAGGAACGTGTTGGTCGTCTCGTCCGTATGTTCGCAGATAAGCGTGAAGAAATTACTGAAGTTGCAGCTGGTGATATCGCCGCTATCGTCGGTTTAAAGGAAACCACAACTGGCACCACTCTTTGTGACCCAGCTCATCCAATTCTTCTTGAGTCTATTGAATTCCCAGAGCCACCTGTTTCCATTGCTGTTGAGCCTAAGACTAAGGCTGATCAGGAAAAAATGGGCCTCGGTCTTGCAAAACTTGCTGAAGAAGATCCAACCTTCCGCGTTCACACCGATGAGGAAACTGGCCAAACCATTATTTCAGGTATGGGTGAATTGCACCTCGAAATTATTATTGATCGTTTGAAGCGCGAGCATAATGTTGAAGCAAACACTGGTGCTCCTCAGGTTGCCTACCGTGAAACCATCCGTGGCATTGCTGAGGCTCAAGGTAAGCACATCAAGCAGTCTGGTGGTCGTGGTCAGTATGGTGATGTTTGGATTAAGTTTGAGCCAAACGAAGCTGGTAAGGGCTTTGAGTTCATCGACATGATTAAAGGTGGTGTGGTCCCACAGGAATACCGCAAGCCAGTCCAGCAAGGTGTTGAAGAAACCCTTAACGGTGGTGTTATTGCTGGTTACCCAGTCGTTGATATTAAGGCTACTCTCTATGACGGTTCCTACCACGATGTCGACTCTTCCGAACTTGCCTTCAAGCTCGCTGGTAGTCTTGCAACTCGTGAAGGTATTAAGCGTGCTAAGCCAGTTCTTCTTGAGCCAGTCATGAAGCTTGAAGTTACTACTCCAGAAGAATTCATGGGTGACGTCATTGGCGATATTAACTCTCGCCGTGGTCGCATTGAGTCTATGGAAGATATTCAAGGTGGCGCCAAGCTTATCACTGCCTTTGCTCCACTCGGTAACCTCTTTGGTTACACCTCAGACCTCCGCTCTATGAGCCAAGGTCGTGCCGCATCCTCAATGGAACTTTCTCAGTATGAAGAAGTACCACCTAATGTTGCACAAGAGATTATTGAAAAACGTAACAGTTCTAAATAATTTAACAATAAAAAAGAGGCCATCTGGCCTCTTTTTTATTTCACAAAATTTCTTTTTTACCGAAGCGCTCAGCTTATATTCTAAAAACCTGCTATCTAGTGTATACTAAATAAAATAACTAAAGGAGGAATATGGGTTTTATTAAAGCCTTTACCGGTGCTATTGGCGGTACTTTTGCTGACCAGTGGAAAGATTTCTATCAACCAATTTCAGGAGTTCCCGCAACCGCAGGTCTCTTCCCAGGTGAGCAAGTTGGTACAAATAATGGGCGTGGCTCAAACACACAAGGATCCGCTAACATCATCTCTAATGGTAGTAAAATCCTTGTTCCTGAAGGTACTGCTCTTGTTACTATGCAAGATGGCGGTATTACTGGTGTTATTGCTGAACCTGGTGGCTTCATTTATAGTTCAGAGGACCAGAATGCTCAATCTATCTTTGCAGGCGACGGTCTAATCTCTTCGATTATTAAGACTAGCTGGGAGCGCTTTAAATTTGGTGGTATGCCAGGCTCAAGCCAAGCAATTTTCTACGTCAATCTAAAAGAAATTCCAAACAACCGTTTTGGTACTCAATCTGAAATCTACTGGGATGATGCCTTCCTTAATACTCAGGTTGGTGCTATCACTCGTGGTACTTACAGTCTAAAGATTGTTGATCCGCTCGCCTTTATTAAGAACTTTGTCCCTGTCTCCTATCTCAATGATCAAGGAGTCTTTGATTTTGCCGATATGGACAACGACGCTGCCTCTCAGCTCTTCACTGAAGTTGTTGGTTCACTTTCTGCTGCCTTCTCAAACTACACCAACGATCCAAGCAAAGGTAATCGTATGGCAAAGATTCAAGGCGATCAAATTGGCTTTGCTAAGTCTCTTTCACAGGCTGTCGAAGATGGCTATCAATGGCGCTCAAACCGTGGTCTCGAAATCGTCAGCACCGCAATTCTCTCTATTGAATACGACGAAGATACTAAGGAGCTAATGAAGGACGTTAAGAAAGCAGATGCTCTTGCTGGCGCTCGTGGCAACTCCTTTATGCAGCAGTCTATCGCACGCGGTATTCAGGCTTCTGGTGAAAACGGTGGCGGTGCTGCTGGCATGGCCTTCATGGGTATGGGTATGAATGCGGCTGGTGGTATGATGAGTAATCTCCAGCAACCGGTCAACCCTGCTCCTGTAACCAATCCTACTGCACCTACTGCTAATCCAGCTCCTGCAGAAGATCCAACTGAAAAACTCATGAAGATGAAACAACTTCTTGACGCAGGTGCTATTTCTCAAGAGGACTATGATAAAGTAAAAGCCCAGATTCTCGGGTTCTAGAGATTTGTAATGGCTGAAACTGAAACACAAGATCAAGCCTATGTGGACAACGGAGTAAAAGTTGTCCAGACCGATGTTGGTAATAAAGATGGACAGGTCAAATGTCCAAAATGTGGCTCCACGGATATTTCCACTAATGCAGCAACAGGGCAGCTTCGTTGCAACTTCTGTCGATTTGAATTTGAGCCACAAAAGCTTGAAATGGAGACTGATATTTCAAAGCTCTCTGGCACAACCATCGGTTCGGGTGCTCAAGATATTGTTGCCGACACGAAAGATCAAATAACCTTGAAGTGTACGAGCTGTGGTGCTGAGGTGGTCATTGACACCGCCTCAGCCAACCAGGCGCGCTGTCACTGGTGTCGTAATACTTTATCGCTAAATCAACAAATCCCTAACGGTGCAATACCAGACATGGTACTCGCCTTTAAGGTGAAGAAAGATGAAGCTAAAAAGGCAATCGAGAGCTTTGTTGGAAAACGTAAATTCTATGCACACCCAAAGTTTCGACAAGAATTTACCACCAATAATATCATGGGCGTATATTTTCCATACATGGTAGTTGATTTAAACGCACATAGTCATCTCACGGGACTTGGTGAACATCAAACTCGTTCCTATTCCGAAGGAAGTGGGGAACACCGTGTAACCTATTATGATGCTGACCTCTATCAAGTTGGCCGAGATTTCGACCTAACAATTCATGGTCTCTCTATTGAATCAAATAAGGATCGCCTAGATACGACCAATAAGACTAAAACAAACAATATCATTAATTCCATCATGCCGTTTGATGTTGAAAATAGTGTAAAATACGACTCAAACTACCTGAAAGGTTTTACCTCCGAGCGACGTGACAGTAATATTACTGAACTAACGCCGATCGTCACCGAGCGCGCAAAAGATATTGCTAGATTTTCGGCAAATGCCAGTCTTAAAAATTATGACCGCGGAGTCTCTTGGCAGTCCGAGCAGCTTGATATTAAAGGACAGCAGTGGAAGGCTGCTTATCTACCTGTTTGGCTCTATAGTTATCAGGAGGATAAAGGCGATCGCAAACTACTACATTATGTTGCAGTTAATGCTCGTACCAAAGAATCAATGGGTAGTGTGCCTATCTATCTCCCAAAACTCTTCCTCTTTGCCTTCCTAGTTGAGCTTTTAGGTATTTTTGGGTTTATCAAGTTAGATTTTGATTACGATTTTCTGCTTCTACTCGTTGGTCCACTTTACTTCTTTTATATTTACACCAAATACCGCAATCAAAATGCACGTGATCAGTATGAAACTGAAACCAAAACAAATGTCACAAACCTTAAAACTATGGATCAATTTATTGAACATCGTAAAAGGTTAAGAAATTCGATGATTGAAAACCAAAATAACACCACTGTTCGCGGCGCTTCGATGAATCTAAAAAAGAAAACTGGTCTTGGCTTAGATCTCGATTTGAAGAACTTTGCCGCCGACCAGCTCTCGAGCATCACTGATCAGTTCTTGAAATAAAAAATATACTAAAACCCACATAGAGTCTTTACTTTAAGACCTTCATCATCTAAAATATAAGATATAGACTTTTGGGCTGGTTAATATTAGTGCCTAAAAGAAATTAATATTAAAGGAGAAAAATTAAGAATGGCAAATTTCGACCGTTCCAAGCCACACATCAACGTTGGTACCATGGGTCACGTTGATCACGGTAAAACAACTCTTACTGCTGCTATTACAACAGTTCTATCAAAGCGTCTTCCATCTGACGTTAACAAATCTGTCGCTTACGACCAGATCGACAACGCTCCAGAAGAAAAAGCACGTGGTATTACCATTGCTACTTCTCACCAGGAATATGAATCTGAGAAGCGTCACTACGCTCACGTTGATATGCCAGGCCACGCCGACTATATCAAGAACATGATTACCGGTGCTGCCCAGATTGATGGTGCTGTCCTCGTAGTTGCTGCTAATGATGGTCCACTTCCACAGACTCGTGAGCACGTTCTTCTCGCTCACCAGGTGAACGTTCCAAAAATCATCGTCTTCCTCAACAAGATGGATCTTGCTGACCCAGAACTTGTTGAACTCGTAGAGATGGATGTTCGTGAACTTCTTAACAAATACGGTTTCGACGGTGACAATGCTCCAATCATCAAGGGTTCTGCTCTTAAGGCTCTTGAAGGCGACACCGAAATGGAAGATCGTATCATGGATCTCGTCCACGCTATGGATGAATACTTTGACATCCCAGAACACGATCTTGACAAACCATTCCTCATGCCTATCGAAGACGTCTTCTCCATCAAGGGGCGTGGTACTGTTGCCACTGGTCGTATCGAACAGGGTGTAGTCAAACTTAACGACGAAGTTGAAATCGTTGGTATTCACCCAACCCAGAAATCAGTCGTTACTGGTATCGAAGCTTTCCACAAGACTCTTAACGAAGGTGAAGCTGGTGATAACGCTGGTCTTCTTCTCCGTGGTATTGAGCGTGATCAAATTGAACGTGGTCAGGTTATTGCTAAGCCAGGTTCAATCACCCCACACACTGAATTTGAGGCTCAGGTTTACATCCTTAAGAAGGAAGAAGGTGGTCGCCACACTCCATTCTCAAAGGGTTACAAACCACAGTTCTACTTCCGTACCACTGACGTTACCGGTGAAGTTGAGCTCCCAGCTGACAAAGAAATCGTCATGCCTGGTGACACCATCACCTTTACTGTTAAGCTCTTAGCTCCAATTGCTATGAATAACAATGACCGTTTTGCTATTCGCGAAGGTGGCCGTACTGTTGGTTCTGGTGTTGTTACCAAGATTGTAAAATAATTAGATAATACTAATTGAAGAATTGGACTACTTCGGTGGTCCAATTTTTTATACTTGAAAAAATATAAATATATGCAATAAGACTTGTTTAGTAGTAGAAAAATAGTATAATACTTAAGTAACTGTGATCTATTGTCCAGGTTAAGTATCTTAATGTGAATGATTAGATCTTATTTAATTGCCTATAAAGAGCAAGTGTTTTTCTCTTAAAGGAGGGGTATAAGATGATACAAGTGTTGTTAAATAAGAAAGTTTTAGATTTTGAAACAAACTATTCTTATTATGATTTCAAGGAAGAGACTGGAGAGTTTCTGCAACCTGCAAATTCCAAAAAAGCAGTAGAGACGAACCTCTACTTGTTTCAGAATCCAAGAATTGTTCCTGAGGGGGGTCTGGTATGAGATGACTGTAGTGAGGAGGAAGGAGTCTTTTGAGACTACCACCGTCGACCTTACAGAAAATGAAGAGTCGTTCCGTAAATATTTCAAAGACATAACAAAAGATTTTAGGAAGCTAAATATTAAAATACTAAATTATGATAGTGTATATCTGATTCACGCGTATATGTATATTGAGGATTTTGATACTAGACTTACTAAGATCAAGTTTACAAATTTCAATGAACAATACTTGGTAGACGATGAGGTAATAGAACATGGCGTTCATGATTTTAGTATGCTCATGGCTTATCTGAGAGAAGAAGATGAAAATGCTAATATGCTAAAGTTCTACAGGACAATCGGTGACTTTAGATATGTAAATGATCGTTTTTACATTTCGGCAGATACTATGCAGGATCACTTTGACGATATTCTTCATGAGTCCGAAGATATTAGTGAGATTCTGTGTGATCAAAAAATGCGTAAATCAGTTATCAGCTATTTAAAGTCTAGGGTATCAGAATATGACAAGAGCGGTGAATTTTATCGAAATTCAAAATTTAATTATATTAATATTGATAAAATTCAGGATTTTATCCTTACCTTGCCAGATGGATTAATTAAGCAAGTGTTGCGCATCACAGAGCAAACCTCTCAAAATCTACATCTTCGTCGCAGAGTAGCAGAAGATACTATAGATTGGAAGCAGATTAAAGAATATCAACTTCGCACATCGGATATCGATCTATTTCTCAAGTATCGCGACCTTGTCGAGATCGACAATGATTCTCTCGAGAAGTTGATTGTTAAATTCATGAATGATCCAGAACGTGAAGTAAAGGTAGTTCAACATGCATGGAGCCTATGTGGTTGTTATCAATGGTATATCTCGGAGAGACTGAAGACCTGTACTCGTGAAGACCATCTCAGATCAGTTCTAGATGAAGTAAAGCAGTCTGGGGAAATCGTCAAGGCTGATGCTATTCGTAGCCTTTTTAATTATAGATATATGAATCTTACAAAAGAAGATTATGATATCTTTCATCAATTCTTTGAAGTTAGGGATGCATCTGCCGCTCGTTTTTTAATTAAAATAGCCTTAATTTCTGGACAAGAACCAGATGAGATTAGGGGACTTATTTATAAATTAGAGACCGATGATTTGATTTCAAGGTATAATCCAGGGCTTTTCGATTACTATCAAAATTATGGTTTTAAGGAAGGGCTAAAATGGATTGATCAATTTCAGGCGATGGAAAAGGCAAGAAAATTCGAACAGGAAAAAGAACGTACTAGAAAAGCGGCCAAGTTAGCTAAGTTTATTAAAGATACAAAAGACTTAGTCGTAGTAGTTAAATCGGCTTATGATTCCCGCAATAAGGACTATGTAGCAATCAATTCTCGTCATGGAGAAGATTTGGGTATTCTTCTAAGTGATGAAAAAAACTTGTTTCTGATTGAAGGTAGGAAATATGACTACATAATAAATGTTGAACGTGTTCGTAAATTACGCAATGGAATATTGCATCTAGATGTTTTCGAAGGTGATGCTGGTACACTTGTTGGGCGTGATGGCTCAAAAATTAGGTATATATTAGAGTGTCTAAATCAGCTTGGTTGTAATTTATCTAATATTAAAATCTACAGCCACAACGAAGCTGATCTATTTTACTCCGTATCATAGAGCTAATCAGCCACGTCCTCCCCCAGACTTTGTCTGGGGATTTTTGTTTACCAATTTATTGCTAGCCTTCTTGACTTAAGCCAGATAATATATTATTATGCAACTATAAAATTTAATTGAGCCCTAAAAACTCATCGACATACTGTCTAGGTATATCTGAAGTTATAGAGCTAGAAGGAATAATATGGTTGAAACCAAGAGTGAAGGACTTAAGATCCGTATTCGTCTTAAGGCCTACGATCATCGCGTGATTGATCAAAGCGCAAAACAAATCGTTGATACCGCCATCCGTACCGGTGCTAACGTCTCTGGTCCAGTACCTCTGCCAACTAAGCGTAGTACTTTTACTGTCGTCAAGTCTCCACACGTTTATAAAACTGGTGGTGAGGCCTTTGAGATGAAAGTTCACAAACGCTTAATCGATATTACAAGCGCAACCCCAAAGACTATTGATGCTTTACAGAATCTATCTCTACCTGCTGGTGTAGATGCAGAAATTAAGATGTAGTATCTAAAAAATGGCACCCTAGGTGCTATTTTTTATGAAAATAAGTTAAAATCTAGTATACTAGTGATATGAAGAATGGTGGTAAAAAACAAAAAATATTGGGAATTAGTCTAGCTGTTATTTACTTAATTCTTAACTTCTTCATGTTTCAAGACATCATGCGGCGTGAAACTGTAATCTCCAAGGATTCCAATGTTCTCGTTATGGGTACGAATGCTACCTTTAAGCCCTTCGAATATAAAGATGGCGATACGGTTGTGGGGTTTGATGTTGACCTCGCTGAAGAAATTGCTAAAAGTTTAGGTGCGGAACTTAAAATCGAAGATATGTCCTTTGATGGATTATTACCAGCGCTTGAGAGTGGGCAGATCGACCTAGCAGTTGCTGGAATGTCCGTCACTGAGGAGCGAGCAAAGAATGTATTCTTTTCTGATCCATACTATGTTGCTTCCCAACAGATTATCGTGCGCTCTGAAAGTAGTATTAAGAACAGATATGAGTTGGTTAATAAAACAATAGGCGTTCAATTGGGAACGACCGGTGATCAAATGGCGAGGCAAATTAAGGGTGCAAAAGTTGTTCAATTTCCGGCTGCTCCAAATGTTTTGCAAGAGTTAACCACAGGTCGCATTGACGCTGCTATTTTAGATAATGCTCCGGCTGCTCAGTATGTTGCTGGTTTTTCTAATCTCAAAATTCTTAGCCTCCCCCTTAGTCGCGAACCCTATGCTGTTGCAATAAAGAAGGGAAATCAAAAATTATTAGATCAGGTTAACCGCGTAATCACGGAAATGCGAGAAGATGGTCGCATGCAAAAGATATTGATGAAACATTTTGGCACTGCGGAGGGGCAATTATAATGAATTTTTTTGAAGTAATTTTTGGTAATGGTCGATGGATTTACCTCTGGCATGGTCTTGAAGTAACCATTGTTCTCACTACTATTTCAGTTATAGTAGGCCTATTTCTTGGTTTAATTCTTGCGCTTCTCCGCACCTCAAAGACCACTCCTTTTATCTTTCTTTCTCGCTTGCAGAAAAAGAACCCTTCAAAACTATTAGGCCGGATTGCAGTCTTTAACCCATTTCAGTTTTTCGCTCAAATCTACATCGGACTAATGAGGGGAACCCCAGTGCTTGTACAGTTGCTTATTATGTACTACGTAGTGTTTGGCTCAATGCGAACTATGCCAAAATTAATCATTGCTGCTATCGCTTTTGCCATGAATAGTGCTGCCTATATTGCTGAGATTATTCGTGGCGGCATCGAAAGTGTTGATAAGGGGCAGCTTGAAGCGGCTCGCTCTCTAGGCTTTTCTCATATCAAGGCTATGTATTATATAGTCTTACCCCAGGCCCTAAAAAATTCTATGCCAGGACTCATTGGCGAAGGGGTTACTATGTTTAAAGAGACTTCGATTGTTGGCTGGATCGGTCTAAGTGATCTTATGCGAGGAGCAGATGATATACGCTCACTTACAGCTACTGCCTTTCAGTCGCTAGTCGCCGCTGCCATCCTCTATCTTGCACTTACCCTCATTTTCTCAAAGGTCATGTTTAGATTAGAAAAGAAATTAAATAATGACGAGGAAAAGTAATGCCAATTATTGCAAAAAATATTCATAAAAACTTTGAGGACACTAAGGTACTTCGTGGTATTAATCTTACAATTCACGATGGCGAGGTAGTGGTTCTTGTGGGTGCTAGCGGTTCTGGTAAATCTACTTTTTTGAGATGTCTCAATCTATTAGCTACACCCACTTCTGGTCAGGTTCTTATTGATGGTGTAGATATTACAGAACCGTGCGTGGACTTAAATCAAATTCGGCGTAAGGTTGGAATGGTCTTTCAGAATTTTAATCTCTTCGATAATTTATCTGTACTTGAAAATATTAAGCTAGGTCCTAAAAAATTACTTCATCAAAAAGATCAGGATGCTGATAGAGAGGCCAGAAAACTACTTAAAATGGTTGGTTTATCTAGTAAAGCGGATGCTTATCCACGTAACTTATCCGGAGGCCAAAAACAACGTATCGCCATCGCACGTGCACTAGCCATGCATCCGGAAGCTATTCTTTTTGATGAACCGACTTCGGCGCTTGATCCCGAAATGATTGGTGAGGTTCTTGATGTAATTCGTGATCTCGCTAAACAAGGATTAACAATGGTAATTGTAACTCACGAAATGAGTTTTGCTCGCGAGGTTGGTAACCGTATGATCTTTCTTGACCATGGTAAAATCATCGAGGATGGCACTCCAAAACAGGTTATGGACCATCCAAAAACCGAACGCGCCGCTCGCTTCTTCTCTTCAATCCGAAAATAATCATCTGTTCTTTGCCAAGTTTATCCTCTTTATGTTAAAATTACGGTATGACTCCAGTGATGAAATTTAAGAAAAAATTTTACTTTCTCGTAGCTTCCTATTTCAGATTTTTTGCTAACATCTCATTTCGTCGCTGGCGACCTCGTGTAATCGCTATCACTGGCTCTGTTGGTAAAACTACCATGTTGAACTTAGTGGAGTGTATCCTGAAGGATCGCGCTCATTATTCTCATGATGCCAACTCTGCCTATGGCATTGCCTTCGATATCTTAAAATTAACTGGTGTAACTGGCTCAAAATTAAAGTGGTTTTATCTTTTTATTGCTGCACCAATCAAGTCATTATTTTATACACATAAAGAGGAATTTTATGTTGTTGAAATTGATGGGGAAAGGCCGCACGAGGCTGAATTTCTTGCCTCCTGGCTTAAGCCTGAGGTCACATTATGGATCTCTCTTGGCTTATCGCACGCAGTCCAATTCGAGCAGCAAGTAAAAGATGGGCTGTTCGAAAATCTTGATAAAGCTATTACTCACGAATTCGCTATGCTGCCAGAACATACACAGAAGCTTGTGATCATCGATAACGACGTCGAACTGATGGTTCGTGCTCTTGACAGCATTAAACAAAAAGGACTTACAAAAGCTAGAGTAATTAAATGCTCCAAAAAAGATCTCGTAAAATATCAGGTAATGCCAAATCAGACTAAGTTTGAGATTCAGTCTGCAGAAAGTGGTCAAACAAGGCGGTATCAGTTTAACCGACCTCTTTCAAAAGACCTCACTATTCAGCTAGTTATGCTTGAAAAGTTAGCTGAATACTTAAAAATCAAAATAGATTCAGATCTCTCAGATTTTCGTCTAGCACCAGGTCGTAATTCATATTTTGAAGGCAAAAATGGTGTTCAGATTATCGATAGTAGTTATAATGCTCATCTAATTTCGGTAAAATCAATTTTAGAGATGTTTAAAGCTATGAAAGTGGAGCATAAGTGGCTGGTGATTGGTGATATTGTGGACCAAGGTAGTATTGAGGGACAAGAACACGCAAAACTTGCCACTGAAATTATCAAGGTAAAACCAGAAAAAGTTATTCTAATTGGTCGTCGCACTAAGAAATATACGGCGCCACTTCTGAAAGAGGCTGGCATTGCCCCCTATGTGACTAATGACCCTAAAGAAGCCTTAGCCTATCTCGAGAAGCATTTGAGCGGCTCAGAAACGATTCTCTTTAAGGGCTCTCAGTATCTCGAATGGATCATTGAGAAGATCTTAAAAAATCCAGACGATGCCAAAAAGCTACCTAGACGCGAAAAAGCTGCGATCAAAAGACGACAAAAACGAGGATTAAATTAATGACAAAAACACTTTACATCATTCATGGTTGGACCTATTCCGTGGAACCCTGGAATAAAACCATTAAACTCTTAAATGATAACTATAAGATTAAGGTAAAGATGTTACACGTCCCCGGACTTACTGATCCTAGTAAAAAAGTGTGGAACATCGATGAATATGTTAAATGGGCCGATTCACTACTACCAGAAGACGCAGTGGTTCTTGGTCATAGTAACGGAGGCCGAATTTTATTAAACCTCCTATCAAGGCAACCCGCGCGTGTCTCTCATCTAATTTTACTTGACGCCGCCGGTGTCTATGAACCATCAAAGAAACGTGATATTTTAAGAGCAATCAGTCGGCTATTCGCCCCATTAAAACAGATTAAAGTTCTGCGCAAACTGCTTCATCGTATCATTGGTGCTGGTGATTATGAAAAGGCTCCTGAAAACATGAAAAAAACCTTAACTAATATGCTGGACTCGGACCGCCAATTAGACATTTCCAAGGTTAAAGTAAAAACCGATATTCTTTGGGGTGAATTAGATAAAATCACTCCTCCAAGGCATGCACAAAAAATGCATCAGCAAATCAAAAAGAGCCGACTCAAGTTATTTCCAAATTGGACACACGCACCCTATATTTGTGATCCGGAAGGACTTGCTCTTGCTATTAGTGAAGTTATGGAGGAAAATAAGTGAAACATTTTTTCCTAGGTCGTGCTAATAATTTTAACCTTAAAGAAACCCTGCGTTTTCTTGCAAGTTTTGGTACAAAAAAAGATTATATAAAATTAAAACAATTTTTTGCCAAGCATTATCAAGTTGACCAAAAAAATGTTTATCTCTTTCATTCTGGTCGTACTGCTCTTTCTTTGGCTCTAATCTCGCAAATCCCAACAGCACCCAAGGATTCTTCAGTTGATAAAAAAGTGAAGACAGAGACACATTCAGGAGAAGCATCACTTCCGGCCGTTGCTATAACTTCACTAACTTGTTTTGCAGTCGTGCAGGCGATCAGGACTGCCGGATACCAACCAATTTACTTAGATATTGACCCTAAGACCCTACATTTTAACGCAAACACCCTAAAGAAATGCATTAAGAAGTACCCCGACCTTAAAGCTGTCATTGTTCAAAATAATCTTGGTATCCCTGCAGAAATAGTAGAAATTGAAAAGTTAGCAAAAGAGCATAATCTTTTTCTTATTGAAGACCTTGCTCACTCATATAACATTCATTATTCGGACGGACGTCTTGCCGGAAGTATCGGTGACGCCGTTGTGCTTTCTTTTGGTAAAGGAAAATCACTGGATGCAACTTCGGGCGGAGCACTAATTATGCGAGTAGCTTCCAAAAATCGCCTCTTAGACTCTCAGGATATCACTAGCCGCGCACCAAAGATCTCAAGCTCCTTACGAGATAATTTTTATCCGTTGTTTGCTCTCATTTCCCGCGTACTTTCTTATCTCTCATTTGGTCGTTTTAATTTAGGTCAAATCTGGATTCTAGCTCTGCTGAAGTTAAAACTAATTCAACGTTCTGCCGACGCTGAGCTCGATTTTGAACGCCGACTCAGTTATTGGCAGTCAAGATATTTACTAAAAAAGTTACAAAAGAGTCAAGAATATCATTCAATTTTACGCTATCCGCTTCTTGTTAAGGACCGAAACAGTGTTCTATCAAAACTAAAAAAGGCCGGCTTTTTCTTTGACGAAATTTGGTACGACTCGCCAGTGGCACCTAAGCGTTACTTTAAAGAGTCAGATTTCAATGAAAACGACTGTCCTGTTGCTACGTTGGTGGCCAAACATCTAATTAATTTTCCAACGAATTATTCATTTTTGCAGCTGAAAAGAGCCTGGCAGATCATTGCTCCACAGCTAGTTGAAGTAAAAGTCAATCAACAAGGACAGTCAGAGCTTCATAAAAAAGATTATGTGGCTTTGCTAAAAGGTCAAAAAGCTACAAAGAACTTAGTCAAGCTATCGCAACAAGATTGGAATAATCAGATTCGGGATTATGACCTTGCAAACTTCCTACAATCTCCTCGCTGGCAAAAGTATAACGAGTTCCTAGGCCGCCGAGTACTTCTCTGTGAATTTTATGGTCATATTAAAGTACTTATGGTTATTAAGGACGCCAAGCGTGGTCGATTTTTAGAAATTCCTAATGGGCCCCTGCTTAATTGGCGAGACCCCGCCGTTGTCGCCCTTGTTTTTCAAGAATTTTTCCAAATCGCCAAGCAATATAAATGCGCTTTCATCCGTTTTCGTCCAGCCCTTGCCGATTCTGAAGAAAATCGTTTTATTCTAAAGCAACTAGGTTCAATTGAAGCTTCGTTCCATCTAGGCGCAGAACATACCGTCATGATCGATTTAACAAAAACCGAAGAAGATCTCCTAGCCACTTTCCGACGACAGACTCGCTACGAGGTGCGCCGTGCTGAAAAGCTAAAAATCACCGTAGAAGATCGCTCCGATGATGCAGGTATCCTGGAGGAATTTCATCAGGTTCAGCTAGACACCGCAAAACGCCAAAACTTTATTCCGCCCACCAAAAAAGAGCTGCAAGCACTAAAAGATAGTTTCGCGGAAGATCTCAGATTATATGTTGCATATGACGAAAATCGCCAGCCAATTGCCTATGGTCTTATCCTGATTGACGGCATAGAGGCGGAATACTACGAGGCAGCCAGTACGCCACTTAATCGCAAATTGCCAGGCGCTTATGCATTGCAGTGGCAAATTATGCGTGACCTTAAAAAACGAGGAATCAGACGTTATAACCTTTGGGGATTCGCCCCAGAAGCACAAACAAAGCACCGCTACGCTGGAGTTACTACCTTTAAGACTGGATTCTCCGAGCACCGCTTCACCTATGTTGCGGCTCAGGATATTTCAGTGAGTCCATTACGCTATCAATTTAATCGCCTAATTGAGACCATCCGTAAAAAACGACGTCATTTATAAAAGGAAAAACATGAAAGAAACAACTAAGTCAAAAGTCACCATCGAAGAATGTACTTCCAAAAAAGAATGGGATGCCTTTATTACCAGCTTCAAAGAAGCAAACTTTTTACAATCATGGGATTTTTACGAATTTTACCAGAACATTAATCATCAAATTGTCCGACGGGTTTTTAGACGTGACGGAAAGATTGTCGCCGCCTATGCTGGTGAAGTTGAGCCAGCTAAAAGGGGCCGTCACCTAGCTATCGCCGGCGGTCCTATTCTCGACTGGCAAGATCAGAGCCTAATGAAACGGGTATTTGATGATATGAAAAATGTTGCAAAGAACCTACAATGTGTCTTTGTCCGGGTGCGTCCACAACTAGAATATAATCAGGATTCCGCCCAAATTTTTAAGGAGCATAATTTTAGAAAAGCTCCAATGTATTTATCTGTTGAATATGCTGGGGTTCTGGATCTTAATAAAAACGAAGAAGAAATCATGGCAAATATGCGACAACGTCTTCGTCGGGCCTTAAGAAAAGCGGAAAAGAATCAAATCACAATCGAAACTTCCACCAACCCTGAAGCAATTAAAGAGTTTTATCAGATTGAACTCCAGACCGCCAAACGTCATTCTTTCTATGCTTTTTCCGAGGAGTTTCTTACTAAACAATTTGCGGCTTTCGCTAAAGGCAAAGAGGCTATCCTTTATATTGCTAAGAAGGATGGTGAAATTTTGGCAGAAAATTTCATGATTTTTTACGGCAACGAGGCCTCATATCACTACGGGGTTTCTTCAGAACTCGGGACAAAATATTCTGGTGCCCCGCTTCTTCATATGCAGGCCATGCGCGACGCAAGAAAGCGCGGCATTACTCGTTATAACTTCTGGGGAATCGTTGATGAAGAAGATACTAAACATCGCTTTTATGGTGTATCCGTCTTTAAGCGTGGCTTTGGTGTATCCGAGCTAAAATATCTTCCAGCCCATGATCTAATTTTAGATAAAAAACAATATTATTTAAAAACCTATCTTATTGAAACCCTACGTCGAAAAATTCGTCATGTTTAAAATCTAAGTTTCATTCTGTTTAGCTTTTTAAAAAAATATAGTATAATCATAAGCAATATGGCAGAGAATATTGGTCGACCTGATGAAAATAGTTTCGGTAACCAGTCATTTTCTGTAAGTCAAAACCAAAAACCAGATATTCAACAAGAAAATAGCGATAGTGCATGGGGAAACAATCAGGCAAAAAAAATAGCAGATCAAAAGTCAGCCCAATCATCTGCACGAGAAATCGAAAACGCCGCACTTAATAATTCGAATAACTCTCAAGATGCTAGAATTGCGGAAAATCAAACGGATCAACCAAACAATGAATCGTTTTATAAAAAGGATGATAAAAAAGACAAGAAAGCCAAACTGAGCCAGGCTAAAAAGTATGCCCCTCTCGGCGGAATCCTAGGGGTTCTAATTATGATGATGCTTGCTTTTTCGGGAGCAACCAGTCTATCCTCATTCGCGTTGGTTGCTAACGGTCTAGAGCAATTTAATATTCTTCGTGACAGTATGAATAGCCGCTCTTCTTACCTCTTTCCAAGGATGATCCGGGGCGGATTGAATTCCAAAATTACCACCAAAGGATTTTTTAGTGGCAAAGACAAGTTCAAAATATCAAGTTCAATGTCAAAGAAGCTCGCCAGTAATGGGATTAGCTATGTTGAGACTACTGGTACCGACGGCAAGCCCCTTAATCTTTTAGTCTACGATAATGGACCAGATGGCAAACCAATGGCTGTTGCCGCTTACCAGGAAGATGCCTCCAGGATCCCTGATTCTCTCGAAATAACCACAAATAAAGTTGACGCTGACGGTGTCTCTACGCCTGTCACTACCAATGTTGAAGTTGACTCAAAAAATAAAATGGGCTTTAAACAAGCCCTAGATACTAGTGATAATTTTTTCAAGGCCGAAGAAAGATCTACGCGTACCCTGAAAGGTCATGTTGCTGGTTGGTTTGACTCAATCGCCGATAAGGTAGATACTATGCTAAATAATGGCGGCCGCAATCGCCAAGCTAACACAAAAGAAGACGCTACAGATGAAGAGATAAAGCAAAATGCTGAAAAAGATGGGCTAAAAGAGGAAGCTGAAGACCCCCAAGGAAATGCTGATGTCGACGACTCAGATGTTGGCGCAGAGGATCCGAATCCCGTTCCAGCTGATGATGGCTCTGGTGCGCTTACTAAGGGTATGGATGTGCCAGAGGTAGAAAGTTCGCTCAAGACTCGTGCTAAAAAAGCAGCCGCCTCTATTGGTAGTGCTTCTGCTATCACAACTACTCTGGGCTATGCTTGTACAGTATTAAAAGTAATTAATACGATTTCTCAAACCGTAGGTGCTTTGATGCGCGCGAGGGTCTTGAACTATGTCACGGGCTACACTGAGGCGGTGCATAAAACTAAGGCTGGTGATGGTACAAATGAGCTACATTTTTATAATAAAGGCCTCAATACCGATGGTCCAACAAGAGATATGGCTGGCAATATTATTCCTGGTAAGGAATCTAGTTCTGCCATGAAAAGTACCGCAATTGGTCAATTCTTTAGTGATGGGCAGTTAACGGTCAAATCATCCGACCCGATTGCACGAAAATTTAATTCCGAGACTGCAATGCAACAAGCAATTTTCCACAGTGACGAAATCCAATCTAGCGACATGAATCAAGTACCAATGACTCTTGGTACTATGCTAGGTCAAGCTGCTGGTAGTTTAAACACTTATAAAGGTTGTATTGCCCTACAAATGACTGGAAATGTCTTAGGTATTTTTGCGGATATCGCAGAAATCGCAGCAGCTATACCAAGTTTCGGTATCTCATTGATTGTCGGCCAAATTGGAAAGATGTTAATGAAAAAAGCACTTATGATCGCTGTAGTTGCCTCGGTCGGCGTAATCATCTCAATGGTCGCACCGATGATTGCTAGAACAGTTGGTAAAAGCCTTGTCAGTAATATGGTAGGCGAGGATGCTGGGTATGCGATCAATAGCGGCTTCAATATGTATACAGGAATGCAACAACGAGTGAGTTCTGGCCTTCCTGCCACCAAGAAGGCCTTAGTCGCCGCATATCATGAAAAGCAGAATGTCATAGCTTCTGAAGCTAGGTATATCAGGCAAACAAAAAGCCCCCTTGATCCCTCGTCGCCATATACGTTCATGGGCAGTATTATGAATTCAATTATTCCTATTGCCACCACCGTTGGCTCGCCAATTATGACTTTTTCAAAAATCAATAGCGTAGTTGGTTCTTCCATCTTTCAGCTCTTACCAACCGCTGCAGCAGAAGGCGAGCATCAAATTAAAACCTCACTAAACAACAACTGTCCATCTGGAAGGGCATTTGATGAACCTCTCGCAATGGATGCCTTTTGCAATAACTACATAACTACCGACTACTCTACGATTAAAACACCACCAGACGAAGTATTTGATCGCGTCGGAGCTGAGAACTTTGACTTAGAAAACATTGATGAAAACGTTAATAATGGTAATCCAGCAATCAAGGATAACTCCGAGCTTGCTAAGTGGACTCTAGCATGTGCAGTACGCGAATCTCATTACGGCGTTGCTGATGGTAATATCTCTGAAGCTCTCAGTGGTTCTGCTGGTGTGGGCTCTGGCGTTATTAAATCTTATACTGGTGCCGCCATTGGTGCTGTTCCAGTCCTCGGAGGTCTAGCTCAAGGATTCTTTGATGGAAAAGAGGCGTCAAATATTGGTTGGACAACAGGTGAAAATTGCGTGAAAGAAAAATATAAATACTTCTCGCGCTATTCTGAGGACCAGCGAGTTTTAGAATCTGCTGGATTAATCGAACAATCAGCAGTTACAGGCTTCCTAGATAAATATTACGCTAAAAATCCTCTCGATCATTCAGATTCAGGCATTGTTGCACGTTACACTGGGATGACCAAGGAACAGGCTGAAATTGCTCTTGGTCTAGTTGAGTACAATCTCTTCCTTGCAAAATACCAGCCAAAAGAAAAAGGTCCAGAAAAACCAGTAAAAACTGAAGAATACCAGTATGAAAGTACGACGGTAATTGCTGAATCTATGCCAAATGTTGTTCTTCGTATACTTAGTGACTTTAAAAATCAGAGACTAGCCACTGCGAGCGCATAAAAAATCATCAGACTTTTGTCTAATATGTTAAAATAATCATAAGAACTATAACTAAGGAGCATTATGTCTACAAAACTAAAGTATATTGATAGTCACTGGGGTATTTTTGCCTTACAGGGGATTGTTGCCTTATTATTTGGTTGGTTCGCCTTATTCACTAGTTCCAACGATATTCAGACACTAGTAATCGTTGTTGGTAGCGTGCTCCTTTCGCTCGGAATTATCGAACTATTGAATCTCCTCGCACGTACACGTACAAAAAATACTTGGGGCGTCTCACTATTGATGGCTATTCTAGAAATCTCTGCCGGCCTCGCGCTTCTCTTTACTTACGAGCAGAATGTAGCCTGGCATCTTATTGTCATCGCCGCCTACACAATCTTGCGTGGTATTTTTGAGATTATTCTAGGGCTCAGAGCCATTGATGATCTTACGGACAAGTTTATCTGGATTCTTGCTGGCATCTGCGCCTGTATTATGGGTGTCGTTATCTTAAATACCGGCCACCTCGGTACCACCCCTTTTATTAAATACTTCGGTTCTTATATGATGGTCTTTGGTGTCGTAAATCTCATTTATTCCGTACATAACAATGAACAGGGCAAGGAATATCGTAGTGAGAAGCTTGCAGCAAAAAAGAAGATAACAAAGACTTTGGAATTAAAAAATCCGGTTTCAAAAACCACGACAAAAACGGTTAAGAAAACCGCGAAAAAGACTGCTAAGAAGGCCTAAATATAAATAGGCAGTCCTCATTCTTCTTTAAAAACTGGCATTATAAACGTAAATATGTTATAATTATGTCTCAAGGAGAAAATATGAACTATAAAATGCCAACCAAGGCTATCATCACTGATGCTGGTTTTGCTAGCCGTTTTTTACCGATCACTAAAACTATTCCAAAAGCTATGTTGCCACTAGGAAATCGTCCAATCATGCAACTTGTTGTTGATGAATGTATAAAGGCCGGTATTACAGAGATTATTATCGTTGCCACGCCTGAGGGTAAGCCAATCTACGAGGATTATTTTAACAATTCCGTAAATCATATCCGCAAGCAATTAAAAGCGCAGGGCAAGCTAGACCGTTATGCTCCGATTCAAGAAATCCTTGATTATCCAAAAATTACTGTGATCGAACAGGATCAGTCTTATCCATATGGAAACGGCTCTCCAATTGCTTCAGCTCGTAAGTTTATTCGTGATGACGAGGCCTTCATTGTCGCTTACTCGGATGACGTAGTCTTCGGTACTTCCGATGTCAAAACCCTAATTGATTCCTACGCTAAGCATCAAGATGCACAGGCCATTATTATTGCTCAGGAAATGCCTAAGGAGGTATTAGATAAATATGGTATCATTCGTCTTCAAGATGAGGCTAAAATGACCCTACATGATATTGTCGAGAAGCCAAAAATCGAAGATGCTCCATCCAATCTCACTTCTTATGGTCGTTATCTCCTCACGCCAGATGTCTTCCAGTATCTTGATCCAAAAAATACCGGCCTAGACGGTGAATTATGGACTGTTGACGCTATTACACGCATGGTCAAAGATGGCAATGTCTATGTTGAGAAGACAGGAGGTCACTGGATGACTACTGGTGATCCAAAAAACTACAACCTAGCCAGTCTTTATTATGCAACCGAATTTGAAGACTATGGTGAAGCACTTGTAGATTTTCTTCAAAAATAATTATAGTTAAACTTCTAAAAAACACCCCAAGTGGGTGTTTTTTAGTTGTATACATTTACAAAATATAATACAATATAAGCGTAAAGGTTATCTAAAATGGAGTCACAAATGAATCTTGCCGAATGGATCCTAGTCATGTTTTTATCAGTTGCACTACTGTTCTTTTTAATTGTCGGCATTATTTTTCTGGTTAAGTTTACTAGTTTGCTTTCTGAAATTGAAATTATGGTTCAAACTGGTCAGTCTATATTTGATAAAGCAGATGATGTGGCTGATAATATTAAGGATCTTACTTCAGTTGGTCCACTTGCTAAAGGGTTCGTCACAGAATATATCGGCAGAAAGTTATTCAACCTCTTAAAAATTGATCGTAAACCTAAAAAATCCTATTTTGATGAGTTTGAAGAAGAAGATACACCTCGACAATCAGTAAAACGCACAGCAACCAAAACCACGAAAACGCCAATTAAAAGCATAAAACCAAGAACTAAAAACTAAGAACTAGCCCCCTATACTGTTCGCTCAAAATCGACTATAATAGATATAATAAACAAATTAAACAGGAGTACAAATATGAAAAAAGATAATAGCAAATTCTTCTTAGGCGTAGTCCTAGGTGCAGCAGCTGGTCTTGTCGCAGGTATTCTCACCGCTCCAAAGTCCGGCAAGGAAACACGTCAAGAATTGAAAGAACAGGGCAAGAAAGCCTTTGATGAAACCAAAAAAACCAGCCAGAAGCTCTATCAGGATACCAAAGTTGGTGGTCAAAAAATGTTTGATAAATTCTTTAGGAAAAAAGAAACTGCCGAAGATGAAGTTCTAGGTGTCGTCGAAGAAGTTGCAGAAGATGTAGCTGAAGCAGCTGAAGAAGCAAAGTAGTAAAGAATAAATTTAATACAAATATTCTCTTCAATTGATCTTGAGGAGAGTATTTTCATGGGTAAATAGGTGTAACATAGATGGCAAGTGAGGTAAACACAGATCAAAAAAGTCAGGAAGAGGCTTATCATGATTTTTGTTGTGAATTAGATGATCCAAATCATCAAATTGGACCCAGTGATTTTGTACATCTCCACAATCATACCCACTACAGTCTACTAGACGGCCTTACTAAAGTTCCAGATTTAATCGGTTATGTTAAAGAACAGGGAATGCAGGCGGTTGCTGTTACCGATCATGGTACCATGTCCAGCCTGATTGAGTTGTATAAAGAAGCCAAGGCTGCTGAGATTAAACCTATCCTTGGTCTTGAGGCCTATGTTGCCGCAAGATCACGTCTTGATCGTGATCCGGCCTACGATAAGGTTCGTTATCATATCACCCTTCTTTCGATGAATGATCAAGGCTTTGAGAATCTCTGTCGCCTAGCTACCGAGGCAGAGGTTAACGGTAAGTATTATAAACCTCGTATTGATCACGAAATTATGGAAAAATACAGCGAGGGGATTATTTGTCTTTCAGGCTGTGCAAGCTCCGAAATTTCCGTGCGTCTTAAAAACGGCGACATGGAGGGTGCTGAAAAACTAGTAGACTGGTATAGTAAAGTCTATAAGGATCGTTTCTACCTTGAAATGCAGGATCATGGTCATCCAGATTCTCCCACCCACTGGGATGTGCAAGATCGTATCAACCGTGGCTTGCAAAAAATCGCTAAAAAAACTGGCTTACCACTAGTGGTAACCTGCGATGGCCATTATCTCAAACACGAGGATCAGGATGCTCATGAAATTCTACTCTGTATCGGTACGGCCGCAAATCTCTCCGATCCTAATCGTATGACCTTGAAGGACTTTCAGCTGCACGTCATTCCACCACAGGAAATTATTGATCGCTGGAGTAAAGACTATCCTGAAGCGATTAAAAACACAAGGAAGATTGCCGAGCGTTGTAGTACAGAAATTCAACTCGGCCGAATCTTAATTCCCAAATTCCCAGTTCCAGATGGTGATTCCGAGAAAAGTTATCTTGATAAGCTGGTCTTTCGTGGACTCGCCTTTCGTTATGGTGGCGTCACTCAAGATGAGGCGGAAAAACTTTCAATTGAAGACTGTCGAAAATTACTCTCTGAAAAAATTCTTGAACGCATTGATTATGAGTTGGCAGTCGTCGACAAAATGGGCTACAACGGCTACTTCTTGATTGTGCAAGACTTTATTATGTGGGGAAAGACTCGTCGTATTATTTATGGTCCAGGTCGTGGCTCAGCCGCAGGCTCCATCCTAGCTTATGCCCTACGTATTACCGAGTTGGATCCTATGAAGTATGATCTGCTCTTCGAGCGTTTCTTAAATCCTGATCGTATCTCTATGCCTGATATTGATACCGATATTCAGGATACTCGCCGTGATGAGGTTATTGACTACTGTACCGACAAGTACGGCAAGGAACGTGTTGCCAATATTGTTACTTTTGGTAAAATGATGGCTAAAAACGCTGTACGTGATGTGGCTCGTGTACTTGAGGTGCCTTACGCCGAAGCTGATCGTATCGCTAAACTGGTGCCAGACCCCATTCAGGGCCATCACGTCAAGTTGACTGATGCTATTGTTAATACTCCGGACCTCAAATATGAATATGAACATAACCCAGTCGCCAAGCAAGTGATTGACTATGCCTCAAAACTTGAAGGCACTATTCGCTCCCATGGTGTCCACGCTTGTGGTATCGTGATCGCTCCTGATGATCTCGTAAAATTCCTTCCTCTTGAAGTTTCCGCCAAGGGCCCCTTAGCGACTCAGTATCCATCGACACAGGTTGAAGAATTAGGCCTTCTTAAGATGGACTTCTTGGGACTTTCTAACCTCTCGGTTATTAATAATGCCCTGCGTATGATTCGCAAGGTTTATCACGATGATATCGATCTCTACAACGTTCCACTCGATGATCCGCTTGCCTATCAACTTCTTCAAAATGCCGAGACTACTGGTGTCTTTCAGCTTGAATCTGCTGGCATGAAGCGCTATTTAAAAGATCTCAAAGCCTCCAGCTTCGAAGATATCATCGCTATGGTCGCCCTTTATCGTCCTGGTCCGATGCAGTTCATCGATTCCTTCATTCGTCGAAAACATGGTGAAGAGCCGATTACTTATCTCCATCCAGGCCTTGAAAATGCCCTAAAATCCACCTATGGAATCTTGATTTATCAGGAGCAGTTCATGCAGATCTCTAAGGAATGGTGCGGCTTTACGGGTGGTCAGGCCGATACCCTGCGTAAGGCGGTCGGTAAGAAGAAAGTGGCTCTAATGAATAAGGTAAAACCAGAGTTCATTAAGGGTGCTCAAGAAGTTGGTGGTGCCACGGAAGAGCAAGCTGAAACATTTTGGAATCAGCTTCTCGAATTTGCTAACTACTGTTTTAACAAGTCTCACGCTGCGTGTTATGGTCTGGTCGCTTATTGGACGGCCTACCTGAAGGCTCATTACCCTGACGCTTTTATGGCTGCGCTGATGACCTCAGATATGCGTTGGACCGACCGACTTGCGATTGAGATTGCAGAATGTAAAAGAATGGGCATTAAGGTGCTTGGCCCAGACATCAATCAATCCTATGCCGACTTTGGTATTGTGGGCGGCGAAAAAACGATTCGTTTTGGTCTTGCGGCTATTAAAAGTATGGGGAAGGCCTTGATTGAGGATATTGTTATTCCAGAACGTGACAAAAACGGTCCATTTAAGTCTGTTTGTGATTTTGCCTCTCGTGTCGATAACACAAAATTTAATAAAAAATCATGGGAATCTGCAATAAAAACTGGTGCCTTTGATCGCTTTGCTTCAAGAACGGATCTATTATTTAACTTAGAAGAAATCCAGGCTTACGGAGGCAAAGTTCAAAAAGATCGTGCCTCTGGCCAGACTGATCTTTTTGGCCTCATGGGCGATGCTGGTGCAATTCCTGAACCCACCCTTCAGGAATCCCCTACTAAGGTCTCAGATAAAGAGCAGCTACTCTGGGAACGTGACCTAATGGGGCTCTATCTTTCCGCTCATCCTCTAGATAAATACGACCTCTATTTTGAAGAAAATACTCATCCGTTTACAATGGTTACTACAGAAAATGATGGTAAACAAGTTGTTGTGGGTGGTATTATTACCGGTATTCGTACGATTCTTACAAAATCAAACACCAAAATGGCCTTCGTTAAGATCGAAAGCAAGACTGCTGAAACTGAATTTATTGTCTTTCCGTCACTCTACGAGCAGGAAGGGTCAAAATTAGCAATAGATAATATTATTAAAGTTACAGGTCGAGTTAACGCTAGGGATAAAGATGGCAACGTGACCTCCGACGTAAAAATTATTGCCGATTCCTTTTCTGTAGTTTCAGATGAAAAACTCGAAAATTATCAGTCTACTGGGATTAAAATGGAGGACCCAAAGGAAGCTCCCAAGAAAGAATTTAAACGTAAAAAAGCAATCGTCCCAGAGAATATTGCCTCCAGGTTGTCTAGTAACCAAACCACAAAAGAAGGCAGCTCAAATAATACTGAAAAAGATAAAATCGATTCAGTGAAAAATTCCCAAGAAAAACAAGTCACAGAGGAAGTAATTACTAGAGTTATTACTCCTCCCGTTGATCCAAGATCTCAAAAACTCTTTGTCCTGATTGAAAATCCTGAAGATACCGAGAAACTGACAAGAATTCGTAAGCTCTGTGATGAAAATCCTGGTTTTCAGGAAATTATTCTAGTACTTAAAGATAAATCTGGTAAAAAGCCGCTACGTATGCCATTTAGAATTGATGCCTCCAGCGATCTTATTGACCCACTCAAAGATTTAGTTGGTGATACTGGTGTGGTCTTAAAATAAAATTTCTCAAAAACCTTTAACAAAAATAGTAATTTAGAACTGTTTATGCTAAAATAAAGCAAAAGAAGGTGGGAAGTGGATAAAATAACTAATTTTCTGAATGCAAAAATTTCTGGTCTGGTTACGAGTAAACCAGAGATTCTTGCTGACTACGCACGGGATGCCAGTATTTTAGAGATAACACCAAAGCTTCTTTGTGTTCCTCATACGGTAGAAGATATACAATACCTTGTTCGTTTTGCTAATGAATTAGCAAAAAAAGGGTATCAATTACCAGTAGTCGTTCGTGGTTCTGGGTTAGACCAAAGCGGGGCCGACCTAACCGAGGGTATGATTATCTCAACCGAAAAACTAAATCAAATTCAAGAAATTGACGATCGAGCTCGCTTGGTCCGGGTGCAGGCTGGGGTAACGTTAGGTCAATTAAATTCAGCCTTAGCGCTTTTTGGTCTGCGTCTGCCAATCGAGGCGGATCCGCGCGAGACTATTGGCGGCCTAGTTTCAAATTTTTATACAGATAAAATTGCAAAAAAATATGGCAGCATCTATTACTATGTTGATCGCATTGAGGCTGTCTTATCTAATGGTGATCTCTTTCAGTCTCAAACTCTCACCCCTCGCGGACTCAAATATGTTAAATCCAAGAAAGATTTTGTCTCCAACCTTTACAGGAGAGTCGAAACGATTCGACAGGAAAATAAAGAGCAACTGGAGGAACTAAAAAGACATAATCACGCTCGCACTGGCTATCATATGGTCACGGAGGTGCAATCCACTCCGCATGAATTTGATCTGGCGCCTCTCTTTTTTGGCGCTCAGGGTAGCCTCGGTATTATTACTGAATTGATCATCAAGGTCATCCCACTTTCGCGACCCACCAAACAGGCTCTGTTTGGTTTTCAGGATTTAAAAGCAGCCGTTGATTTTATGTCAGAACTAAAAAAACTTCAACCTCTTCGTATCGATTTTTATGACCAACGTCTAATTAATCTAGATCAAACTCATGCTCAAGAAGCAAATCTAAATCTCGGTGAAGCTAAGTATTTAATTTGTACAGAATTTGATGATCATTATTTTAAAAATCAAAGCAATCTTAAAAGACTGAAAAAACTTTCTTACAAGAAAGATCTAGCTATTATCGATCAACCAGAAATTGCAAATATCATAGCTAAAATTCATAAAAACTTAGTCGCGTATCGCAATGATAGTTCGGTGGTTGAGCGAGTTATTGTGGTTGACCGTACTTATATTCCAGAGGTGGAATTTTCTTCTTTCGTTGACAGCCTGAAAACGCTAGAAAAAATCTTTGATCAGGAGTTGCCGCTCTTTGGCTCTTTCATGACTAACCTCTACTCAATACGTCCCAGCTTTGATTTGTCACAGTTAAACGATCGCAAGCAATTGCTACGATTCTTGCAGCAATTTGGGAAGCTGGTCACCGATTCAAACGGCAGCCTCTGTGGTGGCTCGGCCGAAGGTCAGGTTCAAGCATTAATGGTTAATCAAAATATTTCGGCCCGTACGCTCAATCTCTATCATCAAATAAAGACACTTTTTGATCCAAACAACATTTTGAATCCTAAGATCAAGCAGGGCGCCAGTTTGGCTAATTTAGCACGTTTTATGCGTACTTCTGCACAGATCGGCCTAATTCGTCAGGATTAATTTTATAAGCCCAACCAATCGATTATTATCTGTTATCTAAAAATAGCTCAGCATGCTATAATCATCTTATGAAAGTTACAACAAAGAATTTATCCGAAACCAAGGTCGAGGTTACTGTTACTCTTGATCAGAATGACCTTAAGGTCGCCGAGGAGCAGGCTGTCTTACGTCTGTCCAAAGAAATCCGCGTTCAGGGTTTTCGTCCAGGCAAGGTTCCTGCCGAAATCGCTAAGAAAAATATTAATCCAAACGATCTCGCCAGCACTACTGCTGACATTGCTGTTAGGCGTACTGTGCCTAAAGCCTTTGACGAGGCTAAGAATATTCCTCTCGTTATTCCAAATGTCGATATTGTCAAATTTGTCCCTGGTGAAATTCTTGAATACAAGGCAGTTGCCGAAATCGTACCAGAAATTAAGCTTGGTGATTATAAAAATCTTAAAGTTAAACGCGAAGAATTTAAGGCCAAGAAAGAAGATATCGACGATGTCGTGGCTCGAGTAAGAAGTGCTTATGCAGAAAAACAGGTAGTAAAACGCGCAGCCAAAATGGATGACGAAGTTGTTATTGATTTTGAAGGTAGCTTAAATGGTGAGAAATTTGAAGGTGGCGCAGCCAAAGACTTTAAGCTTAGACTCGGTTCTCATCAATTCATCCCAGGCTTTGAGGAAGGTATTGTTGGTCACAATGCTGGCGATCGCTTCGATCTTGAACTTACTTTTCCTAAAGACTATCACGCTGAAAAACTTGCTGGTCAAAAAACCGTCTTCAATGTTCTTTTAAAGCAAGTTAATGAATTTATCCTACCTGAACTAAATGATGAATTTGCTCAAAAATGTGGCCCATTCAAAACTATGGACGACCTAAGGAGTGATATTGAAAATAATTTAACAGAGCAAAATAAGGTCAAATCCGATGAGAAATTTAAGGATGATCTAGTTAGCGAGCTTGTGAAGAAGAGCAAAATTGCCGCTCCAGAAGTTCTGATTGAAGACCAGATTCGCTTTATTAAGCAAGATATCGAAGCTAATGCAAAGGCTCAGGGTTTATCCTTTGAGGACTATCTCACTCAGACCGGCCAAACCGAAGAGGACTGGAAGAAACAGATTAAAGAACTTGCTGAAGCTCGCGTTAAGGCCTCTCTTGCTCTCCAAATGGTAGCACGTGAAGAAAAAATCGATATTGAGGACGAAATCGTCGATGCTAAAATCAATGAGCTTCGTGAAGTCTACAAAAAATCCAAGGAGGCATTAAATAATCTTAAGGATAATAATGTTCGCCAGGATATCAAGAACCGTATGGTTATCGAGAAAACTTTGAACTTCCTAGTCGAACTCAATTCTAAAGCTGAGAAAACAGATAAAAAGTCTAAATAAGACCACCAAATTTTAGATAGAAATTAGGACACATCGTGTCCTAATTTTTTAAACCTAAATACTTGTACTATAATGTAATGGAATAAGAAAATAAAAGGGGGTTACTTATGGTACATTCAAAACATGAAAGTATAAAGGATATGATCTATGCAGGAATTATTGGGCATGCCGTCGGGGATGCTTTAGGAGTTCCTGTCGAATCATTAAGTCGCTTACAGCTAGCGAGCCGTCCGATTCGTGACATGATGGGCTTTGGAGTCTATCAGCTTCCAGCTGGTACTTGGTCTGACGATACCTCAATGGAAATTGCACTAATGGATTCATTAATCAGGCAGAAACGCTTTGATCTAGATGATATCATGCACAATTTCTATAAATGGTTTCATGATGCCGATTTTACTGCTACTGGTCAAAACTTCGGGATAGGACCTATTTGTGAAAAAGCAATCCTAAACTACATGGATGGGCTTAGCCCACTCGAATGTGGAGTCAAAGACGCCAAAAGTGTTGGAAATGGCTCACTTATGCGTATTCTACCAGTCGCTTATGTCTGTTATTACAATCAGATTGCTGGAAAAAAGCGCCGTCAGCTAGTCCATGATCTTTCAGCTATCACTCACGCCAACGAGCTCTGTATCTTGGGTTGTCTAATCTATGTAAATTTTGTCTGCCATCTCCTTGACGGAGATAATCTTCTTGAGGCCTATCAAAAAACCCAATTAGATGACTATTCAGACTTTGAAGAAGATACTCGTATATCTTACTATCGTATTTTGGAAGAAAATATTGGTAGTTATGCGCGTCAGACGATTATTTCTACAGACAATATCTTGAATACCTTAGAAGCTGCATTTTGGTGTCTCTTTAATACGGATAATTATCGTGATGCAGTGATTACAGCAGTCAACCTTGGGGATGACACAGATACGGTTGGTGCAGTTACTGGTTCTATGGCGGGCATTCTATATGGCTTTAACGAGATTCCCGGTCTCTGGGTTGAAGCACTGCAACGCTCTGAGTATCTACTAGATCTCTGTGAACGCTTCGCTCTAGCCGACATAGATACCTCGAATATCTAAAAGCGACAAAACTCACTCATGTTATAGGCCAAATATTTGGCCTATTTTTCAACTCTTAAAGAGTAAAACTTGATAAAAACCGTAAAATATTGTAAAATATACACATGTCACAATCGAAGTTTCTCATCTATCTAAAACAACTTTATAAAGAAAAGCGCGAGCTCACTATCCTAGAAGCTACCTATCTTATTATTGCCGTTATCTCATTTTTGGTCGCTGCCGTCATTGCCTTACTAAATCAATCTCTTGGCGTCGCACTTCTTATTATTCCATTTGTCTCCTTTTTAGCTTTATCTGCCAATATGATTGTTTGGGCACTTGTCCGTATGTTCCTAGACGAATCTACTAAAAATGATCATAAAAAATCAGAAGTCTCCAAAGGTGAAGACGAAAAAATAGTAGAACCTGTTAAAAATAAACGTTCCAAGGCAACATCAAAAAAAATAGTTAATCTAATAAAATAAATTTAGCTAAAGAATATATAAGAATTTCTCAAATATTTGTTAATTCCACAATTTACAAAAAATAGAGCAACGCTCTATTTTTTATTTCATGCTACAATAACCATATACACTATAGATTGTAAAATTGTAAAGAGGGATTCCATGCCAAGCCTATCGCCAAATCAACTTAATTCTGCATCAAATGTAGATAACCAGCAAAACGAAATTCTATCAGAAAAACAATCTCTCACTCGCCTCCAAAACGAAATCGGCTCCAAGGTTCTCTCTCTTGTTAACTTCGAATCTAAACATAAAGACATTGTCGAATCCTCTTTCAATAAAGCCCGCAATAAAAAAGAAAAACTCCCAGGCAAAAATAACGAACGTAGAAACTTCGCCTATCTCTCTCGTCTAGATCGCATCATCGAAAAACATGGCGATAAAGCTGAACAAAAAATCTGGGCAGCCTCTGCCGAAAATCTCGTCATGGACTATGAAGACATTCCAGACTCCTATTGGAAGCAACAAGAACAAATTCTAAGAGACAATGGCCAAGGCAGGGAATTAAGTGAATATGAAAAGGAAATCCTCGCTGAAGATCTCATTGATAAACAGCGCCAATCTATCACTTCTTGGGCTAACTATCTAGGAGACAAAAACTGCCCCTATCCTACTTGGTTTAAAGTTTATGCTTTTGATGGTATCTCTAAGATGAGCAATGCTCTTAATCTTGATGATGCAGACTACAACAGACGCGATAATACTACAGCCCTTAGTTTCCCAAAATTGAACGCCGAGATCCTCGCTAAAGTCTATCGTCAAATTAATGATTTCTATGGCGTAGATAAAGAGAATTGGCTAGCACAGCATTCAGATGATGACAAACTAGTCTCTCTTGTTAAATCCGCCAACTTCCCTAAACTCTACGCTAAAGAACTGGTCGATACTAAAGTTATTCTCAAAACCCCAGAACGCACCGAAGATGTCCATGGTGATTGGTTTGAATATAAACTAGGAGACGAAGAAGAAATTGCCAGCCTCGCCGAAGGTACCAAATGGTGCGTCGTGGATCCTAATGTTGCACACAATTATCTTGAATACGGCAATTGTGGACACTCCAGGTATAAAAAAATAGATAGGGCCTCTAATTCTAAAGCCAAATTCATCATCTTTAGATTAGAAGACCCAAACTCTCCTGGAGTTTTCGCTTCCAACGGTTCTGCCTCTATTCGCCTCGGCCCAGATGGCAAGGTTGCTGAAATATCAGGACTAAACGAAGGGCAAGCTGTTGAAGATGCTCTTGTTCCCATTGTTAAAGAAAAAGCATTATCTCTACCAGGCGGCGAAAAGTATCTACAGAAGTTTGATGACAAGCAAGCTCTGATCCGCTTAGATAAAAAGATGGAGAAAGGCGAAGATCTAACCAAAGAAGAGCTCAGCTTCCTCTATGAACTAGATCGCCCAATTGCCACCCTAGACACCTATAATGAAGAAGATCCTAGAATCCCAGAATTAAAAGAAAAGTATGGCATAGAATATGCCTTAGAAAAAGGAATAGATATTAACAAGCTAGTTTCAAGCCTAGACCCAGTCGATATCGCCCATAGTCTAGATACTCTTCTAGGACATGGCGCAGATATTAATGTTAACGAATTAGCTTCAAACCTAGGTTCTGACGATATCTTAGATAACCTAGGTACTCTCCTCAGAAATGGCGCAGATATTAATGTGAACGAATTAGTTTCAAGTCTAGACCCCTACTATATTGTCAATCATCTAGACACTCTCCTTGAGAATGGCGCAGATATTGATATTTATGAATTGGCTTTGAGTCTAGATACAGGCGATTTTTTAGAAAATCTAGGCACTTTCCTAGAACACGGTGCCGATATAAATCATATTGTGAACAATATGAGTTCCAAAAATATCGCCGATAATCTAGACACTTTACTTAATCGTGGTGCAGATATTGATGTCAATAAATTAGTTTTAAGTCTACATCCCAACACTATCATCTATCGCCTAGGCACTCTCCTTGAGAATGGTGCAGACATTGATGTTATATTAAGCAATCTGAAGCCAAACCAGATAGCCAATGATCTAGACACTCTCATAAAATATGGCGCAAATATTGATATTAATGAATTAGTTTCAAGTCTAGACGCAGACATGATCTTAGAAAATCTAGACACTCTCCTCAAACACGGTACGGATGTTAATAATATTGTAAGTAATATAAACTCAAGCGATATTGCCTATGATTTAGATACTCTCCTCAAGTATGGTGCAGATATTGATATTAACGAATTAGTTTCGGAACTACGAGCCTTCGATATTGCCTATAATCTAGACTCTCTTCTCCAGCACGGTGCGGATATTGATATCAACGAATTAGTTTCAAGCCTAAATTCAGACGATATCGCCTACCATCTAAACACTCTTCTCAGGAATGGAGCAGATATTGATGCTATATTAAGCGATCTGAACCCAAACCAGATAGTCCATAATCTAGACACCCTCTTAAAGCATGGCGCAGAAATTGATATTGATGAATTAGTTTTGAACTTAGATGTAGACGATCTCGCCTATAGTCTAGATACTCTCCTTAAACATGGTGCGGATATTAATCTCATAACCAGAAATTTGAATGAAAAAGACATAAAAAATAACATTGATCTCCTTCGAAAATACGGCGCAAATCTCGATGATTATTAAGAAAAAAATTAAAACTCCATTTTTGACATATTTATTAATCATACAGATTATGTAAATCCTAACGAAAAACTAGAAATTGACGAAATTCCAGGCAAGTAGTATAATATTGCAAGAGTTTCAAGCGGAATCCCATTGCTGTAAAGGAGGACGCTACGAAGTTGAGAGACTTCAAACCGAAAAGGTAAACTATAAATCGATTTAATATAAGAGGATAAAATGCCAACAATCAATCAATTGATTAGGAAACCACGTAAAGTGGCTGCAAGAAAGTCTAAGTCACCAGCTCTTGGTAGTATTGTCAATACTCTTAAGACTCGCTACTACGACCAGCCAGCTCCATTAAAGCGTGGTGTTTGTATCAAAGTCACCACTAAAACCCCAAAGAAACCAAACTCAGCTCTTCGTAAAGTAGCTCGTGTTCGTCTTACTAATGGTCAAGAAGTTTGGGCTTACATCGGTGGTGAAGGCCACAACCTACAGGAGCACGCTGTTGTTCTCGTTCGTGGTGGTCGTGTCCCTGATCTTCCAGGTGTCCGCTATCACATCGTCCGTGGTACTCTCGATCTTCAGGGTGTTAATGGTCGCAAACAGGGTCGCTCAAAGTACGGCGCCAAGAAGGAGAGTAAGTAATTATGCCACGTAAAACTACTAAATCACTTGAACGTAAAGTTAATCCAGACCGCCGCTACCAGTCTATTCTTGTTCAGCGTTTGATCAATAAATCCATGCTTAATGGTAAGAAGCAAGTTGCCGAACGCGCAGTCTACTCTGCTATCGAAGGTGCAGCAAAGAAACTTGGTTCTGAGAATCCAGTTGAAGTTCTTGAAAAAGCAATCTCCAATATTTCTCCAGATTTTGAAGTTAAATCCCGCCGTGTTGGTGGTGCTAACTACCAAATTCCATTCCCAATTTCTGGTCACCGTCAGATGCACTTTGCCTTCTCATGGCTCGTTGTTTCTGCTCGTACTCGCAAGGGTATGCCATACGAACGTCGCCTTGAAGCAGAAATCGTTGATGCTTATAATGCAACTGGTGCTGCCTTCAAGAAGAAGGAAGATACTCATCGCATGGCTGAAGCCAACCGTGCTTTCGCACACTTTGCTCGCGGCTAATCAAGAGCTTTCTAAAAAACACCACTTCGGTGGTGTTTTTTTATTGTAAAGTTCCCATTCAACATAAATTATTCTCATACTAAATCCCCTTAAGCCTAAACCAATATGCTATAATAATCTAAAATAAGGAGGTAAAATGATAAAACTTGCAATTAACGGCTTCGGTCGCATCGGTCGTAATGCCTTCAAGATTGCTTTTGAGCGTCGTGACGTCAAGGTCGTTGCCATCAATGACTTAACAGATACCAAGACGCTAGCTCATTTGTTAAAACACGATTCAAGTTACGGTACTTATGACCGCGATGTTAAATTTGACGAAGAGAATCTTATTGTTGATGGTGAAAAAATCCGAGTTTATGCAGAAAAAGAGCCAAAAAATCTTCCATGGAAAGATCATCGTGTTGATGTAGTGATTGAATCGACAGGCTTTTTCACAGATCCAGCTAAGGCCGCCGCTCATCTTGAAGCCGGTGCCGAGAAGGTAGTTATTTCTGCTCCAGCCAAAGGTGAAGGCGCCAAAACCATAGTCATTGGCGTTAATGAAGATACTGTAACAGAAGATGACAAGATTATATCCAATGCATCATGTACCACCAACTGTATTGCTCCAGTTATGAAGGTACTTGAAGACAACTTTGGTATCGAAAAAGCTCTTATGACCACTGTTCATTCCTATACTGCTTCTCAGCGTATCTTGGATGCACCCGCCAAGGATCTTCGTGAAGCTCGTGCTGCAGCAGAAAATATTGTGCCAACCTCGACTGGAGCCTCCAAAGCCGCAGCCCTCACCATCCCTACCCTCAAAGGCAAATTTGACGGCCTTTCAATTCGTGTTCCGACCCCAGTTGTCTCTCTTGCCGATATTACTGCGGTCCTAAAGAAAGACACTACTATTGAAGAACTTCAGGAAGTCTTTAAAAATGCTGCCAAAGAACCATTCTATGAAGGCATCCTTGGTGTCTCTGAGGAGCCTCTTGTTTCGATCGACTATCGTGGTAATTCACATTCAAGTATTGTCGATCTTCCGCTTATTAATGTAGTTGGTAAGAACTTAGTAAAAGTGGTTGCTTGGTATGATAATGAATGGGGGTATTCAAACCGTCTCGTAGAACTAGCCGCTGATTTTGGGAAAAACTAATATGCCAAGAATTTTTATTGGTTCAGACCACCGTGGCTTCGTCGCCAAACAACATATTCTAGCCACTTTAGCAAACTCCGAATGGAAAGATAGCTATGAAATCATTGATCTCGGTCCAGAGACTATTCGTCCAGACGATGATTTTAACGATTATGCCATTGCAGTCTCACGCGCCGTCAGGGAGACTGCTAATTCTCGCGGCATTCTCATCTGTGGCTCAGCACATGGTATTGCTATTCAGGCTAATCGTTTTAAGGGCATTCGTGCCATCTGTGGTTACACTCCAGAGTTAGTTCGTCTTGGTCGACTTCATAATGATGCTAATGTTCTCTGTCTTTCTTCAGATTTTATGGATGATGCAAATATTGATCAGGCCATCGACATGTTTCTTCGCGGTAATTTTCTGCCCGAAGAAAGATATATTAGGCGCAACCAACGACTTGATGAGGAATCAATTTATTAATAAAGGAAGACTATGGGTGAGGATGTATATATAGTACCGACAATTCTAACTAATGATCCGCAGGTTTTTGCGGCACAGTTGCAGGCCTATCCGCAGTTTGCCAAAAGAATTCAGATTGATCTAATGGATGGCACCTTCACGGCCGATAAAAGCCTCCCAGAATCCACAATTGCTGGTCTACCTCAAGGAGTTTCTTTTGATCTACATTTGATGTCGGCAAGACCAAGTGATCATCTCGCCCATCTTCTCCGCCTCAAACCCTCACTCTGCATCTTACATGCCGAGGCTAGCGAGGATTTATCTCCATTCTTTAGTGAATTTAAAAAAGCTGGTATTAAATCAGGCTTAGCGCTTTTACCTGGCACTTATCCCGGTCTAGTAAAGGCCTATATTGAAGCAGTGGATCATGTTCTTATTTTTGCTGGCTCCCTCGGTAAACAAGGCGGTCAAGCAGACCTGTTGCAAATGGAAAAAATTAAACTCATCCGTGAAATTAATCCTGTAGTTGAAATTGGCTGGGATGGCGGTGCAAACCTAACCAATGTTCGCGCTCTTGCACATGCTGACCTAAATGTGATTAATGTTGGCTCTGCTATTTCCAAAACACAAGACCCGAAAGCTGCTTATAATCAGCTTGTTGAGGAGTCAAAAAAACGGGGGATCATGTAATGGTAGCTTCAAAACTTTATCGTAAAGTCCACTACAAAGAACAGCCAATCTCTCGTGTCCTTACTATTGGTGCGGCAATGCAGCAGATTATATTAGTAGATCATGATGACTTTATTATAAATAAGCAAAAAGTCTCTATCGGCGAGAAAGTCGACATCGACCAAATCTATTATCAGCTAGGTGGTAGCGGTGTTAACGTGGCTGTAACATTTGCGCGTCATGGTCACCAGTCAATCCTAATTAGTAATCTCGGCCAGGATCGCTCAGCAGAAGCTATTAAGGATTTTTTGATCGATGAAAGTGTTGATACGAGTTATCTAAATCAGCTTCCGCTTCAGACTGGTACTTCTGTTGTTCTGCTAGATTCAAAAACCGCCACCAGGACCACCATGAACTGCCTTGGCGCAGCTAAAACCTCAAATAATTTAGAGTCTCACGATCTTAATTTAGCTAATCCGGATTGGCTGTATCTCACAACCCTAAATGGTGATCTAGATAAGGCCTTAGAATTTATTGAACAGGCTAAAGAGAAACAAATTAAAATTCTCTGGAACCCCGGCGAATTAGAACTAAAACAAAAGAAAAAAGTCTTAGGTCTCTTGTCTGATATTGATATTCTGCTCGTTAATCAACAAGAAGCCAAGATGCTAGTTGGCGGGGAAATTCTTGAAGAACTCATCACTAAGCTTTCTGCATATACTAAGACAGTAATCATCACCGCGGGCGCTAGTGGTAGTATTGCCAAATCTGGAGAAGAAATCTATCGTCTGGCTGAATATGAACAAAAAGCTCCTATCGATCCTACGGGTGCAGGTGATGCCTTTGGTTCTGGTTTTCTTGCCGGTCTTCTCGATGGTTTAGATTTTAAACACAGTCTCATTGCTGCTGCCGCTAATGCCACCTCAGTTATCTCAGAAATAGGCTCTACTAAGGGTATACTTTCAGCTAATGAAAAATATCACCCAATGCCAGTTCAGCGACTTTATTTATAAAAAATATGAGGTGGATGCCTCATATTTTTTATAAATCTTTATACTGATTTAACGCGATTATAAATATTATCGTTAATATTGATGTGACCAATTTTGTTTGCTGCTAACACTACCTCTGTAATATCATCTGTCATTACAAAAAGATCAAGATCCTTCTCCTTAATCATCTTGTTTTTTAGCATGGTAGTCTTGAAGAACTTAACTAGTGGACGCCAATATGACTTACCGATTAAGAAGCATGGCATCTTGGGCATCTTACCTGTTTGAATTAAAATTAAAACCTCAGACATTTCATCAAGTGTACCTAGCCCGCCAGGGAAAAAAGCATAAGCCTTGCTAGACATCACTAGCATCACCTTACGAGCAAAAAAATAATTAAACTCCATTGAGTCGGTAAGATAAGGATTCTCGTGCTGCTCAAAAGGCAACTTAATATTTAGTCCCACACTGCGTCCCCCATATTCGTATGCGCCACGATTAGCTGCTTCCATTATACCAGGACCACCACCGGTAATTACTGGGTGGCCATTTTCCGCTAGTAAACGTCCTAGTTCGCGAGCCTTAATGTAATACTTGTCCGTCTCTGGCGTCCTAGCTGAACCAAAAATTGTTACCCCTTGCGAGAATCGACGAATCGTTGATAGGCCTTTCAGTAGATCCTTAGCATAAGCTAAAGAACGGTCAACGTCTGGCCCTGAAATTTTATTGGCTGATAATTCATTTAGCCATTCTTCTGTAATTTTATCCATAAGCTTATTATAACAAAATAACCCCTGAATAGACATGATAAAATAGAGATATGGAAATCGTCTTAATTTTACATAACATCCGTTCGACCTACAATGTTGGTTCTATCCTTCGAACTGCCGACGGTTTTTCTGTAGATCAAATTATTTACTCTGGTTTTACTCCAACCCCAATCCCTCATTCAATTCTCCTACCACATCTTGCAGAAAAAGTAACGAATCAAATTCATAAAACCGCCCTTGGCGCCGAGAAGACTCTACTATCTTCATATTCTCAAAATATAATTGAATCAATTCGCACTCTAAAAGCTCAGAGTTATCAAATCGTGGGTCTAGAAAATAATCTGGAAGATACTCGCATGCATCAAATAACCGAACATTCTCTTTCAAATCTACTAGGCTCTAAGATAGCCCTAATTCTTGGAGAAGAAGTGGAAGGAATCTCGCCGGAACTTCATAAATTTATTGATTTATTTTTAGAGATTCCCATGACCGGCAACAAAGAGTCTTTTAACGTTTCAATCGCCTCAGCTATCACTCTCTTCTATCTTAGATATGGTATCAATTTAAATCGCTTCTAAACTCTGATATAATACAAAAGATTAGGGAGTTATTATGGAAAGATATAATCCAACAAAAATAGAAGAAAAATGGCAAAAAATTTGGGAAACCGAGCAGGCTTTTCGTGCTGAAGAAGCTGGTGTAGAAAAAATGTTCCTTGCAGAAATGTTCCCCTATCCATCTGGTGCTGGGCTCCACGTCGGCCATGTTCGCAACTTCTCTATTGTCGATGTATTAGCAAGATTTTATGCCCAGAACGGTAAAAATGTTCTTCGACCTTTTGGTTATGATACCTTTGGACTCCCCGCAGAGAACTATGCCATCAAAACTGGTATTTCTCCAGCTGAAGCCACCAAGACCAATATTAATAACTTCAGAAAACAGGCCAAGCGCATAGGTTTCTATATCGATTGGAATCGTGAAATTAATACCTCTGACCCCAAATATTACCGATGGACTCAGTGGTGTTTCTTGCAGCTATTTAAAAAAGGTCTCGCCTATCAAAAAGAGAGCTATCAATGGTGGTGCCCTAACGACCAAACCGTCTTAGCCAACGAACAGGTAGAAAATGGTCACTGTTGGCGCTGCGGTACTGAGGTCGAAAAGAAAAAAATGAAACAGTGGTTCTTTAAGATTACTGCTTATGCTGACGAGCTTTTAGAGGAAATTGATCAACTCGACTGGCCTGAAAAAATCAAAACTATGCAGAAAAACTGGATTGGTCGATCGGAAGGCGCCAATGTTAAGTTCAAAATCAAAGATCAAGAAGATACTATCGATATCTTTACCACTCGCCTTGACACTATTTGTGGCGCAACATTTTTGGTACTTGCGCCTGAACATCCGAAAATTCCTGATTTAATTACCAAGGATACAGAAGAGGCCGTAAAAAACTACTGTGCTGCCGCCATTAAGAAATCGGAAATTGAACGTCAAGAGAACAAAGAGAAGACCGGGGTCTTTACTGGTAGCTTCGCTATTAATCCAGTCACTAAAGAAGAAATCCCAATCTGGACTTCAGATTATGTTTTGATTAATTATGGCGATGGTGCTGTCATGGCAGTACCTGGTCATGATGAACGTGATTTTGCCTTTGCCTCAAAATATCAGTTGGAAATCAAAACAGTGGTTAAGCCAGATGAGTTAAATAATCAATCTGAAACTCAGGATGGTGACACTCTGCAATGTTTCCACGATCGAGGTATTCTATTAAATTCAGGAAAATATGATAATTTAACATCTAAAGAGGCCGAGAGCCAAATCCTATCAGACCTTGGAGAATCTGTTGCCAATAAAAAAGTCACTTATCGTATGCGCGATTGGCTTATTTCACGTCAACGATACTGGGGTTGTCCAATACCAATCGCCTACGATAAAGATGGTCAACCACATGCTATTTCTGAGGATCAATTACCAGTCGTCTTACCTGAGGTATCAGATTACCGTCCAGATAAAACTGGCCGCTCTGCATTAGCCAAAGCTGAGGATTGGCTAAAAGTCACTATTGATGGCGAGGAGATGATTCGAGAGACCGATACACTAGATGGTTACGCCTGTTCCTCCTGGTATCTTTGGCGCTATGCATCACCGCATGCTACTTCCGTAGCTTGGGAGCAAGATGCTGTTAAATACTGGGAGCCTCTCGATATTTATTGCGGTGCCGATCACGCTGTTGCGCATCTGCTCTATATCCGTTTCTGGTGTAAATTCTTTGCCGATCAAGGCTACCTGCCATTCAGAGAACCAGTCAAGAAACTTCTTTATAACGGATATATTAATGCACCTGATGGTAAAAAGATGTCAAAATCAAAAGGTAATGTAATTGACCCTCTCGATGTAATCGACTCTGGTTACGGCGCAGATACCTTAAGGACCTATGAACTCTTCATTGGTCCATATAACGAAGATGCGGCCTGGAGCACAACGGCAATTGGTGGAGTCTACCGCTTCCTCAATCGCTGTTTTAATCTCGCCATTAATCAACAAAATGACCGCCTCCCGTCTGGCACTCCTACTCAACTTATACGACATAAGACAATCAAAAAAGTTACAGAAGATATCGCAAATACCAACTTTAACACTGCAGTAGCTACCTTAATGGAATACGTTAATGAGCTTTATAAGACTGGTGCTTCGACCGAAGATGTTATTATTCTAGCGAAGTTACTTAAGCCTTTTGCCCCTCACCTAGCATCTGAAATTCTAGAAAAAGAAGAAGCTAATGACAAATGGCCTGAATACAACGAAGCTTATCTAGTCTCAGATACCGTGCAACTTATTGTACAGGTTAATGGCAAGGTTCGCGCTAAGTTAGAAATTAATTCCGACGACCTTGCAGATCAAGAAAAACTTAAAGAACTCGCCTTGTCACAAGAAAACGTCCAAAAATACTTAAATGGCGAGCCAAAAAAGATAATTATACCAAAGGGCGCAAAACTAATTAATATCGTAGCTTAACCCCTCAAAATTTCAAAACTCCACTTGAAAAATCATGATTTTTTGTATATAATAACCTAAATTATTGTCAATATACTAATAAGGAGCATTTAATGCCTGAACCTAAAAAGCAAAGCAGCCCAAGAAAGACCGGTCTTCGCCGAAGCCACCTACGTCTTGTATTAGCTCGTGCTGTTAATAAGAAATCACCAGTTAAGGCTTTTGAAACAGCCAAAAAGACCCCTAACCTAAAGGTCAAAACCCCAAGAACTGCTAAAGTTTCAAATAACACAAAGAAAAGCGAAAAATAATGGCAAGTAATCGGCACCTCGGTAGAATCATTGCATTACAAAGCTTGTATGAATACGAGTTTAGAGCAAAGGCGGGCGATGCTACAGCCGAAATCCAGTCTATCATCGCTAAAAATATTGAACCATATTCCAAGGCACTCGGAGATACTGAATTTGTCTTCGGTCTTGCCAACGGTGTTGTAGAAAATCAAGCCAAACTTGATCGTGAATTACAGCCCTTGGCCCCAGAATGGCCTTTAGACACCATCGCAGCCATCGATCGTAATATTTTACGCATCGGTCTTTATGAACTTGAAATAAGAGTTGTTCCACCAAAAGTAGTTATCAACGAAGCTGTTGAACTAGCAAAAGCTTTTGGCTCTGATAATTCATCCAAGTTTATTAATGGTGTCTTAGGCACAGCCTTCAAGCAACTTGGATTGAATAATGAAGAGGGAGAACATGAAGGATCAAAATCGCAAGTTGAGTCCCAAACTAACGCTTCCGAACAATAAATCAAATAAACCAAAAGATTTCTCAAACCGTAATACTAACAGTAGATCACGTTCACGTATTCGTCCATTAAAAACTGAGCGCAGTCAAACTCTTGATCAAAAAACCTTCAAGAAGAAGCCAGCAATCAAGGAGATTGTCAGAGAACCAACCTCAGGTGGTATAGTCTTTCGTTTTAACGAAAAGAAAAACGATATTGAGATTCTTCTTATTCAAGATTCCAAGAACCGTTGGACTATCCCTAAGGGCCATATTGAAGCAGGTGAAACTGCAAAACAGACCGCCATTCGCGAGATTGGTGAAGAAGCAGGCTTAAACCATATTAAAGTTTTGTCCTGGCTCGGCAAGATACATTTTAAGTATCGCCGTGTTGATAAGCTTGTTCTTATGACTACCCAGATCTATCTGGTTCGCGCTCTTGACGGAAAAGAACGTCCAACTAAAGAAAAATGGATGAATGGAATTAAATGGTTTAGTTTCCGTGACGCCTTGAATGCAATTGAGTACGATGATATTGAAAAACTCATGCTCATTGCCAAAAAACGTATTCGTGCTGGAGACTTACAATAATTAACATTCGGGATTTCATCAGGTACTAGACCCTTCTCTAGTACCAAAGTGAGTTCCAGAAAGGAAAATATGGATAATTATCTAAAAAAATACAACATCGATCTAGAAACCATCAGAAAACACATCAGTGAAGCCTCGGTTAAAAAGAAGCCTGTCGATGATCGCCCAGAGGAGACCTATACGCCAGACATTATCGATCAATATACTAAGTTCGCTGAAGAGAAAATGAGCATTAAATTTAACGATATTACACTTTTTATTACCGCTCTTACTCATCGTAGCTTTGTTAATGAACATAAAAAATCTATTGTCGAACATAATGAACGTCTAGAGTTTCTTGGTGATGCAATCCTAGAACTTGTCGTTTCGGATTTTCTATATCAGAATTTTCATGAGCCAGAAGGAATTATGACTGCCTGGAGATCGGCCCTAGTACGCACGGAATCAATCGGTGCCGCCTCCGAGAAAATTGGTTATATTTCACTAATTCGTCTTTCAAAAGGTGAAAAACTTGGTAGCAGTCGTACTCACGCCTCCATCATTGCCGACTGTTTCGAAGCCGTTACTGGCGCTATCTATCTCGATCAAGGTTTTGATGCTGCCAAAGATTTTATCTATCAACATATTATCTGTAAAATGGACGAGGTCATTCTTTCTGAATCCTGGCGTGATGCAAAGAGCTATCTGCAAGAATTAGCTCAAAAATTTGAAGGCAGCACTCCTCAATATCATGTCGTTAAAGAAGAGGGGCCTGATCATGACCGCATCTTTACCATTAATGTCGTAGTTGCGGGACATATCAGAGGTACTGGGGTCGGACACAGCAAGCAGGAGGCTCAATCCGCCGCCGCGGCTGAGGGGATTAAATATTATAAAAAACAGTCAACCGATCAAAGTCTCGTCACTGGTAAATTATCTTTGATTAAATAAAGCAGCTGATCCAAAAGGATCAGTTGTTTTTTGACCCCATTCAGCCAAGAAGAGGATTCCTCTTATGTTTTGAAATATCTTGAAATTATGTTAAAATATCCTCTAAAGTCACCGACTTTGCACTTTAAGAAAGGGGAGAAAAAATGGAGGCAAAGAAATTAAATATTGGCCAAATAGAAAATGTCATCAAATATTATGTACTGATGGCAAAATGGCTTTATGAACTGGGGGATTTTGCTAGAACAAAATATCTCCAGATGAATCTAGAAAAAGAGAATACCTCCCGCCCACATAGTGATTACCAGCGTTTACTGGAAAAATACTATAACGGCAGTGAGGAGGAGCTAAAGAATGCTGTTTTTATAAAATCAGAAAACAGCCAGAAGATATTGAAAGAACTACTCAACCTGTCAAGGCAAATTGGCATTGAGCAATATTTTGATAAAATCGACCCCCGCACGGGGAAGCGTCAATTAATCATGGGGCAGGATGATGGACTGATAGTTCAAAATTTCTGCACCATTTATAGTAAGACGACTTACGGGTCAAGATTGAGGCGAAAGAATACAAAGGATATCGTCAAGAATATCCTAATCGATTTCGCAAATATCAAGGAAGACAAAATATCTTCCATTGACCGTGAGTATGTCGACAGTTTCTTTACTGATGATAAAGTCAAAGAACTGTCAAGAGAAATATACTTAGGGTTAACAGGGGGGGTGGAGAGTTCTATCAAAAGCATTATTGCAGCCGATAAGGTGCTGCCTTTCATAATTAGGGCGAAGACACTCTACTCCCTTGAGAATAACTTTCAGCACCTGATAAGGGCGATGAAAGTGTCATAGATATAGGCCTCCATTTTGGAGGCTTTTTAAATTCATCTGATCCTTGAAAAAAACTTTAAAATAGTTTAAAATAACAATATTAAATTAATTAAGGAGCAAACATGCTTGCGATTCGTATGCAACGTAATGGTCGAACTCATTACCCAACTTTTCGACTAGTCGTCCAAGAATCCCAGCGTCATCCACTTTCTGGACGCGTTGTGGCTGAGGTCGGCAATTACAACCCAGAAACTAAAAAGACTACTTTAGACAAAGAAAAAATTGAATTCTATCTAAAGAATGGTGCTCAACCATCTTCACGCGTCGCCTTCATCTTCAAAAAAGAAGGCATCACTCTTCCATCATGGTACAAGGAAGCTAATCCAAAGACTAGGAAACCAAAACACGCAGATAAGCTTCGTAAAAATCAACCAAAAGAAGAAACCGAAGCTACAGAATAAGAAAAAGAAATAAGGTGCTCTAAGTACCTTATTTTTTATTTATCAAACCGCAACCATTATGATATAATTCTAATAACAAAAATTAACTTGGAGAACCTATGCCAACCATTGACCAACAATTCGTAGAATACATCGTAAAAACTCTCGTAAATAATCCTGACAAAGTAAATATTGAACGCGCCATTGACGAAAAAGGTGTTCTCCTTTCTCTCAGTGTCGACCCTGAAGATGTCGGTCGCGTGATCGGTCGCCGTGGTGCAACTGCTCAGTCCATCCGCACCCTTCTTCGTGCTCTAGGAACCAAAAATGACGCTCGTTACAATCTCAAAATTGTTAATACCGATGAACACGGAAGTTTCGAGACCACTGGCGAACCAGTTGCTGCTCGTACCGTTGAAGATTATGTAGAAGAATCTGAAGATTCTACTCTTACCAAAAATACCCGCGCCGAACTCGCTGATCTTGATGATCTCGACATCTAATTAACAAAGAATAGCCCTTCGGGGCTATTTTTCATTAAAAACCTTAGCCAATTATTAAAAAAATCATCTTGACTATTCCATGTAAAAACCTTATACTTAAACCAGTTCAAGTTGAACCAAGCTAACTGCGAGTCAGCTTACATAAAGTTGAGAGCTTATATGTTCAAAAAAATCCACCGTCTAGGTGGTTTTTTGGTTGTTTAATCAATAAAACAATAAAAAACACCCCCATGTTCGGGGGTGAATAATCTAAGGTACAATAATGACTTCGGCCTTACTAAAACCTTCGGCAATAGTTTCAAGTTCCGGTAGTCTCTTTAGCTTATCCAGCCATCTTTTTGGGATGCCCTGCATACCATAATAAAGTCCAGCAAGTCCCCCCGTTAAAGCACCAATTGTATCCGTATCGTGACCTAGATTGACTGCTTTAATTACGGCCTGTTCGAAATTTCTAGTCGTCACCAAAGACCAGATTGCTGCCTCCAGACTTTCAATTACGTCACTATTCGACTGGATTGCATCTTCTGGTAGTGTGGCTAAATTATCTTTTAGAATACGACTAAATGACTCAACACAAGCCTCAGAGAAGAAACTATATTTTTCCTGCTGAATCTTCTGTAGTGCCACAGCCGGATAATACCCCTCAAGCAAATAGCATGCATAATTCACAAATATCATATTTGCTAGAATGCATTTTTCTGTTGCATGAGTCAATCTAGTTACGCTCTTAACCAGATTATATCTAGCCTTACCCTGTATATTATAATTATAGCAGAGAAAGGCGATCGGCAAAATTCTCACAAGAGCCCCATTATCCGTGGCAAACTCAAAAGCATCACCGCACTCATCCAGATCATATCCCTTCTTAAACCTCTCTACTGCCATAGCAATAGTTGGGTTTGAATTTATGACCTCAGCTCCAACTGTATAATCTGCAAGATGCAGCCATCTTGACAATTTATGCAGTATATCAGATTGGTTAATTCTGCCGCACCTCCTGATGGACTCCATCAAGGCAATGATCATTGAAGTATTCATTGACCATGTCCCCTGGACGGTCATATGAGAACCAAAACTCTGCATTTCAAAAACAGGATTAGCCTTTAGTTCCTCACGGGACTTAAATTCCACCGGTAGTCCAAGCGCATCGCCAATCGCATTACCAACAAGACCTCCGACTACCTGGTCATGATAAATATAATGTCTAAAAGTATCCATTCTTTTACCCCCTTTTATATTTTAATATACTATGGACTTCGATATTATAACATATAGTCAATATTTGTCAAAAGCTAAGGCTAACTCTTGAAAAATCTAGCAAAATATAGTAAAATCGAACACAAGAAGTAGTGTGTCTTCTAATAGCGAGGGTGTCCTAAACTGGCGAACTAGGATGTCATTAGATGACAGTAATCTTCGGCGCTAAAGATTATTAACACTAAAATAGAGGAAAACGTGAGTACAAAGAATATCAGTACAGCTGGTCAGCGTGTCTTTTTCACAGACGGTGACCATCTCGAAATCCCTGATCTTACTGCACACCAGAAAGATTCCTGGGAGGAATTTATCAAATCCGGTCTCCGTGAAGTCTTCACCGAATTGAACCCAATCGATGACTACACCGGCCAAAAACTATCCCTAAGGTTCAAGGACTATGAGTTTAAAGCTCCAAAACGTACTATTGAAGAAGCTAAATATAACCTTGAAACTTACGAAGCTCCGCTTCATGTTAAAGCTGAGCTTACTAACAAAGTTACAGGTGAAATCAAAGAACAGAATATCTACTTTGGTGATTATCCATGGATGACCGACCGTGCCACCTTTATCATTAACGGTACAGAACGTGTCATCGTTTCTCAGCTTATCCGTTCTGCTGGTGTTTTCTTTACCGCAGATAATTATAACGGTAAGAATTATTACGGTGCCAAGGTAATTCCAGGTCGTGGTGCTTGGCTTGAATTTGAAACCGCCACTAACGGCTCAATCAATGTCAAAATTGATCGCCGTCGTAAAATTCCTGTCACCACCTTCCTTCGAGCTCTTGGTGTTACTAAGAATTCTGAACTTAAAGAGCTCTTTGCTGATGTTGACAATGGTCCAATCAATTACATCGATAGTACGATCGACAAGGATCCTACTACCAGCCAGGCTGCTGCCCTCCTTGAGGTCTACCGCCGTCTTCGCCCAGGTGATCTAGCCACTGTCGAAAACGCACGCTCAATGGTAGAACGTACCTTCTTTGACTACAAACGCTATGACTACTCCCGCGTTGGCCGTTTTAAGATTAATCAAAGGCTTGGTTTCGATACTCCAAATGATAGTACCCACCGTACTCTTCAAATGGAAGACGTTGTTGCCATTATTCGCGAACTTATTCGCCTCAATAACACCCAAGAGCCAGCCGACGACATCGACTCACTCGCAAATCGTCGCGTTAAGATGGTTGGTGAATTGATTCAGCGTCAATTCCGTCTTGGTATGCTTCGCTTACAGCGCAATATCTTAGACCGCATGTCTATGGCTAACCCAGAAGAGGTTACTCCATCTCAGCTTCTTAACTCACGTCCAGTAGTCGCTGCCGTTAAGGAATTTTTCAGCAGCTCTCAGTTGTCCCAACTAATGGATTCTTACAACCCATTCTCTGAACTTTCACATAAGCGTCGTCTAAGTTCTATGGGTCCTGGCGGTCTTACTCGTGAACGTGCCGGTTTTGATGTTCGTGATACTCACCCTACCCATTACGGTCGTATCTGTACTGTTGAAACCCCAGAAGGTGCCAACGTCGGTCTCGTACTAAACCTCGCAACTTACGCCCGAATTAATGAATACGGCTTTATTGAAGCTCCATATCGCATCGTTAAAGATGGTAAAGTTACTGACGAGGTCGTGTATGTTGATGCCAGCCTTGAAAAAGACATGGTTATCGCCGACACCTCCGCTAAGCTCGATAAAGATGGTAGTTTCATCGATGAACGTGTTTCCGCTCGTATTAATGGTCAGCCAGCTCAGGTTGAATCTAGCCGTGTTACTCACGTTGATGCCGCACATAAGGAAATTCTTGGTGCATCCGCATCTCTCATTCCATTTGTTGAGAAAAACCGTGTCGACCGTGCACTCATGGGTTGTGCCATGCAGAAACAGGCCGTTCCACTTCTCAAGAATACCGCTCCAACCGTTGGTACCGGTGTCGAGGCCGATATCGCAAGATACACTTCTCAATTAATTACCGCCGACATGGATGGTGTAGTTAAAAAGGCTGATGGTATCTCAATCATCGTTGACTATGATAACGGTGCTTCAAGAGAATATAAGATTGCTCACTTTGAACAAACAAACTCTGACCAGTGTTACAACCAGCGTTGTATGGTTACTCGTGGCCAAAAAGTTAAAGCTGGCGATGTTCTTATTGAGGGTGCCTCTATTGAAGATGGTGAAATTGCTCTTGGCCGCAACCTCTTAGTCGCCTTCATGCCATGGCGTGGTTACAACATGGATGATGCCATCGTTGTCTCACGCAAACTAGTTGAAGACGACACCTTAACTTCTATCAATATTAAAGACTTTGATGTTGAAGTTCGTGAAACCAAACTTGGCCCAGAACAAGTCACTCGTGATATTCCAAACGTCTCAGAACATGCTCTTCGTCACCTTGGTGAAGATGGTATTGTTACTATTGGCTCTGAAGTCTCTACTGGCGATATTCTTGTTGGTAAAATTACTCCAAAGGGTGAACAGGAACTCAGCTCTGAAGAACGTCTACTTCGTGCTATCTTTGGTGAAAAAGCCAAAGATGTCCGCGACACTTCAGTTCGCATGAGTGGTGGTACTTCTGGTAAAGTTATTGGCGTCCGCATTTACACTCGTGAGCAAGGTCACGAGCTAAAAGCTGGTGTTCTCATGCAGATCAAAATCTTTGTTGCAGAAATGCGTAAGATTCAAATCGGTGATAAGATGGCTGGTCGTTACGGTAACAAGGGTGTAGTCTCCCGCGTTCTACCAGTTGAAGATATGCCATTCATGGCCGATGGTACACCAGTTGATGTCGTACTTTCTCCAATGGGCGTACCTTCCCGTATGAACCTTGGTCAGCTTTATGAAATTCACATTGGTCTAGCTGCTCGTATCTTAGGATACAAAGTTGCTACCCCATCTTTCAACGGTATTCCAGATGAAGTAATCTCAGATGAATTAGAAAAAGCTGGCATTGATCGTAATGGCCGCGTCCAGCTCTACGATGGTCTTACAGGTGAACCATTTAACGAAAAGACCTCAGTTGGTATCATGCATATGATCAAACTTCATCACATGGTTGAAGATAAGATTCACGCTCGCTCAACCGGTCCTTACACTATGGTTACTCAGCAACCACTTGGTGGTAAAGCTCAGAATGGTGGTCAGCGTTTCGGAGAAATGGAGGTTTGGGCACTAGAGGCTTATGGCGCATCCAGTATTCTACAAGAAATGCTTACCATTAAATCAGATGACGTTTACGGACGTGCAAAGGCTTATGAATCCATTATTAAGCATGAACCAATTCAAGGTCCAAAACTTCCTGAAGGTTTCAACGTTTTGGTGAAGGAACTACAAGGACTTGGTCTCAAGGTTGATCTTCTTGATAACGGTGAAGCTAGAGACGCTGATAGTGTAATTGAGGACACTTCAAGGGAAATCGAAAAATCCCAAGATGATCGCCTGATTTACGCCAAACACAACGTACATATCAATGATGACGAAAATGACATAATCGACCTTACCGACGAAGAGATCGAAGAATCTCTCGACGGTCAAGGAATTACAATTAAAGACGGAGACAGTGAAGATAACATTGATCTCGGAGAGGAGTTCTAATGGCTTGGATGGACAACTACATTTCAGCCAGCGACTTCGACTCAATTCGTCTCAGCATCGCCAGTGCTGAAGACATCTTGAGTTGGAGCTATGGTGAGGTATTGAAGCCAGAAACAATCAACTACCGTACTCAGAAACCTGAGCGTGACGGTTTATTCTGTGAACGTATTTTCGGTCCAGTAAAGGATATTAATCCACACGACAGTAAACTTAAAGGTGTTCGTTCTCGTGAAGCCGCCGTCGACAAGGAAGGGAACTTAGTCACCAAGTCTATCGCTCGTCGTGAGCGTATGGGTCACATCAAACTTGCTGCACCAGTTGCTCACATCTGGTTTATGCGTGGCACCCCATCTGCATTAAGTCTTCTTCTCGATCTAACCGTCAAGAATATTGAAAAGGTAGTATATTTTGCTTCCTATCTCATCATTAGCGCCAAGGATGCTGAAGTCGAGCAAACTTTGAACGATCTCAAAGCCCAACACGAAGCCAGCCTTCAAGCGATCAAAATTCGCTACAGCGAAGCCGCTAAAGAACCTGGAGCTAATCCTGAAAAACTAGCCAACGAACAAGCTAAAGAAATTGAAGAAGTTGATAAAGACTTCATCACTCGCAAGAGCATCCTTGAGGGTCTTAAAAAAGGCGCAGTTATTTCTGAAATAGACTATCGTAATCTTCCAGAAGAATACGAAGACCTCATTGAAGCAGAAATGGGTGCTGGTGCCATTAAGAAAATTCTTGATCAAATTGATATCAACCAGATGATCGATGATCTTTCTGTCGAAGCAGCTGAAGCTAAGGGTCAAAAGGAGCGTAAACTCATCAAACGCATCAAGGTCCTAGAGGGTATGAAAAATGCCGGTATTAAACCGACCGATCTTATTCTTACCGTGATCCCAGTCATCCCACCAGACCTACGTCCAATGATCTCTCTCCCTGGCGGTCGATTTGCTACTTCCGATCTTAATGACCTCTATCGTCGTGTTATCAACCGCAATAATCGTCTCAAGAAACTTCTTGATCTTAACGCCCCTGAAGTAATCGTTCACAACGAAATGCGTATGCTCCAAGAAGCGATCGACTCTCTGATCGATAATAACGCTTCTCACGGTCGTCTAGCTAGCTCACAGAACGGTCGTCGTAAACTTAAATCACTCTCTGACCTTCTCAAAGGTAAGCAGGGTCGCTTCCGTCAGAACCTTCTCGGTAAGCGTGTTGACTACTCCGGTCGCTCCGTTATCGTCGTCGGTCCAGATCTCAAACTTAACGAATGTGGTCTGCCAAAACTTATGGCGCTAGAACTCTTTAAGCCATTCGTAATCTCATGGTTGCTCCTTCATGAATATGCTCCAAATACTCGTGCTGCTTCTCGTATGATTGAAGCTAAAGAATCGATCGTTTGGGATGCACTTGATGAAGTAATTAAGGGTCGCTACGTACTCTTAAACCGTGCTCCATCTCTTCACCGTCTTTCCATTCAAGCTTTCCAGCCAAAGTTGATCGATGGTATGGCTATTCAACTTCATCCGCTTGTCGCTTCCGGCTTCAACGCCGACTACGATGGCGACCAGATGGCTATCCACCTCCCTCTATCTGATGAAGCACAAAAAGAAGCTCAAGAGCTTATGACTGCACAAAACAACCTCCTAAAACCAGCTGATGGTTCTCCAGTTCTTGCTATCTATCAGGATGTTGTGCTCGGTAGCTACTACTTAACCTACGACAAACCAGGCACCGAATCTGATAAGCCTCTTGCCTTCAGCTCAGTTTACGAAGCTGAAATGGCTTATGATCGCGGTGATATCGCTCTTCAAACCCCAATTCGCGTCTTTGCAAAGAAGGAAATTCGTGATACCACACTAGGTCGTGTCATCTTTAATGAAATCCTTCCAGAAGATTATCCATACGATAATGGTGTTCAAACTTCAAAGCACCTAAAGAAAGTTATGGCTAACATCTTCAATGACTACGGTTCTAAGGTAACAGTTGAAGTCGCAGATAAACTTAAAGATCTTGCCTTCGAATATGAAACTATTGCTTCTATTTCAACCTGTAAAGATGACTACCCAACCTATCCTGAAATTGCCGACTTCATCGCCAAGGGTGATGCTAAGACCGCTCTTATTCAAGATCAGTTTGAACAAGGCCTTCTTACTGATACAGAACGCTATAATCTCACAATTGCCAACTGGCGTGAGATCGACGGTGAAATTTCTAGCTTCCTTAAGCAAAAACTTTCATCCATGGATACCGATATCGCAGTAATGACCAACTCTGGTGCTCGTGGTTCCGTTTCCGGTATTAAGCTTGCTTCTGCAGCCATCGGTATCATGGTCGACATTAACAACCGTGAAATCGAGCTTCCAGTTAAGTCTAGCTATAAGAACGGTCTTAACACTCTTGAGTCCTTCATTGCTACCCGAGGTGCTCGTCAGGGTCAGGTTTCTACTGCCCTCCGTACGGCCGACTCTGGTTATCTTACCCGTCGTCTTGTTGACGTCGCTCAAGACGTCTTCACTACTGAAGAAGATGCTGAAGATCCAGGCTTTGAGGTCTTTAAGTCTGAAACAGAACAGACTGGCATTGAATTTGTTCAGCGTATTACTGGTCGCTACACAGCAGCTCCAATTCCAGGCTACTTAGAAAATGATCAACTAATCACTCGTGATGTAGCTGAGCAGATTGCTGCTGATGATAATATTGACTCAGTACGTATTCAGTCAGTACTCACTACAAAATCAGTGAACGGCATCCCACAAAAAGCCTACGGTGTAGATATGGCTACTAGGAAACTCGTTGAGCCAAACCAACCTGTCGGTGTTATTGCCGCTCAGTCACTTGGTGAATTGGGTACCCAGCTTACACTTGATACTAAACACTCTTCTGGTGTTGCCGGTTCCGGTGCTATCTCTCGTGGTCTTCCTCGTGTAGAAGAGCTTCTCGAAGCAAGAAACCCTAAAGGTCAAGCTTGGATTGCTCCAGTCGCTGGTCTCTGCGAAGTCTGGGAGGACGGTAACCACTTTGTCGTTCAAATCACTCCAACTTCTGGCAAAACAGAACGTATTGAAATTAGCGAAGATCGTAAGATTATGATTAAAGACGGTGCCTCAGTCAAAACCGGTGACGTCATTGCTGCTAAAGATAAAGGCATGGAACCAATCATTGCTCCATTCGATGGCAATGCTCAGATTGTTGATCATGCAGTCCTTATTACCGAGGGCGCAAGTGGTCCTGTTCGTGTTGAGATTCCAAACGAAGCAGAAATGCTCGTAAAGAGTAATGACACAGTCCAGGCAGGTGATCGCCTCACTACTGGTTCGTTAAATCTTCAAGACCAACTCAAGTATAAAGGCGTCGAGGCAACTGCTCGTTATATCATGAATGATATTATGGCAGTCTACGCCGCAAACGGTAACGATGTTTCCGCCAAGCACCTTGAGGTAATTGTCCGCCAAATGTTTAGTCGCGTCATGATTGAAGAATCAGGCGATACTAACTTCGTTGCAGGTGACATCACTTCAATTAATGCAGTTGAAGAAGCTAACCGCGAATGTATTGCTACTGGTCGTACTCCGGCAGAATATACTCAGCTTCTCCTTGGTATCACTAAGGTCTCCATCTGGTCCGACTCCTTCCTCTCAGCAGCCTCCTTCCAAGATACTACCCGTGTACTTATTAATGCCGCCATCAACGGTCGCGTCGATAAGCTTCACGGCTTGAAGGAAAACGTCATTATCGGTCGCAAGATTCCTGTAGGAACTGGCGTTCGTAAGTTAGACGTATCTGAAGAAGAAATTGAAGGTAACTTCGGCGATTTTAAAATCGTTCAAGATGAAGATTTCTAAAAGCTAGAATATCAGAAAAATAGCCTCCTCTGAGGCTATTTTTTGTTAAAATATATTAATGCATACTTATCTTGAAACCATCAAACAGGCCGCCATTTCTTTTCCGGCCATTGCTATCATTTTTACTATTCCATATCTAATCTACAACTACAAAAAATATGGCTCTATTATGAGTCTTCGACTTTGGATTATCTACTCTTTTATTCTCTATATGCTTATTACCTACTGTCTGATCATACTTCCTCTTCCGTCAGCCGAGAAAGCACAAACCCTCAGAGGTCATCACTTACAACTTAATCCTCTTAATTTTATTTTTGATATCATTAAAAATACCAAAATTGATATAAATCATCCGAAGTCTTTCCTTACTATCTTTAATAACTGGGGCTTCCTTACTACAATCTTTAATATTTTTATGACCCTACCATTTGGTTTTTATCTTCGCTATTATTTTCAAAATAACTTAAAGCAGGTACTTATAAAATCATTCTTTTTGTCCCTCTTCTTTGAGCTTACACAACTTAGTGGACTTTATTTTATCTATCCAGGAAATTATCGACTATTTGATGTGGATGACTTAATCACAAATACCCTAGGTGGCCTTTTGGGTTTTCTACTAGCAGGCGCATTAGTTAAATTCCTACCTACTCGCGCAGAAATCGATCAAAAAAGTTATGATCGTAGCCAAAAAATATCCTTACTGCGACGATTCATTGCAATATTCTTTGATATAGTCGCCTCTGCTATTTTCTCCTTCACGATAGGAACTATCCTCATCAAATTCTTTAACTTTAATAATGCCATCCCAATTAGTTTATTCATGGTCGTCTTATTTTTATCACTCATATCCACCATTACAGACGGTCGCACTCCAGGGTTCTTTATGACTAATATTAAAATAATCATCGATAAAGAGGCTAAGCAAAAAAGTAGCTTTAATCGCTTTCTCTATTATTTTATCCGTTTCGCCGTTTTTATCCTGCAATACATCCTAGCTCCATATCTCATACTATTATTTATCCATTTTCTCATCGACCAAGAAATTATCACCGGTGATGCCATTGCAATTATCGTCATCTCCTTTACTCTAATCTATCTCTTATATCTCTTTATCTCATCAATCATTGTTATAATTAAAAAACCGCTATTCTATGAAAGAATATCAAAAACCAGCTTAATAAATACCACTAAAGAAAAAACCAAGAAAACCACGCCACCTCAACCATAACTCCCCTTGTAGTTATCCTTATTTTGTGATAAAATACCCGTGTAAGTTTATCAAGGTGACATTTGACTAACTAGACCAAAGAAAAAGCCGATCGTTTCCGACTGCAATAATTTTTATAGAAAATTATAGGCCAAGCAGAGAAACAATCTGGAACTCCTCTTAGTCTAGCTATTAGAGTGTAACCATTAAAGGAAAGGAAAAGATGAAAGTCATCCTCGGCACCAAAATTGGTATGACC
>CAUTSA010000006.1:0-39439 GCA_963540965.1 uncultured Candidatus Saccharibacteria bacterium
AGACTTCATCAACTATACCATTTGGGTCGAGGCGAATGGAGGCGGAACCGTTAGAAGCAAATACTCCAGGAGAGTTGGGGTCTTCTAATCTAAAGATGATGAATTTGGCTTTAGAATTAGATTCTTCATCTGACTCCGTACTTCTAGAGTGTCCATATTCGCCGTATACTAAATAATTATGGGCAACATTTGGGTCCACGACACACCAATGGGTACCCTCAGCGAGGCTGGCGATTTCTTCTTCGTCTCCTAGTTTATATTCAAACCAATCACCATGGACATCTTCGGTACGTTCTGGGGTTTTGAGAATAACCTTAGTATCAACTAATTCTTTAGCATAAAGTTTAGGAAAGTTGGCAGATTTAACGAGAGAAACTAGTTTCTCATCATCGGAGTGCTTAGAGAGCCAATTTTCTTTATCTACGCCATAGAAATCATTAATTTGGCGATAAACTTTGGCGAGGATCTCGGCGTTAAGTTTTGGGAAACTTAATGCAGTGGTATTATCGCGTCTATTGTAGTCTGCTTCATCAAGATTGAGAGCATTGCTCATCTTGGAGATGCCATCGAAAGCGTAGACTTTAAACCAGAGAGGATAGGGGCAGTTTTTGTCTCCTAGGTAGTTAGCCCAAGAAGTAATAGATTGACGCTGTTTATCAATGAGATCTTCAGCGAGGATTTTCTTTTCATATTCACTTAATTTCCTACCTTGACCATTATCCCTTAAGATCTGTTCTTGTTGTTTCCAATAGGCATCTGGAATGTCTTCATAGTCCATAACGAGATTTTCAGCAGAGGCTTCCCAGAGTTTTCGTTCAGCTTTATCGCCATACTTTTCGACCATATTATTGAGGCGGGAGAGATAAGCGAAGTTTCTGCGTTCATTGTTCTTGCCGGGGAGTTTTTCTTTGTTTTGACGAGCTTTATTGAAGGAGGATTCGACGATGTCTTTATGTTTAGATTCGAAGTTAACAAGAGAGAGGACTTTGGAGCCGATTTCGTTTTGAATACGAGAGGTAGCTCTTTTTTCTATTTGTTGATTTACGTTTTCTGCAGTATTTTCATTATCGCTGAACTGATTCAGATTGCTTACGAATTGATTTTGATTATGCTCTGGCATACTCTTCCTATTCCCCAATATTAGCTCTTTGTTGTCTATATTTTAACATATGCATTTTAAAAATGACCAAACTTGGCGGTATCTTCGAAGTGCTTATCCAAAAGCCCGAGATCTTTAATCATTTGTTTTGGCGTACATTCGGCATACAAGGATTTTTCTGGCTCAAGACTTTTACCGTCACCTAGAATATAGATAGCTAAAGGCTCAGCAATACCGATGGCATATGAGAGCTGAACCTCACAGCGAGATAACTGATTTGCTTTGAGGTATCGAATGGCAATTTCGCGAGCTTTATAAGCACCCGAACGATCTACCTTGGATGGATCTTTACCAGAAAAAGCACCGCCGCCGACCGGGGCAAATGATTGATAGCTATCAACCACGATCTTACGACCAGTGAGACCGGCATCACCTTGGAAACCACCAATAAGAAACTTACCTGTCGGATTAACCCAGAATTTTTCAATCTTCAAACCGAATTGAGCAGCTAATTCTTTTGCTTTGTCGATCAAGATTTGATCAGTTTCAGTACGTTTTTCTTCGGTGTTTTGATAGCTAATAGTCCAGTCTTTGATCTTCTTAAGGTGCATTTTGCGGTCATAAATACCAGTAATTTGAGTCTTGCCGTCAGGCAAGAATCTATGGTCTTTTTGACGTAGCTCATCATAAAACTTTGAAAACTCCTGCAACAAATGCATGGCGACTGGCTTATATTCTGGCGTGTCATTACAGGCGAAGCCGAACATCATACCTTGATCACCCGCTCCACCAACTTTATCATTGGTGCCGAGTATAATATCATGACTCTGCTTGCCTAAATTATTGATAATTTCAATATCCTTTGGATCCCCTGATTCGACGACATTGATTGCACGATTATTTTGGTCAATATAACCAACGTCTTTCAATACGCGCATAACAATTTCTTCGACGTTAACCTCAGAGTTTGAGGTTACTTCTCCGGTAATAAAGATTTTACCTTTACCGCCCATCACCTCAATACCACAGCGAGAATGTTTATCGCCTTTTAAGAAGGCATCTAATAAGGCGTCGCTAATTTGATCGCAGACCTTGTCAGGATGACCACGAAAAACAGTTTCATTAGTATATAATTTCATACAATGCTTTCTTGTGGTCCCTAATTTTTACTCTTTAATAATAGCACAAAAAGCTCAAGGTTAGAATACTTATATTAAGTAGGTCACCTTGAGCTTTATTAGATTGATAATGGCTTTAACTACTCTAAAAGTCTTACTGTAGTTTCTTGCGAAGAACCTCTTGCGCCATGCTTGGGTTAGCTTTCCCGCGAGAGGCTTTCATAACTTGCCCAACCAGGAAACCGAGAACTTTTTCAGAGCCAGCCTTAAAGTCAGTCACAGCCTGAGCGTTGTTTGGATCGGTGAGAACTTCATCGACAATTTTTTCAACGGCACCGAGATCATTTTCTTGAATAAGATTGAGTTCTTTGGCAATAACCCTAGCTTCTTTGAAACGCATCTCTGGCGTAAAGAAGCGTAGAAAGACTTCCTTAACACTGGTGCTTGAGAGTTCATTTTTAGCAATCATAGAACTTAGATCCATTAATTGCTTAACGCTTGGCATTGGATCGTTCAAGAGGCTGCTGTTCTCTTCAGCTAAGAGTACAGAAGTAAAGAGGTTGGAGATTTTTAGGATGGCAGCTTTGCTAGTTTCTTTATCGATACCATGAATATCATATTCGGTCTTAAGGTCAGCTAGGCGATCGACCAACTGCTTGTAATCAAGGAGAATTTCCAAGATATCTTGAGAAATAATCATGCCAAGAGTATTACGATAATCGGCTGGAAGAAGCGGCATAGCTTCACGTTCCTTTTTTATCTGTTCCTCCGTTAATCTGATTGGTGGAAGATCAGGCTCTGGCATATAGCGATAATCTTGAGCCTCTTCCTTAGAACGCTGAGAAGTAGTCTTACCTGTGGCGTCATTCCAACCGCGAGTTTCTTGAGTAATGACTTCCCCAGCGTCAAGCATCTTGCTTTGTCGCTCATATTCATACTCAATAGCACGCTCAACCGAGCGGAAGGAGTTGAGGTTTTTGATTTCAGCACGCTTGCCAAGAGTTTTACTCCCCTTCTCGGCTAGAGATATATTGACGTCAAAACGCATATTACCGTTATAGAGGTCGCCAAAACAAACTCCGGCAAAGGTCATTAGACGCCAAAGCTCTTTACAGTAGTCATGAGCATCATGAGCAGTATGAATATCTGGCATTGAAACAATCTCAATGAGTGGAGTATCAGCACGGTTAAGGTCTACGAGAGAATAATTATCAAAATGATTTAGCTTGCCAGCATCACCCTCAAGATGAGCGTGCTCAATGCGGATCTGTTTACCGTTTGGAAGCTCAACATAGCCGGCACCGATGATTGGCTGATACATCTGGGTAATCTGATAACCCTTTGGAGAATCTGGGTAGAAATAATGTTTGCGATCAAAACGTGAAAGAAGATTAATTTCGGAATTAAGTGCGAGCCCGGCCCGTACTGCCATATTAACAGCTTCACGATTTAAGCGTGGCAACATGCCCGGCAAAGCATATTCTACGGGTGAAACACAAGAGTTTGGCTCTTTGCCACGAGCATCGTTATCTACCTCAGAGAAGAGTTTGGTTTTGGTAGCGAGTTGTACATGACACTCGATACCGACGGTGATTTCATATTTTTGTTCAGTCATAGTTTCTCCAATTAAATTGCTCCTAGATCTTTTAAGGCCTGACGAAAACTCGCTAAGGCATGCTTAGCTTGATTATACTCTAAATTAAAATCTTGCTCATGGGCAATTTGATTACGTTGCTTATGAGCATACCAAACAGAGTTGAGCTGAGTAAAGCGTGTACTGGAAGCCTTTAGTCTTTCTCCCATAGTTTTTCCTGGCACCCCAAGCTCCATAAGCGCACGGTCGAGTAGTTTGTCCGCTTCAATGACAGCTGCGTTATAAGATAATTTATTGTCACGAGTTAGCGAGTTTTCAATTTTTAAAAACCTGGTTTGATAATCCTCGACATCAAAGCGATGACTGCGGCGGCCAGTGGAAGAAATGGCGATAAAGACAAAGACGCCGACAATTAAAATCGCGATTAGGAGGATTAAAGTTGAGTATGGCATTATTTTAACTCCTTAGCGAAGTATTTAGCGAAATCTAGAATACTTTTATCGCTTCTTCTTTGGCCGATCAATTGCAAACCAATTGGCATATTAGTGTCCTGACTTTCACCGGCAGGATATGCGAGGCTTGGGAGTCCGGCAAGATTAATTGGCACGCTCATAACATCTTCAAAATACATTGCAACTGGATCACTGACTTTCTCGCCAAGCTTAAAGGCTGGGGATGGTGAAACAGGAGTGAGGAGATAGTCACACTTTTCAAAAGCTTTTTGATATTCTTCAATAATCAGAGTACGTGCCTGCTCGGCTTTTTTAAAGTAAGCATCATAGAATCCGGAACTTAAGACGAAGTTACCAATCATGATACGACGCTTGTTCTCTGGCATAAATCCTTCATTGCGTGAGAGACCGAATACTTCACTTAGGTTCTTAGCATGTTCGGAGCGGTAACCATAGCGAATACCGTCATAACGTGAAAGATTTGAAGCGACCTCTGCTGGTACAACAATATAATAGACAGCGAGAGCATACCTTAAAGTCGGCATCTCTAGTTCAATAATCTTATGTCCAGCTGCCTTAAGTTTTTCAACCTGAGAATCTAGAACACGTTGAACTTCGGGATTAATGGAGTCATTTCTGAAGTCTTTAATGATACCAATCTTAGCGCTTTTTGGAGCAATTTCTGGAACAAAATATTTTTGCTCTTCGTGGTTATAGAAACTAGGTAAAGTAGTAAGATCTTTTTCATCTTGGCCGGCACAGATTGACATTAAAAGATCCATATCCTCCGCGTTTTTAGTAAAGAAACCGATACAGTCGGTGCTAGAAGCCATGGCCACAACACCATAACGAGAGATTGTGCCGTAGGTTGGCTTAAAACCATAAACGCCATTAAACGAGGCTGGCTGACGAATGGAACCGCCAGTATCTGTACCCGTAGCAAACTCAACGATATCAAGAGCAACGGCTGCGGCAGAACCGCCGGAAGAGCCACCAGGCACACGGTCAAAATCCTTGGCATTATGAGATGGACCAAAGTAGGAATTTTCGGTCGAAGACCCCTGGGCAAAGGCGTCGAGATTGGTGCGACCAATCATGATGGCGCCAGCTTCTTCGAGTTTCTTAACAGTGGTAGAATCGATTGGAGAATGAAATGACTCAAGGATTTTTGCGGAGGCAGTAGTATTTCCCTCTTTACTTAAGAAATTATCCTTTAAAGCATACGGTACACCAGCCAGTGGCCCGACCTCTTCGCCAGCGGCAATCTTCTTATCAATTTCTTCAGCCTTCTTTAGGGCTTTCTCTTCGTCTGCTAGCGAAACGAAGACATTATATTTTGCAAACTGGCGAGCTTTTTCAAAGGCTTCCTTCACCAGACTAACGGCAGAAATTTGCTTATTTGCAATCTTCATTTTGGTCTTCCTTTTTTAATTTCTGAGATATTAGATATTCAAATAATTTAGAGTACTTTTGGCACTTGAATCATGTCTTGCCTTGATGCAGGAGCTAGATTTAAAAGCTGCTCTCTCGAAGCGTCTTGTGGTTTGACTTCATCCTCTCGCCAGACATTTTCCATTTCAAAAACCTGATAAGTTGGTTCAACACCATCAGTATTTAACTCATCTAGTTGTGAAATATAGTTAACAATATTATCCAAATCTCGCTGCAAGCCTTCTACTTCTGTCTCTTCGAGGGATAAATTAGAAAGTTTTGCTAAATGCAAGATATCCTCGCGTGTATTTTTCATAGCTTAATTATATCAGAAAATCAGAGACATAGCCGAGCTTCTGCATGGCACGATGTATTATGTCGAAATCCTCACAGTTATTTTTAGTTAGTTTTGAATATGGGACATAGTGCCAATTTTTTGGAAGATTTTTTATCTTTGCTGATGCAAAAATAGCATTTTCGTTTTTTGCTTGGAAAAAAATATAGCCGAAACGAATTTTTGCTTTAAAAAGCTCTTCAAATTGCCGCCTTACACCTCCCTGGGAGTTAAAAGTAGGGAGTTGATTTTCGTAGTCCAATAAAAATACAATTTTGTTTTCTGATTGAATGTCAGAATATTTTATATTTTTTGCGAGAATTATTTTGTAATTCATAGTATTAGTATAACAAAAAAATGCCCCTCCTATGAGGGGCTAGATGTTTTACCATCTGTTTTATCCGTGGTTTTTATTTATTCCATGTTCTCTACAGATATTTTTTATTGATAGCTGTATTAATCGCGGCGTAATTGTTTTTCAGAAATAATACGTTTACTGCTGAGATAAGTTAAGAGGAAGTAGCCGCCGTAAATTATAACTAAGAACATTACAGCCATGATTATTGATGGAACTAATCCATCAGCGCCAATAAAGCTAAGAATTTTTATAGCAAATGTCAGACCAAAGATTGAATGGACGATAGCCAAGAAAAGTGGGGCGGCAAAGAATATGGCAATTTGGCGGAAAAGGGCGCGATTAATCATCTTTTCATCTGCACCAAGACGTCTTAATACCATATATTTTTCACGATTATCAGATGATTCAGATAATTCTTTAAGTGATAAAATCGCAGCACTAGAGATGAGGAAGATAATGCCAAGGTATAAACCAAGGAAGATAGCAATAGCCTGAAGACCTACAGACATGGCGATTATCTGATTTTTGGTATATATACTATAAAAACGCGGTGAAGTAATTTTAATATAATCATTTTCGTTGCCAGTAATAATGCGACGCAAATCTTTATCCAACTGTTCATTTTTATTTTTATCAGCTGTCTTATAGTTTGCGACCATGAAATTCTCATATTTTACTAAAGTTTTAGTAACTTCGTCAGAGACAACGAGAATTCCCATATTACCATTCGTATGAGATGGTTCGATAAAACCTTGCTTGGTATTATCAAATTTTGGTGATAAGATTTTTCCGTTTATCTTGATTTTATGTCCATCTTTCAGAGAAATATTGTAAATCTCCTCCATTTTTTTAAAGTCAGAAAGAATAAAATATTGATCAGGATCTAATTTATATTGATCGAAGTGATATAGTTTAGCAATCTTATTATAGTCTGAGATTGAGATTATTCTTAAGAGATACATTCCATTAGTATGGCCATTAGTCATCTCGGCCATCTTTTGAAGAGATTTTTGGTTCAATACGGCATTAAGGTCAAGCCCACCATCTTCTATCTTCTTAGAAAGCACATAAGTATTAAACGAAGTCTGATCTTTGAGGCTATTCCATAGACTTGGGCTGGTCTTAATAATATCCTCGACAGTCGTCCTAGAGTCGTTTTCGAACTTAACTGCCATTTCTTGCTTCCAAGCCTTGACAGCTGGACTGTCTTTCTCTTCTTCGGAGCCAGATTCTTCCCATTTTGAATTATCATTATTCCGGTATGAAGCAACAACGTCGACAGGCGTGGCATATTTAAGCTGTTTTCTGGAAGTTTCACGAATAGATAAACAACTAGACAAAGTACAGATAGTAATGAAGAGCATGAGACAGATAATACTCATTGAAGCAACGGTGGTATTAATTTTGCTACTAATCTGCTTGAATGTAAAACTATTTAAGTCTTTATAGTAAAGCTTTTTGCGTGTTGCAATCAGCTTCATTATGAGTCCTGATAATGACCAGTAGAGTAAGAAAGTTGCGATGGCTCCAGCACCAATTACTTGCCAAAATAGTGCGAGTTCTGAGAGAACTTTGAGATAATTGACGGTAACTTGGTAGTAGGCAATGCCTAGAATCGTAGCAGCAAGAAAGAAGATAACTGTACAGATGATAGGATTTTTTAGGCGGACCTTTTCGGACTTACGACTAGCCTGGATTAGATCAATTATCTTAAGTTTATTGATCATGACAGTATTAAAGGCAATCACCAGAAGATAAATTATCCCAAAATAAGCAATAGTTTTTAGACAGGCTTCACCGGAAAAGACAAATTGAAATTTTGACATATCGGCCTCAAACAAATTGGCGACCATTACACTCATTAGTTGTGACAAAATAACACCGAGAGAGAGGCCAGCAACTAGAGAGAGCAACCCAATAAAGAGAGTCTCAAGGAAAAGTAGTAGAGATATTTTGCGTTTACTCATACCGAGAGTGAGATAAATAGAAAACTCTTTATTACGCCGTTTAATGAGAAATCTTGAAGCATAAATAATTAGATAGCCAAGAATACCAGCAACAACTAAACTTACGCCCGACAAAACATTTACAAGGAGTTTGACTACATCTTTAGTAGAGCTACCTAATTCCATCATGGACGTTTGTGTCCCGATAGCATTAAATACATAAAAAATAACAACGCCGAGGACGAGAGTAAAGAAATAGATGGCGTAGTCCTTCATACTACGAATAATATTTCGAAAAGATAATTTAAAGAGCATCGTTAAGGTCTCCACCTAATAACGTCATGACATTGATAATTTTGTCAAAGAATTCCTTTCGTGAATTCTTACCACGATTAATTTCATTAAAAATCTTGCCATCTTTGATAAAAATCACCCTAGAAGAATAGCTTGCCGTGAAAGCGTCGTGGGTGACCATCAGGATAGTGGCACCGAGCTCTTGATTTAAGTAATCAAAACGTTCAAGTAGCATTCTAGAGGATTTTGAATCGAGTGCACCAGTTGGCTCATCAGCTAGAACTAGTTTTGGATCAGTAATAATGGCGCGGGCTGATGCTACACGCTGTTTTTGTCCACCAGAGAGTTGATACGGATATTTTTGCAAGATATTCTGAATATCCAAATCGGTGGCAACTTTTTTAACACGCGGTTCAATATCAGCGGCTTTAATATTTTGAATAGAAAGAGCAAGCGCAATATTCTCGTAGGCTGTAAGGTTATCAAGCAGATTAAAATCCTGAAAAATAAATCCTAGCTCTTCCCTTCGAAAGCGATTGAGTGCGTTCCCCTTGAGTTTCGTAATATCGGTACCTGCTACATAAATATGTCCAAAGGTGACTTTGTCAATGGTGGAGATAAGGTTCAAAAGTGTGGTCTTACCAGAACCACTTGCACCCATAATAGCTACAAATTCACCACTATCCACCTCAAAAGAAATATTATCAACCGCCTTCGTGATGCTTGAACGGTTCCCGTAATACTTCTCGATTTTCTCAATTTTTAGTAATTCTTTCATTTTTTCCTTTCCAACAAGAAGTTCTTGTTGTCTCAAGTTTATAGAATTTCGATTATTCTGTCGTGCTTTTAATATTACAGTTTCTTACATTTTTGTAATAATCATTTTTGGCAAAAACTATCATAATATCCGTATATTGATATTCAGTCGAGCTGATTGAAATTCGATGTCCTAATTTGTCAATCAACTTTTTAACGATATACAACCCCATGCCAGTACTCTTACTACCACTAGTGTCTGCCATGAGATTTATTTTAGTCTTATCAAAATCATAGGGACGACCGTTTTGTCCAGTGAAAGCCTTTTGAAAGACGCGAGATTGATCAGACGTTGGAATACCAATACCATTATCATATACATGTAGAACAAGTGATCTTGAGGTTTCCTCGCTATAAACCTTAATTTGAGGCGATTTCTTTTTGCGGTATTTTATACTGTTGGCGATGATTTGATTTAAGATAAACTCCAACCACTTTGGGTCGGTTTCAATTATTTTATCTACATTCTCAACCTGAAAGTCAATTCTACTGTTTATAAGGGCACTCTGATTTTTAAGAGCAACACGTTTAATAATCTCCGAAAGGCTGGATTCTGAAATTTGGTAATCTTTTTCTACGTGCTCAGATCTGACTAGATACAAAATCTGATTAACATAGTCGTCCAGTCGATCTATTTCCGAAAGAAGTAATTGGTTATTTTTATATTTTGTTTGAGTGAGGTTTAACCGAAGAGCAGAGATAGGCAATTTTATCTCGTGGACCCAAAGCTCAAGGTATTCTTTAAAATCTTCAAATTTGATTTTATATTGATTAATTTGGTCAATCATATAACGATTGAGTTCGGAGATCTCCTGATGAAGGAGTTTTTCCTCGTTGGTTATCGGGTCGATTAGTTCATGCACCAAGATCTTTTGATCGAGAGCATCAATTCCTTGATGAATTTTTTTATAAAAACTCGCTTTTCTAAAATAAGCATGAAGAAAGCAAATAATGAAAGTAGAGAGATTAATGAAAATAATAAAGATATTGAATTCAAGAGAGGTTGAAAATACACAAAGAAGATACTCGGTTAGAATAATTGCAAGAAGATTAGCTAGAAGAATATTCAGATTATCCGCGATGTATTCCCTAAATTTCATAGCTATTTGGCAAGGATGTAGCCTAGACCCTTTCTAGTTTCAATGGTTGATGTTTCGCCTAACTTCTCTAGCTTGTCACGAAGTCTACTAATATTGACTGTAAGTGCATTATCGTTAATATATTCACAGTTATCCCAAAGCTCTGTCATTAGCTCATTACGTGAAACGATGCGTTCTTGATTATACAAAAGAATACGAAAGATTAGGAGCTCATTTTTCGTAAGTTCAATAGCTTTACTGTTGCTTTTTGTCGAAGAGATGGTACCTTTCTTAAAATCGATTTGTAGATTTCGATAAGTTTTAATTTCTGAAGCAAGGTTGGATCGTCTTAAAATTGCCGCAATACGGAGCAATAAAATTGTAGGATTGTAGGGTTTAGCAATAAAATCATCCGCACCATAACTAATAGCAAGCGCTTCATCCATTTCGGTATTACGACTAGTGACCATAATGACTGGTGTATTAAGAACTTTTCTAATTTCACGCACAAAATCACGACCATTAATACCTGGTAAATTAATATCCAGCAGAATAAGGTCTGGCAAAAGTTCTTGAATCTTTTCCACCGAGATATTGTTCATATCCAAAACCAAAGGCACGTAATTTGAGGTAAGTAAAAGCTCCGAAAGTCCTTCCCTGATACCTTTATCATCCTCAATAATTAAAATTTTAAACATTAGCTCTTCCTTTTTTCTTCTTCGTCTCGGATTTTTTCTATCATATCACGAATTTCTGCCGCTTTTTATACTCAAGATTAGCCGCAGCTAACTGTATTTGCTCTGACATTATTGATAACCGTATTAGTCTCGACGTAATTGCTTTTCAGAGATAATACGTTTGCTACTGAGGTAAGTTAAGAGGAAGTAGCCGCCATAAATCAGAATGAGCATGGAAGCGGTGATTGGGATTGAAGCGAGTAATCCACCGGAACCGAATACTTCAATGATACTGGAGGCAAATTTAATACCGAAGACAGAATGGAGAATACCAACAAGAAGCGGGAAGACGAAGAAGATGGCGATTTGAATAAAGAGAGCACGATTTAGCATTTTATTACTGGCACCGAGTCTTCGCAGGGCAGCGTACTTTTCAATATTATCAGATGACTCAGAAAGTTGTTTGAGGGCAAGAATTGCGGCAGAAGAAATCAAGAAGATAATACCAAGATAAAAACCGACAAAGGTAGCGATGGCCTGCAGGCCAATTGAGGAAGTATAAATAAGGATTTTAGTCATATAACTAAAGGAGACACCGCTTGGACGCTGATCCTCTGCTTTGCTATTCTGTTTAGTTTTTGGCGCCGTCTCGTCTGCAGAACTATGGATCTCAATAGATAAATTACCAAGATCATAGATTCTACGTATGTCATTATCGATTTGTTGAGCAGTATGATCTGCACTAGTATTGTAGTTTACTAATAACACACGGCTACCAATGGTCTGTCCGGAAGCGATTTTATCCGGCACAATTAGAATACCGGTATTAGATTTCATACCAGATGAAGTCACAAAACCTTCGACGTGTTTTTTTGCGGCTGGACTTAGAGTCTGTCCTCGATAATTAATCTGAAAACCTGATGATAACGACTTATCAATCGAATCACTCATAGGTTTATAGTCTGCAAGCATTTGATATTGATTGTCAGCCAGAGAGATTTCTTCGCGATGGTAGAGTTTTGCTATTTTATTATAATCAGAAACACGAAGTATGGGCACTGCAGTTTTTGACATAAACTCACCCACTAAACCAGTGAGATACTCAGCCTGGAGAGCTTGCTTAAAAGTAAGGGTATGGTCAGCATAGACATTAACTTCAAGATACTCCTTAATACTTTTTGCAATATCCTCATCTTTCTCTACTAATTTTTGATAGATAGACTTTTGCATGTACTTTTGTGACTCTTTAACCTGTGAATTCCAGTCTTGGCTACTACTGTCAACCGAAGGTCCATAGCCTGGACCATTTGGGCCAAAGACGGCATTGTAATCGGTAAGCTCAATGAAGGCATCAACTGGAGTATTATAGGCTAACTCTTTTTTCATAGATTCGTTAATTGAAAAACAGAGTGAAAGAATACTGATAGTCAAAAAGAGAAGAAGACTAATTAGGGACATGGAAACTACAGCGGTATTAATCTTACTGGAGACTTGACGAAAGATAAAAGAATTAAGGCCACGATAATAGAATCTTTTACTCCTGGTGAGGATCTCCATGATTAAACCCGAAAATGACCAGAAAAGCAAAAAAGTCGTAATCACACCAATTGCAACTGGCCAGAGAAGATTATTTATACGGTCCATCATTGAAACCTTATCATTAGTAACCCACCAGTAGGCATAGCTTAGACCAAAACTAGCAAGAACAAAAACAATAGCACGGAGTAGCGGGTTCTTTAGGAATGCCTTCTCAGATTTCTTACTACCATGGAGAAGATCAATAATCTTAAGACGACCAACGATTATCGTATTAAATACGATGACAACGAGATAAATGAGACCAAAATAGAGAATAGTATCAAAGAAAGCTTTTTCGGAAAATACGAACTGAAATTTACTCATATCTGCTTCAAACAAGCGTCCGATGAGAATACTGATCAGCTGCGAAGCACCGATACCGACGAGAAGACCAACGGCGAGTGAAATAATGCCGACCATCAGAGTTTCAAAGAAAAGGAGACGTGAAATTTTACGTTTACTCATTCCTAAGGTTAGATAAATGGCAAATTCTTTGTTGCGACGCTTGATTAAGAAACGCGAAGCATAGATAATCAAGGCGCCAAGAATAGCTACGACGAGAATACTCATGCCAGAAAGGATTTTACTAAGTAGCTCGACGATCAACTTCTTAGCGTTATTAAGTTCGAGGACCGCTGCTTGAGATCCAACTGAATTAAAGACATAAAAGAGAGTAACGCCGAGTACTAACGTGAAGAAATAAATCGCATAATCCTTGATGCTACGCGTGATATTTCGAAACGAAAGTTTAAATAACATCAGAGTCGCCTCCACCAAGTGTGGCCATTACATGAATAATTTCGTCAAAGAACTCTTTGCGTGTTTTGTTGTCACGATGAATTTCGTTAAAGATTTTACCGTCTTTGATAAAGATAATACGTGAAGCAAAGCTAGCCGAGAAGGCATCGTGGGTTACCATAATAATGGTTGCTTCAAGTTCCTGATTAAGGTAATCGAAACGTTCGAGTAATAACTTTGAAGATTTTGAGTCAAGTGCACCAGTTGGCTCGTCGGCTAGGACTAATTTTGGATTGGTGACAATGGCACGAGCAGAAGCGACGCGCTGTTTCTGGCCACCAGAAAGCTGATATGGAAACTTGTCGAGGATTTTTTCAATATCAAGATTCTTAGCAACCGCTTTTACACGCTCATCAATTTCTTTTGCTTTGACATTCTGGATTGAGAGTGCAAGAGCAATGTTTTCATAGGCGGTTAGGTTATCTAGTAGATTGAAATCCTGAAAGATAAATCCGAGAGATTCACGCCTAAAGGCATTGAGCTTCTCGCCTTTTAGTTTTGTAATATCAGTATCATCGACCAGGATCTTTCCTTCAGTCGGACGATCAATCGTTGAGATTAAATTTAAGGTAGTACTCTTACCAGACCCAGAGGCACCCATAATAGCAAGAAACTCACCCTTTTTGACTTTAAAAGATAGATTATCGACAGCCTTCGTGAGGCTGGCTCCCTTACCAAAAGTCTTCGTGACTTTTTCAACGGCAAGAATAGTTTCTGCTTTTGTCATTTACCTCCTTAGATAGAAAATATATTTTTTCTATTTTACCATAACAAATCGCTGGTAACTGTTTTTAAATATTAATCAGATTCTTATTTTTGGCCTTCTTCAGCATCTTTAATCTGCTGAATCATATCACGAATTTCTGCCGCTTTTTCATACTCAAGATTGGCTGCGGCTAACTGCATTTGCTCAGATAATTCTTTAACCAGGATCTTGAATTCCGATTTTGGAACTTTTTTGAGATCTAATTTATTTTCTTTGGCCTTTTCTGGAATAATTGCACGAAGCCCCAAAGAAATTTCCTTCTTAATACTGTGTGGGGTTATATTGTGCTCGTGATTATATTTCATCTGGATATCACGACGACGATCGGTTTCGGTGATGGCCCGTTCCATACTTTCGGTAATATTATCAGCATACATAATAACGTGGCCTTCTTCATGACGAGCCGCACGACCAATGGTTTGAATTAAAGCAGATTCAGAACGCAAGAAACCTTCTTTGTCTGCATCCAAAATAGCGACTAGTGAAACCTCTGGAAGATCAAGACCTTCACGGAGAAGATTAATACCCACCAAAACGTCATAAACACCCGTGCGCAAATCCCTTAAAATATCACCTCGCTCCAAAGTATCTATTTCGGAATGAATGTAGGCAGTTTTTATACCGTGGTCCTTAAGATGGTCCGAAAGATCCTCAGCCATACGCTTGGTGAGAGTCGTAACAATGACGCGCTGATTTTTTTGAATGCGGGTTTCGATCTCTGCCATCAGATCATCAATTTGCCCATCCGTGGGACGAACCTCAATTTCAGGATCGAGTAGGCCGGTCGGTCGGATAACCTGCTCGGCTGGAGCAGGAGAAGCTTCTAATTCATATTTACCTGGCGTAGCCGAAACATAGACTGCGCGATGAATATGTTTTTCAAATTCATCAAAAGTGAGTGGTCGGTTATCTAAAGCACTTGGCAGACGAAAACCATAATCAACGAGTGTGGCTTTCCTGGCATGATCACCGTTATACATTCCTCTTACTTGAGGCAGGGTCATATGTGACTCATCAACTAATAACAGAAAATCATCAGGAAAAAAATCTAGAAGTGTGGCAGGTGGCTCACCAGCCTTACGTCCGTCCAGATGTCTTGAGTAATTTTCAATTCCCTTAACGAAACCAGTTTCTTTGAGCATTTCTAGGTCATACTTTGTGCGTTGCGAAAGACGTTGCGCTTCCAGGTATTTATGTTCTGCCTCGAAATATTTTAGCCTACTGTCAAATTCAGCCTCAATCGTATCAATAGCCCGAGAGAGCTGATCACGAGGGGTTGCATAATGAGTATTTGGAAAAATGTGAACCTGTTCAGGTTTTTCAAGAACTTCAGCAGTAAGCGGATCAATAATTTTAACTGATTCTAGGTTATCAAAATCGAACTCAAAACGATAGGCCACTTCGCCAGAGGCGGGAAAGAGATCAATAGTGTCGCCTTTAACCCGAAAATTACCACGCTCGAAGGCAAGGTCATTTCGGTGATACTGCATGGCAATGAGGTAGATAATAAAATTAGTTTGATTGAGAGAACCTGCACTCTGCGTGGCGGTATTAACAAGTGATGGCGAATGGAGACGACCGAGAGAAGCCTTAGCTAGCTCACTAAGTTCCATGATTTGCCAAATACCCTGTTTTTTGATCAAGGGGAGTGACATTTCAACGTAGTGATCAGGAGAACCGATACCATAAATACAAGAGACTGAAGCCACAATAATAGTGTCGGGCCGAGTAAGCAGAGCGACGGTAGCAGCATGACGCAGCCGGTCAATCTCGTCGTTAATAGCCGAATCTTTCTCAATATAAGTATCAGTACTAGCAATGTAGGCTTCAGGCTGGTAGTAGTCGAAATAAGAAACAAAATAATGTACCTCGTTTTTTGGGAAGAATTCTCTAAATTCAGAGTAGAGCTGAGCTGCTAGAGTCTTATTGTGAGCTAAGATAAGAGTTGACTTCTGGAGATTCTGGATAATATTTGCCATAGTGAAGGTTTTACCAGAACCGGTCACGCCAAGTAGGGTCTGTTCGCGAATGCCTTTTTTAAGACCATCAGTAAGCTGCCGGATTGCAGTCGGCTGGTCACCCGTAGGGGCATATTTACTCTGTAACTCAAATGAGGGCATGATTTTATTATACCACTAGTTATAGTTCGATTCTGATTCCGAGAACACCGTAATGACGCTGTTTTTCTGCTGGATAAAATTCGTTAAGAACGTTTAAGAGTTCAGTTTTAGACATTGAAGCATCTGATAGAAGTTCGATAGGAAAATCTTGAAATAGAGATGCGAAATCCTGATAGTGTAATAAGCCAGTTATTTTAGTTGAAAGTGATTCCCCTTCGGAGTTAGTAAAAACTAACGTATCGCCAAGTTGAAGCTGCCTACGCTTTTCATCATTAAGTCGAAGCTCGATACGCTTGGTGCCGCTTTTTATGTAGTTAAAATAACGGGATTGAAGATTCATATTGTGTGTTGTCATATTTTAATTATAAGTCAAAAAATTGTTTAATCTAAAAATAAAACCCAGGGAAAGCCCTGGGTGAATGATTAGTTGAAATCTAGCGTTTGATTTACGCATTTTACCTCGATGAGATGCTTGTCTTGATCCACACTCGATTCAACTACTTTAAAATCTACCTCCTTTCCGATAATGACCGCCGGCTGAACGTCAGCCAAAGTGTTTTGACATTCAGTTCTAATGAACTCTTCATCATCAGCAAGTCGTCCTGCCAATGATAGGTCATAATAACCTGGCTGGGCCACTGGCTTATTCTGTTCCTGGAAGGCTTCCAAATCAACAATAAACCATGCAAGTTTCTTTGGTCTTCTAGCTTCAAAACCGGCTTGAGCAAATCCTTCTGGATAATACTCGTCTAAGCCGTATTTGTCAGCTGAGGCGATTAAATCACCATTGCCAAGGATAACTTTGACGGCTTCCTTGTCCTCTCTGAGAGCCTCAAAGACATTTACCTCAATTGGCTGCATTTGCCAGTTAAACTTAATATCTACGCCCTCGTGCCAGGCCCAGTATCCGTAGGTACACGCCTCGCATCCGGAAGGACTAGTGTCCCCCTGCTCCCAAAGACTGAGAATAGAGTCATCATCAAAGAAGACGTTATATCTTCTTGACAAGTAACCCTTAGCCATTTCATTATGATCATAAATTTGATTTTCTATTAAATCTATGACCATTCCTAACATTTTCTTCTTCATATTTTTCTCCTTCTGCGGCTTTATACCGCCAAAAAATTTGCAGAAGAAGCTTTTTCTTCTGCGACTGATTATATCTACTAAAATAGGTTTATTAATAGAGATAATCAGTCACAGAAGTAAAGAAAATGGAGACTAGACTTTTTGTAAGGTACTTATTTGTATAGCTTTCAGATTATAACATAATTTTCTATTTACGCAACTTATTTAGATCGAATAGCTAAGATATCTTTTAACTTCTCCATGTGTCTACTTTATCCGCTTTATCAACTCCTTAATAGCAATTTCTTGATAGACTGGTTCTTTTTTACTATTTCTATAACTATGATCCGCATCTACAACTTCAACTACTTCAGCTAAATCACCGACTATCTTTCTGACTTCAACTGGAGACGTAAAACGATCATTTGTACCCTGAATAACTAATTTTAAGTTGTTCAAAATAGCTCTCTGCTTAATTTCTCCTGGGATATATCCAAGAATTGAAAGTTCTATTTGATTATCTGGAAATTGTTCAAGATAGTAACTAGCAATAATGCCGCCGAGCGATTTTGCAACAATTCTAATTTTATAAAATCCTTCAAGATGAGCAAAATCGACAACCTGCTTGAGTGTATCTACTTCTTCTTTTAATTTTGGCCCACTCGAAGACTCTTCTCCTCTCTCACAGTACGGAAAATTAAAACATAGGACACTATTTTTAGTGGCCGCAATAGCATCAAATATAGATGAGATAAAGTCGGTCTCTACTCCCACTGGCCCTCCACCGTGCAGGATCATATAAACTGTTTTGGTTCCATTTTTTCTATAATATTTATACGTAAGTCCTTGCATATCTATCCAAATAGTATCATATATTAAATATAAATACTTCTACTCTTGAAAAATACCTTGAGTAAGCGTACCATCTATTTAAAAGTTGGAGTAGAAAATGATAAGAGAAATGGACATCAAGGATCGAGAAAGCATAGATAGGATGCAGTTCGAACTTCAGAAATATTTTTCAGAAATCGATCGAACACACGAATCACTACCCTACAAAGATATGGATGACGCTCATCGTTATATGCAGAAAATGCTAGATGACGTCAAGAATATGAACGGTAAGGTTTTCGTTTCGGAAAAAGACGGACAAGTTATTGGTTTCATTCAGGGTGTAATAATTGAACATAAAAAGGGCGACGACGAGATCTATGATTTATCACATAATCCATCTAAGGACGGCTGGATTGGTCTGTTATTCGTGAAGCCAGAATTCAGGGGATCTGGCATAGGACAAGAATTATTAGACAGAATGAAAGATTATTTCATAGCCCAGGGGTGTACTAATATCAAGCTACTAGTCTTATCGGATAACACTGGTGCTATAGATTTTTATAAAAAGAGTGGATTTATAGCCCATGACTTAGAAATGGTAATGAAGATATAAGCAAAGAGTAATTATGAGATTATATCTTGCATCTTACGCTATGATTACTATGGAGAAAATCATTAGGCATGAAGGACGTGACTTCGTTGGGAAGAAAGCGATCTTTATTCCAACCGCTGGTGGTCCATATGATAATAAGGATTTTGTTGTGGCCGATAAAATTGCACTTAAAAAATATGGTTTCGACGTTATCGAAATGGATGTGAAGAATAAAAACGAAGAAGAGATTCGCGAAATGATTGATGAGGCTGATATTGTTTTAGTCGCAGGCGAGAATACATTTTATTTGATGGAAAAGTTTAAAGAAAGTGGAGCAGATAAAATTATAAAAGAATTCGTAGTAAGAGGTGGCATATATATTGGCTCCAGCGCTGGTTCTATTATTTGCTGTCCGACCATTGAAGGCGCGGAAGAATTTGACGATCCGAACCTGGCGCCCAAATTAGATAATTTTGATGGGATGGGAATTTTTAGGGATGTAATAATCCCACATACACATAAGGAAAAATATTTTGAGCGAATAAAAAGGGCAACTAAAAGACTGGAGTCTAAGGGCTATAATGTATATCCTCTGACTGATGACGATGTTTTGTTTTTTAACGGAGATTCCTGCACAATTTTATAAAAAAGAGCCCCAAGATCATGAGGAGGCTCATGCGAAATAGTCTCAAAATGAATTCCGCGAAATTCTGGATGAACTTATGAACCTAGGAAATCAACAACAAAAAATAGGACCCCTTTCAGATGAAAGAGACCCTATAAAGCATCTATCAAGCAATACTCGAATTCAAAATTCCAGTATGGTGCCCGAGACTGGACTCGAACCAGCACGCACGAGGCATATGCTCCTAAGGCATACGTGTATACCAATTTCACCACTCGGGCCTGTGTTAATTGTAACACAATCTTAGGAATTTTGGAGAGCTAATTTTGCTTTGATTTCGCGATTCTTGAAGAAAAGATAGCTAGCAACACCGATAAGGAGAGCGGCTGGAAGAAGATCTTCGGGGCCAGTAGTAGGAAGATCGGTAGCTGAAGTATTTGAGGTGTTAGTTTGCTGGCTTACAGGATATTGTGCAGCAGGAGAAGTAGTACTTGCACCCGGCTTATTTGAGGCAGTACTGGTACTAGTAGAATTTGACGTATTACCAGTAGCCTTACCATTACTTGAGCTAGACTGCTCAGTAGATTTATTATCAGTGGTGTTTTTTTCATCTTTCTGAGCGGTCGTGTTCTGCTCTGAGCTAGTTTGCTGTTTCTTTTCTACGCTTTTAATAGCAGAAGTAATCAGCCATGCGCCAAAAATAAAAATGATGATTGCAGCAATAATAGTGATGATAATAATTTTGATACGCTGTGGGCGGTTAGCGTCTTGATTTCGCATGATAATTCTCCACAATCTTCGACACCACCTCGAGATTTTTTACAATTTATTGATTGATATTATACGATATTTAGAGATTATTGTAAAGAGGGGCTAGGCTTCGTGGGGGCGAAAAATTGTAATACGAGAACCAGCATAGGCTTTGGTCGAAAGCAACTCAGCATCAATAGCATGAGGGTCAAAATCGGAAGGATGAGATAAGACGAAGTATTCCCTGGCGGTTCTAGCAAGGCGATCAAGAACAGACAATGGCAGGTCGTGAAAATACTCATAAGGCGGATCTGCGATAACAATATCAAATGGACTATCGAAGTCAATCTTTTCTACTTTTGTATTATAAATGCGCACCTGTTCAAAAACACCAAGAACAATAGCGTTCTGTTTTAAGATTTCAGCAGCTTTTTTATCAGCCTCAATAAAGGTAACATGTGAAGCGCCGCGGGAAAGAGCCTCAAGTCCAAGCGCACCGGTACCCGCAAAAACGTCGAGAATAATCTTATCTTTAATTTTATCGCTTAACGAATTAAAAAGGGCTAATTTCTCACGAGAACCCATTGGATGTGTGACGCCATTTTGCGGAGCCTTAAGTTCACGACCACGGAAGAGTCCGGAAGTGATCTTAACATTAGTAAATTTCCCCTGGTGGAAGATTTCGCGTGCACTTTTCATGTTTTTATTTTACCACAAAGCTATTTGGCAGGATCGGTCAATTCAGGAATGGAGGACGCCCAACAGAGAGCGATCGCACGTGCAATCTCTGGCAAAAGAATGTTTTTAGTTTCAAAGGCTAAATCTGTATTCCAACCTTGTTCAAGAAACCTAGTGTACATATTAAGAGAGGCAACGCGTTCAAGGGATCGATAGAAAGCCTGTTTTAGGTCGACATTTTTTAATTCTTTTTTGTCTAGCTTAGGAGTAACGGCTCTCTCGGGAAGCGCCGTCATAGTAATAGCAACGCCATATTCAAAGGCGACGTGCTTACTCATATAACCATTAGCCCCCCAATAAAGCCAGTTGTTGCGTAAGGTTTCCAAGGAATTACGACCACGCATGATTCCCTTAACTGGAATACCAAATATTTTAATAAATTCTTTTTCGGTCATCAATTCACCTTGCGCCTCGGTGAGCGGAAAGTGATGAGCTGGGGTCAAGCCGTCAGTAATGGCGTGCGCCATCCAACCGGCTTCAAAGGCAGCACGAACCTTATTGTCTGTAGCGAGTGCTTTTCTTAAATTATACTGGTGGTCCAAGATCATTTGAATAAGTTTACCGTCATCTTGTCCAGGAATTATAAAGTGCATTGGTTCATCAACGCCAGGACTTTTTCTTTTTAAACCATCTGGACCACCCATACCTTCAAAAAGCAGGATTTCCTTGATATCGGGAAAATAGACACGCGGTGGTAGGCTTTTTTGTAATATTTTACGAGCAATCTTATCGAGTTTTTGATGCGTGCCGACAATATTGCCTGATCTTTTACTATTATTAAGAGCAAGAGTTGAATACATAATAACTTTCTGATGTAAAACTAATTTAGAGTAGTCAGCTGCTGATATTTCTGGATAGACTGACTAAGCTCTTTGTATTTTAGCATATTTTGCGGATCGGAAGCAAAATTAAATGCTTGAGCTCTTGCAGCTTTAATCATTTCAGTATCAGCAAGACTAGCAATACGTAAATCCAGTTCGCCGTGCTGCATCGCGCCGTAAACCTCACCTGGACCGCGCAATTTAAGATCAACCTCAGCTAAATAAAAACCATTATTGGATTTTTCTAGTTCCCTTAGGCGAGTAGTGGGAGGATTATCACCGGTGGTAATCAAAAAACACTGGCTGGCCTTCTGTCCACGACCAACACGCCCCCTTAACTGATGAGCCTGAGCCAAACCAAAGCGATCGGCATTCATAATTACGATTTGCGTGGCATTAGGGACGTCAACACCAACTTCAACAACCGTTGTGGAAACTAAAATATCAATCCGATGTTCTTTAAAGTCGTTCATGACCTGGTCTTTTTCCTGTGGCTTCATCTTGCCATGCAAAATGGCAAGTTTATATCCAGGAAAAATTTTAGCTAAACGTTCTATCTCTTCCTTAACCGTGTGTTGATCCTTTTCCAATGGCTCATCTTCGTCCTGCTCGATAAGTCGACAGATCCAGTAAACTTGTTCACCGGCTTCTAAGTGTTTCGTAATTTCTGGATATAGAAGCTCGCGAGTATTGGTTTCGCTAATAATTTTTGTAATAATCGGCTGCCTACCTTTCGGCATTTGCTGAATGAGAGAAACGTCTAGGTCACCAAAAATAGTAAGCTGCAACGAGCGAGGGATTGGCGTTGCGGTCATTGCAAGAAAATGCGGGGCAGTGATTTTTTGCCCATCAACAGTGTTTGGGTGAGAATTTAGGGCAACTTTTTCTAGGAGTTTTTGACGCTGTGCCACACCAAAGCGGTGTTGCTCATCAATGATACAGAGCGCGAGACGAGAAAATTGGGTGTCGTCGGTTAAGATAGCGTGTGTACCCACAATTAAATCAATCTCACCATCTTTGATTTGTTGTTTGAGTGGATCTTTCTGCTTAGTGGCGCCAATAAGTAGAGCTGTACGGATACCGAAGGGGGTAAGTAGACGCTCAAGATTCTCCGCATGTTGGGAGGCCAAAATGGCGGTTGGAGCCAGTATTGCCACCTGCGTACCCTGTTTAATAGCTTGGAAGGCTGCAAGGGCGGCGACAATCGTTTTACCCGATCCAACATCACCTTGCAGAAGGCGATTCATCGGTGTTGTTTTGGTGAGATCTTGAAGAATTTCCCACGCAGCGCTTTTCTGAGCGTCGGTGAGAGTAAAGGGGAGTGAAGAAAGAAATTGCTTAGTGAGATTTAGGTCAAAAGCTAGAGGCTCCGCCCTTAACTTCTGATTCTCCTGTCGATTTAGCTGACTCGCAAGAATTAACTCAAATAATTCTTCGTAGCCCAGATATTGCTTAGCCTGTTCTACATCTTCAGGCTGTTTGGGGAAATGAATTTTTGTCAGTGCTTGACGGCGAGCACCCTGAAAAAGATAACTTGGTGCATGTTCAAGAGGAAGTAAATCTGGAATTTGAGGTAGAAGAGGTTGAAGTTTTTCAAAAAGCTTTTTAAACCATGCGGAGTTAAAGCTGCCTTTAGCTGGATAAATCGGTTGAAATCCCTCGATTTTCTGCTCTATTTCGTCGGCAGTGACGACAGACGGAGCGGTAATTTGATAGCGATTATATTTAAAATCATATTGGCCGGTGAAATAGTAGGTGGTTTTTTCGTCAAAGTTTTTAATGCGGTAGGGTTGGTTATACCAAACAACGCGTACCGCCCCAGTTTGATCATAAATTTCACCCTGAGTAATGACAAAATTGCGACGTCTGGTATGAAGATTACGGAGGTTACGGATTTTTCCACGCAAAATTACGCGACCAGGTTTAATGTCGGCAATATTAGTCTGAGATTGATAATCTTCATAACTGCGTGGAAAATAATAGAGTAGATCCTTAATGGTGCGAAAACCTCGTTTTTGGAGCGCTTCGGCGGTTTTAGGACCAACCCCTTTTATCTCTTCCAAACCTGCTGATAAAATCATTAGGATAATTATAGCATGTGAAGATATGAGAATTATGACTGAGAGGGGCGTTGGTGAGACTCGCGCCACTCTTTAATTTTACCGTGATGGCCAGATAATAGGACTTCTGGAACTTTCATACCACGAAAATCCGCTGGCTTAGTATATTGCGGATATTCAATAGTGTTTCCTTCAGAAAAGCTTTCAATAATAGCGGAACTTTCTCCACCTAAAACACCAGGAAGGAGTCGAACGATACTATCAATTATAATAAGAGCTGGCAATTCCCCGCCGGTTAAAACAAAGTGACCGAGGCTCACCTGATAGTCTACCAATGTTAGGATACGCTCATCATAACCTTCATAATGCGGACAAAGAATAATGAAGTGGTTTTCTTCCTGTGATTCTATTTTTTCAGCAAATTGACGGATGAGTGATTGGTGCCAAATTTGACCAGCTGGGGTGGGAAGAATGACTTTTGCCGTGGGGTCATCTTGTTTGATTTTTTCGATCGCTGCGAATACCGGTTCACAGCGGAGCAACATACCGTCACCCCCACCATAAGGAGTGTCGTCAACAGATTTATGTGGGCCAAGACCAAAATCTCGGAGATCAACAAAAGAGAATTCAGTAATATTATTTTTGGTAGCCTTCCACATCATCGAGGTCGACAAATAGGGCGCTAAGGCGTCCTGGAAGAGCGTAATGATTGTGAATTTAACTTTTGCCATTTAATTAATTATATCACAGTAAGAATTATTCATTTTTTGACTGATTTTTCTCACATTTTATCCCTAAAATCTTGACAGTTTATGGGATTTTGGATATAGTAAGCATAAGCTGATACGCTTCACGGGGTTCCGCTTCAAAAATAGTGGAGTGTGGAGATTTCATTAAAAACAAAAAGCGAATTAAAACAAAACAATGTGCCCCAGGGTGGGCGCGCATCAGTGAGAAAAGTACTCCTTCGGGAGTATTTTTTAATTGTAATGAACCAGAATTAGGGAGCGTTGACAGTAAAATTACTACTATTTCTACCAGAGTCCGCCTGGAAGCAAGAGCCCAATAAGCCCCCAGAACATGAAATAGATTATTAGACCAATGACAATATTAAGCATACGGGTCTTAATCTTAACGATAACTGCAGGTTCGTTTTTCGAGGTAATATACTGATAACCACAAAAGATGAAGCCACCCGTGGCGGCAATCCCAACCCCAAAAGTGAAGATATTAAGGATCATGCCAAGAATTTCAAAGATAGCCTCTTCGCTGTTTTCAATACAGTCCTTGCCCTTGATTTTAATGATGGCCAGCTTGATGCATTTTTCATCCGAAGAACTGGAGGAGCCAGAGGCGCCGCTTGAAGAACCGGAAGAGGAGCCGCCAGAAGAGCTGGATGAGCCGCCAGAAGAGCTGGAACCAGAAGAAGAGCTACCAGAAGAACCAGAGCCAGAAGAGCTAGAAGAGCTACCTGAAGAGCTAGAGGAAGAGTCTTTTTTGCCAGCATAACTGGCGGAAGGTGATGCGTTCGAAGAACCAGCTACGGATGAAGTATCGAAGGTTGGAGTATTGCCAGTCGAGCTACCATCTGCCTCCTCATAGATCATACCCGTTGCGTCAGTTTTTTGACCGTTTGGAGTAGTACCATTTTTAAGAAGCATGCCTGTGCCATCCTCAGTGTAATAATAAGTTTTACCGCCACGCTTAACCTCGCCCGTCATTAGCTCCCCATCGCCTTCAAAACAATAGATAGTCCCATTAATTGTACGGCAGCCCTCCCCAACTGTTTCACCATTCACGTAGTAGAACCAGGAGCGTCCCTCTTTGACCCAGCCAGATTGTCCCTTATTACCAGAATACTCTCCGCCGACATTAGAGTCATCAGATTCTGTATCATCATCGTCTTCTTCTTTTTGTTTATTTTGTTTTTTAGCAGCGTGTTTTTTAGCAGCGCCCGAACTCCGTTTTGTAACAGTAGCAGCAAAATAATCTTCACCGCCACTAGCTTCGACTACAGGAGCGACTGTTGTCAAAACAAATAAGGCTGTAATAATGGAAACTAGTGTGATGGATATTCTTCCTAGGGTGCGATATTTCATATTTAGAGTATAGCATAAACTTTTTGTAGATTATGATATGATTATGTTATGGATAACTTTGAAAGTACTTTTATACAAGACGTAAGGAATCAGGTTACACAAGAGGCGCAGGTTGCTGCCTCAAAAAAACCGAAGAATAAGAAAATCTTTATAGTAGTGGCCGTGATTTCTGTACTCACAGTTGCACTAGTCTCAGTCTTTATATGGTCAGTCTTTTTTAAGCAATCTAGTCTGATTTGTAGTTCTGATAAGGGTGATATTACGATTTACTATAATCACAGTAAGATTACCGATTATAAATCTAACGGGATGGAGCTAAATTTGGAAGCCCAAAATAAATTGTTCACCAAACTGGGTAGAGAGGAATATATTAAACAATTTAGAGCTTGGCATAAGAAGACTTCTGGCGTCGACTGTAAATAAGAAATAAAAACACGAGCTCTTTAGCCCGTGTTTTAGTTTGGCTACGTTTTAGATTTTTGATATTTTTTAATACTGTTCAACCAAAGTGAAGGTCTTGCCAGAGATTTCAATTAAAGAATCTGGGCCAGCGCCCTGATTGGTGAGTTCGGCTCGAATGCCGAGTTTTTTCATAATGTCGCGCAAACGGTTAACAGAGGCATAATTAGAGAGGTCGGTGCGTCGTGCAAACTTTTCAATTTTTTCCCCAGTTACATGATAAACTCCATTATCATCCAGGATAACAAACCAAGTGTTACGGAGTTCCTGAGTGCTTAGAGAAATAACTGGTAGGCTTTCTTTGCCATTTTGTATTTCAGAACGATTTTCCCCTAAATTAATTTCAGTGGTTCGAGATAAAGCTTGAGTCTCTCTGGCTGCTACCTGCTCTTTAGATTTTTTAATTTCCTGCCACAAGAGGCGAAGCAAATCATCAACTCCTTGATGGGAGGCGGCAGAAATAGAGAGGATGGTTGCGCTAGGATTATACTGTCTAATAGAGTGGATCTGCATTTCAATGATATCTTGATCCACCCCCTCACATTTGGTGAGAGCAACAATTTCAGGACGGTTCTTTAAGTCTGAATATTTGTCGAGCTCACGGCGAATAATGTGATAGGCTTCACCGGCGTCGTTATTATAGACATCTATAAGATGCAGAAGAACTGCAGTACGATCTACATGACGCAAAAAATCGTGACCTAGCCCCTTGCCCTCTGCAGCACCTTCTATGAGGCCTGGAATATCTGCAATAAGGATATCGTGACGGTCTATCGTAGCAACACCAAGATTTGGAGTTAGAGTAGTGAATGGATAATCGGCGATTTCTGGTTTAGCATTACTAACAACTGAAAGAAAAGTTGATTTACCAGCGTTTGGCAGACCAACAAGACCGACATCCGCAAGAAGACGCAACTCTAACTCAGCCTCAAATTCATCGCCAGGCTCACCAACCTCGGCAATGACTGGAGTTTGGCGTACACTTGACTTAAAGTGAGCATTGCCAAAACCACCGTCACCACCTTTAGCAATTATGGCCTTTTCACCATCATGAGTAAGATCAGCAATAACCTGCCCATCGCGCTTAACAACAGTTCCGATAGGTACCTCAACTAAAAGATCCTTTCCAGAACGGCCTGCGCTACGAGTGCCAGAGCCATTACCACCATTTTCTGCAGTTAAAATTGGGTTAAAACGAAAATCAATTAGGGTATTAGTATCTTTATCGGCTACAAAGATAATGGAGCCACCTTTGCCACCATTGCCACCGTCAGGGCCACCCTTATTAATATAAATTTCGTGGCGAAAAGATACGGCACCATCACCACCTTTGCCGGCTTTTAGACTAACTTTTGCAGTATCACAAAACATATTGCTCTTATTTTACCATTTTAGCGGCTATGAATAAAGAGGTAGCCAGACCAGACACTTTGAGGGACGGTTTTGCGGCCAACATGGCCCCAACCAGCGATACCATTCATATCAGAAATAGTAATAGTTCCATCATCATTTACGGAGTCCACAATACCGACGTGACCATAATAACCAGAGTCAGTTTGGAAAACGTCACCAGCTTGTGGGTTAGTACCACGACTAGATGGGAAGCTGGAAATTAGAGCGTTGTCCCAAGTATTAGCATTACCAAGGCCACCTGGAAGAACATAACCACCACCCAGCTCATAACGACGTTGCCAGGCATACCAAGTACACCAACCCCATGGCATCTGGTTGGCAGAAGTCCAATAGGTACGATAATATACGGATTGAGTATAACTCTGAGACTGTGAATTAGTTATACGAGGAGCAACATAATCTGGGCGCTCAGTCTCGGGAAGATTACCGTCTGGAAGGAGAATAGCAGTGCCAACACTTAGGCTTTGGTTTAATTCGAGATTATTTGCAGCAATAATTTCATCACTTTTTGCACCATATTTTCCGGCAATAGACTCAACTGTATCGCCACTTTTAATCTTATAGACGAAACCAGCACGAGATGGGAGATAAATTACTTCACCCGCCTTTGGCTCGTATGTGTTCTTAAAGTTATTGGACCAGCGAACCATAGTCTCAGTAACACCACAAGCAGCATATTTTCCAGTGATTGAAGCAATCGTATCACCTTCGAGCACAGTATAGGCAATGGCACCAACTTTAAGACAGCTAGTAGCTAGAGGCGCAATTGGTTTCTCCATTTTTTCAGTAGAAACCTGACCAGAATCGCGTAGGGTAGTGAGGGAGTTATAGTTAACATTGACCACCTCTGATGAAGCTAAACTAAGATTACTGGCAAGTTCAGAGACAACGTAAAATTCGGAGAGCTGGTCAGTCGAGACGGCATAATCTTTTTTAGAGATAGATTGAAGATTTAGATTATTTATCGATTCGTCTACATGTTTATTCTTTGAGCCATAGTTAATAAGTCCCATGGTTGCGAGAAAAACAAAGAGATATGGAATAATCTTCAACTTGTTTTTTAATTTATTGCGTTTATTCTGTTTTTTCGATGTCATAACTTGCCGATATTCCACCTAGAGTCCAACGTTACAGAGTTTTTGACAAAAATCACGTTTTTTCTGCTCGTGCTCAGTATCGGTTACACTATAATACATCTTTCCGTCGTCTCCTGTCAAGAAATAGTACATTGATTTCATGTTTTCATCTGGTTCAGCAACCGCCAAAAGTGCTGAAATAGAAGGATTACAGATAGGGCCTGGAGGTAATCCTGTATGTTTTCTAGTATTATATAAACTATCCGTTTCAAGGACGACGAGATTATTATTTGGGTCGTTTTTATTGCGATTTGGGTTTATTAGATCAGCAGCATAAGTAGCAGTTACATCGGAGCCTAGACTCCAGCCTCGACGTAAACGATTCTGAAAAACCATTGAAACCCCTGGCATATCTTCTGTATGTGCCTCCTTTTGGATAATTGAGGCAAGAATAATCCCCTCCCTTAGAGTTAGGCCACGTTTTTGGAATTTCTCCTCTAATTGATTTAGACTGGCGATATTATTTAGCTGATCAATCATAGTTTTAAAGATATGCTCCACGGTTTCGCCTTGATAAAATTGATAGGTTTCTCCATAAAGATAACCTTCAAGCGCGACATTAAGTGGCTGCAACTGATTTTCCAGACGACCTTCGATATTATATAGGCCTTTTAGAATTGGACTATCATACTTTTTTGTTAAGGCGGCATCAATTTGAGCGTCTTGATAGCCAAGCTTAATTAACTTTTGACGAATATCAACAATTGTTTCACCGGGTAAAATGGTAAGGTTAAAAACATTGTTAGAAACTGCACCCTGCTCAAGTAGATCTGCGATTTGCGGCGTGGACATATTAGTACGTAGGTGATAGATGCCGGATTTAATCTTTGCAGACTTTTGATTCAGTTTTAAATAAAACTTGAAGATTTCGCTTGAACGGATCAAATTCTGTGTTTTTAAACGTGCAGAAATTTCGTTAATCGTTTCATTGGTTTTGATTTCAAAAGTTTGATAACGGCAATCTGCATCCTTCTCTTCTTCAGTTCCAACGGCCGCTTCGGCTGGAGAATTATAGAGACAGTTTAGATTTTTTACGGGCAACAATTGTTGCTGGTACCAGTGATACGCTCCGCCAATACCTATTCCTCCTAGCACAAGAAGAATAAATAAACTAATTACTATTTTTTTAAATAAAGACATCTTTTTTTTGGGCATCTTTTCATCTTGTTCTTGAGATTTTAATTTTGTCTGATTACCTTCAATGACTCCAGCAGGAGTAAATTCAACTGGTGCGAGCGTTTGCTGGTTATTAAGAGCAGATTGCAGGCGCTCTACAAAGTCCTGCAAAATAATGGCAGCAGACTCGGCATCAATTTCGCCTTTCTGATAATTATTTTTTCGACTTTTTAGGCGGTTTTCAGCCTCAACAGAGGTGAGAGACTCATCCTGGAAATAAATTTTTAGGCCAGGAATTGTGGCTGCAATACGTTCAGAAAAAGACTTCACAAAGTCTGACTGCGCCGTTTGATTACCGTCATTACTACGCGGCATGCCAATAACGAGAACATTTGAGTTATGAAAACTTAGCTTGCGCTGAATTTCCGAGATCTCTTGACCGTTTACATTAATGTAGCCGTCAGGAATAGCAATTTTAGTCGTTGTATCAACACGGGCAACGCCAATACGTACTGTGCCAACATCCAGTCCAATTATTTTCATCTCACCACCTTAGTTTTCATCAATTGTAATATTTACGCTAACTTTATTGATATCTTCCGGGATGCTGCGCACCCATGGGAAGGAAGTGTCAACCTTGACTTCACTAACGCCATTGATGGATTTAATTAAGGTAGTAACTTCACCAATTTTCTTACCAAGGGATTTATCAAGAACAGTTTTCTCCGTTACTTCTGGACCAGTTTTGACAATGGCTTTAAGTTTAGCGGAGGTCGCATTATTTTCTTGGAAGCGTTCAATAAATAATGAACCGATTTCATAAATTTTCTGATCTTCCCCAAGGCGACTACTGACAAGAGTGCGGATATATTCTTCAATTGCTGACTTATCAAGGACATTTACCTTATAAGTAACTTTTGCAAGCAACTTAGCTTTTCCTTCCGCAGCGACCTCCCCGATGGCAGGGCTAGAAGTAGCTTCACCAAGAGTCTTTTTATAGCTTGCCTCTATTTTTAGTTCGGTATCCTTAACCTTGGCAAATAATTCTTCTTTACCATCGTCAATTTGATTAGCCTGATTCTTAGCCTTCTCAACGTCACTTGCGGTAACGATTTTAACAATTTTATCGGTACCACCAGTAAAGGCACTGGAGTTAAAGGCGTCAACTTTTTCGACTGAAGACTGCCAACCAGAAGCGGTCGGGTCGATATTGAATCTAGTACCCCCCTCAAAGGCAACAACATCAACAGTCTTACGAATCTGACAGGTATTAGTAGTACGCACAGTACAACTAGTAGTAGAACCATCCCAACTAAAATCAGTACTCACAATGGTGAGGTAATTAAGGTTTCCCTTCGCAAAGGCACTGCCGATTGGTACCGAAATACGGTCAGGATTACTTGGAGAAGCAGTTGAGGTGGAAAAACTGAAATTAGCAGTGAGGGTCAGCTTACCACTTGCTTTTTCGCCATCATTACGTTCACCGGTGGCTTGAAATTCAATGGAGCTTTCCTTTTCAAGAGTTTCCGACTCAAGCAGAATTTTACCTTCTTTATTAACAGCTTGGTCGGCTGCAGTAACTAGCGTAATATTTTCGGAGAAATTATCTGGTGTAGTTTTAATCTTCACCATAATTTTAGCGGCTGGTGCAAGGACGAAGGCCCAGACGCTACCAATAATTAGCACAATAAACAGGGCGACACCTAATATGATCCATTTCCTAAGTGACTCAAAAGTCGGAATTTTCTTGACGGATTTTTCATCGCCTTCTTCTGTGTCTTGCTCAAGCTCATTAGAATCTAGATTCTCTACTAGGTTTGACTTCGATTTGTCCGCTCGGACCAAATTATCTTTTGCAGTGTTTTCTGGTTCAGCTTTTTTAACTGGTTGAGACTCAGTAGTTTTTGAAGCCTGGGGGGCACTTTGTTCAGACTCTTCTACGTCATCGAGTTCATTGATGTCCTGATTCTTTAAGCCAGATTTATTAGAAATTGGAGCATCTTTATATTCGCTTGGCAGAACTGGTCTAGATTGAAGGTTTTTGGAAAAAGGTAAGCCAGATACGGCTGCTAATTTCATTAATACTGGATCAAGCGTAATGATGACGACGGCTTTATCGAGATTTTTTGCTGTTTTTGCGATTAATTTTAGATTAATAGCACTGCGCAGAACGCTAAGTTTTTTGGGCGGAACGAGAGCGACCACTTTTTGTTTTGATGACTTAAGATGATTGATAATATCGGTAATATCATCCTCTGGCTCTATATAGTAGATGTCCTTATTCATGCTCCGATTTTATCACATTACATAGTTTTTATGTTAAAATTTAGGCAATGAGTATTTTTAACTTGATTAAGAAAAAGGAGCCAATTAACAACGGACAGGCGCCACAAAATCCGGCTACAGCGCAGTCGGCTAATCTTGCTAATTTAGTATTAAATTCAATCGACGAAGGCGTAATGATTGTTCATTCTTCTGGAATTGTTGTATTAGTAAATCCAGCTGCAATGAGACTGCTTGGGACGAGTGATCCAAATATGGTCGAAAACCTACAACTTGCTTCAATTCTTAGTCTTGAAAACTCTGAAGGGACGAAGATTGAAGATGATGTTAATCCTGTACTCAGAGCTGTGATGAACGGTGAAAATTTTGACACTCGTGATCTGATATTAGTGAGTATTCAGGGACAGCGGAGGCCGGTAGCAATTTCTGTAGTTTGTACCACCACTGGCCAAAATGAACGAATTATCACACTGCGTGATATTGCGCGAGAACTCGAGGAAGAAGGCGAGCAGGCAGACTTTATCTCGACTGCGTCGCATGAAATGCGTACACCAGTTGCTTCGATTGAGGGGTATTTGGGATTAGCTTTAAATCCGAAAACTGCAACAATCGATGAGCGTGCTAGAAAATATCTTGAGGAAGCCCACGCGTCGTCGAAACACTTAGGTCGATTATTTAAGGACTTGCTCGATGTTACAAAATTGGATGATAAGAAAATCCGAGTACAGCTCACCCCTGTTGAGATGGCCTCAACAGTGCGATCGATTGCCAATGGTCAAGTGCCAATGATGAGTGAAAAAGGTATTCATTACACCTTTGGCGCCAATGCAGCAAGATCAGATAATACAGCTAGGGTAGTTAATCAGGAAGTCTACGCAAGTGTTGATATTGATTTTCTACGTGAAGCTGTAAATAATTTGGTGGAAAATGCAATTAAATATACGGCCTCTGGTGGAGGTATTTGGGTGAATGTACGTGGGGATGATGACCGTGTTTTAATTAATGTGACCGATACTGGAATTGGAATTTCTCCAGATGATTTGAAGCATGTTTTTCAGAAATTTTATCGTGCAGATAATTCGCAAACTCGCACAGTGGGCGGAACTGGGCTTGGTTTATATCTGGTTAAGCAGAGAGTTGAGGCAATGGGGGGCAAGGTTTGGGCGGAGAGTTCGTTTGGTGAAGGCTCCACCTTTTACCTTTCATTCCCTCGCATTACAGCTGAAGAATATCAACGTCAAAAACAGATTGCCTCTAATATCGAGGCAATGAGTCAGAGCACACAAGCGCTTCCTACTCAACCAACGATGCAGGATCCACAAGCGGCTATTTCTCAACCGATAATGCAGCCGACGACGCAACCTGCGGCACAACCTATGGTACAACCAACAGCCGTGCAGCCTCTTATACAACAAGCCCCACAACTTACGGACGTACAATCACCTGCACAACAGACCCCGCAACCTACGGCTATACAATCACCTACACAACAAATCTCACAACCTTCAATACAGGAGGCCACTCCAATGCAGTCATCACAGCCAGTAGCATCCCCGGTATTACAATCAGCTTCGCAGCCGACTCTGCAGCAGCCAGTGATGACGCAATTCTCACAACCAGCTACACAGCAGTCGCCCGCCATGCAGCAACCAGCTTTGTCACAACCAGTACAGCCACCACAGCCAAGCATACAGCCTTTACAACCTCCACAACAACCTTTACAACCTCCGCATCAGCCTTTACAGCCGGCAATAACGCAGCCATTAAATAGCCCGCAGCCTATAAGCAATAATCAACAATTACCAAATAATAATTAAAGGATAGATATGGCAAAAATATTACTTGTCGAAGATGATCAAAGCTTAAGAGAAATCTATGGAATTCGCTTAACAGCGGAAGGTTATGAGATTGTACCAGCTGGAGATGGCGAGGAGGCATTAGCCGTTGCGGTACGCGAAAGACCAGATTTAATCATTTCTGACGTTATGATGCCAAAGATCTCAGGATTTGATATGCTAGACATTCTGCGTTCGACTCCTGAAACAAAAGATATTAAGGTAATTATGATGACCGCACTTTCTTCAGATGACCAGAGGGAGCGTGGCGAGAGCTTAGGAGCTGATCGCTTTTTGGTTAAATCTCAGGTTGGCATCGAGGATGTAGTAAATGCAGTACATGAGGTCCTGGATCAAAATACTGGAGTAGAAGCATCTAATACTTTGAACACTGAGTCGGGTTTTAATCAACCCGTAGAAAACAATAATGTATTCCAGGTTCAACAACAGGTAGAACAATACACGACTCCACAGAACCAGCCGCAAGCAGAACAATATACTGTTTCACAAAATCAGCAACCGGTAGTGCAGCAAACAATGCAGCCAGCAATACAGCAACAGGTGACACAACAGACCGCTATGCAACAGGTCACACCTGATTTTTCTAATCAACCAGTTTACGAACAGCCCAATACAACTTTTACACAACAATCTGCTTCTCAAGGTCCATCTTTTAATCAAGTTCAAACTCCAGTACCCCAGAGCACACAGACCCCTAGCCCACAAAATGACGCCTACTCAATTAATTCAGTGACGGATGAAAGTGGAATGAATATTAAAGATCAGATGGATCAAATTTTGGGTGGAATGGGGTCTATATAAATATCACATATATGATATATTTATGATATGCGTTTAAATAAATTTTTAGCAGAACGGCTGGGGATTTCACGAAGAGATGCCGATAGTCTGATTGATTCTGGACGAGTTAAGGTTGATGGAGTGACAGCTGAGCTTGGGATGCAAGTGCTCGAAGCGCAGGATATCTTAGTGGATAATAAAAAGGTGGATTTTCCTCACCAATACACTTATTTGATGCTAAATAAGCCACGTGGTTATGTTTCTTCAAGAAGACAACAAGGCAAAACCCCCACTCTCTACGAATTATTACCGGAAAAGTGGCAGGTTTTAAAGACAGTCGGACGACTTGATAAGGATAGTTCTGGATTAATTCTCTTAACCGATGATGGTAACTTCACGTTTGAGATGACGCATCCAAAATTTTTCAAAATTAAAACTTATATTGTGGAACTCGATCACGAAATAGCCCCGTTACATCAGCAGATGATTTCTGACATCGGTATAACACTACCGGATGGAGTAAGTAAGTTATTTTTAACCAAAGTTCCGGATGAGAGTGGCCAGATAACTGGGAAAAATCTTCAAGTTGAGATGAGTGAAGGTAGAAATCGCCAAATTCGTCGCACCTTTGCAGCGCTTGGTTATGAAGTTACGACACTTCACCGTATTGAATTTGGCAAATATCAACTTGGTGATTTGAAGCCTGGCCAATACATGGAGGTCAAAAAATAATGATCAAAAAAAATAGACCCCGTTTAGGGGTCTATTTGATTACTCTTCAGAGCTGTCTTCGAGAGCAGAGAGGAGAGAGTCCTCAGCGTTGCCGCGCTTTTTCTTCTTTGGAGTCTCAGCAAGTTCGATATCAAGCTCAATACCAGTTAGCTTAGAAGCAAGGCGTACGTTTTGCCCCTGACGACCAATGGCGACTGACTGCTGATCTTCTGAGACATAAACCTTGGCACGCTTATCTTCAAGCTCGACCTTAATAATTTCAGCTGGACTGAGTGCTTCACGAATGTATTCAGACATATTATCACTCCAGTTGACAATATCAATTTTTTCACGATCACCAATTTCATTCATCACAGCCTGAACACGGACACCACGACCGCCCACGAAAGTACCGACAGGGTCTACGCCAGGAACGGATGAAGAAACTGCAATCTTGGTACGACGGCCCGGCTCACGAGCAATGGCATGAATTTCAACAGTTCCATTTTCAATTTCAGGAACTTCCTGTACGAAAAGCTGCTTAATGAATTCAGATGAACCACGAGAAACCAGTAAGTCAGCGCCACGTTCATTACGCTCAATAGCCTTAATGAGAACTTTAATGCGTGAACCTACTTTATAATATTCACCCTCGATCTGATCTTGTTTTAACATTAAACCAGTAGCTTTACCAAGATCCACACGAACAAGGCGTGGCTCGACGCGGGAGATTGTACCGTTAATAAGAGTATTAACTTTATCTTCATAAGCGGTAAGAATTGCGTCATGCTCCGCTTCACGAAGACGCTGAACGATGACCTGCTTGGCGGTCATAGAAGCAACACGGCCAAAGGTGGTAACTTTGTGTGATTCTTCAACAATTTCACCAATTTCCTTACCTCCAGCAAGGTCAGCTGGGATTTCGGTGGCTGGGTTATATGCTAGGCCGTCTTCAATAACTTCCTTAGCAACATATACTTCAGCTTCACCATTATCAAGGTTAAGGACAGCGCGAACGTTCATATCCTTATCACCCTCTTCTTTGCGCCAAGCGGCAGCAATAGCGGTCTCAATAATATTTAAGACTACCTCCTCTGGCAAGCCTTTTTCCTCTGAGATGACTTTGACCATTGAGGACATTTGTTTGAGATCTAAACCCTCCATTTAATCCTTTCTATTTTCATATAAATTATTTATCTATCGAGCTTGAGTCTAAAATATCCGACCTTTCGGCCGGATAGAATATTCAAGTATGTATTTATTATAGCAAACTTCGCTCAGAATAGCAAACAGAAAATATTCTGCTTGTGGTATAATAAGATTAACTAAATAAAGAGAGTTATGCAAGGTACTAAACAAGAGACAACAACAGCGCATAAAATTAAGCCCGAGAATATTTTGTTGGCCCTTGACATTGGTACAGAATTTGTGAAGGCTGTAATTGCTGAAAAGACTAGTGACGACAACCTAAATATTATTGGTGTAGCTAAAGAGCACCAGAGTATGGGAAATATGTATGCAGGGGCAATTGCCGATATTCAAGCAGTGGTTTCAACTTGCGAAAAAGCTCTATCTCGTGCCGAGGAAATGGCCGGCGTAGTTTCAAGAACTTGTGTAGTGGGAATTGCTGGGGAGCTAATTAAAGGTAATACCAGGACAGTGAGATATAAGCGCAAAGATAGCAATAAGCCAATCTCTGATAATGAAATGCAACAGATTATTCAAAAGGTTCAGGATAAGGCCGGCGAACAGGCAAGACAGGAGATTGCACTAGAGACCGATAATCCTGAAGTTGAGGTTCGACTAATCAATTCTGCGATTGTTTCCCTGTCGATTGACGGATATAAGGTTTCAAATCCAATTGGTTTTAAGGGGTCTGATTTAATGATTCAGTTTTATACAGCTTTTGCACCGCTTGTACATATTTCGGCGATTGAAAAGGTCTGTGCGGAGCTTAATTTGGATCTCTTAGCTGTCGCAGTAGAACCTTTTGCCGTATGTCGTGCCTGTCTTGGAAATGAGCTGGACTCAAATTTTTCAGCAATCGTGATGGATATTGGTGGTGGAACCACAGATATTGCAGTAGTTGATGATGGCGGTGTTGAAGGAACAAAAATGTTTGGAATTGGTGGCCGCAGCTTTACGCATCAAATTGCCACGAAGACTGGCCTTGACTATGATACTGCAGAAGCAGTTAAATTACAGATTGGGGGAGTTTCATTAGATCAATTAACTTTGAGACACCGTGAAGAAACTGTAGCTGAAGCGGAGTATAAAAATGAGATACAGACAATTCTAGCAACTCCAGAACGAGCGAAAAAAATCAATAAAGCCATTTCTGATAATGTGGAAGTGTGGCTAGGCGGCGTAGTGGTAGCCTTAGAGGATTTCCCTTTGGTTGAAGCCCTACCAACTAAAATTCTGCTCTGCGGTGGTGGTGCTGGATTATCTGCGTTGCAGGAAGAACTCGCGACAAGTGATTGGTATACTGATTTACCATTTTCAAGACGACCACTCGTGCATCTACTTGATGACGTTGATATTCCCGGAATAGAGAACTCCACAGAAGAAAACCTTGACTACTCATTTATTACGGCTTTTGGCTTGCTTAGAGTCGCTATTGATACTTTGGCGGGAACAGATGAGCCAACTGGATTAAGAGCAAAATTAGCAAAACTATTACAGAATTAGTTTTATTTATATAATGTTGATTTAATATATTATAATTTCCCTAAATCTTACTTTTTTAATATTTTTCCGAAGACAATATAGCCAATTGTCCAAAAAATTACACCGAAGAGAATAAAAATGCAAAAAACTTTTAGATAATCAAATGGTGTATTTAATTCATACCAATCACTAATTAGGAGGCACGGAAAGACTGTCGATAGCATTACTAGAAAATGTACTAGAGACTGCTTCAAAAGAGACCATGCTTCAATTTCATAAATAATTGAGGAAGCGGCTATGATCGTAATAATCACTCCAGTAAGAAACGTTCCCTTAACTTGGCGAAATTCTATCGAAGAAAATAGCATTATTAAAGAAAGTGAAGACATAATACAAAATGGAATAATTCCACGTTTTAGCGCCTGCAAGACTTGTTTTTTATACATAAACCGAAAATCCTCTTTTTCATATATTTGTATTATACATCAACCATTTAGATGCCGCTAATTTATATTTCAATTCAAAAACAGAAAACCACCCGTTGGGGTGGTTATTCCGTATAATTTGGCACCTTGCTACCTTCCCGCTGTTGCAGTATTCTCGCCGCTGCTGAGCTTGACTTCTGTGTTCGGAATGGGAACAGGTATTTCCTCAGTGCTATGGGCACCAATTTCGCTTATTGAAATATTCAATGCGCGCTGATTGATGTCCATTAGGTGTGATGAATTAATAAACTTGCGGTGTTCTGATCGAGCACCGATTACTAGTTAAGTCTATCAAACTATCTGCGTCTATTTTAAATAAACCCTGATAGTTTGAACATAAAAAGGCGATGGATCTATTAGTACGCTTCGACTCCATACCTTACGGTACTTCCATCTTGCGCCTATCAACCAGATCTTCTTTCTGGGATCTCATAGGGAATTCTAATCTTGGAGTGGGCTTCGCGCTTAATATGCTTTCAGCGC
>CAUTSA010000007.1:0-31997 GCA_963540965.1 uncultured Candidatus Saccharibacteria bacterium
GTTTCTTTTGGAGTTTCTTTTGGAGTTTCTTTTGGAGTTTCTTTTGGAGTTTCTTTTGGAGTTTCTTCTGGAGTTTCTTTTGGTGTTTCTCCTGGATTATTCTTTGGAGTTTCTTTTGGAGTTTCGTCATCCTTTTTCTTGTCGCTCTCGTGAATACCACTACTATCATCGTGGTGATTTCCACCCCGATAAATACGACGAATTTTCTTTTCACTAGAATCATCTTCTCCTTTATGAATTCCGCTTCCATCATCTAATTTTGGATCAGGATTACCAGGAAGTTCCGGTGTAATAGAAATAGAAGTATAAGTAGAAGTTGAGCTAGATCTAGGTGTTATATACTCTGCCTTGTAGGTTGTTGAAGAATCCTGTTCCACAGTCTTAAGCATCCAACAGTCCTGACCACAAACCACCAATACTCCCACATATTCCCACTTATTCATGGCTTCTTGAATTTCAGTGTCGCTCGCACCAGGTTTTATTAAATTACAAGACCGCAGCCACTTCTCTTTCACCTCAGGATGACTTTCTACATAATTAAGACCAGTTTCTTTGTCTGAAAATTGCATAACTAGCGCATCGCCCTCAACTGGATTTACTGATTTATCAGTCCTATATTCCGCACGATAAACTCTACTGATATCGTTTGTCTCGTTACCATTTTCGTCAAATAACTTGACGTATTCTGAACAATAATTATCCTTATTCCGTTCCAGCACGGTAAGACTTTGCGTCGTTTTCTCTGCAAATTCCTTATTCTTCTGCTCAACAATAGCCCTCTGCATGCTATATTGGGCAGGATCTTTCATTAGATTTATCAGGTTTTTACCCATATTCTCCTGATTAACCAAGTCTAGATTGTCAAAATCAGCAAATTTATAGTAGTTTTTCGTTAAGAGTCCAACATTCCCCATGCGCTCATTCATTCTCTCGGCAGCCTTAAGATTCAAGGCATTTATGGCATCCTCATTACCTAATGCACTCTTATATTCTCTTGCCGCTCCACCATTAATCCAGTCACTATATGCATGAGTGAATGCACCAGCATGCTCTGAGTCCATATTGGCCTTGTCGACCATATCGACTCCAGAGTTATCACCGCCTAACGAGAAGTCAACCCCCTCGAGTACTGCTCCATTAGTTAATTTAATGTCTACGCGATTGTTAAGTTTATCTGCTTCGGATTTTTCACCACTTTGGACAGCTGCCGTATCGTCTAATGCTTTTACTACATCTATTGAACCAGAGTCGCTCTCTTGTTGGTAGCCCAGCGCTCTCTGCTCTATGGCAGTAGCATTTTGAGCGGTTTTTCTGTTTAACAAACCACTATTTGCTCCTGCCCCAACTAAAGTTCCTAGGAGCAAAGCACCAATAGTAGTTCTAACAAAGAGTTTTCCTACACCAGATTTGCGCACCTTTTCCATAATACCAGCAACACGTCCACGTTTTTCAGCATTACCAGCATCTTCCTCATATCCTTTAGCTATATTGGGGTCACCAGGATTAAATTTATTCGCATCATCATCAGCCTCATTCTGTAATTTTGTCCCCCCTTCTTCAGTAGAATTATCCTGTATAGGAACAAAATATGCATGGTAATTATGGTTTTTGGAGACATCCTGAGTACTAACCCCGCTATCAGCAATTTGAATAGGTCTATCATCAGGGCTATCGTTCACATTATTGGCAGCCATAGCATCCCTTAAGGCCTTATCATAATCACGACCTGATGTATTTGCACTCTTGTCAAGATCAACTAAAGTAAAATCATCTCCATCACCAAAATCTTCTCGAGGTTCAATGTATGCACCACCCTTATATACAACTTTACCATTTCCAGTGTAGCTAAGATTCCTCATATCCCCCCATTCATTAATATTCCCACTATTCCCAGTATCGCCGTTGCCACTCTTATTTGGATCAAGACCCATTTTACATTTCCTCCTTATTATTTAGATAATCATCTCTGAATTTGATCATTACTTTTTCAGCTATCTTACTAGCATCAATGCCAGACTCTTCAACCACAGATTCAATCATCTCCTCTGATGCAGTACCATTTTCAAAGCTGTCATTAATTTTATTTACTAAATAATCAGGCAAGCTCATCAAGATCTCTGTCATTACAGCATCTTTAAGATCCTCAGCAATCTGCTGTTTCTCTGTTTCTGAAATATTCTGCCCTTTTTCTTCAACCAGATTATTGACAAAAAGATCAATTAATTGATCCTGTGTCAAACCTGTAAGATCAGGCTCTTCAAACGACGCAGTTTGTGCTCCAGCACTAACCACTCTCGTCTCATCTTCTACCATAGCGATAAAGACCTTTCTGTTAGTTTTTTATGTTAAAAATATGACTTTTATGCCCCAATCATATCGCTAGTGTTAAAAATAGTCAACATCTTTATTTATTTTTTTATACACACGCACAACTTCGGTTAAATTATTCTATGTTCAAGTTTTTTAGAAAGACTGAACAATCTTTTTATAGACAATATACATATAGAAAACCGCTCATTTCCCAGTTGAGTAATTTAATTATACAAAAAAATAGCACCCTATGGTGCTATTTTCATCAAAAAACTTAGCTTCTTAGTGAAGTCTAATGTTAATCTAAGTTTCTAAGCAATTTTTAAACCAGCTCGTCCAAGCCTAGCTAAAATTTTAGCTTGAGCTTCTGGACTCACTGTCTTTTTTAAACTATATCCTGATTCATCGTTGAAATATTCAAACGTCATCTCTTCCCCTTCTTTTTATTTTTATTTTTTGCTTATTTATTCTATTCTAGCATATTTTTTAAAAATGCAACTGAATAAATTATTTAATTTAAATTTTTAGGCTACCTATTTTACAATAAGTAGCCTTTTATTTTTCTTGTCGGTCCTAAGCTTGTTCTTAATGGCTCTTAGAATCGGCCTCTCTTCATCTTTTTTTCTTTCGTCCAATTTTATTTCTTTATATTCTATTTTCTTATATTTTTACCCTTACATTGGTCTTATTCCTCACTTATTTTTTATCTTTCTTGTTTAGCTTCCCCACTGCTCCTTTTCTGTTAGATTTTTTTTTATTTGCTTTTTGTTTTTATTTATTATCTAACTTGTTTTAATGATATCATGTTTATGCTTATTTGTCAACACTTTTATTGGAATTATCCTTTAATTTCAAAATCTACCTCTGTTAGCTCACCCACTAAACCTCATCAGTTACATTATATTTCAAAAAAAGACACGCTCTTCACGTGTCCTTTTTTTATGTTTCGCCCTCTCCTTAGGCCTTTTCTAGCGAGATAGTAATATTCTTACCATTAACTTTCACAACTTCATCATACTGATAATTATTATCTCGTCCAAGCCCTACCGCTAACACCTCGGCTTTTAGTACATCTTGCCAATCCTCACTAATTTCCGTATCGATTGATAATTTAATTCTATCATCAACCTCAAGCCCAGCTTTCTTCCTCGCAGCCTGTACAAAGCGAATTAACTCGCGAATAAAACCTTCTTCGAGCAGTTCTTCTGTCAAATGCTTATTCAGATAAGCTTTTTCGCCAGCTCTCACTGATTTTACATTGACTTCATCTGCAATGATTTGTTCATAATATTCATCCAGTGGTTCACCTTCATAAATATATTCAGCAAGTGGTTGCCTAACCTTAATCTGCCCTTCATTCTCACTCTTATTCATCCTTAGAGCCAAGCCTTCAGTAATAATCTCACGAGTTCTTGCCATCTTCTCAAGTACCTTCTGGTTAATCTCTCCCGCTTCCGGCCAATTTAGTAGATGAACTGACTCTGTTACTGAAGAATCAAACTCTTCTCCAGTCATTTTCTGGTATAGCTCTTCCGCTAAGAACGGCGTAAATGGAGCTAAGATTTTAGCTAGATATACCAAGATAAAGTATAGTGTGGAATATGCCGCATTCTTATCCGTATCATCCTCCGATTTCCAGAAACGCCTCCTTGAGCGTCGTACGAACCAGTTTGATAAATCATCGATAAATAATAGTACATTCGATAATGCGCTTGGAATATTATAAGCTTCCATCCCCTTAGTAATTTCATTACGCAATTCATATATTCTTGAGACTAACCAAATATCCAGAGGGTTCTCCAGCTTTGAAACTGCAACCGCCTGCTTTGAATCAAACCCATCCACGGAAGCATACATCGTAAAGAAGTCGTACACATTCCAAATCATCGATAATTTTCTAGCAACATCAGAGACATCCTTATCAATCAAGGCAAAATCCTCCCCCGCCAGTACTGGCGATGAAAGCATTAAGAAACGTAGTGCATCAGCCGAATACTTATCCATTAACTCCGTTGGATCGGTATAGTTTCCAAGCGACTTTGACATCTTACGGCCGTCATTACCTGCCACTGTACCAGTTGTAATTACATTCCTGTAAGCCTTTTTGCCAAACAATGCAGTATTTACCACGTGCACATAATAGAACCAAGCCCTCACCTGCCCCACATACTCTACAATAAAATCAGCTGGATAATTTTGTTCAAATTTCTCCTTATTTTCAAATGGATAATGTAGCTGCGCAAATGGCATCGAGCCAGATTCAAACCAACAGTCAAGTACTTTTTCAATTCTCTTAAAGTGCTCACCCTCGATATCGAATTCAATCTCATCCACCCAAGGGCGGTGATAATCTTCTAACCTAACACCAGACAACTCATAAAGCTCATCATATGAACCAACGACTTTAATAGTTCCCTTATCACCTTTCCATACTGGCATTGCAGTTGCCCAAAAACGGTCACGTGACAAGTTCCAATCTGGAGCCGCCTCAATATTTTTCTCGAAACGCCCGTGTTTTAAGTATTCTGGGAACCAGTTAATGTCTTCATTTTCCTCAATTAACTGTTCCTTCATTCCATTTACTGCAAAGAACCAACTTGGAAATGCACGATAAATAATCCTCTGTTTTGAACGTGGATTAAACGGATATTCGTGTTTAATATATTCAATCTTGTAAACGATACCTTTTTCCTCAAGCACCTTTGCGATAAACTTATTTGCCGCCCAAAGCTCAATCCCCGACTCATCCGTATCACGCACACCCATCTCGTTTAGCCACTTCTTCGCTGGTTCAAGATAATAACCGCCCTCATCGAGTAGATCAATAAAATCCACATCCTGCTCTAAACTTAGCTCATAATCCATCTCACCATAGGCCGGTGCAATATGCACGATACCAGTACCATCAGAACTAGAGACAAAGTCAGCAGCTACAACCTTATATGTATTCTTTTTGCGCTTTTCTTTTGAAAAATTACACATGAGTGGTTTATATTCTAAACCAATCAATTCCTCACCTCTTAAAGTCTTGATCGCCTCACCTTCACCCAGTGCTTTTTCTGCCAATTCACTCGCTACAATCAATTTCTCATCTCCAACTGAGTAAATTTTATACTCAAGATTCTTATTGATTGCCAAGGTTAAGTTTGCAGGTAAAGTCCAAGGTGTTGTCGTCCAGGCCAGTATTTTAGTCCCCTTTAGCTCCCCCTCACTCACAATCTCAAACTTAACATAGACAGATGGATCAGTTACGGTTTGGTACGCTTCATTATCCATTGTTACTTCTGTCTTCGACACAGGAGTTGAAAATTTCGTGTCATACATCAAGACCTTACGACCTTCATAAATTTTCCCCTGTTCGTATAGGGTTTTAAAGGCCCACCAGACCGACTCCATAAAATTCTTATCCATTGTACGATAAGCGCCACGAAAATCTACCCAACGGCCAACTCGCTCAATCACCCCTTCCCAGGCTTCAGAATTCGAAACCATCGACTCACGTGCCTTTGTAATATAGGTTGAAAGCGGCCACTTCGTGCCAATCTCACGTCTATCAGTAATACCTAGTTGTTTCTCCACAAAGTTCTCTGCAGGTAAACCATGACAATCCCATCCCCATCTTCGCTCAATCCTCTTACCACGCATTGTCCAAAAACGAGGCACAGCATCTTTTACGATTGAAGATAGTAAGGTGCCATGATGTGGCAAACCAGTAATGAATGGAGGTCCATCATAAAACACATATCCATTGTTAATATCTCGTTGCTCAATTGATTTCTCAAAGATTCGGTTCCTTTTCCAAAAGTCGACAATTGCCTTCTCGTACTCAATTGCTCTTCTTCTTGTGTTTGCTTGGTATTTCATAAACTCTCCTCCGTTTCATCTGTTACATTTTGTTTTTCTCTCATCATTCCATTCGGTTCCATCATTGTCGTTCTAATAATTTCATCCCTGAACAGCTCGTATATATTTATTCCAGTCTTTTTGTCAAAATACTGTTTTATTCTAAACAATTCTCTGAGATGATCACCTGCAGACCGAATACCATGTCGAATTAATATGTCAGAAAAACGATCCGATATTGTCATCACCCCCATCGCATGCCCCATATTGTCAGCTAATTGAACCAAAAGATCTAAATCAGAAATCTCAGCCCCCTTCATATAAGCCTGCGTAAATTCTAGACTTTTTGGATCCAGTTCCTCCCAAAACTCAGCCCGTTCTATCTGTTTGTATCCGTAATACGTATGAGTCATTGAGACCTGTGCCAGCTCCACCAGCCCCTCGTTCGTCAATAGGTGATATCCCAAAATTGGATGACGTAAGCCAACCTTTACTTCCACGCATCGGCCAATATCATGCAGTAGTCCTGCGGAAAAAGCCATATCCGTCATTTCTTCGTCACTCAGCTCCCTGTCTGTTTCCGGCTCTTCTCCCGTGACTTTCGTGAACCTCAAATTTGCCCCATCCCCTATTACTGCTTTCGTAATTGATTCTGCTACTTTGGCTACGTTTAAAGAGTGTTTTTCCCATGACAAAGAATACCCAGGCATCTCTTTTGCTTGCGCAAAAATTCTTAAGGCTTTCTCCCTGATTTTACTCATCCCCCTTATTATACAATATATTTTACACGCTGCGTAGCATATAAGACACTTGGTCAAACTTCGGTAGTGGTGAGCCACTCCATTTTTTTACAATTTCGCCACTCCCGCCCAGAATCAATAAACTTGGATATTGCATAATATCTCGAGTTGATGCAAAGATCTCCCCCTCAATTGTCTCCGGATCAATCAATTCAACTTCTCGTCCAGTCTCACGCTGATATTCCACACTCCACTCTTCAGCCTCTCTAAAATATTCTGAATGTGTTTTTACTACAATTACAATTCGCATTTAATCCTCCCGTTTCTCTCTTTGCTCTCTAATAATTCTTTCAAATTCATCTAGTGATTTAAATTGTAAAAATACGCTAGCAAATCGGACGTAAGCTACTTCATTAATTTTGGCTAACACATCCAAGATCGCCTGTCCTATCTCTTTCGAATAGACCACATCACGCCCAAGAGAATACACCCGCTCCACCACCTTATTCACCACATCTTCAATTTCAAGTTCTGAGTTAAAAAATTTACCCACGCTGCGATTTACTGCCTTATGTAGCTTATCACGATCAAAAGGCTCCCTATTCCCACTACGTTTCATCACCGCAAGTGGCGGCATTTCTATGCGCTCATAAGTTGTAAAGCGGTAGCCATCTGCCGTTACACGGCGACGGCGAATCATTGAACCGTCAGGAGTCTCACGGCTTTCAAGCACCTTACTATCACCAATCTTTACACCCATCATTTGCATTTTTACCTCCACCTTTTATCTAGATAATTCTTTCAATTACCCCTTAAGGATCTCTGATCCTCAAGATTACATATGGTCAGATTTCTCCGACCATATTTCACTATTTCTTACCGCGTAGTTTTGCTCTTAGAGAAGGCGGGACTTCTAAATCCTCTTCCTCGTCCTGACGGCCAATTTTATCCCAAATATTTTCTTTTGGTGTTGCCGTAAATTCCTCTGCGCTACTCTGTTCATTAGTTTCTGGTGCAAAACTTGGAGTAGGCTCAATAATCTGCTGTTGGTTTCTTAGACTCTCTACTCTATTTAAAGCCTCATCCGTACGCTTCTTTTCTTCTTCTTCTGCGCGTTTACGACGATAAACATCTGAATCAAACCCAGTTGCTACTACAGTAATCACGATCTCATCTTGTAACTCTGGACGGATAGATGCACCGAAGATGATATTAGCATCTGGTGAAACAGCACCAGTAATTTCCTCTGCTGCTTCTTGGATTTCTGACATCGACATATCATATCCACCAGCTACTGAAAATAGTACGCCACGAGCACCATCGATTTTTACCTCAATTAGTGGTGATTCAATTGCCTGTTGAGCAGCTAATTTTGCCCTGTTCTCACCTGAAGCACGACCGATACCCATTAATGCAGAACCAGCGTCTTTCATAATTGCCTTTACGTCAGCAAAGTCTAAGTTAATTAACGCATGTTCTGTAATTAATTCTGAAATCCCCTGAACACCTTGACGTAATACATCATCAGCGATCTTAAAAGTCTCGAGTAATGGTGTTCTCGGATCAATTGTTTGTAATAAGCGATCATTTGGAATTGTAATTAATGCGTCGACTGCATCAGTCATCTCATTAATTGCCTTATCTGCATTACGTTTCCTCTGAGCACCCTCAAAAGTAAATGGGCGAGTCACTACACCAACGGTTAAAATACCCTGATCTTTTGCCTCTTTAGCTACAATTGGACCAGCACCAGAGCCAGTACCACCACCAGCACCAAGGGTGATAAAGACCATATCTGCGCCTTTCAAAGACTCCTTGATATTCTCACGGCTCTCCTCTGCAGCGGTTTGGCCTTTTTCAGGATCACCACCAGCGCCCAAGCCTTTACCAATATGCACCTTCGTATCGGCATTTGAATAATGTAGTGCCTGAGCATCAGTATTGATTGCGATAAATTCTACACCAGAAAGTCCAACTTCTTTCATTCGATTAACCGCAGAACCACCGGCACCACCAACCCCCACGACTTTAATGCTTGCTTTTGTTTCCACCTCTGTTGGTTTAATTTCAGGCATCTTTTTTCCTCACTATCTAACAAATAACTACTTCTAGTTTATCACATTTTTCTCCCTAGTTAAGTAGTAATTTCTTAAATAATTTACTTTTTCTTGAAAATATTTAAAAACGAGAATAAACCACCCTCTTGAGTTTCATTACTCACCTCACCAACCGTCAATTCATCGTCATACATCATCAGAGCTAATCCTAAAGCCGTCGTATATTTTGGATTCTCAACAAGATCAAATACCCCACCAAGCTTTTCCGTTGGCCTTCCTATCCTCACGGCCATACCAAGTAAATCTTTTACAAACTTATCTAAGTTTCGCATCATTGCACCACCACCAACGATCACCAACCCCTCTGGCAATTTCTGCGCATAACCTGCCTGTTTCAAAATTTTTTCTACATGCTCAAAGATATCAATCAAACGTTCTCTCACAATCTGATTCACCTCATCTTTTGTGAAGCTCACTGTTTCGTCACCCACCTTTGTTACGATTGTTTTATCACTCTCTGGAAAATCAGCCGAAACATAACGCAATTTAATTTCTTCCGCTACACTTGGATTAATCGCAAGCCCAATAGCAAGATCATTCGTAATATTATTTGCACCTGCATTCAGAACTGCATAATGCTGCAAGAAACCATCCATAAAAACTGCTACACTTGTCGTAGAAGCACCAAGATCCACTACCGCAACACCATTATCTTTTTGCTGTTCAGTTAGAACAACTCTTGCCGAAGCAACGGCCGTTGGCACAAGCTCCAGCGACTCAATCGAAACGTTCTCGGTCAATTTTCGTAGATTTAAACAAGACGGCACTAGCGCTGAAACGACACTCGCCTGCATTTCTAACTTCATTGCACTCATCCCCAAAGGATCTCGAATACCAGACTGACCATCCACAATATAATTCGTAGGAATCACTTTTAAGACTTCTCGATTATTTGGGATAACTCCCGCAAGTGACATCTCTTGGATTCGCTTCAAATCATTCGGCGAAATGGCCTCCCCACCCATAATCGAAATCATACCTTGAGTTTGCACTGCGCCAACCTGTGAACCATTAATTGAGGTATAGGCAGACTTTAAAGATTTTCCGCTCGTCTGATCAATCATTACAATTGCTCTATTTAAAGACTCGACCGGGCCAGCCAAATTTGTAATCACCCCCTTACTCATTCCACCATTATTTTTTACCTCAGAGTTAGCTATCACGGATATTTCACCTTGGTACTCAGAAAGCGCCACCGCACGAATGTACTGTGTTCCAACATCGATTCCTAACATAAAACGAGGTAACTGGTCATTCATATCCTTGGTATTATACCATAAACATTTTAAAAAATATATCGGTGTTATAATTTATGCATGGATATTCAAAAAATTACCGCCATGCGCGAGGGTGGCAAAATTTTAGGTACAATTCTCGCCGAGCTCCGAGATTATGTCGACGTTGGTATGACTAAACGTCAACTTGATGCTTGGGTTCGTAAAAAAATCACAGACGCCGGAGCCATAGTTTCCTATGATCAACTTCCCCAAAAATTCCCTGGCGCCATCTGTATCTCTGTTAACGATGAACTAGTTCATGGCGCTCCCAACAGCGATTACGCTCTCCAAGATGGTGACAAAGTTTCTTTTGACCTTGTAATTGGTTATAAAGGCTATCATACTGATGCAGCTTTTACTACCACAGTTGGCAAAGCCAGTCCTGCTGTCAAGCAAATGATTAAAACTACCGAAAAAAGCCTCTGGGCTGGCATTGCTACAGTTGCTCCAGGTACACATCTTGGCGATATCGGCTATGCCGTAGAAACCGTCTTACGTCGCGGGCATCTAGGCGTTATCGAAAACTATGTTGGCCACTTTATTGGTAAATCCATGCATATGGAACCAGAAGTTCCAAACTTTGGTAAACGTGGTCGCGGCTATATACTCCGCCCAGGAGATACTCTATGTATTGAACCAATGTCGTCTCTTGGTAAACCATACAATCACGTTAGTCCAGAAAACGGCTGGGATGTCATCCTTTCTGATGGCTCTATTGGCTGTCACTGTGAACATACTATTCTTGTTACTGAGACTGGCTTCGAGGTACTAACTTTACCAAACTGCCCCAAAGAATAGAAAAATTATCTAACTAACAAAAAATCGGAAGTACCTTCTTCCGATTTTTTAAATAAATTAATTTTTCTGAACTAATTTCATAATACGTTGATTTACTTCTTCAATTGACCCCACGCCATCTACTTCATAAATCTGCACTCCCCGTGACTTCATCTCTGTTAAAAATGAATAACTTTTTTGTTCAAAGTAGGATATTTTCTGCTTCCAGACTTCCACATTATCATCCTCTCTTCCTCGCTCAGCCAACCTTATTAAGAGTTCTTCTTCTGGCACCTTTAGTAGCACCACGAATTCTGTATGCGCAAAAACTCCTTTTTCCTCCAACATACCCACTTGTTCAACCGAACCTGGCTGACCATCAAAAATTACGTCACCCCCTTCTTTAAATACAGCATTCATATTTTCCCATAGAAGATCCACTAAGATATTTTCTGGGATCATCGCCCCCTTACTCGTATATTCGTCAAATCGATGCGAATCACGAATCAATTGCCCCGCTGAAAGCCAGGTGCGGCCCATCTTTTCCGCCAACATCCTCCCCTGTGTCGATTTCCCCGATCCGGCTGGTCCATAAATTAAAATCATAGTTCTCCTTTCTGAAAAAACGCCCCCTTAGGCGTTTTCCTTATTATTTAATTCACTAATTTCATTTCGTATCAAAGTAACGGTACGCTTATAGACTTCATCAACTTCACCTAGCCCATCAACAGTTAACAACTTTACTCCATTACCCAACAAATACGCTACGATTTCATTGCGACTACGCTCATAGTCAGCCTGTCTTTCCTCAATAATCTCTGGTACATCCTGGCTGCGTCCCCGCATTGATAACCTACGCATCACCTCATCAAACGGCACTGTCAGCTCGACTATATAGTCAATATGTAGGCCTCGTTCAACTATAATTTCTGCCTGACGCAATGTCCTTGGATATCCATCAATAATCGCATTCTCCGTCTCAGCCAACCTAGAGAATACTAATTCCGACACCATCTCATCATCGAATAATTGCGCAGTTTTTAGCCGGTCAATCACCCACTGCTCCTTACTCTCTCGAAGAATTGCCCCGGACGAAATCCAAGGCCAGTTTAAATCATTTGCTAATCTATTCCCAACTGTACTTTTACCAGTCCCAGGACCCCCTAAAAATAATAGTTTCATACAAAAATAGTATAGCACAAAAAAGACCCCATTAAAGGGGTCTTCTCATTACTTTAAACCAAGTTTAATTCGTTCTGTTTTCTCAGCTTTACGAATCTCGCGTAGAATTGCTTTACGGCGACGTTCGCGTTTGGAAATTGGCTTTGAAAAACGAAGCTGTGATTTCGCAAGTGGCATAATTCCACTCTGTAACACCTTACGATTAAAGCGACGAATGATGTTTTCGTTTGCCTCTCCCTGGTCTTTTCTAGTTACTTTGATTGCCATATATCGGCATTATATCAGATACGCTACATTTTTTCAACAGAGCTTTCTTTAATCTGCAAAATTCTTCCTTCCACACTTCTATAATTCTGCCATTCATTCTCCACCAGATTGATCCACACGTTTCGAACTTCTCCTTCTGCAATCTCCATCCATTCCTCCGGGGCATTAAAAGCCACCAACTTTATTTCCTTCCCTAGATTGTCCTTTAATGTCATTCTCATATGTTGCCCCTCAGTTCCCATTTTATTAATCCTCTCTACCTTCATATTTTTTAACAAAAATATCGGCTCCGGATTTCCTATCCCAAATGGCTCCAAAGCTCTAAGTTTTTCCATTAACGACAAATTTAATCCCTCCAACTCCTCAATTTCCAAGTCCTCCTTCGCCTCTAGATATTTTTCCTGTTTCTTTAAGTGTAGCCCCAAGTAATACTCGTTAACGGCTTTAATAAGCTCATTCAATCTATCTTTCGAAACTTTTAATCCACAAGCCGCCGCATGACCGCCACCACTAATAATCTGTTCCTTGCAGGCTTTTAGCGCCTCTGCTAGATTAAAATCACCAAACGAACGCCCTGACCCCTTCAATACCCCTTCTTCCGTTTCAGCTAATACAAACGCCGGTTTGTGATATTTTTCCACCAATCTACCTGCAATAATCCCTAGCACTCCCTCATGCCATTTGCCAGTTACTACGATCACCGGATCCTTCACCTCTGGAATCTCCTCCATTGCCTGCCTTTGACTATTCCTACGATCCTGGTTTAGTTGATTTAGCTTCATTGCGAGTTCAAAGGCCTCTCGGTGGTTTTTAGACATTAAAAGTCTCAACGAAGTCTCTGCCGATTCCATTCGACCCCCCGCATTTAACCTTGGACCAATCTGAAACCCTATCGTTTCAGAACTAATTCTTTCCGCTCTCGCCACCTTTAAAAGCTCAATTAATCCTGGTCGTTTCGTCTTTTTTAGCACTTTCATGCCAAAATAACTTAACATCCGGTTTATCGGGTTAAGCGTCATTGAATCACAAAGTGTTCCCACTAACACTAAATCCAAAAACCATTTCTCTCTTCCTGCCTCAATATATCCAAGAGAAACCATTTTCTGCATCACTAAAAAAGCCACCCCACAACCACAGAGCTCTCTTAATTCCGATTTCTTATCCCTCTTAGGATTAACCACCGCCACCGCCGACTTAGGTACCTCCTTCATAATTTCATGATGGTCCGTCACAATCACGTCCACCCCCATCGCAGACAGTTCTTCTATTACCTCCGAATTATTACTTCCACAATCCACCGTCACGATAAGACTCACCCCAAGTTCTTTAGCCTTTTCCTTCACTCTTCCACCCATACCATAACCATCAATAAAACGATCCGGTAGCATCACCTCCACCTTCTCGACACCACTCATTTTAAGACAGTCAAACATTAAAGCACTTGCCGTCACTCCATCCACATCATAGTCACCGTAGATTAATACTGTTTCTTTATTATCCACCGCTTGAATAATTCGCTCACTCGCCTTTTTGATATCTGGCAACTCATCCGCAAGTCCCAGCAAATATTTTGGGTACAAAAAGTCTTCTGTAATACCCCGCTTTTTTATTAGCTGATCAAAAATATCATCCATGATATATCTTCCCTGTTCTTTTTTACACCCAAAATTAAATCTTTATTAAAATTATTCTACTGAATAGTTTTACTCTGCTTTGAGCTAGGAGCCATTTGTTTACTTTTTATCACGATTCCTTGTAATTCTTTTAAAATTGGAAATTGTTTATTTGTTTGGTAAATTGTTGTATTCCCCTTTTTTGTCACAATCAAGAAATTCCCTTTCTCAAGCCTTTTCAACTCTCTCTGAATATTTCCCGGATCTTCATGTATTAACTTAGACAACGCGCGCACATGCGTCTTAAAGTCTGGATACTTCGCAAAAACCACCAATATCTTTCGTCGGACCCGAGATGTAATGAATATATCCAACATATTTACCTCACTTTTTGCTTCTTCTCTTTAGTATACCAAACAACAGTATTTCTCACAACGGCTGAAATTCTTACATTCTCCCCTATCTCCCCACTCCGCATACACTCCACTATGCTAAAATAACATCAATGTATTACCAGGTTATTCCTACCAAAATCTTCCGTCAGGATCTTCATGCTCTTGAGAGTTTATTGACATATTCTTTTCCAGAAAAACTTAAACCTGGTCAAATCGTTCTTATCCCCTTAGGAAAGTCAATTATCCCCGGTATTATTCATCATTCTATTAATCCTCCTAAGGATCCGTCCTTCCAAATCAAACCAATTAGCTCAGTTCTACCCCTCCCCCCTCTCCCAGACCACCTCCTTCAAGCAGCAACTTGGCTCAGTCAATACTATCTCACTCCTCTACCTATCATTGCTAATCTACTTATTCCAAAAGGCATCACTAAGGACCGTCGTAAAAAATCTACCCCCCTATCCATAGAGAATAAAACAATACCAAAAACGATCCCACTAAATTCTTCACAAAAAACCGCGCTCACCGCCTTAAACAATTTAAAATCACATACCAAGCTCCTGCATGGTATTACTGGCTCTGGTAAAACCAATCTCTACCTCACGCTTGCGATGAATCAGTTTCAAAAACAACAATCTAGTATTATTCTTGTCCCAGAAATTTCTCTCACTTCACAGCTAGTCCAGCAATTTCAGTTTTATTTTCCCAACTCAGTTATCACCATCCACTCTAAACAGACCGAAGCGACTAGGCATCAAATTTGGCAATATATCGCAAAAAGTACCGATCCATTAATCATCATTGGTCCCCGCTCCGCTCTTTTTTCTCCAGTAAGTAATCTAGGTCTTATCATTATTGATGAAGCACACGATCCTGCTTATTATCAGGATAACCCTCCGCGCTATTCAACCTTGCGACTCGCTAGCTTCATAGCGAACACTAAAAATATTGATTGCATATACGGTACCGCCACTCCACTTATTGAAGATTTTTATCTTGCACAAAAAAATCACGCCTACGTTTCACTCTCGCAGAAAGCCAAAGAGACTGCTATTACTCCTGATCTACACCTTATCGATCTAAGAGACTTATCCTCCTTCTCTAAGAATCGATATTTTTCCGACCCCCTGATCAAAAATATTACTCAGAACCTTGAACAACATCAGCAAACTTTAATTTTTCATAATCGTCGTGGTTCCGCTCCGCTTACAATTTGTGATCAGTGCGGCTGGCAGGCGCTCTGCCCCAACTGCCTTTTGCCGCTTACTCTTCATAGTGATAAATTTAAACTCACCTGTCACACTTGTGGATATGAAGAAGTCGTACCTAAGTCTTGTCCAGTCTGTCAACATTCCTCAATTATCCATAAGGGATTTGGCACCAAGCTTCTTGAGTCTGAACTTAAAAAACTCTTTAAGACGGCCCGTATCGCTCGTTTTGACGCCGACAATACCACAGATAGCTCCTTTAATCATCTCTACACTGACATTAAATCTGGCGCCGTCGACATCCTAATTGGAACTCAACTCCTCACTAAGGGTCTTGATCTTCCAAAACTTGCCACCGTTGGTATCGTGCAAGCTGATGGTGGCCTTAGTCTTCCTGATTACTCTTCAGAGGAACGTAGTTTTCATCTACTTACCCAAGTCATTGGACGCGTCGGCCGTGGACACCTTAGCGAAGCTTCCGTTTTTATCCAGACCTTCCAGCCAGACCACCCTATCATTCATTTTTCCATGCAAAATGATTACATCGGGGCCTATCAATATTTAATTAAAAAACGTCAACAAGCCCACTTCCCTCCTTATTACTATCTTGCCAAACTTTATATTACACAAAAAACCGAGCAAACCACCATCCGTAAAATTCGTGAATTGTACTCCCTTCTTCGCCCCCTGAAAGACATTTATCTATCTGCCCCCACTCCAGCCTTCCATGAATTTTCATCAAGCGGTCATACTTGGCAAATCATTCTAAAATCCCCTTCTCGTCAAAATATCCTCTCCGCCATTAAAACGGTACATACCTTCCCAAATTTAAAATACACGCTCGATCCCCCTTCCCTCCTCTAAGAATAACTAAAGAATCATCAAAAAACTCTTCTTCATATTGAGATAAAACCTAAGATGTGGAGGCGATTCAGAAACTATGATTTATTTTTTAGGAGCTAAAACTACCTTGGTAGTTTTAAATTGAGAGATATTCCATTTCCTTCTTTAGAAAGAGTTAAAAACTTTTTCTAAAACTCCCCTCCACATCTCAGGTTAAGTCATTAGAAAACATTCTAGTGACTTCTCGTCTCGTATCTCTAATTTCTAGTCTCTCTACCTAGAGTGTAAAACTATTTTTTATTTTTACAACCATAGCCACTTTATTTTCTTTTTTATCTCTTCTTATGCTTTATAAAACCCTTAAAAAATATTATAATATCCCTATGAAAATTATTACTGTGCCTGATCCACGTTTAAGACAACCCTCTACAAAAGTTAATCGCATTACTGATGAAACAAAAGAAATTGTTGATCAAATGATTAAAGCTAGCCTTGAATGGGAAGAACAACATCCCCACGAGCTTTCTGCTGCCATGGCTGCTCCTCAGCTTGGCATCAATAAACGTATTATTATTATTCGCGACGACCTTGATGATAAAAATAACTCTAGCTTCACTGCCCTTATCGACCCCGAAGTCATTAAGGCAAGTGGTAAAATTATTAGCGACTACGAAGGCTGTCTCTCTGTACCTTTTATCTATGGACTTGTTCCTCGCGCCTCAAAACTTCGTATTAAAGCTAAGCTTATTGATGGTACCGAAGTACGCATTAAAGCTGACGACAATCTTGCTCGCACCCTTGCCCACGAAATCGACCATCTCGATGGCGTTCTCTTCATCGATCACATTAAAGACGAAGAGAAAGCCTTTTTTGAACTAGACAAAGACGGCGACCTCAAGCCACTTGACTACGATAAGCGTATCAAAAATAACCCTGAGTTATTCCCCGATGACTAAAATTATCTTTTTTGGTAACGGCCCTCTTGCCGATACCGCCAAATCACTTATTGAGCAACATCCCGATTTCCAAATTATTTTTCATGCCAAGACTAAACAGGATCTTGAAAAAGTAAAAACTCTAAAATCCTCTGATCCCGCCATTTTTGGCATTCTTGCTAGCTTTGGCGTTTTGATTAAGACTGACGTACTTGATCTTTTCGAACCTTATGGTATCCTCAATATCCACCCTTCCCTTCTTCCAGCTTATCGTGGCGCTTCCCCCATAGAGTCAGCCATCTTAAATGGCGATCAGGATTTTTCAGTTTCAATCATGAAATTAGTCAAAGCCATGGACGCTGGCCCAATTTACTATCAAGAGACTCTCACCTCCGATCAATTCTCTCCACAACCTTCAAAGTCCGAAATTTATACCAAATTATCCACTCATGCCACAAATTGGTTACTTAGTCATCTAAACAACCTTCCAACTCCAATCCCACAAGATGATCAAGGTGCCACTTATACCACCAAGTTTGACACCTCTATGTCTACTCTTGACCTTCAGAAACCCGCCAGCAACTTACTTAACCAAATACGCGCATTTCAAGGTTTTCCTAAAAGTAAATTAATGCTTGCTAGTCAAGAATGTATTATTCTCGAAGCACACCTCGACACAGATTCTCCCGAAGACCAACGTGCTAAAATCAAAGTGGCCTGTAAGGACCAAAATCTTATTATCGATCGCCTGCAGCCTGCTGGGCGTAAACCAATGGACGCCACATCCTTCTATAATGGCTATCTAAAAAAATAAAGCCTATCTTCTAGGCTTTATTTTTTTCTATCCCCAATTCTGCGCTGGTTGTTGAATATTAGACATTGGCTGCTGTATCGTTGGCTGTGCGACTGGTTGCATTGGCGCTGAATTTTGTGAATTATATCGCGCCACGACCTCTTTTTCTGTCCCAGATGTTTGCCTCACCATTTCCATAATTTCATCATGCGCTTTGATGATTTCTTGTTTAAATTCAGACTCAATATCTTGTGCTACTCTTGCATAATCTGGACGATTCAATTGAATCCATTTTACGCTCAAATACTCTCCTAAAATCTCCAGCGTACCCTCAGTTGTGTTATATTTTTGCAGTAATTTTTTATATATCTCATCCTGCCTATAATCACCGAGCTTTGTCAAAAACTTAATCATCGTATTGCGATCTTTCTGCATGATACCATCAAACTCCTCAAGCTGCTCGGGAGTCATCCCCTCACTCATCTTTTCGCCCACTCGATTCTCAAGTTCACCCTGGATTTCAGTTATAAATGCAGTTCTCTGTGGTTCGGGTAAATTCTGCAATCCCACTTCCGCCAGGAACCTATCATCCACCTTTATCATTTATTCCTCCTAAACTACTTTCCATTATAATTCGCAATGGGTTTAAACACAAGCGTTTAATTTATTTATTTAAAAATACCTGCCACGCGAGCTCCGCACACTTTGCTCTTGCCGGCATTCGGCCCACAATCTTTAAAGCAATCGCATCCCCCATCTGTTTTTCTCCCCCACAAGACTCAAATCCTTCCTCGTCTAAAATCATCATCCTAAATAAGCGGCTCATTTTCTTTGCCTCCTCAAGCGTCTTCCCCCTCACTGATTCGATCATTAAATCCGCTGATGCTAATGCAATCGCACACCCCACCCCCTCGAACTTCCCCTCTGTAATGATTCCATCCTCGAGTTTTAATTGAACAATTATTTTATCACCACAGCTAGCATTCTTTAACTCCTTAGCAATATCCGCCCCCTCAATGCTCCCTCGATTCTTTGGATATAAATTATGCTCTAACAAAATTTCATCATACATCAAAACTATAGACCCATTTCACTTCTAACTTTTTTTAATATTGAGGTTAAATATTTTAACTCATTTTTAGTATTATAAAACATCAAACTTACTCTTACTGCTGGTCCAATTTTCTTCTCCGTCAAAAACGGCTCGGCGCAGTGCCAACCTGCACGCACCATCACTCCGTAATTACTTAAGGTCTGCGCTGTATCATGCGCATGTACCCCCTTAATATTTAATAAAACAATACCATTTTTAGCATAATACATCTCCACATCTTCTATCCCTCTTATTTGTTCCTTTAAAAACGAAGTTAGCTCTTCTACTACACCAAATAGTTTATTATCTTTATTATGATCTTGCCAAAAATCAATCGCCGCAGAAAGACCAGCCACCCCTCCCATATTTATCGTCCCCCCCTCAAATTTCTGCGGCCCAAAAGCAAACTCACTTTTTATTGCACCATTCTGGTACTCCACCCCCTCCACCATTTCTCCGCCATAATTAAGCGGGGCTATTTTTTCCATCCATTCTCGCCTCATATACAAAATACCGACCCCCATCGGTGCGCCCATCTTGTGTCCAGAAAAAGCTAGAAAATCCACATCCATCTTCTTTACGTCTATACGCCTATGTGCCACCAACTGCGCCGCATCTACCAAGATTGCACCGCTATAGCCTAATTCTCGCAGTTCTCTTATCAACTCATTTTGTTCTTCCCCACTCACATTACTTAGTCCTGTCAACGCCACTAATTTCACCGCTTCTTTATCCCTGTTGAATTCTCCCAGGATATCCTCAGTCACCACCACTTGTTCGCCGTATCGTTCTGTAAAAGGCAAGATATTACTATGATGAGAATCTAAACTAACTAGAATCTTATCTTTTTCACTTATAACTTCCCGCATCCCGTTTGCAATCAAATTAATTCCCTCGGTTGTATTTTTAATAAACACAACCTCGTCTGGATCCGCACCAATATACTCCGCCACCTTTATTCTTGTTTGTTTTAATACTTTTGTAGACTGTTCACTTAATTTATACAGACCTCTCAGTGGGTTTGCATTTCGAATTTTGTAATACTCCGCTTCTCTTTCTATCACTTGATTCGGCCTCTGCATCGTTGCCGCACTATCTAAATACACAAACGGTAACACTGGGTCAATTAACGCCGGTGCCTCTTCAAAAATCGCAAATTCTTCTCTTAACATCTCTTCCTCTCCGTTTTAACTCACCTTTAATACTTAATCACTAAGAAATTAGGCCGTACCTTCCATTTCCATTCTGATTAAATTATTCATTTCCATCGCATATTCAATCGGCAATTCTTTCGAAACATCACCCGTAAATCCTCGTACGATTAAAGCCCTAGCCTCATCTTCACTAACCCCCCTTGTTTGCAGATAATACACCGCCTCATCTGAAATCTTACCAACGCTTGCTTCATGTGATACCTCCGCTTCATTACATTCCACTTTTACTTCTGGAATCGCATTAGAAACCGATCGATTATCCAAAATCAACGATTTACAATCAGTATATGACCTTGCACGCAAAGCCTTTTTTGTTATTTTAGCCAAAGTACGTGTCATCGACACACCCCCACCACTACTTAATGACTTAGCATTTATCATCGAATACGTATCTTCCGCTAAGTGAACAACCTTTGCACCAGTATCAAGTACCTGCCCTTCGCCCGCAAATGACACCCCTGTATATTCCATTCTTGAACGCGCCCCCGCCAATATACCCATTGGATAGAGCATCGATAGCTTAGACCCAAACGACCCAGTTACCCACTCAATCACCCCATCTTCTTCAACATACGCTCGTTTCGTGTTCAAGTTGAACACATTTTTTGACCAGCTCTCCACGGTTGAAAATTTTAGCCTACTATTTTTCTTCACATAAAGCTCCACGCTTCCCGCATGCAAATTCGACACCGTATATTTTGGCGCTGAACATCCCTCGATAAAATGTAGGTCCGAATCTTCATCCACCACGATCAAAGTATGCTCAAACTGCCCCGCTCCCGGCGCATTTAATCGATAATAACTTTGGATGGGAATCTCCACGCTTACTCTTTTTGGAATATAAATAAAAGAACCTCCACTCCATACTGCCGCATGCAAGGCCGCAAATTTATGATCCTTTTCCGAAATTAACTTCATGAAGTGCTCTCTTACAATTCCCCCTACATCCACCCCATATTTTGCAATCACTTCTTCCTTCTTCTTCTTCTTTGTCAACTGAATTGCTTCCTCCATAGGCAGGTAAATCACACCCTTCTTAGCAATCCTCTCTTTGAGATTATGGTAAATCACCTCGGAGTCATATTGTGCGCCTACGCCCGCTAAATGTTCCTGCTCCGCTTCTGGAATCCCCAACTTATCAAACGTTTCTTTTATCTCCTTTGGTACTTCATCCCAGCTCGAAACCATTTCATTACCAGTTTCCACATACATCAAAATATCATCTAAGGCCAGCTCAGAAATATCTGGCGCCCATTTTGGCATCGTTAGCTTATTCCAGTATTCAAGACCTTTTAGCCTTAGCTCTAGTAACCACTCTGGCTCTTGTTTCTTTTTTGACAAGGCCAAAATATATTCAGAAGTTATACCTTTTTTATTTAATTCCTTTTTCATTTTTATAAAATCCCCTCAAAACCATTTTTCTCAATCGATTCAAGCAATTCCCTAGTCCCCGTTTTTACAATCTGCCCAGACTTTAAGATACATACTCTATTCACTTTTAAGCTTCTCAAGATACGCATATTATGCGTAACTATCAGTAGTGTCGTTTTATTTTCCTCCTGCAGTTCTCTAAGTAGCTCCGAAATTAAGTCTGCCGCGTCAATATCTAATCCCGAATCGATCTCATCTAAGATGAGCAATTTTGGTTTCAATACTAAAGCTTGTAAAATTTCATTCTTTTTCTTTTCGCCACCAGAAAACTTGTAATTAATTTCTCTCTCTGCAAAGAAAATATTTATTTTTAATTTCTTACAAACTATTGAAATCCGTTCGCGTATTTTATCTAGACTTAAATTCTCCCCCCTCGCATTAAGCGCCGCCCGAATCACATTTGTCGTCGAAATTCCGGGGATCTCCACCGGATTCTGCATCGTCATCATCATTCCTAGTTTCGCCCTCTCATCTACTTTCGTATTAGTGATGTTTTCACCTAAAAATCTAATTTCCCCCTCTGGGATTTTTAATTTTGGATCACCCATCATCGCCGCACCAAGAGTCGATTTTCCAGCCCCATTTGGCCCCAAAATCACCACAGTCTCACCCTGTGCTACTTCCAGGCTCAAATTCTCAATAATCTTTTTTGATTTCTCCCCCTCGTCAGCCAATACTGTAATATTCTTAACACTCAACATTTTATCCATTATAACATTTTCTGACCCAGGCCCTTGCATTCCACTAATTTATGCGCTATAATTCCTCCATAGATTCCCCTGTAGCTCAATGGTGGAGCAAGAAGCTGTTAACTTCGAGGTTGTCAGTTCGAGCCTGACCGGGGGAGCCAATTTGAATTTTAGAGCAATTTATCAAGCTCATAAACGGTCCTAACAGAGATGGAAGGACCGTTTTTTTATTGATTATTAAGATCAGAAAATAAGAAATTTAAAGACTTATTAGTTCACCGTGACTCTTTGACCAAAAAAGATCTCTTCGGCGTTCTTAACGATTGAATCTTTCTACCTCTTCTGCTCCAAACCTCATAAGTTCGTCAAAATCTCCATTTCTCTTATAGAAATCAACCAACTTGTCTCTCAATTCCTGATACTCAGGGTAACTGCAATCAGGTAAAGTAATTATCGGCTTCCAAGATTCGTCAAGAAGAGCTGGCAAAGATTCCTTCAGTACATAATAATCATCTTCTGATAACTTTGCAACGGGTGATTCTGGATTCTGACGATAATAAAAATCTGTTTGAAAATGCATTAATTCGTGTAAAATTCCGTCAAGTGGCATCCCCCATAATTCATCATCAATCTTTGCATACGTATAAATTACCCCCTCTTCATAGTAAACGATCATTGCCGGGAAAGTTGTAATCAAAAATAATAAGTCTGCTTTTGAACAAGTCGCATTCTTATCAATTTTAGCAATTTCGATTGCACGATTTTTTACACATTTTTTTACAGCTAACTTATGTCCAGTAACTTTTTCTAACTTCTTCACTGCTAATTCAAAATTTTGCTCCAATTGCTCTCTCATGATTCTTTCGAATTTTTTTGGTGACATAGAAATTTTTTTATTACGTTTACGAATAAATGGGATTAACATTTCCTTAGCTTGCGAAAAGTTCAATCCAATAATTTTCTTAGCAATCTCTAAGTCATCTTCATCTTTTAATTTATTAGTCTGATGAAAAAGATTAATTGCACTATACCAATTATATGCATCCTGTATTTCATCATAAATAATTTCATATGTTGCCATGCTTTCATTATAATAAAAAACGACACACTTTTTAGCTCATCCTAAAATGTCCCACAATATCTGTTCGATATTCCAACACATCCTCCTCATAAAAAATCCCACCATTATGAATAATGAAAGGTATTCCCCTCAAGTTTCTTTTATCTGACACCACTCCAATATGTGTCTTAAATACAATAATATCTCCACCTTGCCACTCTTTTATATCCGTTAAATCCGTCGTTAGGGATTTCGCATTACGCTCAAAAAATATTCTTAAATTATTTACTCGACGAAAATCAATATTTTTATCTACGACATCAACTTGATACAATCTTTTATTCATTTTAATGTCAGTATCCACCAATTCCCTCAAATCATACCCAGCACCTTTCATACCAAATGCAATCACATCCGTGCATACACCAAACTCATCATCTGGATATCCCGTCCTATAATATTTGCTTTTATATTTTGGCTTTGTCGCAATATACCTTCTCACACTCTGCAAGAAATCTGTCTGGTCATCAATACCATCCCCATCTTTATCGACTAGACTTTTATAAGTCTCGATCCCGAAATCCGCATTAATGTATTGTCGATGTGGTATTACATTAAACATATATAATACACATGCTACCCCGAATAATATTAAAAAACCAAACCCAAAAAATAGGATTTTCCTCCATCTTCTTAAACCACTACCCTCACCACTCTTATCTTTTTCTTTATTCTTGCTCATTTTTCCTTTTCTAGCCTCATTCTATCACATTCCTCTTCCTACAATTTGTTTCTATGTTACAATAGAAATGGTCGCATATGACCTTGGAATTGATTAACTGTGTTTCAATAACACGACTTTGATATAAAATTAGGGGTCTTCCCGACCAAAAACATACAAACCTTAACAAGGAGATTTTTTATGAACGATAATGAAATTCAGCATATCCCTCTTATTGGTGAAATGCTGCCAACTATGCAAGTACAAACCACCCATGGTCCTAAAACCATCCCTGGTGACTACGCTGGCAAATGGCTTGTTCTTTTTAGCCACCCAGCTGACTTCACTCCAGTCTGTACTACCGAATTCGTTTCCTTCCAGAAGAATTATGATAAATTCCGCGAGATGAATACTGAACTTCTCGGTCTTTCCGTTGACCAGGTTTTCTCCCACATCAAGTGGACTGAATGGATCAAAGAACATTTCGATGTTGAAATTGAATTCCCTATCATTGCTGATACTGGTTTAGTTTCCGGCAAACTTGGTTTCATCCATCCAGGTAAGAACCATGATACCAACACCGTCCGTGCCGTCTTCGTTATTGACCCAGAAGGCAAAGTTCGCGCTATTCTTTACTACCCACAAGAACTTGGCCGTAATATGGATGAAATCCTACGTATGGTTAAAGGCTTACAGACTTCAGAAGAACACAAAGTTGCTCTTCCTGCCAACTGGCCAAATAGTGAACTCTTTGGTGCTGACGTCATCATTCCACCAGCTAAGGACGTTGCAACTATTAAAGAACGCCTAGCTGCTGCTAAAGCCGGTGAATTCGCTTGCGAAGACTGGTGGCTCTGCCACAAACCATTGAATAAATAATTTATTCAATAACAAAAAGAACCCCTGTTAGGGGTTCTTTTTTAATCTCTTTCGCTAATTACTTAGCTACTGAAAGTGAAATCTTACGACCTTCACGATCAATATCAAGTACCTTAAAGCTCTTACGTTCATTGAGAGTGAAGATCTTTTCAGGGTCAACATCGTTACCTTCACCAAGTTCAGAAACATGAACCAAAGCTTCAACAGCTGGTGAAATCTGTACGAATGCACCAAATGGTGTGATACGAGTTACAGTTCCCTCAACCTTTGAACCTTTCTTTAGGTTTTCGACCTCTGAAAGCCATGGATCAGCAACAAGCTGCTTCATAGAAAGGCTTAGACGTTCCTTATCGATTGCAATAATTTTTGCCTCGATTTCATCACCAACTTTTACGTAGTCAGATGGGTTATTTACACGTTCCCAAGAGATCTCAGAAATATGAATCAAACCTTCAATACCTTCAACGTTAACAAAGACACCGAAGTCAACTACGCCGGTTACTACGCCTTTGATCACATCACCAACGTGAAGTTCAGCAAAACGAGCAGCAAGACCATCTTTCACAGCTTCCTTCTCAGAGAAGATAAGCTTATTGTCTTTCTTGTTAGCGTCAAGGATTCTTACCTTAATACCTTTACCAACGAGAGAGTTTAGACGCTGCAAGATTTCATCCTTATCGGCAGAACCAACGCGTGGGTAATGCTCTGCAGAAAGTTGTGAAACTGGCAAGAAACCACGAATTCCTTCGTATTCAACCAGAAGACCACCACGGTTAGCATCAAATGGAGTAACCTCCACGATTTCCGCAGCATCCATCTTAGCCTGGATCTCATCCCAGCCCTTATCCTTCACTGCCTTACGAAGTGAAAGCAGTACAGCACCGTCTTCCATCTCTGGATCGATTACTGAAGCAGAAACTTCCTGACCAACCTCAAGGTTACGTGCAAATGAAGCTTCACGGCGTGGTACTAAACCTACACCCTGCGCACCAAGATCAATTAAAATCTCGTGCTTCTTTACTGAAAGTACTACACCAGAGACAGTATCTCCAGCAACTACTTTTTTGATCGAATCACTAGCAGAAGCTAATAATTCATCCATTGTGATTTTTTTGGCATCAGCCATTACTTATATTTTCCTTTCTTCAGGCCCGTTCAACTAAATCGAAAATTATTTTATCCTTTCTCCCCAGTTGAACGAACCCGAATCTATCTCCTAATATACCAAATCCACCTCTGTTTGTAAAGTTAAGCACCACTAAACATTCCTCTTATCCTTTTTCTTTTTCCCACACCCTCCTATAATCATTTTATGATTCCAAAAATCGACAATTTCTCACCCCAAAAAACGTCCAGCCATTCAAATTTGCCGATCTATACTCAATTTATACAAGAATTAGAAAATGAGTACCCTAACTTTATTTTTAAATCCAGTAATCGCTTCCGCTTTCGTCCTCCAAAAACCATCTACTACGAGACGCCTTTACCAAATTCACGCAATCTCTCTCCCTATTTTCTCCAACTTCTTCACGAACTAGGACACGCCGTGTCGCACCACCATAATTACTCTCTATCCGTTGACCGCCTTAAAATCGAAACCGAAGCTTGGGTTTCCGCACATCGTATTTTTAAATCCCATTCGAGTTGGCCTAAAAAATACCGTTTTGATTTTGACCAAGATTTCGCCGAAACTCAACTTGACACTTATCGTCATTGGCTACATAAAAAAGCCACCTGTAAAAAGTGCGGATTAACAATGTTTCAAGACAAAAAACAACAATGGATTTGTCCACATTGCGATCTATTCTAGTCTTTTATTTTTAACGCTTTTAAATATTCTTTAATTTCAGCTGATATTCTCCGACTCTCAATTGCTTTTTGAATGGTTTTATTATGTACCCAGACCTTTAATTTCTTTTGTTCAAGATAACTAATAGTATTCTTCCATTGTTTAGTCAATGCCGTCGCAAAGTACCACGCCTGCATCATCTTTACATAATAATCATCATTTTCTACTCTTGCTACCTTTTCCAAATATTTATCGTTAAATTCTTTATCTAAAAAATATTGCATCAATACACTTATTGCAAAACGTACAGTATATACACGTTCACTTCTCAACCACGAGTCTACTTTTCTTAAAGTCTCTTCTCTATCATTTTTTAATACATTCGGCGACAAAGCATCACAAACCGCCCAGTTATCAACAAAAGGCAAAAATCGGTCCAACTCTCTAATACATAACTCCAAATTCTGTATTTCAGATATCATTATTCCATGAATTAAATTTTCCTCTTGGTACTTATGTGGTAATTGTTTCAAAAAATCATTTTCTTCTAATTCCGTATATCTACTCTTCGTTATTTTTCGTAAAATCGGCATACGTACGCCAAGTATTTTTGATCTTTCAATAGTAGGAATTAATCGTGCGTTAAAATCCGCATATTTTTCATCACAATTCTCTAATAAATCATCTAGAATCATTGTTCTTCTTACTCTTAGCGATTATCTCCGCTACCGTGAATTTTATTTCTTTCAAAACGGTCTTGTAGCTTTTCGATGTTCATTTTTGCCACCTCTTCAAACTCTACGCCCAAATACTTAGACACCATTGCAAGATACCACAAAATATCACCAAGCTCTTTAGTAAGCTCTTTTCTCTTCTCCTGAGAAATCTCGCCGTTCTCATCTCTAATTATCTTTTTTATCTTATCACAAGCCTCACCAGACTCTCCTGCTAAACCTAAAACCTTTTCTAAAATTCCTAGGTGATTTACCTTAGCACCCTCAGCCATAAAAGTTTCATAAGAAAATGTATCAAACTTACCAGCTTTTTCCTGATATTCATTAAAATTCATCTTCACCTCCTTTTTTATTTATCATAACATAAATATCTTTTAGTCACCGCTTAAAAATATCACCACCTAAATAAACTCTAATCTCATCTTTATTCCATAAACCGAACAACTTAAAAACAAAATCCCCTCTCTCGAGGGGTTTGTTATTTCTAGGTGGATATTTTACTCAGTTGTCTTTTTTGCAGGGCCACGTCGTGAAATACGACCGCCTTTTGCACCAGCAATCTTAGCCAGTGCAGGGTTTGCAGCAAAGCCTCCAGTGCAGCCTAAACGGCCACCCTTTTGTCCAATCTTTGCATAAAAATCCTTACCGTATTTTTCACGGTTTGTTGCAGCGGCTTTTAGGCCACCTTGCTTTGTTCCAGCCATTATTCCTTCTTTCTGCCCACCAGAAAAATATTAATTTTATTCCTCCCCCTCTATCCCGCGAAGTGTCATACTCAACTTATCCGCACCCCTTGGTCTATGCTCCGTATTATATAATAACCACAGCTTTTTGTCAATATGCTAAAGTTAAAAAACATTGTATAATATATTATTTCTAGTTTTATTGACAACCATTTAGTTCTTTGCTAATATAATTCTACTGGGGTAATAGCTCAGCTGATTAGAGCGCTGCCTTTGCAAGGCAGAGGTCCAGGGTTTGAATCCCTGTTACTCCACCATTTCCTGATTAATAATCAGCCATGGGGTATTTAGCGTCCCCCCGCTAAATACTCCACCAAAAAATTAGACCGTCTCGGTCTTTTTTTATACTCTCTTCCCCTCTTCTATCTATAAATTAGTTTCAATGTACTCTCTCAATGTATAAGAAGTCATCTGCTCTACACCTAAAAATCAAAAGCAACAAAAAAATCGCTCTCGCGATCCATTGTTATGGTGGGGATATGTGGACTTGAACCACAGACCTCGTCATTATCAGTGACGCGCTCTAACCAGCTGAGCTATATCCCCAATACCTCTCCATTCTACCCTATCTATTCAGAAAAATCAATATCAAACCTAGATTAGTTTTACATTGTGTTATAATTTACCCATGCAATGGAATTTTAGTTTTGGTTGGATGCTCATCGGCCTCATAATTACCACTCTCAGCGGTCTTGTCGTCGCTAAATATCAAGTTATTTCCGACAATATGCTTAGTGGTGTCTCTTCTTATGATCGTGTAAAGTTTTGGGGCCTTATTGGCGTTGGATTAGGCCTTGCTGTCACCGCAAACCTACATACCTTCTTCCTTACCATTCTCGTTAGTCTTTTATTCAAAAGATAACTAATCTTTGCTAGCAATAAAATACTCGTCAAATCGACGAGTATTTTATTTTATAAAACCTGCTGCCTAACCCACTCATACATAGCTACCCCAGCCGCTACTCCCACATTCAAAGATCTTGTTGATCCCAGCGATTCTATATAACGAACATCATCAGCCTTTTCTAATAACTCACCGCTAATGCCATTTCCTTCACTTCCAAAAACTAAAGTAGTTTCTTGAACAAATTTTTTATCATGTATAGGCTTAGCACGTTCAGTGTTATTCTCAATTGCCACCACATCTCTGTGTCGCTCCCTCTGATCATCCATAAAATCTTTCACTTCCGACCAGTATTTAATCGTCAAATACTTGTCTGTACACATTGCACCGCGCCTATTATATTTCTTCTTTCCAATAATGTGTACAGCCTGAACATTAAAGTTATTCGCCGATCGAACAATTGTCCCTACATTAAAATCATGATCCACATTCTCAATCGCAATTTCTAAGCTCACCCGTTTCTCGTCTAAATTATTTTTTACCGCCTCATTAGACAACCCCTTGAATTCATCTCTTAGATTCCGAGTATCAAGCGTCGGATCAAGCTCAAAATCTTCCATTTTCTATGCAAAACTCCCCATCATCACATATCCATAATATGCTACAAACATTAGTAAAAAGATAATTCCCTTCTTGTATCCAATTCTTCCACCATGTCTAGCAAAGAAGAATAATACTACAGCCGACATAATTAAGGCAATAATATCAACATATGAGAACGCACCACCCCCTACGCCACCGAAAATTGCCACCGGAAGACCAGCTACAATACCGATATTAAAGATATTTGATCCTACAATATTACCGATTGCAATATCATACTCACCCTTCTTTGTGGCAATTACTGAAGTTACTAGCTCAGGTAGCGAGGTACCAAGCGCCACAATAGTGAGTGAAATAATCCTTTGACTCACACCAAATGTTGCCGCAATTTCCGAAGCTCCTTTAACCACAAAATCACTACCAAGAACAATACCGAAAAGACCAATTACGATCATCAAGAGCGCCTTCACTAGCTTAACTGGCTTTTCATCCTTATTCTCTTCTTCATTAGTATCTTTTTTACGAGCCATCCCAATCAAATAGTAGATAAAGATACAGAAGAATAACAGCAACACAACACCGTCTTGACGTGTAAATACATTCTCAGCTAAGCCAAAGATTTTATCTGATAGAAGCGCTGCAAATGCTAACGTAATTAAGACTAGTACCGGGATCTCCTTCTTTACGGTCGCCGTATTTACCCTGAGAGTTCCCACAAGAGACGCCACGCCTAATATTAATAAAATATTAAGCACATTACTACCTACCACGTTACCTAATAAGATATCACCTTTACCAGATAAGATTGACTGAATGCTCACCGCGAGCTCCGGTGCGCTTGTACCAAAAGAAACGATAGTTAGACCAATCAGCATCTTTGGCACACGAAATTTTCTAGCCGTATCACTAGCTCCATCCACAAAAATATCCGCCCCTTTAATTAGAAAGACAAAGCCTATAAGCAGCAATGCCAGGTTGATCAAAAGACCCATTTTATTTTTATTCTCCCTTAAACTCTTACTATTTTACCACAAGAAAATTAGATTAGTCCAACCATCTCTTTTTTGAGTCCGCCTGCATACTATTTGCAACTCTTGGCAGATACTTCAAAATAGCTTGATTGAGTGGTAGATCATATTCTCTAAATTCATCATCCTCGAACTTTTCACTATGCGCATAGTAGCGATTACGAGCCATCCTTTTTCGGCGCTCTTCACTTTTCATATAAGATGAGTCTCCAGACGTCTTAATATATTCTAGAACCGCCGTCTCCGGGTATCCGAGCAATTTTCCCACACGAAGATTCGCCTCATTCCACTTGTTTCTGTCTTTTTCAGCCACTACCCCACCTTCAATTAAATCGGTCACCACCGAATAATTTCTCTTCAACTCGTCACATAAACTTTCATCAATCGAAATATAAATAAATTCATCCCCCTCATACAAAGAATCTGTCATTCTTTTAATATTATTATGAACAGCAAACTTACTGACATCACCAATAGTTATTTTTATTCCAAGCTCCTCTAAAATATTTTTTAGAATATCGCCATCAAGTAGCATCCGACCGTCTTCCATTACATCGTTTACAAGCAATGCAGCAGGCTTAATTCCAATCAAAACTCCAAGAATACTAGCCGCCTCTGAAATAACTAGCCCTATATTTTCTTCCCCGTAAAACTCAAGTAAAAAATCTTCTAACTCTAGCAGCTTTTTCTCCATCATACAAACAGTATATCATACACAGGAAATCAAAAAACCTCCCTTGGGGAGGTTTTCCTTAACAACTCAGTTGTGCAATTCATCGAAAGTAACAGTAAGCTGTAAATCGTATCTTACTTACGTAAGCTATATTGTGTTCTAAGCTTAATTAACACAATTACGACCGACCTAGATA
>CAUTSA010000008.1:0-21420 GCA_963540965.1 uncultured Candidatus Saccharibacteria bacterium
TATGATCTAAAGGATTTTATCATTATCCACTCATTTAACGATGTTGGTTTTTATGCTGAATACTGGTAGTACTTGACTTATATTTATTTCTTCGACACACTCAAGGCCGTTCGGCCGGGCATATGGTCTCAGAAACAAATATAAGCCAAGTAACTATTGTTCCAATAACTCAGCATAAAAATTATCTAATTTCACAACCCCTTTCATAACTCTGGCCGTTAAACCGTATGGTTATGTTAAGGTTTGGGCTGTTCCAATTTCGCTCGCCACTACTTTCGGAATCATTGTTTATTCTCTTTTCCTCAACCTACTAAGATGATTCAGTTCGGCTGGTTCCCGTCTAATTACTCTATGTGTTCAAGTAATTGCAATACGACATGACTCGTATTAGGTTGCCCCATTCGGAGATTCCTGGATCAAAGCTTGCTCTCAGCTCCCCAAGACTTATCGCAGAGTTCTACGTCCTTCATCGGTATTGATTGTCAAGGCATCCACTATTAGTGCCCTTATTTACCTTTTTATGCATTGACTTAACTAGTAATCGAAGTTCAATTACTAATTCTGTATCTATCTTCCTAAACCCGAGAAGGGATTTATTTGGATAAATACGATGCAAGTCTATTTTATTTTCATCGTTGTCCAAATTGTTAATTGAAACTCTGCAATGAATGGATTGTCTTTTCGATAATCCGTAGAAATCTTCGCTTGGATTTTTCCAAGGAGATTACCTCGCAGTTTTCTCTTCATGGCAGTGGTCAACTTGTTGACTTGCTGAACTTGTTTAGTATTGTAGTACAGCTTTTGAAAGTTTGCAAGGGTTTTTTGAAAGATTTTTTAAGTTTTTTTACTTTTTTGATAATTTATTTTTCTGACCCCTGTTAATTTCGAACTCTTAATGTGCTGTTTTATTAACTATATATATTACTTTTTCTGCTGATGTAGATTTTTTATAATTGCTGAATTTTCTGATAGACATTCTCTGCTTCACGTTCACGCCATTTAAGTGTGATTTTGATACCATATTCTGCTATTTTAATAGCTCGGGCGACGGCCTTATTATCTCTTTCCTGATCACAGAACTGACTGAACTGCTCTGCCTCAGATTGGTTTGAGACACGCGCCCCGACAACTCGAATATAATCATCGATTGACTTATTCTTTGTAATCTCCTTTATATAATCCCAATGAGCGTAAAACCACTCGAGAGCCTGTTGTTTTGACCAATAATTGGAAAGAAGTAAAGAGAGGAAGGTGAGATGATCTTGTAGTCTTACCGTCTCTTGATCTTCGAGTAAATCGACAAGCCTATTAATGTGTTCTTCTTTGCGGCTGTCAGTCAAAGTCTCCAAGATAATTGATTTATAAACAGGATTAGATTCTTGTTGATATCGTTCTAGCAGAGGCTCAAAGAGCTCTTCTTTAGAATAGCGGTATTTAGCATCGATAATTGTATCAAGAAGCTCAGGAGAGACTGCTGAAAAGTTCATGTTTTTCCCTATCTTCTGATCATAAATATCGGATAGCTTTGATAAAATAGCCTGACCCTCCGCATAGATGGCGAAATTAAGAACAAGTGGTCGGAGCTTTAAATCATCTGCACTATCTGAAGTTGAACTAAGGCCGAGACGCTCAATATTATAAGCAACTAGTCTTAAAAGATATTTCTTGAATAGAGGAAAATACTCGGAAGTTGGGGGGAAGAAGATTTTTAGATTAGCTACGATAGTAACAATTAGCTGCCAGATCGACTCCTGCTTTTCTTTTTCGAATTTAGGTAGCAAATCAAAAATACTACTAGTATTAATATATGGTGTGCGCATAAGCATGCTACGATCAATCAATAATCTAAGTTTTTGTTCAAAGTTGAGATTGTGAAAGTTTTGTATTTTTTGCTCAAAATCGTGATCCGATAGCTTTATTAGATAATGACCGGACATATCATCGGTGATTTTTGGGAGAACCCATGTGGTTTGATCAGTAGAACCATCAGCGAGAAAACGCTGTTGTTTTTCTCCATCAATTAATGGAAACCCAGATTGCAAAATCCAAGAGTCCATCATATTCTTAACATCAAAGGTGGCAAATTCTTGTAAGCAGGCCCATAAATCGTCGCCAGAAGTATTTTGGTACTGGAATTTTTGGAAATACTTTTTCAAGCCTTTGAAGAACTGCTCTTCACCCATTAGACGCATAAGCATAAACATCAGATGTGAGCCCTTAGCATAAACAATGGCTCCATCAAATAGACTGTCGATTTCAGTAGGATCCGAAACGGTTTGCTGGACCGACTGTACGTTCTCAAGAGAATCTCGGCGAAGTGCATATAGGCAGTCTTCCGTAAAGTAGTCTTGCCAAATTTGCCACTCTGGACGAAGGTGATCGACGGCATAAAATTGCATCATGTTCGCAAAACTTTCATTAAGCCAGAGATTATCCCACCAACGCATTGTGACAAGATTGCCAAACCATTGATGCGAAAGTTCATGAGTAACGACGGTTGCAATATACTCCTTGGTGGTTTGTGGTGTGTTTTGGTCCGCGAGGAGACAAGATTCACGATAGGTGACTAGACCCCAGTTTTCCATAGCGCCGGCATCAAAGTCAGGAATAGCTACCTGGTCAAGTTTTGGTAATGGATAAGGTATTTCAAAGAGTTGATCATAGAAATCTAGCGATTCCATGGCAATTTGATTTGAGAATTCTAGAGACTCAGTTGGCTGATTAAGTGCGCCGTAGGTTGCCACTTCTATGCCGTGCTGATTAGTGCCGGAAACTTTATTAAATTTACCGATACAAATTGCCAATAAATACGTAGACATTTTTGGGGTAGTTTTGAAGATGACAATCTTACGAGAAACTTCAGCATTTAGATTGAGGGCGTTTGGGTCTTCTTTAGGATTCAAATCGGCATTTACAGATGTGTAGGTTAAAACTCGTTCTGAAAGAATTGGCATATTGCTGAGAATTGTATCCTCGATATCGGTATCAATAACCTTTAAGTCAAAGGTTGCCTTGGCTTCAGGCTCATCGATACAGGGAAACATCATTCTAGCATAATGTGATTCAAACTGAGTAGAAACGATACGCTCTTCCCTGCCTTCGTATTTATAGGTCGACAAATACATACCGATCATGCTATGACTGAGTTTAAAGGTATAGCGTATATCAATACTTGTCGACTGGTCTTTTTCTACTTTATTAATACTCAGTAATTGATTATTTGGGTCTAAGGTAAAATCTACTGGTTTATTATTTACGAGTATTTTAGAAATTTTTAAGTCTCTGGCATGAAGTTTTAATGTTGAAGCTTTCGTCTTGCCAGAAATAATGGTATGTCCTTGAACCTCCTCCGTATTTTTATTGACACGAAGTTCTAGTTGATAATTTTGAGGGATAAAATAATTAATTAGTCGTTCCATATGTCTCCACTTTTTGTTTATTATACGACATGGAGACGAAGAACGACTAAAATCAGGTGAATTATTTAATTTTCCAAGACGGCTTTGATACGACGAATGCCGGCAGAAGAAGATTCCTCTTTTTTGATTTTGAATTTGCCAAGCATGCCAGTATGTTCGACGTGAGGTCCACCACATAATTCACGAGAAACTGGATGTTCAAAATCACCAACAGTATAAACCTTGACAGTATCTGGATATTTCTCCCAGAATTGACCATGAGCATGCAGGGTATCTCTAGCGTATGTTTTTTCAAATTCTGCAAAAGTAACAGTATGGTCTTCAAGAATCCATTGATTAACCTGATCTTCGAGAGCCTTAATCTCTTCTGGTGTTAATTTACGATCTAAATTAAAGTCAAAACGAAGACGCTCGGATGTAATGTTTGAACCAGCCTGACTAATCTTTGGGTCTATTAATTTTTGCAAGGCAGCAAGTAGGAGGTGAGTTGCGGTATGATATTTAGTTGACATCTCGCTATGATCTTCAAGTCCACCTTTAAACATACCTTCAGAAGCAGTCTTGGAACGTTCACGCTGAGCGGCGAGACATTGGTCGAATTCAGTCTGCCAATTTGAACTCAGCTCGATTTGCTGACGCTTAGCCTCTTCGACAGAAAGCTCAAGTGGAAAACCATAAGTATCCTGAAGCATGAATAACTCCTTCCCCGTAAGGCCAGAGGTTTTTAGCTTATTGAGTTCCTTGAGTCCGCGACTTAAGGTCTTTCTAAAAACTTTCTCTTCACGAATTAAGACCGTTAGGGCGTCCTGGCGGGTGTTCAGAATCCCGTCGGAGAGGTCACGATAATTATTTTCGATAAGTGGAATAATCTGAGGAAGAAAATCCTGTTCAATGCCGAGATTAAGAGCCTTTAAAATAGCACGGCGGATGAGACGACGGAGAGCATAACCTTGTTTACGATTACTCGGCGTGAGACCTTGGGCGGAAAGCAGATAAGCACCACGTAAATGATCGGCAATAATACGCATATCAGCAGTATAGTCGATATATTGTTTATGACTAATCTCTTCAATTTTAGTGATTAGTGGTTTTAAGAGTGAAGTTTCAAAAACATCAAAAGAGTCAATTGCGGCGGCGGCAATACGTTCTAAACCGCCTCCGAAGTCAATATTTTTATGCTTTAATTCAGAAAAGCTTCCATCTTCATTGCGCTTGTATTGCATAAAAACTTGGTTACCGATTTCCATAAAGCGAGCGCCATCAGAGGCAGGATGTGACTGGCCGAAGGTTGCAACATCTTGTTTGTCTTCCCCAAAGTCATAGAAGACTTCGGAATCAGGACCACAAGGGTCGCCAATAGGGGTGGTCTCTACGCCACCACCACGGCTCCACCAGTTTTCATGATCATCATAGAAGAAAATATGTTCACCTTCTTTAATCCCTCTGGCGGCACCATTTTCGGCACTGCCGATTTCAGCGATTTTAGCATCTACGCCAGCCTCTTTAAAGACCTGTTGCCAGATTTCAGCAGACTCAGTGTCTTTTGGGATGCCATATTTTTCACTACCAATAAAGCAGGTAACATAGATCTTATGAGGATCTAGACCCACTTCTTCGATTAAGAATTTAAAGAAAGCAGGAATCTGTTGACTTTTAAAATAATCACCGAGAGACCAGTTACCTAACATCTCAAAAACTGTGGTATGTCTTGGATCACCAACATCCTCAATATCCTGCAGGCGAAGACATGGCTGGGAATCAGCTAGACGCTTACCTTCTGGATGTGGCTCTCCAAGAAGAAAAGGCAGAAGAGGCTGCATGCCTGAACCGGTAAAAAGAGTGGTTGGATCGTTTTCAAGAACCAATTTCGCAGGCGCGATGACTTGATGTCCAAGCTTTTGCTGATATTCAAGAAATTTTTGACGGATTTCACTAGCATTCATATTCTATATTATATCACGCTTGAACCTCTGTTCATCAACCATACAACTTTATTATTTATAGACATTGGAAGGCGTTTATGCTATGGTAAGGATAAGCATAATTAGGAAAAAAGATGAGAAAATTAATTGCCTTGTTTATTATCGGAATAATTGGACTGATTGCATTTCTTTCGATTAAAAAAGCTTTGACCGGAGACGGCGCAATTAGCCTAGTATGTAAGACGGCGAATGATACTATTACTGTAAAATTTGACCCAACGAGCGAAAAGGCAATTTCCGCAACTCATAAAGATGGGACGGACTTTGAAATGAAGGGCGTAGATGAAAGAATTAAGAAGATCGGTCTTTTAAGATATATCGACGAATTCACGCGTGACTTCGAAGAGAAAAAAGGTGGCGCCTGTTTCAAAAAATAGGTTAGGCAATAATACCACCACCGAGACAAACATCATCATGATAAAAAACAGCCGATTGACCAGAGGCGGGACGCTTGAATTCGTGTGTAAATTCGAGAACCGCCTGACTTTTTTCTTGGTCAAGGGTCAGCTTTGCGGACTGCAGAGCAGCACGGTGCCGAATACGGATGTCAAGATTTAGAGGAAGAGGGATAATCTCGCCATTTTTATTATATTCTGGACGCAAGAAGATGTCGTTAAGTATTAATTTATTAGTCCAAAGATTTGGATTATTGAGATTACGTGAAACATAAATAATATTTCGAGACATATCCTTATCAACGATGTAGTAAGGCAAACCGCCGCTGAGATTGAGGCCATGCCTCTGACCAATGGTATAAAAAACAGCACCGTCGTGGACTCCAATCACTTGGTCTGACTCGCGATCAATAATCTCACCTGGAGTTACTGGGAAATATTCTTTAAGAAAATCCTGCATTCCTACTTCGCCGACAAAACAAACGCCCATGGATTCTTTTTTATAGGCATTATCAAGACAATTCTCTGCAGCCAGCTGCTTTACCTCTGGCTTATTAAGACGCCCGAGTGGAAAAATAGTTGAAGCAACAGCTTTTTCTGAAATGCGGTAAAGAAAATATGTTTGATCCTTGTTTTGATCAACGGCTTTTAATAAGTTTCTTGAGTCTGAACTAGCGTAGTGACCGGTGGCGATCAGGTCGGCACCCTGTTCTTTGGCCACCTCGTAGAATAATTTAAACTTGATTTCTTGATTACACATAATGTCTGGATTTGGAGTATTTCCCTTTTGAAATTCAGACAACATATAATCGACAACTTTTTGATGATATTCTTCTTCAAAGTCAAAAATCCGAAAATCAATATCTAGTTTAGTAGCAACCCGTTTGGCGTCAGCTAGATCTTCTGCCCAAGGACACTTCATGCCTGGAAGGTCCCTTGACCAGTTCTTCATGTAAACACCGACCACTTGATAGCCGGCATTCTTTAGAAGCATGGCGGAAACTGAGGAGTCGACGCCGCCAGACATACCAACAAAAACTGTTTTATTGGAGTTTTCTGGGTTATAACTTAAAATCTTATCCTGCATAATACTCCTACTACACCAACTTAAGACGCTTTGCTTCTTGATTTACTACTTCAGCGATCAGGTGTGCGGCTTTTTTAACATCTTCAAGCTTGTTGCCCTGTCCAAACGTCACTCGTAAGGAGCCGGCAATCTCTTGATCTGATAGGCCGATAGCTGAGAGAACATGAGACTTTTGCCCTTTGGAAGCAGCACAGGCGGCCCCGGTAGAGAGATAAACTCCTAGATCTTCAAGCTTAAAAATCAAACGTTCAGCATCTAAGCCTTTAAAACAAACTGGAACAAAATTAACTAATTGATGTTTTGGATCGCCAAGCCAAAGCGGAGCGATTTGAGACTCTTGCTCAATAATCTGCTTAAACTGCCTTGTAAAATCTTGGTATTGGCGACGAGAGCTAGCCAAGTGTTCTTTAGCAAGCTTTGCAGCAGCAGCAAAGCCAATTAAGGCCGGGACGTTTTCTGTACCAGAACGCAAGCCCATTTCTTGCCCACCACCAAAAGTAACTGGCGATAATTTTACACCACGCGCCACATAAAGAGCTCCAATTCCCTTGGGGCCATAGACTTTGGCAGCATTAATAGTGAGAAGATCTACGCCCAATCTGGCAACCGATAAATCAAGGAGACTCATCGCCTGAGAAGCGTCGGAGTGAAGATAGAGCGGCGTGAGATTGCCCTCTTTTAGTCGAGATTCGCGCACTTCCTGTAAGAGGCGACTAATTTCAGAGAGGGGCTGAATAGTTCCTAGTTCATTATTTACAAGTGCGATTGAGATTAGGACGGTATCTTCTTTAATTTTTTGCCTGAGATCAGCTAAATCAACTAGACCAGTAGATGAGACTTTTATTTCATCAAAATTGCCGGCCGAATAAGATCTAGCAGACTCACGCACGGCGGCATGTTCGATACTAGAGATTAGACAGTGTCCAGTGTGCTGCTTTAAAACTGTAAAGGCGAGATTAATTGACTCAGTTGCACCACCAGTAATAATTAGGTCGGGCGCTTTAGCACCAATAGCATTAGCGAGTAAACCTTTCTGGGTTTCATATTCGCCACGAAGATGTTTGGCTGGCAAGTAGGCGGCAGAGGGGTTGTAAAATTTTTCAGTAAAATATGGCAACATGGCAGCAAGTACCCTTTTATCAACGGGGGTAGCAGCGGCATAATCTAAATAGATATTATTAGAATTCATATTCCCTCTTATTATATACCAAAGAGATCCTCAGTATTTTTAGTGGTTTGGTCGATAATGATTGACATGTCTAGTTGAAGCTTTGCGGCCAACCAGGTAGCAATATCTTTGATGCGGCTAGGCTCATTAGTCTCACCACGATATGGCACAGGGGATAAGAATGGAGCATCCGTCTCAAGCAGAATGCGCTCAAGAGGAGGTAGAGGCAAGGTTGAATAAGTAGCAAGACCATTAACGCCGATGTAGAAGCCGTGTTCAAGCGAGCGCTTTAAGTTCTTCTTGTTATCCGTAAAAGAATGAACTACACCGCGAAGATTAGCGGCTGAAAAGTTGCCTAGAATAGCAAAAAAATCATCAAAGGCCTCACGGACGTGAAAGATGAGAGGAAGATTCTGATCAATTGCAAGTTGGAGCATCTCTTCAAAGAGCGCGATTTGCTGTTTTTTGTCGGAGGCTCCATAATGATAATCTAAGCCCACTTCGCCGATGGCAATAGGAGGATTAGCTTGATTTTTAAAATCAACCGCAGAGCGACTGGCTTGCCACTCTGACGGATGAATACCGTATGACCAAAATAGATTAAACTCTGGGTGCTCCTGGACAAAACGCTGGGCATTAAGAGAGTCCTGGTGATCAGTGCCGATACAAACTATTTTATCTACATGATTTAATGCAGCATTCTTTAGGCCTGATAGTTGGGCGGCTGGTGCAAAAAATTCTTGGTCATGTAGATGACAATGTGAATCGATAAGATACGTGCGCTCAGCCATATGATCCTTAATTAATTTTTGGCTTCACGCTTACGTTTGATTGGATCAAGTTGACGTTTGCGAAGACGGAGACTCTTTGGAGTGACCTCAAGAAGCTCATCATCGAGAAGGAAGTCAAGACACTGCTCAAGACTGAGGTTGGTGTATGGTGTAAGCTGGATCGCGCCATCAGAGGCGTGAGTGCGCATATTGGTTAATTGCTTTTCACGACAGACGTTGAGATCGATATCATCCTTCTTGTTTGAGAGACCAACAATCATCCCCTGGTAAACTGGGACTTGAGGTGGAATGAAAAGCACACCACGAGCTTGAGCCATATCAAGAGCGTAAGCTGTAGAGGTACCAGTTTCAAAAGAAATAAGCACACCATTACGTTCTGGTTTATATTTGCCCTCAATTTCTCGGTAACCCTTTGGAATGGAAGACATCAAGACCGTTCCCTTGGTGGCGGTCATTAATTGGTTACGCAAACCAATGAGGGCAGCAGTAGAGATTTCATAGGTAAAGCGAGTGGCGCCAGCGGAAGTAAGTTCCTGGGTTTTTAGATCAGCTTTACGAATACCAAGTTCTTGAGATACGGCGCCAACATATTCAGGAGCAACCTCTACTGTGAGATCCTCAAAGGGTTCACATTTTTTGCCATCAATTTCTTTATAGACCACTTCAGGACGGCCAGCCTCTAATTCATAGCCTTCACGACGCATGGTTTCAATGAGGACTGAGAGATGGAGCTCACCACGACCAGAAACTTTATAACCAAGACCATCTTGGGCAATCTTTAGAGCAATATTAGTTTCGAGCTCTTTATGGAGACGGTCGGAAATCTGCCTTGAAGTTGTAAATTCACCTTCTTTACCTTTCAATGGGCTGGTGTTTGGGCCGATATAAATACTAAGCGTTGGTGGCTCGAGTTCAATAGTAGGCAGAGCTTCAGGCTGATCACCAGAAGCGAGAGTATCACCAATATTGGCATCAGCAATACCAGTTACGGCAACAATATCACCTGCAAAAGCTTCCTGAACTTCCTCTTTACCGAGACCGCGATAAGCGAAAAGACGATCAATTTTAGCGTTGGCGGTAGTAATTTGTGGTTCACCATTTTCAAAAGTGGTTTTCATGATTTTAACAGTCTGGCCATGCTTGACCTTACCGCGGAAAATTTTACCAATAGCGTACTTACCTAGATAATTATCAGCAGCAAGAGAGGCAACCAGGAGCTGCAAACCTTTTTCTTCAGCTTCATCGATTTTTGGAGACGGAATGTCGTTGATAATGGAGTCAAAAATAACATGCAGATCGTTGTCTAGGTCGGTGGTTTTGCCAGCCCTACCGTCGCGGGCGACTGCGAAGTAGATTGGGTAATTGAGCTGCGATTCATCAGTGGCAAGCTCGAGGAAGAGGTCAGAAATTTCATCTTTAACTTCTTCAATACGAGCGGCTGGCTTATCAATTTTATTAATAATAACAACAGGTTTGAGTTTTAAATCAAGGGCTTTCTTTAAAACGAATTTGGTTTGAGGCATAGGACCTTCTTGGGCATCAACAACAAGAAGCACACCATCAGCCATATTGAGAGTACGTTCAACTTCACCAGAAAAGTCAGCGTGACCAGGAGTGTCAATAATATTGATTTTGTATCCGTTGTAATAGACGGCAGTCTGCTTGGCGGTAATAGTAATGCCGCGCTCATGCTCCTGATCACCTGAGTCCATAATAAGAGTTTGACTCATTTCCGCTTGATTATCGCGAAAAGTATTAGATTGTTTTAATAAAGCGTCGACCAGAGTGGTCTTGCCGTGGTCAACGTGAGCAATGATTGCTACGTTGCGAATTTGTTCCTTATTCTCCATGAATTTGCCCTTTGATTACCACAAAAAAATTTAGACTAGTTTTTGTGATAAGAATATTAATATTAAACTTGGTTTATCATACCATATTTTATGGTTTTTCGGTAGGATAAGCGGAATGTAGATTTGTAAAAAACAAAAAACAGCCTCTTACGAGGGCTGTTTAAAATCGAAATTCTGGTGAGTCGGGAGGGGCTCGAACCCTCGACACCGGGCTTAAAAGGCCCGTGCTCTAACCAACTGAGCTACCGACCCAGAAGTCTTTCTTATTATAACGCTAAACCAGTTTTTTGGCAATATTTTTATGACACTAGGGTCAATTACGGCTTCCTAGTAAAGTAACCAGGGTTGCCAGGGACGTCGATATGGGCGAAGTTTGGGTAATGGTTTGGCGGGGCAAAGGTAGTACCATTGCCACCAGTAAGATAATCATTCTGCGCGAAGATACTGGAAGACTGCGAAGATAGGGAATTCGTAACGAAACCAGGGGAAGCGTAGATGGTCTTAACTTTCATGTACCAAAACATATTGCTCATATTATTAACTCGACTAGTATCAAAACTTGAAATATCAAGCACCCCATTTGGATGCGTAACAAATGTGCGAGAGAACATAGACTGCATATTGGTAACATTGCGTGTATCGAAAGAACTGAGATTTAGACTCTGAAGATTAGTAAGACCAGCAAACATAGCCTGCATGTTAGTAACTTTACTTGTATTAAAACTAGAGAGATCAAGGTCAGTAATAGGCGGGTTGTTGGCTGAAGTCATAAGGAACATATACGACATATCTTCAACATTGCTAGTATTAAACCCTGACAAATTAATGGTTTGCAGCGACTGCATATCCTTAAACATACTATTCATATACATTACCTTACTAGTGTCAAAATGAGATAAGTCAAGGCTTGTTAGAGATTTTACCCCATTAAACATATTCGCCATTGTAGTAACGTTACTAGTATTAAAGTTTGAAATATTTAGACTATTTAAAGAAGACATATCTGAAAATAGACCGTTCATTGTTTTAACCGCGCTAGTATTCCAGCTAGACAAATCTAGGCTAGTAATACGACTACTATTCTGAAAAACTCCAGTCATCCATTTTAAGCGTGGGGTTTGAAAATGAGAGACATCAAGCGTTGTAACATTTTTCAGAGTAGAGAACATTGACCAATTTGTTTCGACGTTTCTCATGTCAAAATTAGAGACGTTGAGTGTGGGAACATAGGAACCAAAGAACATTGCATTCATTTCTGTTACATTACTTGTATTAAGCTTTGACAAGTCTATTGGATCAATCGCTATTGGATTTGGAACCGTACCCATTACGCTAAACATAAAGTTCATTTTATTTGCATTTTTCGTATTAATGTCTCCGAGGTTAAGATGTTTAATTAAATAACCATTGGAGGAAAACATATAACTCATATCCTGCACGTTACGCATATCTATACCAGAAATATCTAGGAGCTGCATATGATTACCAGCGCTATTAAGGTCCTTAAACATTTCAGAGGAATCATTGTCTGCAAAAACATAATCAGCATCCGACCACCAAAGCATTGTTTTTGATACTGAATCATACCACGCATAGACAGGCTTTGAGCTAGTTGGGCTCGAAACAATTGTTGCTGTAGCTAAATTAGCTGGAGGAGTAGAGGAACGACGAAAGACCTCCATATTAGCATTAGTATTTAGGGCTTTGATTTTTGCATTAAATGCCCTACCATTAAGCAAGTTAGCCGTAGTTGGGGCATAATTTGTAACTGCGGAGATAATAATATCTTTTGAGTATATACCCGGAGTGAGATTAGGACTCGCCTTCATGCCAATATTGAACGAGTGATCCCTAATAGTACGATTTGGTTGATTCTTCAAGATAGCAGGGGTACTGTGTTTTGGAATAGGTTGATAAGTTGGACAGGTATCAATGCAATATCCCCAGGTGGCCTGCGGAAATAAGGAGTCTTGCGTGGGAGAACTAATCGATGTAATTCTTTGAGTATTAGACGGGTCAGTCGAAACTAAATCAGTGTTCTCATCAACACTTGAAAATGAAGAGGTTGCACCAGTAGGATTTGTTGTATTTACGTACACAGTAATATATTGAGACTTAAAGCTAGAAGCTTGAGTTTCAGCTCCAGTAAAAGATAGTGGTTGAGAGAGAACTTGAAGTTGCAAGGTGGCAGGATTACCAACGGTTATCCATGTTGGTGCTGCAAAAGTAGACTTTTCGGAAGAGATATAAATAATTGCACCGAAGATAAGGGTGGTTATGATGAGTCCAGTCATAGGCATTAGATAAAGGAAATGCGAGTTCTTTAAAGTTAGACCGCTGTCTAAAAATATTTTTTGTCGAATACTTTCGAATATTTGTTTGATTTTTCTCATTTATTTTTAGACCTTATTTATCAACTTTATTTTATCATAAGCGAAACGGTATTGCTACTTATTACGGAATAAGCATTGAAAGATTAATTTTAGGTGGCTGCTACTTAATGCGCAGCAGTAAAGAAACCAGGACTACCGACTTCGTCATTCTTAAAGATAGTTAAGGTTTGAAGCGCTTGTAGCACTATAAATTATACCATTGCCACCAATAAGGTTAGCTGCGTCATGGAAGAGATCGGTCGAATCCACCATGTTTGCCGTATTAAGACTGGCTGGAGCGTAAACCTTAATCAGGAGTAACCTGATTATAATTATGGCTTTCTTGTAAAGTAGCCTGGGGTACCTGGTTCATCGATACGAGCATAGGTCTTGTTAGTTGGGTTGCTGGCGGAAAAAGCAGTGCCATTGCCACCAATAAGATTATTATTGCCAGAGAATAATTCATCAGCCTCATCTACGCTATCAAGGACAAACGAATTAGAGACAAAAATTGTACGAGAGCGAGTATTACTAAACATACTATAAGCGGAATATACCTGCGAAGTATCAAAGCTTGACAGATCCAGCACACTATTGTCTGCCATACCCTCCTCAAACATTGAAGACATATCTGTCACTTGTGAGGTATCGAATGAGCTGAGATTAAGATGAGAAAGCTGCGGAGTATTTTGGAACATTGCGCCCATGCTCATGACTTGGCTTGTATTAAAATGAGAGAGGTCAAGGGTGGTCATACTAGTAAGACCATTAAACATAGAATACATCTGTGTAACATTAGAAGTGTCGAAGTTTGGCATTATTAGATTCGTTAGTGATGACATCTCCATAAACATAGAAGACATGTCTGTTGCTTGATGTGTATGAAAACTGGTGAGATCAAGGGTAGTCATATTATTAACACCACTAAACATACTTGTGAAATTTTCGACATGAGTCGTGTCAAAACCTGATAGGTCAAGATGGGTAAGATTCTTTGAGTCCTGGAACATTGAGGTCATGTCAATTACGGAAGAGGTATTGAGGGGACTCAAATCTATGGTTGACATCCCCATAATTCCATTGAACATATATGACATATCGGTAACATTGGAAGTATCAAAGCCTGACATATTAAGATTAGTAAGATTCGTCATACCGCTAAACATTCCAGCCATATTCTCTACTGCATGTGTATCAAAAGTACTAAGATCCAAATCCGTAATTGCGGCAGAAGAAGAAAACATATACGACATATTAGTTACTGAGGACGTGTTGAGGCCAGAGAGGTCTAGACTAGTTAAGCCGCCAATATCTGAGAATATACTTGACATATTTTCTACTTTTGAGGTATCTAGACTTGAAAGGTTTTGAATATTCGTAAGACTATGCATGCTTGCAAACATACTTGACATGTCCGTAACATTTGACGTATTCAGCGGAGCGACGTCTAACACAGAAAGGTTGTTCATACTAGAGAACATACCAGCCATATTCGTAGCATTTATCGTATCAATGCCGTTTAGATTCAGCGAAGATATTTTTGAACCATTAAACATATAAGAAAAGTCTGTTACGTTTCGGGTATTAAATTTCGTAAAATCTATAGAGAAATTAGATGGGTCAGTGGGTTCTACATCGCGGAACATTTTACTGACCGTTTCAGCGCTCTCAATATTAAAATTACCCCATTCTATGGATTTAATCCTATTCTTTGTAAATAAGTTTGAGAGATCCTTTGCCTTGGAAAAATCAAGCCCTGTGAGATCAATAGTAATATTAGTGGAATCTAAGCTTCTCTTTATATCATTGAACATACCCTTTGCATCTTCATTAACATAGATGATATCTTTTTCGCTGTAAAAATAGATGGTATGAGTATCGGTATCGGTCCAGAGAATGGTCTCATAAGCATCCGTGGAAGTCCCTGCGGCTGTATTCGCGAAACACTTATCATTATATGCAACATTTTCACAAAAACCTGGGTAAGGGATGGAATACCCGCGCTTGATTGTGATGTCGTGACCAGTATTCTGATCGGCTAACCACTGCAGGCGAGTTATTGTGTTCCAACCTGTGTCCATATAGCTAACGGTCTTAATAGCATTGGTAATTGCAGTAAAAACAATCTCCTTCTAGTAGGTGCCTTCATAGAGGTCTGGGGCAACCTTAGCGCCAAAAGTGACGGAGGCAAGCGTGGCGTTAGTGGCCGGAAGTTGGGACTCAGCAATTTTTGCAGGATTACTGGCTTTTGGGATAGGATTAAAATTAGTGCCGTCCAATGAGTATCCCCAGGTTCTTTGAGTAAAAGCAGTTTCGTTTAATCCTGCAGCGATTGAGTTAATGTGATCATAAGTACCGTTATCGAGAGAGGTATTTTCGTCAATGCTTGAAATGTAAAGAGTGAAACCCTGAGGATTGTCAGTGGTTACAGAAGGCTGGATGGCAGCACTTTTCTTAAACGCAGAAGACCTAACCTCTGACATTGAAAAATCAATATCGGCAGAAGTTGCAGGGAGAGAGACACTAATTGTTGGGGCTGCATAAACTGGGCTGCCAAAAGCCATGGAGGCAAGTACTGGAAGTGCCCACAATAAACCAAAGGCCCACCTTAAGCCCCGGGCTAGCATTTCTGGCCATACTCGAAGACCAGACTGTTTTAGTCCTTTATTTAATTCCACTTTATTTAACTCCACTACATATAAATGTATTGCATTGATTATAGCATAAGGATTTTATAAATAGCTAGTGTTTAAATGAGTTTCAAGACGTCTTATTTTGTCACCCAGATGGAAGTGGGTTTATTTTTTCTTTTTCTCCACGACTTCTGCTTTTTGGACGTCGTCGGTAAGATACTTCTTGGCAGATTTCATTTTTGACGAAAATTCATTAACATGGCTTTTTAGGATAACAATATTAATTAGGTCAGAGACACCATAGACAATAAGCATAATACCAAGTAGCATGACGGCTACAGCCGTTGAGGCGATAGGCTGAAAGATAATAATAAAACCGGAAACTACAGAAATGATATTCATAAGGATAGAGGCGGTGAAGGCGGAATTTGAGATTTCTTTAAGAGCCAATGTCATACGTAATTTTGTTAAACTTGAGATTACGATATAGAAACCGATAGCAATCGGAATAATACTGAGGACCTCAGGATTAATAAGGATTATGAGACCGAGAAGTAAGCTAAAGGAACCAAGAACGGTACCGGAAATGATGCCGCCACGTTTTTTACCAGCGAGATCAGCAGTAATCATACTAAGTCCGGCAGAAACTAACGCAATAATAAAAATCCATCTAGTGATTTCGAGGCTCAAGGTCGGGAAAAGGGCTAGAAAAATTCCGATTGCAATCATCAGAATCGTAGTGTTGATTGCAGCATTTAGGAAGTTATTGATTTTATTTGTGAATGTCTGCATAATTCCCTTTTTGTTTAATTATTAGTATTGTAACATAATGACAAAACAAAAAACATCCCAAAAGGATGCTTGTGGTGGACGATAGAGGACTCGAACCTCTGACCTCGTCTACGTCAAAGACGCGCTCTAGCCAACTGAGCTAATCGTCCAACAGTTTTATTTTACCAGATAATATAAAAAAGCTCAATGTTTTTCAAGAAAATAAAAAATATAGATCCTTTTTGGATCTATATTTTTAGACTTTATTAAGACTTAGTGTCTTTGGCTTTTGCGATTACGCTTTAGGACCATAATCGCGAAGAAAGTAGCGACAAAGAAGATTGCGAGTGAGGTTGAGATAAAATCTGCACTTGTAAAATTTGTGCCAGCGAAGACTGATCCACCAGTTTCAGGAACGGAAGGGGTCTTCTTCGATGTATATTTAACCCAATATTTAGTATTTCTATCTAGAATATTACCGCCATTATCATAAGCTGTAGTAACGATCTGATATTTTCCATCCTTGAGGTTTAAACCATCAAGTGGAACTGTCCATGGCGTTATGCCGCCGTGGCCACCTGTTGTATCTGGGGTTGGAATGGTAATTGGGTTTGGGAGCACTGGATTACCGTTTTCATCGTAAATTTGAACTGTAATATGATCGACGCGTGGACCATGTTCAATATTGACTTTTGGATTATTGGTCGATGGATCGGTACCATTATCAGTGATCTTAACTGCACGGTAAGAGAAGTTAATCACATCTTCGGTTGACGGGAGTCCATTAACAGTTGTAATGATTTTATAGTCTCCATAGCGTCCACCAGTAATAGCAGTAATATCAAGCTCACTTTCTGAAGTGCCATTGGTTGGATTACCGTGAGGATCTGCTACGTTCTCAACTGGAACATTATAAGTTGTAGTAATACCATTTTCATCAGTATAGATAATCTTGGTTTCAAGGGTTCTAGCTGACGTGTAATCTTTCTTGATTGTTATTTTATCTGTAGCAAAGGTATCACCATCTGATGGGAAACGAATAACCACAGACTCACCCGAAGGTAGCACTGTTAATCTAACCGTAACATTATTCGAAGAAGTAGTTGCGGCAAATGTAGGTGTTGACGGAAGAAGCGCCAAGCCAGCTAGAGCTAAGGTAGCAACGCTAAGAACTCCAATTATTCCTTTTCTTTTCATTTTCACACTCGCTTTGTTTTATTATTTTTATTTTGAACGCTTATGCGGATAACCGCTTGCCTTAGTCTCAGTATTCATCCTCGCGACTAGATGATAAGCTTTGACTTTTGGGCCTGTCGCTTTCTGAATAGGATTATAAACCAGGCAATTGTGATTGTCAATAGCATAAGCAGGATTACGATCATGAAGACTGGGACAATTAGAACTATCTTTGTAGTACTTCTCGACTGGTCCAAAGCATTTAGGGTTGAGGTAATGCGATAGATGCCGAAAGCTGGAGTTTCCTCCCAAGTAAGCTCAATATTACGAGTAGTATCTGGTAAGACATCATAACCTTTACTATCCTCATAAACAACACCGCCAAAGATCTTTTCTACCTTAAACTTAAAGATTGCGTTAAAATCGGCGTTTCCTGAGTTTTTGACTGTGCCGTTAGTTTTAATCTTCCCTGACATATAGAAGCTATCCATATTATGATTCAGGATCTCGGCAGATTCTTTAGTCTCACCATTAGTACGACCAAAGACACGTAGGCCTAATCGGGAGACGGTACGGATGCCACCGCTATTATCGTCTTTAGGGATGGCCTCAACGAAGACAATGGCATACTGACCACCACCAGGAATGTCTGATGGAACGGTAATTTTGTAAGTTACTTCTTTACGCTGACCTGCCTCTACGGAATATGTAGCTTCTTGACTATATTCACCAGCGTCATTCTTAAAAGTAATCCAACGACTAACCTGCGTATGTGCGTTTTGATTTGAGAAACTTGGGCTATACTGTTCATTAACTACGGAGTAGGGATTAGCGTAAACCTTAAAGCTATATCCTTCAGAACCAGTATTGTCTACATTAAAAGTATATTCGTTAACCTCGTTTTCATTAAGAGTAACACGATTTTCAACAGGAGAAATCTGAATTCGCATTGCTGGCTTCTCCTCATCCGCATAAACTGGGGATGAGGAAGTAAGAATACCGAAGACTGCGAAGCTAAAAAGTAATGAAAGAGCAAGAACGGCTTTTATAATAAGCTGGAGTTGCCTTAATTTAGAGATGAAACTGATTCTTTCTAACATTATTAATCCTTTTACATTCGATGGGATTTTGTTTTATTTTCACGGTTTCTTGCTACGAGCCAGAAGATAACTGAAATAATGAAGAGAACAATCAATACAATTAGCCAAATTGGACAAACGATGACTAATTTACGCTCAGTTTTAGTCTCAGAACCATATTGAATAATTTGCTCAACATTAAAGATGCCGATAGCTGGTGAATTTGCCCATAGCTCCTTGTGATAACGTTTGGTACCAGGCAAGGTATTCATATTGGTTGGTTTTTCTTCGTTACTATAGACTTCTTCATTAGAGAAAAATGGAAATACCTTTAGGTGAACTTTTAATTCAGCGTCCACGTTACCGCAGTTCTCTACACGGGTTTCACCAAAAACAGGAGGGTTGAAGAGGAAGGTTGGCAGTTTATTCTCTAGAATTTTAGTACAATGATTGATTTCACCATTAACGTGAGAATAAATCAACATACCAACGCGTGAAATTGCTTGGATATTTCCCTTATCGTCTTTATCTTTTTCAGTTTCAACCATGATAGCACCATACTGTCCGCCACCTGGAGCGTTAGCTGGGACCTTGATGGTGTAGTTGATGGTTACCTCAGTATCAGATTCGAGATGACCAGTAGTTTGGCTGAATGTAAACCAGCTGGCAATCTTCATAGCATCTTTCTCTCCATCGAAGACTGGGTCATAGTTTTCACTTTTTACTTCATAAGCTGAAGCATAGACCTTAAAATCGAAAGCGCCGGAGCCTACATTCTGAACCTTGAAGCTGCCTTCCCTAGTCTCACCTGGCTGCAACCCACCTAATTGTTGAGTCGAAGGAGATACCTGAAGAAAGATTTTTTGTCGCTCAGCTGCAAATGTCTGATTTGAAGAAATTAGCAGCAAAGATATGGAGAAGAATAGTATTGAAAAAATCTCCATAAAAATGTTTTGTCGTTTTGTCATTAACCTCCTTTTTATCTATATATTATTATACACAAGCAGGATTAATTTACAAGAAAAAACCACCCTGGTTTAGGTGGTTTTTAAAGTCTTTTACAGTGCTAATTATAGAGCAGTTGCGGTATAAATGATGACATCTTGGTATGTACCTTGTGCCTGTGCAGCTGAGGTTGCAACACCGTAAGTCATATCAATATCTTCTTGGATACCAACATGGGCAGTATTTGGATTGGTTTTCACTGTCTGATCGGTTGCAGCGATAGCGACCTTATTAAGGTCACCACCGGATAAATTCCATCCTGCTGTACCAGCAGTTAGGTTGCCAGCAAGAGCTGGGATGGTCTCTGTAGTATCGTTTGAAGTCATAGCAGTAGTTGAGTCTACATCTTTTACGGTTAACTTGTAGCCATTTTTGTTGTTGGTGGCTACAGTAAGTTTAGTTTTAAGACCAGTAGTATTAACGTTGTTTGGATTCATAGTAACTTCAGTAGAAAGGCTGTCGGCTGATAGAGCAATAACTGAGGCAACATTAACCTTAACAGTAATATTCTTGGTATCTGTTGCAGCCGCATAGGTTGCGATTGGCATTGCAGCGACACCTAATGCTGTGGCGATACCGAGAGTAGCTACGATACGATTGATCTTGGACATAATAGTCTCCTTATTTTTTATTTTATAATGACCTTTTATGTGTTAATTATAGCTTAAGCTTAATCAGGGTGTCAATAATGTTTATGGATTATTTAGACGCAAGTAATCCACAGACTTTCAATATTTTATGCTAAGTTTCATTTTGTGGAGTCATAAAAATAGCCGCATTTAGCGGCTATTTCCATCAGGTTAAACTCAATTATTTGACAGCAGCGGTGTAAACAATTGTATCTTCATAGGTACCAGGAAGCTGAGAAGCACCGGTAGAAATGTTGTAGGTAACAGCAACGTCAGTATTAACTGGGGCGCTTGATTCTGCAACCTTAAGAGCAGTTTCATTGCTTTTAACCATAGCGGTGTCGGTAGCAAGAAGACCACCCTTGATGCTCCATTGGCCTTGACCAGCAACAGCACCTTGGGTACCAGCAGCGATAACGTCAGTACCAGCGACAGTACCAGTGTGACCAGCGGTCATGTTAGTGTCAACATCAGCATCTTTAACGGTAAGAGTCATACCAGTTGATTTGTTAGTAGCGTATGAAACAGTGGTAGCTGCGTTCTTTGTCTGATTTGGAGCTGCGTTACCAGCGTTTGCATCGTTACTGTTGACAGCAATTGCTACAGCATCGCCAACCGTAAGCTGAACCTTAACGTTAGCTGACTTTGGAGTTCCATCTACTAGAGGGATTGGAGCTGCAAATGATGCTAGTGGAAGTGAAGCAATACCAAGACCAGTGATAACACCGAGGGTAGCTACGATTTTAGAATACTTTGACATATTTTTTCCTTTACTTTTCTTTTCCTTTGTGTTGGTAGTTTTGTATGTGTTAACCTTGTTTTGTATGACCTCAAGTTGTTTTAAGTATATTAAACAAAAGCTTTATGGTCAATAGATTTTTGCAATAATATTTATGTTTTATAGCTAGGTTTTACACAATTTATTATTACAATATTCTATACCTCTTATACGAGCAATTTTTACTATTTTATGATTGATCTTCTCGGCTTTTGTGATATAATTCAGGCATGCACCTGTGGTGAAATTGGTATACACGCTACCTTGAGGTGGTAGTGCCTTCGG
>CAUTSA010000009.1:0-13112 GCA_963540965.1 uncultured Candidatus Saccharibacteria bacterium
TATGCCTTAGAAAAAGGGGTAGATGCTAATAAAATGGTTGCAAGCTTAGACTCATACGATATTGCTAAAAACCTAGATACTCTCTTTGAGAATGGCGCAGGCGTTAATAATATTGTAAATAATCTGGATTCATTTAATATCGAAAAAAACCTAGACTATCTTTTAAGATGTGGTGCAGATATTAATAATATTGTAAATAATATGGATTCAGACGATATCGCTACAAATCTAGACACTCTTCTCGATCACGATGCAGATATTGACAATATCGTAAGTAATATGACTTCAAAAGATATTGGCACAAGTCTAGACGCTCTCTTCGATCATGGTGCAAACATCAATGTCAACGAATTGATTCCAGAATTAAATTCATCTAGCGTCTCAAAACATCTAAATACTCTCCTCGACCACGGTGCAGATATTAATAGTATCGTAAATAATATGGATTCAGACGATATCAGAAAAAATCTAGACACTCTCTTCGATCATGGTGCAGATATTAATATAGATGAATTAGTCTCAAATACAGATTCATTCACTATTGCCAATAACATAAACAGCTTCTTAAGATGTGGCGCAGACGTTAACAATATTGCAAATAACCTGGACCCAGGCGATATCTTTTACTACTGTCTACGCACTCTCCTCCAACATGGTGCAGACGCCAACAACATCGTAAAAAATTTAAGTTCAAGTCCAGTTTATATCCTCTATAGCCTGAATACTCTTCTTGAGTACGGCGCTAATATTGATTTCAATAAATTAGTCTCAGACTTAAGACCAAAAGATATTGCCACAAATCTAGACACTCTCCTCCAACATGGTGCAGATATTAATAATATCGTAAATAATATGGATTCAAATGATATCGAAGAAAACCTAGATTATCTCTTAAGATGTGGTGCAGATATTAATAATATCGTAAATAATATGGATTCAAATGATATCCATTACAAAGTAATACATACCCTCCTCGAACATGGCGCCGATATTAATAATATCGTAAATAATATGGATTCAGACGATATCGCTACAATACCACGCACTCTCCTCAAACTTGGCACTGATGTTAATCTCTTAACAAAAAAAATGAGCAAGACAGATATTGAAGACAATATCGATCTCCTCCGAGAATACGGCGCAAATCTCTAAAGCCATTCCTATCCCGCTTATGCTATAATGAAACCATAAAGTCCACAAAACATAAACGGAGAACAAAATGGAACCACCAATTAAAGTCAACTCTGAGATCGGGCGCCTCAAGACCGTCCTTCTTCACCGCCCAGGCGAAGAACTTGAGGCCCTCACCCCAGATTATATGGCACGCATGCTTTTCGATGACGTCCCATATTTAAAGGTCGCCCAAGAAGAACATGACGCTTTCGCTAAAGTCCTACGCGATAACGGTGTTGAGGTTCTTTACCTTGACAAACTTGCCGCCGAAGCTCTTTCCACCCAAGAAGTCCGCGATCGTTTCATCGTCGAAATGGTTCGCGCATCCAAGCAAGAGGATACCTATTCCACCTTCGCCATCGTCAACTACCTACAAAGTCTCGACCCACTCACAATGGTTAGAAAAGTTATGGCCGGTGTCAAGAAGAGTGAAGTTGAAATCATGGAGCCAAAAAACAAACAGCTCCATCATTACATGATCGACGACTACCCATTCTATCTTGATCCGATGCCAAACCTTTATTTTACTCGTGACCCTGCTGCCTCAATCGGCAATGGCCTTACCATCAACAAAATGCATTGGCCAGCCCGTCGTCGCGAATCTCTTTTCATGCAATACATCATAAAACATCACCCACGTTTCATGGGTAGCAACGTACCAGTTTGGTACAACCGCAATAATCGTTTCTCAGTTGAGGGTGGTGACGAGCTAGTACTTAGTCGCAATACTCTCGCTATTGGTATCTCGGAACGCACTGAGGTTGAAGCCATTGAACGCATTGCGTCCAGGCTCTTTCACGACTCGAACTTCACCCGTGTTATAGCTATGAAGATTCCAAACAAGCGGGCTTTTATGCATCTTGATACCGTCTTCACTATGATCGACTACGACAAGTTCACCGTTCATCCAGAAATCCTTACTGGCGAAGGGGAGCTTGATATTTACCTACTTGAGAAGGCTAATACGCATGTTGGTTACGAAATTAAGCATCGTCGCAGCCTCAAAGAAACCCTCCAGGAAGTACTTGGACTCCATCACGTTCATCTTATTCCATGCGGTGCTGGCGATCCAATTGCTGCCGCCAGGGAACAATGGAATGATGGATCCAACACCTTGGCCATCGCCCCAGGTGTCGTCATTACTTACGATCGTAACTATGTCACAAACAATGCATTACGTGAAGCAGGACTCAAAGTTATCGAAGTAACTGGCGCCGAACTCGGTCGCGGTCGCGGTGGTCCACGCTGTATGTCAATGCCAATCTATAGAGAGGAGATTTAATCATGCTAAACTTAAAAGGTCGTTCATTCCTAACCCTAAAAGATTTCACACCCCGTGAAGTAAGGTTAATGCTTGAAACTGCAAAACAACTCAAAAACAATAAGCTTACTGGTGTCTCTAATAAACACCACGAAGGCAAGACTATCGCCATGCTCTTCGAAAAAACCTCGACTCGCACCCGTTGTGCCTTCGTCACTGGCGCTCGCGACCTTGGTATGCATGCCGAATTCCTAGGTAAGGACGACATTCAACTTGGCAAGAAAGAATCCGTCCGTGATACTGCCCTAGTCCTTGGGCGCATGTTTGATGGTATTGAATTTCGCGGCTTCTCACATGATACCGTCGAAGAACTCGCCAAGTATGCTGGCGTTCCCGTCTGGAACGGTCTAACCGATAAATACCATCCAACCCAAGGTCTTGCCGATATGCTCACCATTAAAGAACATGTTGGCCATCTTGAAGGTGCTCACCTTGCTTATGTTGGCGATGGACGCAATAATGTTGCAAACACCCTTATGATTGTCTCTAGCTTATTGGGGCTTCATTATTCAGTAGGCACACCAAAAGAACTCTTCCCAGATCCAGCACTCGTCGAAGAATGTCGCGCTCTCGCCGAGAAATATCAGACTGGCGCCACTATTCGCGTCGTCGAAAATCCATACGAAGCAGTCACTGATGCTGATGCCGTCTACACCGATGTTTGGGTTTCCATGGGCGAAGAGGATAAATTTGAAGAACGTATTCGTCTACTTAAGGACTACCAGGTTAATCAAGACCTGATGCTTGCTACTCGCAAGAATAACACTAAATTCCTTCACTGCCTCCCTGCCTTCCACGATAAAAATACAAAGATTGGTAAAGAGATCTTAGAGAAATACAATCTTGATGCCATGGAAGTTTCCGACGACGTCTTTTACAGCAAAAACAGCGTAGTCTTCGATCAAGCTGAAAACCGTGTCTATACTATTGAAGCTGTCATGGATCTTACACTCTAAATCCCACTAATCCCATAAAATAAATCCCCATTCGGGGATTTATTTTATATGCTATACTTAAACCATAAGTATTATTAAAATCTAAGACCAAAGAAGGGAAAATTATGGTCGACAAAGTTACGGCCGAGGCGAAGAGTCCGGCTAAAGCTACAAAAACAAAACGCCCAAAACGCAACCGCAAACACATCAAGATGCTTTCGGCATTCGCCGTACTGTTCGGCATTATTGCCATGATGGCCTGCTTAACCTGGATTATCCCATCCGGCAAATACAACTTAGTTCCAGATCCAAGCAATCCGTCTGAAACTATTCGTGAAGCTGGTACTTATCAAGAAATCCCAAAAGTTGAACACATTACCAACCAGGAAACTGGCGAAGTTACCACAGTTGATCATCGTCAAGGCCTTTGGGATATCTTCATGGCTCCTATCAAAGGTATGTCAGACCGTCTCGACGTAATTGTCTTTGTCTTAATCCTTGGCGGCTTCCTTGGTGTAGTTATGAAGACCGGCGCTCTCGATGCTGCACTTGGTGGACTCCTTAAGAAGATGAACGGCAAAGAAAAATGGCTTATTCCAATTCTCATGACTCTCTTTGCCATTGGTGGCACCACTTATGGTATGCAGGAAGAAGCTGTTGCTTTCTACGCTCTAATTGTTCCAGTCATGATGGCCGCCGGCTATAATGCCATGACCGCCGTTATGATCATCGTTCTCGGTGGTGGCGTTGGCGTGCTTGCCTCCACTGTTAACCCATTCTCAACCGGCATCGCCGCTCGTACTGCTAATGTCCAACTTGGTAGCATTCTTTGGATCCAGGGTATCATCCTCGTTCTTATGCTTATTGCCGCCATCATCTACACTATGCATTACGCTAAAAAAGTCAAAGCTGGCAAATATAAAGATGATTCCACTGTCTCTTCCACCTTTAAAGCCATCGACCTTAAGGCTGTTCCTGAATATACCAGAAAGCGCAAACTCATTATGGGGATTTTTGCCTTTACTTTTCTTGTCATGATCATCTCTCTTGTCCCCTGGGCTGATTTTGGCATCACTCTTTTTGAAGACTTCCATACTTGGCTTGCTGGCATTCCAATCCTCAGTAATATTCTAGGCGTCGGACATAACGTTGCTCTCGGCTCTTGGTACTTTAATGAAATTTCCGCTCTCTTCCTAATTTCTGCCCTTATTATTGCCTTTATCTATCGCAAAGGTTTTCACGAAAAAGAGGTTTCCATCACAGATACCTTTATTGATGGTTCAGAGCAACTTCTAAGCGTAGCTGTCATTATCGCCGTTGCAGCCGCTGTCTCCATCGTCATGCGCAGTGGTGGTATCGAAGACACTATTATCCACTGGGGCGAAACAGGGCTCAAAAACTCCAATGGCGGCATCGTCGGCATTCTTGCTTACATTTTCTATCTTCCACTTTCATTCATCATCCCATCTTCCTCAGGTCTTGCTGCTGCTTCCATGCCAATCATCGCCCCAGTTGCCGACCTCGTGGGGTCAACTAAAGAAACTATGGTCGTCGCCTTCGCTACCGCAAACGGCTTATTAAACATGATCGCACCCACAATCGCTTCACTCATGGCTGGCCTCACTCTTGCTGGGGTTTCTTATAAAACCTGGGTCAAGCGCGTCCTTCCAGTTATGATCCTCTTCGTCATTATTAGCCTCGTAGCCGTCTTCATCATGGGGGTTATCTAATGGCCAAAATCGTAGTCGCACTAGGTGGCAATGCCTTATCAAAAGATGGTAAGGCTACCGCCGCTGATCAGCTCGCCGTCGCAAACGAAACTGCCTCGGAATTAGTTAAATTAATCACCGCTGGACACACTTTAGCTATTGTCCACGGTAATGGCCCGCAAATCGGCAATATTATCCTTCACGAAGAAGCTATTAATACCGAAAAGACTCCAACTATGCCTGTTGATGTAGCTGGCGCCATGAGTCAAGGCCAGATTGGTTATTGGCTGCAGAATGCCCTAAGAAATCAATTGGAACAACTTAAGATCAAAAAACCAATTGCTTCAATCGTCACCCAAGTCCTCGTCTCAAAAGACGACCCAGCCTTCAAGAATCCCAGTAAACCAATCGGACCTTTCTATACCGAAGAAGAAGCTAAAAAGCTTGCTAAGACTCGCGGTATTACCGTCAAAGAAGACGCAGGGCGTGGCTGGCGCAAAGTCGTACCTTCCCCCATGCCACTTTCAATCATTGAATCCGACCTCATCAAAATTGCCATCGGCAACGGTGCCGTCATTGTTGCTGGGGGTGGTGGTGGTATCCCAGTCTACTACGATCAACACGGGCGATTAACTGGTCTTGAAGCAGTGATTGATAAAGATTTTGCCGCCGAAAAACTTGCTGAAACTATTGATGCCGACATTTTGTTAATTCTCACTGCAGTCGATAATGTTAAGATCAACTACAAGCAGCCAGACGAAAAAGCACTGACCGAGCTTACTGTAGACGATGCCTTTAAATTAATTGCTCAGGGCCAGTTTGCCGCTGGTAGTATGCTTCCAAAGGTTGAGGCTGGCGTCAGTTTTGTATCGGGAGCTAATAAACGCGTTTGTATCATCACTTCGCCTGAAAAAGCTTCAAAGGCTATTGAAGGTAAAGCTGGTACTCGCATTATCGCTAATTAGAAAACCTTAGCACTTTAACCATTTTAATTATTGTAAACCACGCATAGTCACTCTGACGTTTCGTGGTTTACTTTTTCCCCAAAAAATAGTATAATAATCCCGTTACGCGCTCTAATTAGGAGTAAAAAAATTATGGCAAAAAAAGTAATTGGTAACTTAAAGTTACGCATCCCTGGTGGCAAGGCCACCGCAGGACCTCCAGTTGGTTCAACTCTTGGTCAGTGGGGTCTCAATATGATGGATTTCATCAATCCATTTAACGAAAAAACCAAGGACTACAACGGTAAAAACGTTATTGTCCACATCCAGGTTTTCGAAGATCGCACTTTCGCATGGACTTGTCTCGGCCAGCCAGTCGATGACCTAATCCGTGAAGAGCTAAAACTTCAAAAAGGTTCCGGTCGTCCAAACACCGAAAAAGTTGGAAAAATCACTCGCGAACAACTAGAAAAAATCGCAAACATCAAGATGGAGCAACTTAACGCTATTGATCTTGAAGGTGCCATCAAAGTTGTCGCTGGTACTGCCCGTTCAATGGGTGTCGAAATCGCTGAATAATTTATTTATTCAAACTAACATTAATCATGGGAGGGTTGAAAAAGTTTTTATCAACCCGTTACTACCACAGAAAGGAATAATATGGCTGAAGAAAATATCAAGGCAGAAGAAATGATTGTTTCCGAAACTGTCGAGGTTACTGAAACCCCAGAAACTGCTGAAAAATTTGCCAAAGCTGGTAAAAAGTCTAAGAAACACGTCGAGGAAGTCAAAGCTGAAGAAGAGCGCAAAGCTCGTGCAGCTGAAAACAAATTAGCTGAACTCGAAGTTAAGCCAAAAGGTGAAAAACCAGTCACTCGCTCCATCCTAGAGCGCCGCGGCAAGAAATACCAAGCCGCCTACAAAGACATTGACCACGCTAAGTTCTATACTCTAGCAGAAGCAATTGCTCTTGCAGTCAAAACTAATCCAGCAAAGTTTGCTGCCACCATTGAGATTCACACCCGTCTTGGTGTTGATCCACGCCAGGCAGACCAAAACATCCGCACCACTCTTGTTTTGCCTCACGGTAATGGTAAAGAAGTTCGTGTAGCTGTTTTCGCTCCTGAAGATGAGTGCAAAAAAGCCAAAGCAGCCGGTGCTGATATTGCTGAAGATGTCGAATTTATTAAGCAATTAGAAAAGGGAATTATCAATTTTGATATTCTTATTTCTACCCCTGCTTACATGCCAAAACTCGGTAAGTTCGCTCGTCTCTTAGGTCCAAAAGGCCTTATGCCAAATCCAAAAGCTGGTACTGTTACCGCTGATATCGAAAAGTCAGTCAAAGAATCTAAGGCTGGTAAGATCGAATATCGTGTCGACAAACAGGCTATTGTCCACCTTGGTCTTGGTAAAACTAACTTTACCGAAGCTCAATTACTTGAGAACGCTACCGCCTTCCTTGATTCATTAAAATCAATGAAGCCAGCCTCTCTCAAGGGTCAATACATTAAGAGTATCTTTGTTTCATCAACCATGGGTCCATCCATTGCTGTTGAAAACATTTACAACTAATTAGACTGGTCAGAAAAATATACCGCCACCAGGTGGTATATTTTTTATTACAACAAAAACCAAAACAAACTAAAATATATCAAATAAAAACCTACCCATTATTGCAAAAATAACCATAAGCATTATTGTAATAATTACATACATTTTTTACAACAACATTCTCTGTTAAAGATATAAATAACAATTAAATTCTTCCAACAAGAAAATACTATGCTAGAATAAACACAAGTAAAAAACACAGCGTTTTTTAATAGTAAAATAAAATAATCTAAAAAGTCGAAGTATATGTTCTTAGGAAAAATAACTAGCAACTACCAAAAATATTGTCTAAAAGCGATCTCTACTTTATTATTTTCCCTTTGTGGCGTGCTGTTGTTTTCACAACAAAGCGTATTTGCAGTAAATACTTCTATAGCCATTACTGGCAATGCTACCATCAATCAAGCCACCCCGACAAAAGATGGCACCAATTATTTTCGCACTCTTGATGTTAACGTAAAGACCGATAGTAACTCAGGTTACGAACTTTATATCTCGAGCGACAAGGAAGACTCCGCCCTCACCAGTACCGACCCCCTAAATACCTTTAAGATCAACTCAGTTTCTGGCAATAATAACTACATTGATGATATGAAGAATCAATTTGGCTACAACATTGCTGATACTGATAACCATTACTATAATCAAGTCCCAAAGCTTAGTACTCCAGCTCTTCTTGTCACCACTCAGGATGCGTCCGAAGATAATTACAAGCTCAATATCGGTATGCGTCTTGACCGCAAGGTCCCCTCTGGTGATTATCAAGGTAAAATCGTTTTCACCGTTATATCTGAAAAGGAGTCAAAGGCCAATATTGTTACTGGACGTGAATTTAACGTGGCTCTTCGCCACGCTCTTGGTGTAACGGATCCAGCAGTTGCCTCAGATCCAGAAACCCAGATCCCTGCTGAACAAAAATACTACCCCGATCTCACCATTACTGTCGGCCGAAAAAAATGCAATAACAATATCACTCCAGAAAAAACAGTTAAAATTTCTACCCCCGATTCTGAAGCTGATGTTTACATGGCTGTTAACCGTGGCAGTTGGGACAATATTTGCATTTGGTCTAAAGCTACCGAAATGATCTTTCCAGAAGATCTTTCATATATGTTTGCTGGCCTCACAGATACTGGCTATAATTTAAATTTCACTTTTAACGACGGTCGCACCGACAAATTGCTCAATTTTTCTAAAGTCAACAATATTTCTCACATGTTTTATAAAACTAGAGCCTGGAATAACAATGCAATTGATATCTCAAATTTTACCCCGTACCTAAAAGACTCACCAGTTAAAAATATCGAATCAGCCTTTGAGGATTCCACTATTTCAAATGTTGGTGACATCTCTTTTGCCAAACATGCAAATAACATCGCACGTGCCTTCCGTAATACCGAAAGCCTCTCTGCCGCTGACCTCTCTTCATGGGAAATTAGCGAAGCGACAGATGCAACTTCCGTCTTTGAAAATTCCGCCATCAGCCCCATTGACCTCTCAAAATCTTCCTTTAAAAATACTACTTCGACCGCCAATATGTTTAAAAACTCCAAGGCAGGAAGCATCGATCTTTCCAAGGCAACCTTCGAGAAGGTAACCGATGCCTCCTACATGTTTACTAATTCACAAGCCTCCACTATAGATTTCACAAATACCAACTTTAAAGAAGTCGAAAACGCCAAGTCGATGTTTGAAAATGCTAAGATATCTTCTCTAGATCTCAAGCATGTTAAATTCGACAAAGTCAAAGATTTCTCTAACTTTTTCAAAAACACCACCGCACTCACTGAAGCTAATCTTTCTAGTATAAAATTTACCAGCGCCGAAGATCTTTCCTCCATGTTTGCCAATAGCCAGGTTGCAAACCTAACCCTTAATTCTCAGGACATGGATGGTAGTCATATTACCAATATGGCATCCATGTTCGAAGGATGCTACTATGTTAAAGAAGTTAATCTTGGGAGAATTCGCACAGGTGAACTTACAGATACCAAAAGCATGTTCAAAGGAGCCTACTATTTAGAAAAAATCACCTTGCCGCAAGTATTTAACACAAGTAAAGTCACCGATTTTAGCAATATGTTTGCAGGTCTCTTTAGTCTCACAGAAATTAATAATATAGATAAATTAGACACAACTAGTGCACTTGACATGAATCATATGTTCGATACTTTCGGTGTACCAATTAATACAATCACTCCACTACTTAAAGCCACTCATGTTACTGACCTTTCCTATATGTTTTACGACGCTAGGATTAGAAATACCGTCACATTCTCGCCATTATTTGATACCAGTCACGTAACTACCATGGAAAGCATGTTCGAAGGCAGCTCACCCTATCCAGTTGACCTTTCAAACTTCTCCCTCGCTAGCGCCGTAAATATGTCAAAGATGTTCAAAGCTATTGGCACCAATGAAGAGGGGAAAGAATGCGTCGGTGGCGCATCGCCGGGGCCAAGTGAAGTTATTTGGCCAGCCACCACTCAGAATGCTCCTGCACTCACTACCCTCAAATCCCTCTTTCATGGTAACTGTAGTATTACAAAAATTAAACCCCCCAAAATCACCGCTCCTAACCTCAAAGATACCAGCTTTGCCTTCTCGGGTCTCGGCGAAATTACTGAAATCGATCTTGCTGATTTTGATACTAGTGGTGTCGAAAATATGCAGGCTATGTTCTCTGGCAACTCCTCTGGTTTTATGAAAAATCAACATGTCAAAATCAGTCTTAATACTTCAAATGTTAAGAATATGTCCAAACTATTTTATGATACCTATGTTTCATATCTGGACCTCAGCGATCTAGACGTACATAATGTCACAGACTTCAGTTCTACCTTCGACTACACTTGGCTGTACGAAGTAGATCTCACTAACTGGAATACCAGCAGTGCCACCGATATGTCGTATATGTTTAGTGGCTCAACCTGGATCACCAAAATATACGCCTCCGATAGCTTCGTCACTACCAATGTTACAAACTACAACAACATTTTCGCCCTTGGCGAATCATACCGTGGTCAGGCCGGATCTTCCGTCCCAGCCAGCAGCATCGCTCACGCTCGCATCGATGGTGGATCCGCCGCTCCAGGCGCCTTCTGGAGAAAGTAATAATCACCCCAAGCCATTAACGACTTTACGTCTCTAGTCATAAATAGGACACTTCGGTGTCCTATTTTACTATCAGTTATCAATACCCTGTATGCCTCGCCAAGTGTCTTTCATATTTAAAGCCCACTATTAGTTAACTAACACTATACACTCAATATACACACTCATTAGTCATTAGCTATCAGTATACGTCATCGTATATACAGTCTCTCAAAAGATTATTTTACATCCACAATCATTAATATCTCTTCACACACAATAGCTCCATGACTGGAACTTCCAACAATGGCGTATCCATAATCGTTAATATCTCTTCACTTAATTATAATCCCCAATCTAGAGTTAAACTACTTAACTGACTAAAAAATCCGCCACTGCAGGGCGAATATTAATTTTTATAACCTATCTAAGGCTTCGCCTTAAAGTAACCTCTAAGGCCAGGCTTACCAATCCTCGCGTAAGTCGCGTCTACACTACCTGCACTATATGACCAGTTAGCGCCGCCAACAAGCTGACTACATTGACCAAACATATTAGTTGAAAGGGAAAGATTCGTTCTATCAAATTCCTCTGGCCCATAAATCGTTTTTAGCCAATTGTTCTGATAAAACATCATACTCATATCCGTTACATTCTTCGTATTAAAACCAGACACATCAATAGTTTCAACATAAGGCATACCCATAAACATTCCATTCATATCTGTTACATTTTCAGTATTAAAACTCGACGCATCAATACTTTTTGTCGCTGCTAGATTCCTAAACATATCCTTCATATTAGTAACAGTACTAGTATTAAGACTTGTAAGAGACAAATTCAGTGGCCCTCTAAACATAAGGAACATTTTCTCCGTTGTTGTCGCATTGCCGCCCTTTAGTTTAGAAAAATCCGCATTCTCATCTGCCGTTGCCTTATAAAATGTATGCATAAAGCTCGTGGCATTCTCAAAGGTTACCTTAGACATATCAAGTCCCCTCAAATTAGTATATGCAAAAGCTGCCTCCGCATTTTTTGCAGCATTAATATTTTCGAGGTGTAAAATTTTTAATATTGGGCTCGTACTAAGCAATGCATTAGTATCTTGGGAGAATATTGAATCCATCTTCTCGGTCTTCGAAAAATCAATCCCGTCAAGGTCAATTTCACCAAAGCAGGACGCATTATTTCTTTTAAAACTAGCCACCCTACTTAAAAACAAAGTTGCATCTACTGGCGCATAGACAATATCCGCCTCAGAATACCAATATACATAATTTTTCCCACCCTTGTAATCATTCCACACATAAATAGGGAGATCCGAGCCAGTTTCAGCTTCGTTAAAATTACTACCAATACCAGCTTTCAGTTGATTAGTTCTCTGAAAGGTATATAGGGTATTAGGGCATCGCGCAAATGGCATGCGATAGTTATTGCCTCCACTATACAAAGGTGTATTATATACACTATTTTTCCTAAACGTCGCCGTTTTCAAGACTGGATTCGTGATCACAGTTATCAAGATATTATTGCTATAGGTATCCTCAACCAGATCCCCGCCAGCACGTACTCCAACACTAATTTTTGGAATCCCTACACCCGAACTATCACCAATTCCTGGCGCACTTGCCGTAGTCTTATTTACCACTAGCATTGGTGAACTACTACCAGGAAGTGCCGAAAAATTTGTCTGATCAATCGATACACCCCATTCTTTCTCGCTAAAATTTGCAAGAGTCTTACTGGTACTAAGTGGCATAATTCTACCAGTATTATCGGATTGGCTTGGTTTAAGAATCGAGTCTGCCCCAGCGCTAGATATCATCACTTTATATCCAGAACGATTATCCGTCCGAACATTCATCAAAACATCACGTACCTTTGCTGTCTCGTGTGCCCCCTTATCAAAATCAAAATTCAATTCATTTCCCGCATCCACACCATTCAAAGTCATTGAAAGTGATTCAGCAAAAACGTTGTGATTATTACATACAAAGAAGCAAATAAGTGAAAAAATCAAGGCACTAATCTGTTTAATTTGAATAGTACTTTTAATTTTTACTATCATGATTACCACCAGTCTACCACAAGCATAATAGATAAAGCAAAGGTTTGTTTAAATATTACAACATTGTTTTTACAACGTTTATGCTAACTTAGACGTAATATTTCATTACACGTAATTTATCCAACAAAAAATACCCCGAAGGGTATTTTTTAAATAAATTCGTAGACTCGGTTTTTAATTAAGCTAATTCAACAACAGCACCGGCTTCTTCAAGAGTTTTCTTGAGAGCTTCAGCTTCGTCTTTCTTAACTTTTT
>CAUTSA010000010.1:0-11739 GCA_963540965.1 uncultured Candidatus Saccharibacteria bacterium
AGCGCTTCCTTGCCAAGGAAGAGGTCGAGAGTTAGAGTCTCTTAGCTCGCACCATTATCATAATCTTCTATAAAGATTACGGTAGGAATTCTCCACTGAAACCCCCCTTTCAGTGGAGAATTTTTTGCTTAAGAGTATTGCGAAAAACCCCACCGAACCATATAATAGAAGTATTAAAAAGGAGAAAAAATGCCAAACTTATTAACTATTGGATTGATCTGTTTAGCTCTAGTCTTTGTACTTGTAGTCTATCTCATCTCCACCTATAACTCTATTATTAGATTGAATGAACGCGTTAAAGAAGCCTGGTCAGGTATTACTGTGATTCTTAAGCTTCGTGCTGACCTTATTCCAAATCTTGTTAATACCGTAAAAGGTTATGCCAAACATGAAAAAGAAACCTTTGAAGAAGTCACAAAGGCCCGCACTGCTGTTATGTCAGCAAAAGGTGTTGATGAAACTGCCGCCGCAGAGCAAACTCTTCAGGGCGCACTAGGTAAAATCTTCGCTCTCGCCGAGGCTTATCCTGAATTAAAGGCTAACGAAAACTTTAAAGAACTTCAAAGCCAGCTCGTAGATACTGAAGAAAAACTTCAGGCTTCCCGTCGTTTTTATAATGCTGGTGCCAGGGAATTTAATACTAAAATCATTCAGTTTCCAGTCAATATCCTCTACGGTTCACGTTTTGAAAAATATACCTACTTCAATGTAGATGAAAAAGAGATGGAGAAGATTGAAAAAGCTCCGTCCGTTGAATTCTAAGTGAAAGGAATCTAGAAAAGAGGGGCGCACCCTCTCTTTTCTTTAAGAGCTATGTATAAACAAATTGCAGAAAACAAAAGAAATACCATCCTCATCTTTATTGGTTTTATTTTACTAATTTCTCTAATCGGTGGCATCTTCTCCTATGTTTATGGCGACCCCTCTATTGCGTTTACCACTATTGCCATCGCACTTATTTATGCAAGTGTGCAGTATTTTCTATCTTCAAAGTTAGCAGTTATGATGACGGGTGCAAAAAAAGCCAATCGTCGTGATCACCGTAGGTTATATAACATTGTGGAGAATCTTACAATTACCGCTGGACTGCCAATGCCGGAAGTCTATATTATCCAAGACTCTGCACCAAATGCTTTTGCCACCGGTCGTGATCCAGATCATGCTCTTGTTGCTGCCACCACTGGCCTAATTGACATTATGGACGATAAAGAGTTGACCGCCGTCATGGCACATGAACTTTCGCATATTAAAAACTATGATATTCGGGTTTCGGCTATTACTTTTGCATTAGTCTGCATTATCGGTTTTCTTTCTGATATCGGTTTACGTATGACCTACTTCACGCGCAAAAAAGATGAGGAAAACAGTCCAATCGGTTTATTTATTATCATTATTACCTCACTCCTAGCTCCACTTGCTGCTGGTCTTGCTCAAATGGCCATCTCTCGTGAGCGTGAATATCTTGCTGATATTTCAGCCGTTGAGCTAACACGTTTACCAGAAGGGATGATTTCTGCTCTTAAAAAACTTGAGGAGCACGGACGACCCATGCAGCGCCAGAATGCTGCCACAGAAGCTATGTTTATTAATTCTCCTCTAAAGAAGCAATTTATAAATCTTTTCAGCACCCATCCACCCATCGAAAAGCGCATTGCACGCCTGGAGCGAGCTAAAGATAAATTTTAATTAATCAATGTAATCAAATAGGGAATCAACGTGAAGAAAAATCAAAAAAATGAAAAAACTACTGGACGTGTCAAACTGCACCGCTCATTTCGCCGCTCCTATCGCGAGGACTATGAGCGCCAAACCGAACTACCTGGCCTCCTGTCTCACATCGCTGCTACCTTCAAGATTATTCGACAAAACTTTAAGATTTTTCTTCCACTCATCGGCCTCATTGCCTTACTTTATATCTCTTTAGTCGGTTTAATGAGCGAGAGTACTTTTCAAGAATTCAAAGAATCAATCGATAATACCAATAAAGAGCTAGTGAGCGGTCGCCTTGGTAACCTTGGTCGCGCTGGTCTAACCCTAGTCGGTACCGTCACCACCGGCGGTCTCACCACCATGAATGACGCACAGAAAATCTTCTCCATCCTTCTCTTCATGATCACCTGGCTTGTTTCTATCTATCTTGCCCGTCACCTACTCGCTGGTCATCACCCTCGCATGCGTGATGGTCTCTATAACGCCCTTTCGCCCCTAATCTCCACGCTCTTTGTCGCGTTAATCGTCTTTATTGAGCTAATCCCCATTATGTTCGTTGTCATCACTTATCAAGCTGCCGTCTCAACAGAGTTCCTAAAAACTCCATTTTACGCATTAATCTATTTTATCTTTGCTAGCCTCATGACTATTCTCAGCGTCTATCTCACCTCTAGCTCCTTAATGGGGCTGATTGCTGTCTCTGCGCCAGGTCTTTATCCCCTCACTGCCATTGAAACCGCTCGCAACCTAATTGCCGGTCGCCGCATTCGTTTTCTTATACGTATCCTTTACCTCTTTTTCTGGGTAGCCTTAATTTATGTCGTTATTGTTCTACCGGCCATCCTGCTTGATATCTTAGTCAAAGGTGCCTTCCCATGGCTAAATGATCTCGGCATTCCTTTCGTCCCATTCGTCCTTCTTATCGTCACTGTCTTTATCTTCATCTTTATCTCCATTTACGTCTACCTTTTCTATCGCCAACTTCTTGACTATAAAGATGATTTTTATCCACTTGTTACCTTTAAGAGAAAGAAGTCCAAGAAGATAAAAGAGGTAAAGAAAACAAATGAGCCAGCCTAATTCTATGACAAAAACAGAGGCTGAGTCTCGTATCCTCAAACTTCGTGAGCTGATTAATGATTATCGTTATCACTATCACGTTCTTGATGAATCGATCATGTCAGAATCAGCAGCCGATTCCTTAAAACACGAACTAACACTCCTTGAAGAAAAATTCCCAGAGCTTATTACTCCCGATTCGCCTACTCAAAGGGTTGCTGGACGACCGCTTGATAAATTTAATAAGGTTACGCATCAGACTCGCATGATTTCCCTCGCTGATGTTTTTTCTGAAGCAGAAGTTAGGGAATGGGTGGCCAGAAATTATAAACTGGTGCCAGCCAAAACTCAGCTTACTTTTTTTACTGATATTAAGATGGATGGTCTTGCCATGTCTCTACATTATCATAATGGTATACTTACTCAGGCGGTTACTCGTGGTGACGGACTTGTTGGCGAAGATGTCACGATGAATGTTCGCACAATCAACAATATCCCTCTTAAGCTTAGCGGTGATCCTGATGACATTCCTGAGTATGTTGAGGTACGTGGCGAGGTAGTTATCTTTAAGGCAGATTTTGAAAAACTCAATCAAATCCAGACGGAGAAAGGGGAAAAATTATTTGCGAATCCACGCAATCTGGCCGCCGGCTCCATTCGCCAGCTTGATCCCCGAGTTGCCAGTTCAAGGCCGCTACGCTTTATGGCTTATGATCTAGTCACCCCAAATCTAGAAACACATCAGCTTGCCTATCAGAGGATCCGCGAGTATGGCTTTCAGACCTCCATGCAAGATCAAACCTTTGATTCGCTCGATCAGGTTCTCGAAGAAATTCATCATCTCGGTCAAATCCGCGAATCTCTTCCTTTTGGCACGGACGGTGTGGTCATTAAAATTAATGACCGTAATATATATCAATCACTCGGCATTATCGGTAAAACTCCGCGAGGAGCAGTAGCTTATAAATATCCCGCCGAGGAAGCAACCACCAAAGTTCGTGACATCGTTATTTCTATCGGCCGCACTGGCGCCGCTACGCCTGTCGCCATCTTTGACCCAGTAGAGGTCGCTGGCAGTGTAGTTCGTCACGCGACGCTACATAATGCTGATGAAATTAGTCGCCTTGATTTACGCATTGGTGATACCGTAATTATTTATAAAGCAGGTGATATCATTCCGCAAATCAAAGAAGTTCTCACTTCTCTTCGCTCAGACAACTTACCAATCTTCGACTATGAAGAGGCGCTCAAATCTCAGTATCCAGAGCTAGAGTTTGAGAGACCTGTTGGCGAAGTGGTTTACCGTGTTAAAGGTCTTGATTCTGGGCTTATTTTGAAGCGCGGAGTTGAGTATTACGCTAGTAAGCCTGCTCTCAATATTGAAGGCCTCGGCGAGAAAAATGTTAACCTCTTAGTAGATGCTGGACTAGTTAAAAACCTCTCGGATCTCTACCGACTAGACGCTAACAAGGTTTCGCAGTTAGAACGCTTTGCTGAAGTTTCGGCAAATAAGTTAATTAGCGCCATTGAGAATTCAAAGACTGCACCCCTCGCAAAATTTATTACCGCACTGGGAATCCGTCATGTGGGAGTGCAAACCGCAATCTCACTCGCTGACCACTTTAAATCTCTTGCGCTCTTGATTGACGCCACGGCCGACGATCTTCTCTCGATTCCTGATATCGGGCAGGTGGTTGCCGAATCTATTCTGGCCTATTTTGCAGATGAGGACAATCTTAAACAACTCCAAGAAATGCGTGAATTGGGTGTTAATCCATTCTATGACGACCAAACAACTAAGCCACTAGCTGGTCAAAGCTATGTCGTTACAGGTACGCTCTCCAAAATGGGGCGTGATGAGGCTGAGGCAAGACTCCGGGAGCTTGGCGCCACGGTCACGGGTTCTGTAACTAAACACACTACTGCTCTGATTGCGGGTGAGAAACCAGGCGCTAGTAAAACCGTAAAAGCAGAGAAGCTGGGCATCCCAGTCATACATGAAGCGGAATTTCTCGAACTTCTTCGTGCATAACTATATTAAACCTAATCAATAAAAAATCACCCCGTTTGAGGTGATTTTTACGTTTATAACTATGCTTAGTTGCTGAAAGGATTTACTAAGCTTAAGCTTTTGTTATCTTCTGCAATGCGCATTAGTTCGTTGTATTTGGCAATACGCTCGGAGCGTGATAATGAACCAGTTTTAATTTGACCAGCACCAAGACCTACCGCAAGATGTGCGATTGAATTGTCTTCAGTTTCGCCAGAGCGATGTGAAATTATGGTATTAAACCCGTTCTTTTTTGCCATCATGACTGCATCGATTGTCTCAGAAAGGGAACCGATCTGATTTGGTTTAATCAAAATAGCATTTCCAGCCATCTCTTCAATGCCACGACGTAGTAATTTGGTGTTCGTTACGAATAGGTCATCTCCAACAAGCTGTACTCGCTCACCAAGTTTCTTTGTCAAAAGCTTCCAACCTTCCCAGTCATTCTCGGCAAGACCGTCTTCAATCGATACTACTGGATAATTTTCTAAAATCCAGCCATACCAATCGATCATCTCCTCGGAAGTTTTTGTCTCATTCGAAGTTTTAATCTCGTAATGACCGTCTTTGTAAAATTCGGAAGAAGCAATATCCATAGCAATCGCGATGTCTTCGCCAGGTTTATATCCAGCTGCTTCAATCGCCAGTTTAATGCATTCAAGGGGTTCATTATTGCCATCTTTTACACGAGGCGCATAACCACCTTCGTCGCCAACTGTCGTCGTATAGCCACGTTCCTTTAATACCTTTTTAAGCGCATGAAAAGTTTCCGCACCCATCCTGATGGCATCATAAATATTAGTTGCACCAACTGGCATTAACATATATTCTTGAAAATCAGTACTCCAATCTGCGTGTGCGCCACCGTTCATTACGTTCATCATCGGCATTGGTAGCGACATCTCATTCTGTGTTCCAGCGAGGCTGGCAATATATTCATAGAAATGCATTCGCTTTGCTCTTGCCATTGCTTTTGCAGTTGCCATTGAAACGGCAAGAATAGCATTTGCTCCAAGATTAGACTTGTTTTCGGTACCATCTAATTCGATCATTGTCTGATCTACTGTATTTTGCTCAGCAGTTGTTCCCACTAAAAGGTCACGAATCTGATGATTAATATTATGTACGGCCTTCATTACCCCCTTACCACCGTAATAATTCTTATCGCCGTCGCGAAGTTCCAATGCTTCACCTGATCCAGTTGAGGCCCCAGATGGAACCATTGCTCTACCCACACTACCGTCAGATAGAAATACATCCGCCTCCACCGTTGGGTTGCCACGACTATCGAGAATTTGTCTTGCTTTGATTTCTTTTATCGTTAAGTTATCCATACCTGCATTATAGCATTTTTAAAAACACTTATGGTATGATGTAGTAAAGAAAAAACTTTATAAAACGAAAGGTGTGTAATGCCAGAAGAAAAATATGGCGACATTGACGTCAATCCGATAGAGACTCGTATTGATACCAAAATCGACTCCACTAAACATAGTGATTTAAACAGTGACTCAAACTTTGCTCAGGCCATAGAGACCGCCTCAGCTTTAATGTCAGAACAACCCGAACCAGACAACGTGGTTTCCGAAACAGTAGTTGTCGAGGAAGTGGTAGAGCCTACGACTTCTACCTCAACTACTCCTGAAGAGGGGGTAGATGCAGATATGTCAGCATCTACACCAGCATCTATGTCAACATCAGAAGATCCCACAGAAGAAATCACTTCAATTTCTATACCTACACCAGAAACCCCAAAATCAAAAAAGAAGAAACTTCCGTTAATTGTAATTGGCGCTACTCTTGCCACTCTAGTTGTAGGTGGCTCAGCTTTTGCTTTTTACTACAACATGCCTGAAAAAGTGGCAGCCGATGCCATTTCTGGTTTTATCAAACAAAGTAGCGAGAAGCTCGCATCTAGCGGCAGTCTTGAGCTTTCTCCACAAACTGATTCTGAGCTTTACCAACATATCTCAAATCTTCGTCTTGATTTTAAGACTGATGTTGATCATTTTAATCGTAGTGCTGAATTTGATTTTGGTATTAGATTACGTGAATATGGTTATCTACATTTTAAGCTCAGCACTTTTCTTGAAGAAAATGGTACAGCCTATCTCAATATCGATAATCTAACCGAGGCTTATCAAAAAGCAGTTAAATCTGCTGGCTTACAACAAAATGATCCCGAACTTCGCCTGATTCTCAGCCTTCTCGAAAAATCCTTGGGGAATGTCGAGGGTAGATGGTGGCGCATTGACGTTAATGAGGTCATAAGTTCACTTGATAAGACCGATTTCAAACTTGAGAAGAATGATAAAGAAAATATTAGCTCAGCCTACGCCTGTCTTGTTAATGAGGTGAAGCAAGAACTTAACCAGACTGACCGTCTCGCAAAAATCTATCTCGAACATCCATTTATTAATCTTACCTCTGTAAGTTATGATAAGCTCCCAGAGGATTCCCTCAAAGGTAAAATCGAAGACTACGGCAATCTCTACCAAGTCTCATTAGATGCGGATAAACTCTTCGACTTCACTAAGAAACATCAGCAAGCAGCAGAGAATACTAAAATTGTCGAATGTTTGAAGAAAATCGAAAAGTCTTCCGGGGCATTTGACGAAGACGATAAAACAGGGGATACGGAAGATCAGGAACTTACAAAAGCAGACGTCCAAAACTTCGTCTCTCATCTTAAAAATCTGTATCTAGGTATTGATTTTCTTACACATCAGTTAAAAGGTGCCTATCTCCAGGTCTCAGAATCCAAGGTTGATTTTACGGGCATCGTTAACTTTAAATACCAAAATTCAGCCCCAGTAGTTGCGCCACGTGATGCCACTTCTGCAGGTGATATTATTAAGGGTCTGTTCTCAAATCAAGGCGTAGTAGATGGTAATACTAATCTTGAAGAAGAACTAAAAGAGATATTAAGATCAAAAAAATTTGAGCAAGAACATCCAGATCTAGATTAGTGAATCAGCCTAGACTAAATCTGAATTGAAAAATTCACAAAAATGTTACAATAGCTATGTGATTTCAGAAAATCTAAAAGCAAAACTCAAAACTTTACCCTCTGCTCCTGGCGTTTATTTTCATAAAAATCAAAAAGGCGAGGTGATCTATGTTGGGAAAGCTGCCGTACTGAAAAATCGAGTACGGCAGTATTTTCAAAACACCGAAAAAGATCCCAAAACCGAAGCGCTAGTAGCAGAGATTTTTGATACAGACTGGATCGTGGTTGAGACTGAGATGGATGCTCTCTTTCTTGAATCGGAGATGATCAAGCGCTACATGCCTCAGTGGAATATTTTGCTGCGCGACGATAAAACCGTAAGTTATGTCCGCATCGACATGAATAGTCCCGTGCCCTACGTCTCGACCACCAGAAACCCATTAGATGATGGTGCAACTTACATTGGGCCATTTTATGCGAAAAATACCATCCTCAAGGCCCTTAGAATCCTGCGTAAAATCTTTCCATTTTATGAAAAACCTTATGACGGAAAAAAGACTCTCGACTCTGATTTAGGACTTACACCGGGGATTGAGATTGGTAAAACAACGCCAAAGGATTACAAAAAGAATCTACGTTTTCTTATTCGCTATTTAAACGGCGATCGCGAGAAACTGATTGTTGATCTTGAAAAACAGATGAAGGCTGCCGCCTCACTCGGCAATTTTGAAGAAGCTGCTAGACTTCGTGATGAGTATTTTGGCCTGAAAGGTTTAAAACGCAAGATCGTCTTTTCCGATAAGGAGTTTCTCGATCTTTCCTCGGATCAGGCCCTCCTAGAGTTAAAGCAGCTCTTAGGGCTCAAGGATCCACCGCGTCGCATTGAGGGCTATGATATCTCCCATATCTCAGGCTCTAACACTGTGGCCAGTATGGTTGTATTTCAAAATGGTGCCTCTGACCGTACGGCATACCGTAAATTTAAAATTAGAAGCAGCAAGAACGACGATACGGCAAGTATGTATGAAGTGATTTTTCGTCGTTTAAAACATCCAGAATGGTCTTTTCCCGATCTAATTATCCTTGACGGAGCAGTGCCCCAACTCAGCGCCGTTATTCATCTGCTTGAATCGGCGCGTATTCCAGTGATTGGTCGTAATAAATCGGGCGACCATACGAGAAACGCTGATGTCAATGTGATTATCCCAGTTCGCCAGTCCGATGGCTCTTATATTTATAAGTCGCAACTCTATTCTAACGACTCCCATCTCGCTAAATTAATTGCCCGTATCGATGAAGAATCGCATCGTTTTGCGATAACTTACCATCGTCAACTTCGTAGTAAGCAGCTACTCGGGCGCTAATTTATGCTATAATTTGGTTATGATAAAAAAACAATTTCTCATTTTTCTATTTCGTTGGTTTGTTTCCTCGGTGATTATGTGGATCTGTATTAATGCCTTTGGTAGTATCGATGCTGGCTACAATAGTTTCTGGCTCTACCCAGCTGCTGGCTTAGTAATGTCTTTAGTTAATGCCATCGTTAAACCAATCGCCACCCTCTTCAGTCTCCCCCTAATTATTCTTTCCATGGGGCTTTTTACACTGATCCTTAATATCTTAATGATCGCCCTGGTTATCTGGATTGTTCCACATGTCCATATGTCTTCCATCGGAGTTATTCTCTCATGGCTACTAATCAGCGCCATAAACAGTCTTGTTAATTTTCTAGTCCCGTCCTATAATTAATGTATGAATATTGGAAATCTCTTAGAAACTGTCACTCTTGTCTCTGCCGTTTTATGTATTTTACTAGTCCTCTTACAACAACGCGGTGCCTCTCTTGGCGCAGGCTTCGGTGCATCTGGTGAGTTATATACAACTCGTCGAGGCCTAGATCGCTCTATATTTAACGTTACAATTTTCTTCACACTAGTCTTCGTATTTTCAATTTTGGGATTATTATTAATCCCCGCATAACCTAAATTATGAATAAAAATCTCAAAAAGAGTGGGCGCAAAATTTTCAAGAAAATTTCTCTTTTTTCCAAAAGAGTGCATCGTGATGGTCAGGAGCATATTAAAGAGAATCTTATTGATCATATCTCCCATATTAAGGATGTTCGTCTCTATATCCTGGAATGGATTCTCCTTGTTACAGTCATTATCTTACTCTCTATTACTCAGGCCTACTGGTACCTAAATTCCTTTGCCGTCGAGACCTACACGAGTGGCGGTACTTATACTGAAGCCACACTAGGAAAGATCAATTCCTTTAATCCACTTTTTGCTAGTACTTCGTCTGAGGAAACTCTCTCCCGCCTACTCTTCGCCACCCTAAGCGCCAATGATTATTCTGGTCATACTGGCCTTGGTCTTGCTGAAACTATTCATGCAAATGAGACGGGCGACGTTTGGACCGTGAAACTCCGTGAAGGATTGAAGTGGTCTGATGACCAGCCAATTACTAACGCCGATGTTCTCTATACCGTTAAAACTATTCAAAGTACTCGTATTAAAACTAGTTTTGCCGCCAAACTTGTTGGTGTTACTGCTGTTGAGAACGAGCAGGGGGAACTAATATTTACGCTTAGCTCGCCTAATGCTTTCTTTGAGGGCTCGCTTGATATCCCAATTTTACCATCCCATCTCCTTGCGGATGTCTCTCCAGAGTTATTGCTTGAGAATAAGTTTTCTAATCGCCCAGTCACTTCTGGTGCCTTCACGGTTAATGCTACACAGAATATCGGCACCGAAGGTGAGAAAATTGTCTACCTCACGGCCAACTCGAAGTATTATAAGGGCACACCTATGCTCGATAGCTTTTCAATTCACGCCTTTAATAATTTAAATGACATCAAGAATGCTGTTCGTAGTGGTACTGTTACTGCAACTGCTGACTTGCCTTCCAAATTCGCACAAGAATTAAGTATAGGTAATATTAACGAATACCAGAATTCAGTTAATTATGGCGTTTTTGCTTTCTTTAACACTGAAAGTCCCATACTTAAGGATAAAAGTTTAAGGCAGGCTATACGTCTTGGTCTAAATTTTAATAATCTACGCACTGGGCTCAGTGGGGAATTGCCACTTGATTATCCATTACTTGAGTCGCAGGTCGGTTCAATCACTTTTCCAAGTATTCCAAAGACCGATGTAACCACCGCTAAGGCCGAGATTGAAAGACTGAAGGTTGCAACCCCAGATCTAGCTTCTGCAAAAATTAATATTGTTACCATTAAGGGTAATGGTTACTTGGAGGAGTTTGCTAATCGTATTGCATCTCAACTAGAAGGGCTTGGTCTCCATGCATCGGTCACTACTCATGAATCAAATAAAGACTTCACCTTAAATATTCTTAGACCTCGCACATATGATCTTCTAATTTATGAAATTGGTCTTGGCGCTGATCCAGACGTACTAGCTTATTACCACAGTCTTGAGGCAGCAGAAGGTGGGCATAACCTAAGTAATTATAAAAATCAGGTAGTTAACGACCTCTTACTTAGCGCTCGTAGTACTATGGATAATAATCTTCGTGCCGCCAAATATCAGAAGTTTCTCGAGCGCTGGGTGGAAGATGTACCAGCTGTCGGCTTGTATCAAACCACTTTACCATACTTCGTAAATCGCAACGTCCGTGCTTTCTCTCAAGAAAATCGCCTAGTTACTTCTACAGATCGCTTCATTGATATTGAGAACTGGGCTACTAAGAAGACGGTTAAGAATCGCACTCCGTAATAAAATGTCTAGCTATTTGGTAGACATTTTATATGTCGCACCTGTTTGCCCCTTGGGACGCTCCAGGTGCATAAAAAAAGAACTCCGCTAGGAGTTAATTTTATATGGTGCACCTGTTTGCCCCTTGGGACGCTCCAGGTGCATAAAAAAAGAACTCCGCTAGGAGTTAATTTTATATGGTGCACCTGACTAGACTCGAACTAGCACACCCGAAGGCACTACCACCTCAA
>CAUTSA010000011.1:0-11199 GCA_963540965.1 uncultured Candidatus Saccharibacteria bacterium
TCGACGATGGTGCCGCCGAGTTTAATTACTTCCTTTTGACTAACCATAAATTACTCGCTAATTATAACAAAAAATAATTAAAATGTAAATATCGGCTTTTATATTGACCAGTAGATTTTGGTTAATCGTTTGAAGCTTGTGATTAAACAGTGATTTTTTCCATTTCGTTAATAGCTTTGTCTCGATAAATAAGATCTTCTCGTTTTTTGAATCCAAGTTTTTCCCAAAAAAGGTTACCGAGATTATTATTGGAGAAGACAACCAAAGCGACCTTATTAATACCTTCGTTTTTTAAGGCAGCCAGTGATGATGTTACGAGTTTTTGTCCGACTCCTTTCTTTCTAAAATTCTCGGAAACTGCAGTGTGATAAATATAGCCCCTTCGTCCATCATGTCCCGTAATAATCGTTCCAATAATTTTATTATGCGAAATAGCTACAAAACATGTATTTGGGTTGCGTTGCAAGAAGATATTAATCTCAGTTTTTGTATCATCTAAATTATTTAAACCCATTCCTTTGGTTAAAGTCCAGAGATTATAGATATCATCATAATCCTCGATGGACATTGACCTTATGTAAATATCATTCATATTCTACTTTGCTCTATTATATTCGAACTGCTCTTAAAAATTGGCGTGAGAGATAGGTTCTTTGTAGATTGGACCACTCTCCTGTACAGGTAATAATACTGATCGATTCTACGCCGTTAACTGGAGAAACTTGCATACTGTGCATTTTCTGATTGGCCTCTTTTAAAGTATAGGTATAGTTATCGTAGACTTGATAAGTATATTTTGTGCCATCACCCATTTCGATGATGATATGGTCACCTTTTTCAAGTAGAACAAGATTCTTGAAGACGCCTTGCATAGTTGGACCACCATTGTGTCCATCAAGAATAGCAGTACCGTTTTTACCCGGAAGACTGGATTTAGTGTACCATCCAACGTCAAAAATGCTGAGTGGGACTGCGATAGCGCCTGCGGCTGTTTCGTTCACAGGAAGAATTCTTGCATTATTTACGCCAATTTTTTCTATACTTAAAAAGCGTGGTTGATCGGCAGCGACGATATAGTTTTGTTTTTGATCGTTGGTGATAATTGTTTCGTCGACATCTGTGCTGTCGATGGAAATGTCACCAGAGGTGCGTGGTTCTATACGATCTTTGCCTTCTTGAGATTTGTAATATTGATTTTCCCAGATAGCTAGTCTTGCGATTACTACTATGAAAAGGATTAGTACAATAATTTTTAGAATCGTACTGATATGTAGTTTTGATCGTGAGTTCTTTAATTGCATACATCCACCCTAGATTTATTATTTAAAGTCGTCGTAGGTAACCATCAGAGCTCGAGAATCTACTTGACGAAGGTTTTCAAGAGCAACCGTTACCACGATGAGAAGACCAGTTCCGGAGAGGGATAGGCCCATTGGTGAGCCGGTAAGAATAATAAAGATATAATCCGTGATGAATGGTAGCATGGCAATAAGGCCGAGTGAGAATGAGCCAAAGAGATTTAATCGGTTGACAACATTATCAAGATATTTTGCGGTTGTTTTTCCTGGTCTTACGCCTTCGATGAAGCCACCTTGTTTTTGTAAGTTATCGGCAATCTCATTAGTGTTAAAGATGATGGTTGTGTAGAAATAGGTGAAGAGAACGACGAGAATGAAGTAGAGTGCAGGGTAAATAAACCACTGTGGAGTGATGCCGTTTGGGTATAGCTTGGTGAAGTTCTGAGCATTTGGCGCAGTAAAGAGTGACGTGAGCGTGGCTCCAATATTGTTGTCGGGTTTAATTGTGGTGAGGAGTTGTCCAAGTAATGAAGGTAGAGAGAGAAAGGCGGTTGCAAAAATGACAGGAACAACGCCGGCGGCAATTAATTTAATTGGAAGAATAGACTTAATACCACCATAAGTACTGTTACCGTGTACGCGCTTGGCGTAATTAACCGTAATAATTCTCTGTGCTTCATTTAGCTTAACAAGCCAATAGAGGACGAAGATAATTGCAAGACCCATAATAAGAAGCGTCCAGAAGACCGTAGGATTGACAGGTAGATTAAGCCATCCAAAGAGGTTCAAAGTGCCATATTTGGTTTCAAAAAGGCTGTGGGTAAGGCTGGCTGTTGTGGTTGGGAATTGAGAGATAATACTGGCAAAGATTATCATCGAGATACCATTGCCAACACCCTGTTCGGTAATAAGTTCACCAAGCCACATTAATATGATTGAACCTGCTGTCATAGTGGTGATTGATAGAATCCAGTCACGAGTGGTTGGAACAAAAGATACGGTGTTGGTGGCGGCGATTGACTGGTACAGAATATAAATGTAGGCAATAGATTGGACAATGGCTAGGGGCACGGTGATCATGCGGGTCCATTGATTGATTTTGCGGCGTCCTGTTTCACCGTCTTCGGAGAGCTCTTCAAGACTTGGAATAGCTTTGGTGAGAAGTTGAAAAATAATAGAGGCGGTGATATATGGAGAGAGTCCAACTAGGATTATGGAAAAAGAAGCGAGGCCGCCACCTGAGATTAAGTTTAAGAAACCGGAGAAATCAGATTTTGAAATTAGATTAGAAACAGCATCCTTAAAGGTTTTGGCATCTCCCATTGGTACTGGAATATGTGCGAGTAAACGATATGCGACGATTATGCCAAAAACAATAGCAATACGTTTTAACATGTCTTTATTTTTTAGGGATTTGAAAATTGTCTTGAAATGCATTAGGACCTCTCTTGTATTTACTTATATATAGTATCATAAACTAGACAAAAAATAACCCCAGGAAGGGGTTATTTTTAATATGATCTATTCTGATACTTTATTTTCAGCTTTTGGACGAGCTGGAACTTTAGCTTTAGTAAAGTTACCACCTGCCTTTTTGATCATCTCGATAGCAGTTTTACTGGCAAATTGAGTTTTAAGATCAATTTTAGCTTCTAGCTCACCACGGGTAATAACCTTAACTTTGACGTATGGGTTGGTGATGAGGTTTGCTTCAGCTAGAATGAAATTGTCGACAATGCCAGATAGACCATTAAGGTTATCGGTGTAGACAAGCTCTGCTTTCTTGTGAAGAGACTTGAAGCCTTTAAGCTTTGGAACTGCTTGCATAAGAGCACGTTGACCACCCATGAAGGTTGCTGGCATTTTGCGGTGACCAGTACGAGCTTTTTGACCCTTGGTACCACGACCTGCAGTTTTACCACGACCAGCTGCGATACCACGACCGGCGCGGGTTGGGCGAGAATTGCGCTCAACGATTAACTCATTGTACTTCATTATTTATTCTCCTTTTTGGAGGTTTTATTTTTTTCGATAGTAGTATTCCATTTTGCGCGCGGAACTTGCTGTCTAAGACCTTCGATAACGGCATAAGCAATGTTTACTTTATTGGTTGAGCCAAGTGATTTGGAAATTAAGTTCTTAATTCCAGTGAGGCCAATGACAGAACGGACGATACCGCCAGCGATAATACCAGTACCAGGAGCGGCAGGCTTCATTAAGACGCGAGCACCCGTGGTTTTGGTTTCAACTTCGTGGCAGATAGTCTCTTCGTTCAAGTTGAAGGTGATCATGTTCTTTTTAGCAACACGAACAGCTTTTTGAACAGCAGTAGTAACGTCACCGCCTTTTGCTACACCGACACCAACTTTATTTTTCTTATTACCTACGGCAACAAGAGCTTTAAAGCGCATACGGCGACCGCCTTTGACGGTACGAGAAACGCGATCAATATTGATGGTGATTTCTTCAAATTCTTTTGGTGTATTGTCGGCTTTAACGCGGTCACGACGTGTGTTTTTGCGCATTGGTCGACCTGACATATCGCGGGTCTGCTTGGTAGCGGCAACTTCGTCAGTCATCTTTAAAGTACCAGACTTATTGACAACTTTTGGTTGCTTTGGAGCAGTTGTATTTGCGTCGGCCATATTAGAACTCCAATCCTTCCTTACGAGCTGCATCGGCGAGTGAAGACATGCGTCCAGCATAGAGTCTTGAGCCTCGGTCGAAAACAACCTTGCTGATATTTGCTTTTTTAGCTAATTTGGCAATTTCAGTACCAATTTGAGCTGCTTTTTCTGACATTGAACCAGTCATCTTTTTGCCGACGGTTGTTGCGTAAGCAAGTGTAGACATCGTGTCATCGTTAATGATTTGTGCAGTAACGTTTAGATTACTGATGTGGACAGTAAGACGAGGACGCTCCTCGGTACCGTGGATCTTAGCACGGGTTCGATTTGCACGAAAAACTTTATTCATTATTTCTTTCCTGCCTTTCCTGCCTTACGGAGAATAACTTCGTCAGCATATTTAATACCTTTACCCTTGTATGGTTCTGGTTTCTTGAAGGCGCGGATTTCTGCTGCAGTCTGACCAACTTTTTGTTTGTCAATGCCAGAAACGATAATTTCCATCTTGTTAGTTTTTAGCTCAACGCCTTCTGGGGCTGAGTATTTAACAGGATGTGAGAAACCGAGAGACATCTCAATTTCCTTTGGCCCGCCTGAAAGACGATAACCAACACCATTAATCTCAAGTTTCTTTTCAAAACCTTGAGTGACGCCAATGACGGCGTTATTCAAAAGTGCGCGTTGTAGACCATGCCAAGAACGGGACTTTGGTTCGTCGTCCTTACGAGTGACGATAGCTTTTCCGTCTTCGATAGTGACTACAACGTTTTCCTGAACAGGAACCTCGAGTGAACCTTTAGGTCCAGCGACAGTAATAATCTGTTCGCCGACCGTGATTGTCACTCCTGCAGGAATCTGTACAGGTTGTTTTCCGATACGACTCATATCTTCCTTTCAATTAATATTATCCTCGTGATGATAGCATATTTTACGATTTTAGGCAAGGCCACCCCTGTTCTTACAAGTACAAGAATCTAACAATTATTTATAGTAAAATAGTTATTATGAATAAAGATAAGAACTTTGAGGGTGGTTCAGCCTTTAGAGGTACTAGTGAATCTGAAAATGGCTCTGATTTCGAAAATAAACCAATTGATTCTTATCTTGAAAATGAATTACAAATAGTTGAGATTCTGAAAGAGTCTATTGGACAACAAATGGTATCCGATTCTATTAATCGAAAACTCGATAAACAGGCTATCCATGAGGTGCTTGAGATTGAGCTACAAGAAAAACTAACTACGCTCTCTGAGCTTGATATGGCTGCTTCTCGGGGAGAACCTGGTATTTCTTTAGGGTTTTTAAATACTAACGAGTCTTTGTTTGATGGTGAATCTGATGGTGAAATGTTTTTTGATAAGGTGGATAATAAGAGTAATATAGATCATTTGAATGAAAAATTGGTATATAAATTATCAGGCTTTCCAATTAGGTTTTTACAACATACGGTGGATTATCGATTGTCTCCGGATACTGATATTAATTCAACTGGATTTATTAGGTCACAGAATTTACTCCTGAATCCTGAATATTGGATAAATCAGGATGATGATATTAGGGGTGAGAAAAGTAATACTTTGAGTTGTTCTTATGTTGATAGCGAAATTAATATTATGCATGGAGCAGCCACAAGTTTTTTTGGAGTGGCTTACGGTTTTTGCAAAATCGAGAAGAATTCCCTGATTGGTATATATAAAGGCGACGGTCAGACGGCTAATAATGTAGGTGAGATGGCCGTATCTGACGGCCGGTATGAGGTCGAATCACTCGATGAATTAGCTTATAAAAGCACAAGTTCTTATAATGAAGTATTTCTTAGACGTTTTGATACGAATAATCAGAGTTTAATGCCAGATTTTTTGATTACATATGATGGGTTTTACTCTGATCAGATGGTCGAGCACGCCAAATTCTTTAATATCCCAATTATTGATATAGACCGAAATAGTTATGTATTGAAGCAACTTGAAATTGCTAAAGAAAAAATACAAACGATTAATAGTATGAGTCAATATAAGGAAATTTTGGATGTTTTGAGTTATTTAAAATTTTCTTCACTAGATATTGACGCTTATAAATATCTGTCAGATAGCGAGGAGGATGAGCCTAAAAGTAAAATATTGAATAATTTTTTTATAAAGCGTTTTGATGAGGATGAAATTAGAAAAATAAAAGAGATATTTAGACTTGAGAAGCAGAAAAGACCTGTTGCTATGAAAAAATCAAGATTTGAGGATGAAGACTTTTAATATTTAATAGTTTTTTATATTGGCGTTTTATAAAAATAGCCAAAAAAATAGAGCCGTGAGGCTCTATTTTTAAGATTGAATTACCAAACTTTGACTAGGATTTCACCACCGAGACGAGCTTGTTTTGCTTCGTCGCCAGTCATAATACCCTTAGAAGTTGAGATAAGGACGATACCACGACCTGACTTAACTTTTGGTAGTTCATCAACGCCAGCATATACGCGACGACCTGGTTTTGACACTTTGGTGATCTCGTTAATGCGTGGAGCTTCGTTGATTTCGTTGATTACGACGCGGATGGAGTTACGTGGAGTAGCTTCAACAACGCTGTAGTCTGTGATAAATTTGGTGCGCTTTAGACCTTCAAGAATTGCAAGCTTAAGCTTAGAAGCTGGAACGCTAATTTCATTTTTGTTAACCATGATAGCGTTACGGATGCGGGTGATAAGGTCTGCGATCTGATCTGTTGATTGTAATGACATAACTTACTCCTTTCCTTACCAACTACTCTTTGTTACACCAGGGATCTCACCCTTGCTAGCTTTTTCACGGAAGCTAATACGACTTAGACCAAAGCGGCGCATGTAGCCACGTGGACGACCATCAAGTAGGTCGCGGTTTTTAAGGCGGGTTGGGCTTGAGTTTTTAGGTAATTTTTGAAGACCTTCTAGGTCGCCAGCTGCCTTTAATTCAGCACGTTTGGCTTTGTATTTGTCAAACATTTTCTGGCGTTTGAGGTCGCGAAGGACTGCTGATTTTTTCGCCATATTATTTGCTCTCCTTCTTTTCAAAAGGCATACCAAATGCCTCTAATAACTTGCGGCTACCTTCTTTGGAGCCATTCTTGATGATGAAAGTAATCTCAAGTCCGTGAAGAACTGAGGCGTCTTCAAAGGTAATTTCTGGGAAGACGGTTTGTTCTTTAAGGCCAATTGAGTAGTTACCTTGCATATCAAATGAGTTAGCAGGTACGCCATGAAAGTCACGAACGTGTGGTAAGGCGATGCTGATGAAGCGATCGACGAATTCATACATCTTGTCGTTGCGTAATGTAACGAGATAGCCAACTGGGGCACCCATACCTTTACGGATTTTGAAAGATGCGATTGATTTTTTTGCAAGACGTGAGGTTGGAGCTTGACCAGCAATTTTCTCGAGAGTCAAAGCTACGGTCTCTGTAAAATGCTTATCTTCACGTTTTTTACCAACACCACATGAGATAATAACTTTCTCAAGCTTTGGTAGCTTATTGACGTTATCGATATTTAACTCTTTTTCGAGATTCTTAACGATTTCGCCGTTGTAAAGCGCTTTAAGACGAGGAATATATTTATCTGACATAATTATTTCCCTTCTTTCTTAAGGTTTGAAAGATCGATACCGACATGAATATCTTTCTTGCCGCCCTTTGGATTAAACTGAGTGGCACGCATGTGGCGTTCACGAATTCCAATCCCTTCGATCATGGCTTTGTGGTTTTTGCGATCCATTTTGACGATCTTACCAGATTTGCCTTTATTGTCGCCGGCGATAATGGTTACAACATCACCTGATTTGAGATTCTGTGCCATATTAGAGTACCTCCGGTGCTAAGCTGATAATCTTGTTAAAACCAAGTTCGCGAAGTTCGCGTGGAACCGGTCCGAAGACACGGGTGCCTTTAGGGTTTTTGTCGTCGTTAATGATAACGGCAGCGTTGTCGTCGAAGCGGATGGTTGAACCATCTGCACGACGGATTTGGCCACGAGTGCGTACGATAACGGCGCGAACGACAGCCTTCTTTTTAATGTTGCCTGTAGGTGAAGCTTCCTTAACGCTGGCGGTAACAATGTCACCGACGCGAGCGTAACGAGCACGAGTACCACCAAGGACACGGATTACTCCAAGTTCCTTGGCGCCACTGTTGTCGGCTACATGCAATCTAGTTTCCTGTTGAATCATAATTAATTTTCCTCCCCTGTGGTTTCATCTTCAGGTAGTGCATTCTTGACATCGTCTCTAAGTTCAACTGTACCATGTGATCGCTCAAGAATCTTGACGAGTTTATAGGTGCAGGTCTTTGAATAAGGACGGCAAGCGGTGATTTCAACCTTGTCTCCTAACTTTGCCTCATTATTCTCATCATGAGCGGTGTACTTACGAGTGTGTGAGTACTGCTTGCGATAGAGTGGGTGAGTTTCGCGGTTAGTGATGGAGACAGTGATGGTCTTGTCACGTTTGTCAGAAGTAACTACTCCTTGAAGTGTTTGTGCCATACTTAGGCTCCCTTTCCTTGATTAATTAACGTTTTTGATCTTGCGATTTCTTTTCTTAAAGCTTTGATCTTGTGTGGATTTTGAAGGGTTCCTTCAATTAATCCACGACGAGCTTCGAGTAATTCTTTTTGAAGATCAGCTAACGGTTTTAGAACTTTTTCGGCTTTTTTAGCTTGTTTTTCTGCCATGAATTACTGATCTCCTTTCCTTACGAATTTACAGCGGACAGGTAGTTTGTGGGAAGCAAGACGGAGAGCTTCTTTTGCCTGCTCTTCGGTAACTTCGCCCATTTCGAACATGACTGTACCGGTTTTAACTTTGGCAACGTAGAACTGTGGCTCACCTTTACCAGAACCCATTTTAACATCAAGAGGTTTCTTGGTGACTGGGGTGTGTGGAAAGATGCGGATCCAGACTTTACCGCCACGCTTGATGTAGCGGGTGATAGCCTGACGGGCAGCCTCGATTTGGCGTGAGTTGATACGCTCGTTGTCGAGTGACATGAGGCCAAACTCGCCAAATGCAACTGTATTACAACGAGTTGCTACGCCATTGTTTTTGCCTTTTCTAACTTTGCGATGTGCAACGCGACTTGGAAGTAAAATAGCCATAATTATTTCTCTCCCTTATAGATCCAGACCTTGACACCAACAATACCGGCGATGGTTGGAGCGTGGTGGATATGGAAGTCGATATCGGCACGAAGAGTATGTAGAGGAACTGAACCCTCGATGAACTTTTCACGGCGTGACATTTCAGCACCGTTAAGACGGCCGGAAACTTCGATACGAACACCTTTAGCTCCTGCAGTCATAGTGGACTGGCTAGCCATTTTGACGGCACGGCGGAAATTCATACGCTTACCGAGTTGGAAGCCAATATTCTCAGCCACTAATTTGGCAGAAAGTTCTGGTTTTTTAACTTCTTCAACATTAATACGGATTGGCTGTGAAACAAATTTTTCAAGCTCTTTCTTGATTTCGTTAATACCTGCACCTTGTTTACCAATCACGGCACCTGCTTTTGCGGTACGAATGGTAATAGTGGTTAGGTTGTCGGTACGCTCGATATCAATGCGAGCAATAGTTGGACGAGACTTAAAACGATTTTCAATAGCCTCGCGAATCTTAACATCTTCAATTAACCATTTTTTGAAATCAGTATTTCTGGTAAACCATTTGGAAGACCAGTCTTTGCTGATTTGTAGACGATAAGAAACAGGGTTAACTTTTTGTCCCATTACTTGTCCTCCTTTTTAGTGGTCTCGGCTTTTTTAGCTTTCTCTTCACCAGCTACTTCAACAAAGATATTGCTGGAGATTTTTTCGAAAGGAAGAGCGCGACCGCGTGATGCAGGAACAAAGCGACGAATACGTGTACCTGCAGTGACTGAAATGCGAGCAATGCGAATTGTCTTAGGATCGATTGAGACGCCAGAATTCAAGAGATTAGCCTTGGCGGAATCGATGGCCTTAAGGACAGGACGAGCAGCACGACGTGGAGTGTGTTCGAGGATTACGATAGCGTCAGCAACGTAACGATCGCGAACTAGACTTGCGACAATGCTGGTTTTGCGTGGCATTGAGTCAATACCTTTAATATATGCATGTGCAAAATGAGTAGACATTATTTACCTCCTCGTTTTGCAGCTTCAGCGGCTTTCTTACCACCATGGCGTTTAAATTTGCGAGTTGGGGCAAATTCGCCAAGCTTGTGACCGACCATATTTTCTGAGACGAAAACTGGAACATGAACTTTACCGTTATGAACGGCAACTGTGCGACCAACCATCTCTGGGAAGATTGTTGAGTAGCGTGCCCAAGTTTTGATTACGGTGCGATCTTCGGCAGAAAGAGCTTTGATTTTCTTTTCTAGTTTAAAATCCACGAAAGGACCTTTTTTGAGGCTTCTTCCCATAGACTATTTCCTCTTTCCTTCGTGACGACTGCGCACGATCATTTTATTAGTTTTCTTATTGTGGCGAGTACGGAAACCAAGAGTGAGCTGACCCCATGGTGTACGAGGAGCTTTACCAGTACCGTGACGGCCACCATCACCACCACCGTGTGGGTGGTCTGTAGCGTTCATGACAACACCACGGACGGTTGGGCGAATGCCTTTGCGGCGGACACGACCAGCTGAACCGATTTTAATATTTTGATGTTGCATGTTACCAACTGTACCAATTGAAGCTTCACAGGTTGCAAGAACTTTGCGAACTTCGCCGGAAGGCATACGAAGAGTTGCATAAGCACCTTCTTTTGCCATAAGCTGAGCTGAGTTACCAGCAGAGCGGACCATCTGTGCACCGCGACCTGGAGTTAGTTCGATGGAGTAAACCATGGTACCAACTGGAATGTTGCTAAGTGGTAGACGGTTAGATTCTTCGATTGGAGCCTCGGCACCGGTTTGGAAGGTTTTACCCTTAAACATCTTAGAATCTGCGATAACGTAGTAGAAAGTATTGTTAGTGTCTTTGACACGGGCAATACGTGCGCTACGGTTTGGATCGTACTCAATTTCCATAATTTCAAAGGTCATATTCTTTGGTAGATTATGAGTAACTAAGCGATAGTGACGTTTTACACCACCACCACGATGGCGGACAGTGATACGTCCTTGGCTGTTTTTACCAGCATTCTGCTTTTTAGCTTTTAATAAAGACTTAAGAGGTTTTCTTGTAGTGATTTGATCGAAATCCTGGGTAGTCTTCTGGCGCTGAGCAGGAGTGGTAGGACGATAAGCTTTAATGCTCATTATTTATTATCTCC